>JBFKFZ010000152.1:0-3000 GCA_041633555.1 Paracoccaceae bacterium | reverse complement strand
GCCCGGGCCATCTGGGCGATGCTCACAAAGAAACAGGAATACCGGCAGCCAGCGTTCTAACCACGCCAACTGCCCACGAGATGCAAGACGTTGAAGTGATGATGCGGAAATAAGTCAACCAAGAGCAAGGACACTCCGGGAATGGCAGTGGCCCTCTGAGGCCGATAACCCGATTGGAACCTCGCTTGCGGAATTCATCAGGGCCAGTGGCGACAACGACGTCACGCAAACAGGCCGGACAGACGACGGTACAGACGAAAGCGACCGCAAATATCACCAAAAAACTCTTGCAATGCAGGAGCCACCCACAGATGCCGTTCAGCGGGTCGCATGACGCTGCAGTGCGGCTTTCCGAAACCAGCCATCCGCAGATCGGGCAGCATTGCCGACACGTGTGTGACTGAAACGGGGGCAAGCAGAGGTTGAATTCGCGCCAGTGAACTGGCTGCAACTGATTTCGCCGGCATGATTATCCTTGAGTCTGTATCTCGGAATGCCCGGTATGGTCGTGGTAGGAACGGGACAGGCAGCGCGACGAAGGAATCGAGACCCTCATGGCAGGCCTTGACCGCAAACGAGCCGGGCAGTTGATGGCGGATGCCGCAATCGATGCAGTGATATTTCTGTCTCCCGAAAGCTTTCTTTATGCGACGGGGGCTTTGCCGGGGGTCGCCACTATGTGGCGCAGGGCAGGCGCCGTTGCCGTGCTGGTTCCCGCGGATGCGGGGCAGAAAGAGGCGGCGGTGGTCAGCGATCTCTTTGCGCCTGCCTTTCGCAGGACCAGTCATGTGACCGATGTCCGCGAAAGCCCGATATGGGTCGAAACAGCGAAGATTGAGGACACGGACCGGAACCTCTCGCCCGAAGAGACGCTCGCCCAAGCATGGCATTCCGCGGGTCGCCGCGAAGGATTCCAGCGCCCCGAGACCTTCGACCCGGTCCTGTGCTACCACCACTTGGCGGATATCCTGAGCGAGCGAGGTCTTGATGGCGGGCGGATCGGATTCGAGGCCTCCGCGATCTCCGCAAGGGACGTCGGCGCGTTCAAGGCCGCGCTTGGCAATGC
The DNA here is from genome assembly GCA_041633555.1 of Paracoccaceae bacterium. Classification (GTDB taxonomy): domain Bacteria; phylum Pseudomonadota; class Alphaproteobacteria; order Rhodobacterales; family Rhodobacteraceae; genus JAHEAO01. The sequence goes on along the minus strand of JBFKFZ010000152.1, from coordinate 1,934 downwards.
GAATCTGGTCGACGCATCGGAACTGATCGCGCGGCTCAAGATGGTCAAAACCAGGGACGAGATTGCCCACCTCCGCCTTGCGGTCGAGATCGCGGAAACCGGCATTCAGGCGCTGCGCGCGGTGATTGAACCCGGCACGACGCGCGACGCGCTTGCCAATGTGTGGAAGAATGCCATCCGGGGGCACAAGGACAGCGGCTCGCTGAGCGGAGCTTGGGAATATGTCTCGGTCGGGAAAGATCCCTGGGGCGGAAACGCCACCGTTCGTGCCGGGGATCTGATCAAGGTCGATGTTGGCTGTGTTGTGAACGGTTACACGTCCGACACGGGCCGCACCTTTGTGGTCGGCGCGCCCAGTCCGACCCAGACCGGCCTTTTCGATGCGCTCATGCAGGACTTCACGGCAGGGTCCCATCTGCTGCGGCCCGGCGAACCGCTTTCGGTGGTACACGGCGTCACGCTTGCCGCGATTCGGGCCGCGGGATTCCCCGGCTATTCAAGGGGCCATTTCGGGCACGGACTTGGCGCCGGGCTGGGGAGCGAGGAATGGCCGTTCATCTCTGCCCAGTCGGACGTGATCCTCGAGCCGGGCATGGTCATGGCATTCGAGTGCCCATGGTATGTCGACGGGCTTGGTGGAATGATCATCGAGAACCAATTGCTGATCACCAGAACCGGGCACGAGATGATGAACACCCTGCCGATCGGTCTGGAGCGTATCCCGGCCTGATCCGCGCGCCTCACATCAGGACCGATGGCAGGAAGAGCGCAATCTGGGGCATCATGGCCAGCACAAGGATTCCCGCCAGCAAGATCAGCCAATAGGGAATGGTGGCGACGGCGGCTTCGCCCAACGAAACCTTTTCTTTCGTGATCGAGACGAGCACCGAGAGGTTGAGTCCGACGGGGGGAGTAACCTGGCCTATCTCGATCAGAATGGTGATGATGACCCCCAACCAAATCGCGTCATAGCCAAGCCCGACCATCAGCGGCACCACGATGGGAAGCGTCATGATCATCAGCGACAGACCGTCGAAGAAGCAGCCCAGCACCAGGTAGATCATCACGACCAGGACAAGCACCTGCAGCGGGCCGAGATCAGCGGCGCGCACCGCTTCGAGGATGGACTGCGGTACGCCAAGAAGGCTGACGGCCTGCGCAAGGATGGTCGCCCCCATGACCACAAAGGCGATCGACGCGAAAAGAAGGATTGCGGCGTAGAAACTCTCGGCCAGCGCCCAGGCGGTCAGGGTTCCCCAGAACCGGCCGACGACGATTGTCGCGATGACGCCGACCCCCGCTGCTTCGGTCGGCGTCGCGATTCCGAAGGCGATGCCGCCCATGATCGAAAGGATCAAAAGCAGGAACGGCCAGAGGCTCGCCAGCTTGAGCAGGATCGCGGCCGCGCCGGCATTCGCCCCGCTTTTCGGCGCCAGATCAGGCCGGCAAACGCATCGCAGGAAGATGTAGAGCATGAACATCGCGGCGAAAAGCAGACCAGGGAAAAGGCCGGCCAGGAACAGCCGGCCGATAGAAGTCTCGGTCAGCGCGCCGTAGATCAGAAGCGACAGGCTTGGCGGGATCAGAAGGCCCAGCGTTCCGCCGCCGGCAAGCGAAGCCACGACCATTCGCCGGTCATAGCCGCGCTCGGTCATCTCGGGATAGGCGACGGACCCGACCGCGGCGGCCGTCGAAAGGCTCGATCCACTGACCGCGCCGAACAATGTGCAAACGGCGATGTTGGTGTGCAGCAATCCCCCGGGAATTCGCTGGAATAGAGGTGTCAGGGCAGAGTATGTCTTCTGACTGACCCCGCTCCGAAGCATTATCTCGCCCAGCATGATGAACAGCGGGATGGCGCTCAGCGTGAACGAGTTCAGCACGTTCCAGACGGCGTCGACCGCGACGTAGGTCGATCCCCCGGCAAGAAAGTG
>JBFKFZ010000151.1:0-3058 GCA_041633555.1 Paracoccaceae bacterium | reverse complement strand
CGTCGACAGTTCGGTTGCGGCTGTGCTTATCCACGAGGCGATCGGCGACCAGTTGACGTGCGTTTTCGTCGATCATGGCCTGTTGCGCCAGAACGAGGCGCAGGAGGTCGTGGCGATGTTCCGCGACCATTACAATATGCCGCTGATCCATGCCGACGAAAGCGATCTGTTCCTCGGCGAACTCGACGGCGTTTCGGACCCCGAGACAAAACGTAAGACCATCGGGCGGCTTTTCATCGACGTGTTCCAGAAACACGCGAAAGAGGTCGGCGGCGCGGAATTCCTGGCCCAGGGAACGCTCTACCCCGATGTCATTGAATCGGTCAGCTTTTCGGGCGGTCCTTCGGTAACGATCAAGAGCCACCATAATGTCGGCGGCCTGCCCGAGAAGATGGGGCTGAAGCTGGTCGAGCCGTTGCGCGAGCTCTTCAAGGACGAGGTTCGCGCGCTGGGGCACGAGCTTGGCCTGCCCGCCTCTTTCATCGGTCGCCACCCCTTCCCCGGCCCCGGCCTTGCCATCCGCTGTCCCGGCGAGATTACTCGCGAAAAGCTGGAGATCCTGCGCAAGGCCGACGCGGTCTATATCGACCAGATCCGCAAGCACGGGCTATATGACGAGATCTGGCAGGCCTTCGTCGCGATCCTGCCGGTCAGGACAGTAGGAGTGATGGGCGACGGGCGGACCTACGATTTTGCCTGCGCGCTGCGGGCAGTAACGAGCGTCGACGGGATGACCGCCGACTATTACCCGTTCAGCCACGACTTCCTCAGCGAGACCGCGACCCGGATCATCAACGAGGTCAGAGGCATTAACCGCGTCACTTACGACGTGACATCGAAACCTCCCGGGACGATCGAATGGGAGTGAGCGCATGCCGCGGGTCCAAGTCACAGGCTTCATGATCTGCCGCTCTCTGGAGGAAAGCGACCGCGTCGCCGCCGCCCTGCCCGACCATATCCGCCTGAGCCTGGCCGAACCGGGCTGCCTTGCCTTCGAGGTCCTGCGGTCCACCGCCGATCCCTGCCGGTTCGCCGTGCGGCAATATTACCGCTCGCCGGAAGATTACGACGCCCATCTGGCCCGTTCCCGCGAAAGCGGCTGGTGGAAGTTGACGGGTCACGTGCCGCGCGATTTCAGGATAACCGAGACCGACTAGCCCCGGGGGCGCGAACCGGCGGTCTCTGGACAATGCCCTGCCGGGGCGCGATGACTTGGCCGAAGGTGATGGGGGCGGCATGAGCGCAGTCAACAATCCGGTGCTGGCCGCGGTCTGGATGATCGGGGCGATCGTCTCGTTCACCTCGATGGCGGTGGCTGGCCGTGCGGTCTCGTTCGAGCTCGATACGTTCGAGATCATGATGTACCGGTCGTTCATCGGGATCGGCATCGTCGTGACCGTGGTGCAGCTTGCGGGGCGCCGCTACGAGATCACGAGCCGCAGCCTTGGCATCCACCTGATCCGCAACCTCAGCCATTTCGCCGGCCAGAACCTGTGGTTCTATGCCCTGACGGTGATCCCGCTGGCGCAGGTCTTCGCTTTGGAATTCACGCTGCCGATCTGGGTGATGTTCCTTGCGGTCTTCGTGCTTGGCGAGCCGCTGACCCAAAGCCGCGTGCTGGCGGCCCTGGTCGGCTTTGCCGGGATCCTGATCGTCACCCGACCCTGGCTGCAGGGGATCAGCCCCGGTATCGCGATGGCCGCACTGGCAGCGGTCGGCTTCGCCGGCTCGGCCGTCTTCACCCGGCTTCTGACGCGGACAGAGACGGTGCTTTGCATCCTCTTCTGGTTGACCGTCATGCAGGCGGCTCTTGGAGTGATCTGCGCTGCCTATGACGGCGATCTCGCGATGCCTTCGGCGCACAGCTGGCCGTGGCTGGTGCTGATCGGCTGCGCGGGACTGGTCGCACATTTCTGCCTGACAAAGGCGCTGTCGCTCGCACCTGCAGCTGTCGTCACACCGGTCGATTTCGCGCGCCTGCCGGTGGTCGCTGTAGTCGGCGCGCTGGTCTATGACGAGCCCATCGAAGCGGCCGTTTTCATAGGTGCCGGACTGATCTTTGCCGCGAACTATTTCAACATTCTGCTCGAGACGCGCAGGAGTCGTTGAATCCAAGCAACGTTGCGTCAAAATCGTCCGTCCGCGACACCCTTCCGTCGCGTAAAGCGTTGCCCGGGTTCCACTTGCAGTGGTAACTGCCAACCACAACAAAAACCACTCAACGGGATGATAGTATGAAGTATCTGGTTTCAGCAGCTGCTCTGCTGGCACTTACGGCCTCCGGCGCCTATGCCGGCGGCGTCGACCGATCCGGTCAGAGCATTGCTCTGATCTTCGAGCCCGGCAATTATATCGAGTTCTCCTACGGTCAGGTGAAGCCCGAGGTCAGCGGCACGCAGCTGCTGCCGCTGGGCCCGTTCGCCGCCGGCACAAGCTCAGGCGACATGACCGGCGATTACGAGACCTTCTCGCTGGGGGTGAAGGTCGCGCTGGACGATCGCCTTGACCTCGCATTCATGCTCGACCAGCCGGTCGGCGCCAGTGTCAACTATGAGACCGGCACCGGCTATGCCTATGCCGGTTCGACTGCGACACTGGACAATGCCGCCATCAGCACCGTACTGCGCTACAAGATCAACGAGAATTTCAGCGTTCTCGGCGGCGCGCGGATCAGCTCGATGTCTGGCAATGTCGCGCTCTTCAACGGCTATACGCTGGCGGCCGCGCATGACACGGCCTACGGCTACATCCTGGGCGCGGCCTACGAGCGCCGCGATATCGCGCTGCGCGTTGCACTGACCTACAATTCGGCGATCACGCACGAATTCCAGACCGTCGAATTGGGCGCACCGTCCCTGCCCTTCGAGACCACGATCCCGCAATCGGTCAATCTGGATTTCCAGACCGGCATCGCCGCGGACACGCTGCTTTTCGGCTCGGTCCGCTGGGTCGAGTGGACCGAGTTCGATATCAGCCCGGCGGTCTATACCGCGCTCTTTGGTGGCGCGCCGCTGGTCGATTTCCAGTCGGACCGCACGACCTACACGCTTGGTCTTGG
>JBFKFZ010000150.1:0-3092 GCA_041633555.1 Paracoccaceae bacterium | reverse complement strand
TGGTGGAACCGTTCTGGCCCAGTGTTCACCGCCAAGATCCGCCTAGATCGGGTGCGGCAGCAGAGGTCCTGTTCGAACCGGCGATGGAGCGGAGAATACACATCCGCCAAACCGACGACGAAAACGGCTGAGTTAGCGCATCAGGCGGAGGCGAAAGCCGTGGAAATGCGCCGCAGTCCACGCTTCGGCCCTCAACCAATTCAACCGGGCATGCCACCCCACTTCCGAGAGAATATCAAACTGAACCGCGGTACCGTTGACATCGACGCCGCGCCCGGCAAGCCGATCCCGCGCGTCGTGATGGGTCACTCTGGGTAAGTCCAGACAAGATCGGACAGCGCAAGAAATGATGGCGGGCGCAGCGTGGTGCTGCTTGAAGTGCTCTTTCCAGTCCGGGTGACGCTCCTGAAATTACGCAATTCTATGGCAGATCGATTGTAAACGCAGCCACCCCCAATAGCTCCCTCTAAGATCCGCACTGAAATGTAATTCGGCTCCCCTGCCCTACCCGTCCAGCAGCGCCAGCAGGTTACGTTGATTGTGAAGGATGCGCAGGACATCGACGCCCTCTGCCCTGCCCCGATAGACCACCAGATGCGATCCGGCCGGATGGATCCGCACCGCCAGGGTGAACTCCTCGCGCAGCCGCGCCAATTCGGGGAACTCGGCCAGCAATTCAGACACCGCGACCAGCCGGTCGATGTAGAGGTCGGCCTGATCGGCAGACCAGGTACGGGCGCTGAACGCCCAGATCTCCTGCAAATCCCGCTCTGCTTCCGGAACCAGCCGAAAGCCGGCCGCTTCAGCCACCATTTTCGCCGCGCATTCGTTGCTTGAATGCGGCGGCGTCGAAGGCGGTCGCCGGACCGCTGGCCAGTCCGGCTTCGATCTGCGACTGCATTTGGGAAATCGCCTCGGCCCGACGCTGATCACGGCGGATAAGATCACGCACGTAATCGCTCGAATTGGCATAGCGCCCATTCTGCGATTGCTGCGCGACCCAGGATTTCATTGGGTCCGGCAGCGAGACATTCATCGTAACCATAGCGGTCTCCTTCGCACAAAATCTATGGCAAACTTTGCCAACATTCAACCCCGGCACCTCGGAACGGCCCACCAGAATTGTGATCGAGCGGCTGCGACCCACAAGATGATGAATCTTTTCCTTGCCAGAATCTCTTAATCCGGAACTTCGATCCGCCTCGTGCAGCCTGTTCCTTCACTGATCCGCGGTGTCTTGTCGGCGACCAGCATGGCACACTTCGTGACCGAGCAGCTCAATGTTGCGTGTTCAACTTGGACGTCGCGTTCCGCCATGATCTCCGCGAGTTCCCAGTTGGACAACGCGTAGCAAACGTTGAAGAAGACAGCGAACGGAATAACCCCTTTCGGGAGATGTGCGCCATTGAACGAGAGAACGCCGCAAACTCCTGTCCATCCATAGATGCATCTGACCGCTTCCCCTCGTTGTCGAAGCAGCAACCAACAAGATTCCGAAAAAACCACAAGACCGGACAAGTAACTTCGGACGCTAGTAGTGCCCCAAATAACCTCCATCGACCGCCAAGACCTGCCCGGTGACGTAAGAGGCCTCCTTCGATGCCAGAAACAACACCGCTGGAGCCAACTCCTTGGGGTCTCCCCATCTGCCAACAGAGGTTCTGCGGGCAAGCCAATCCGCAATCTTTGGATCCCTCGCGGCGTGCCGGTTCGGTTCGGTCCTGAAAAATCCCGGGGCGACCGCATTCACGTTGATGCCATGCGGGCCAAGCTCTGCGGCAAGCGCTCTGGTCAGGCCGTTCAGCCCGGATTTCGCCATCGTATAGGCTGCGTCACCCGACTGCGCGATCAGCGATGCTATGGAGGAGATATTCACGATCCTGCCCGCGCGACTTTCAGCGATCATCTGTCTGCCGGCGAGTTGCGCCAGCTGAAACGGAGCAACGAGGTCAGCACCAAGCAGCCGTTTCACCGCATCGACATCCAGGTCAAAGAGCGGCCTGCGATCCCGCAGACCGACGTTGTTCACCAGTATGTCGAGTGCACGAAACTCGGATTGAATCCGATCAAACGCCGCAAGGCACGCGGACGGATCAGAGACATCGAACACGAACGGAACCGCCCTGCCCCCGGTTTGGCGGATCTCCTCGACCGTAGCGGCGACAACTTCCGCCGCCCGGCCATTGATCAATACCTGCGCGCCGGCCCGAGCGAAAAGCCGCGCAATTTCCAGCCCCAGCCCGCTGCTGCTGCCGGTGACAAGCGCGGTGCGCCCGACGAGTGAGAAGATTGCCTCTGACATTGGTCCGCTACCCCGTCAGCCAAGCGCGTCCAGAAACCGGGCAATGCCGCGTTCCGGTTTCTGCCGCTCGACAGATTTCAGGTCGCGGTCCAGCTTCAGCGTCAGTTGCCCGACCCCGGCGGTACATTTCACACGGCTCACGGCATGGGACGGTTCGAACGTGAGGCGCGGCCTGCGCCTGGCCCCCTGCCCCCGTTACGGGTTTCGGTGTCAATGGCTTGCATCCCTCCTCATAGCGCGGATCGACGGCGGCAAACCCTCGCAGCACGCCAAGTTCATCCTGAATGCTGCGATTCTGCCAGCCCTTCAGCTTCTCGGCAATATCGCTGACATGCGTGTCGTCATCCTCCAGCCGCTTGAGCACGGACAGGCCCAGATTGCGCGGAACCTCGTGCGGAAAGTCCAGCAGATGTCCGATCAGATCCATAAGGCGCGCGAAAGAGAGAATATAGCCACGCCTCTGATAGTCAGCTGATTTATATACATCTTTTACCGCATCATCGACATTCTGTGGCTTGGTTTCAGGGTCTGCGGCATAGGCCTGCGCCGTCCGCGCCATCTCGGCGAAGGACAGGTCCTTGCGGATCAGGTTTTCATCCACCATGTGTCGGTAGGGGCCCGCCATATCTTCCCCACGGGGAAGAAGGCCGGCCAAGGATTTTGGCCCAGGCCCCGCCAGCCTCATCGCGCAACGCACGATGGGCGGAGAGGCGACGGTAGCCCTGGATCAGCTCGTACCTGCCGTTCTCGCGCTCCTCGACACGGATTGGATTCGACAGGCCTACGTCAC
>JBFKFZ010000149.1:0-3175 GCA_041633555.1 Paracoccaceae bacterium | reverse complement strand
TCCATCATTGCCCGCCTATATGCTACCCGGACCGGACAATCCGCTTGGGGCACGTGCGATGCATTTGTCGTGGCAGTACTATCGAATTCACGGCACCCACGACACGCGGAAGATCGGCAGGCGGTCGTCAAGTGGATGCATCGGACTCTACAACGAACACATCATAGAGGTGTTCGAACGGACGCCAGTCGGCACGCAGGTCAAGCTGATCTGATGGGCCGCTATACCGTTCTTGCTGTCGCTATTGCGACATTCCTTGCCGTCGGCTTTTGGTGGAGCGGTGGCGACGGAAATAGCGTTTCTTCCGAGACCGCCGACTCTCGGCCCAGCGGTGCTGCCATGGTGCAGGTCGTGGTACCGGAGACATTCTCCGACAACGCCAAGATCGGACAAGTTGCATTCGAGGCTAAATGCGCGGTCTGTCATGGTGCGAATGCTGCCGGACAAGACCGCGTGGCGCCTCCTCTCGTTCACAAGATCTATGAGCCGAGCCATCACGGCGACGCGGCCTTCCTGTTGGCGGCCAAGAATGGTGTTCGCGCCCATCATTGGCGCTTTGGCAACATGCCGCCCGTCGAGGCTGTGACGGATGGCGATGTGAAGATGATCGTGGCCTACGTGCGCGAGCTTCAACGCGCGAACGGGATAGATTGAGAACCGAGCAGAAGGAAAAGCAACATGAAAACGAAATTCTGGTTGACGGTCGTCGCAGCTTCGTCTGTCGGGCTGGGCGCATTGGCGCATTCCGGTGCTACCGGCGTGGTCAAGCAGCGTATGGATGCTATGGACGAGATGGGAGAGGCAATGAAGCGCCTCACGCCCCTGATGCGCGGCCAATCCGACTACGATCCGGACATCGTGCGCAATGCGGCCGATACGATGATCGGTCACGCCGGCGCGCAGATGACCGAATTGTTCCCCGAAGGCTCCAACAGAAAACCGTCAGAAGCGCTCGACGTTATCTGGGAGGATTGGGAGGAGTTCGCGGCGCTGGCGGAAGCACTTCGGACCAGTGCAGAAGGCATGAAACTGGCGGCTGGCAATGGTTTGGCAGGACCCGGCAATATGCCCGGCAGCGGCATGATCGGAACCGGCCAAGGCATGATGGGGTCCGGGCAGACCATGATGGGTGGCAACCAGGGCATGATAGGAACGGGTCAAGGTATGATGGGCGGCGCTCCGACGCAGATGATGTCCACAGAGATGCTGGCGGAAATGCCCGTCAACGCCGGCTTCATGGCGGTCACCCATACTTGTTCAGCATGCCACCAGAAGTTTCGCGCCGAGGACAACTGACGCATGTCGCACTTTCTCAGGTCTCTCTTGTTCTTTGGTGTTTTGGGTATCGCGGGCGTCGCTGGTCTGATGGCCTGGCCGATTGGTGTCGAGCCACCCGGTACGCTTGAGCAACTGGAAGGCAACGTGGATCGAGGTGCCTATCTGGCGCGCGCCTCCGGATGCATCGCCTGCCACAGCGATTTCGAGGCGGGCGGTGCGCCTCTCGCCGGGGGTGCCCCCCTCGCGACCGACTTCGGAACCTTCTACCCGCCCAACCTCACGACGGATGCTGATCATGGGATGGGGGCCTGGACGATATCCGACTTCGCGCGGGCGGTCCGCCAGGGCGTTTCACCGGAGGGCGATCCGTACTATCCGACCTTCACATATCCGTTCTATGCGCAGTTCACCAACCAGGACATCGCCGACCTCTGGGCAGCCTTTCAAACGGTCCCAGCGGTTGCAAAGCCCTCGCCGCAGCACGAGGCCAGTTTCCCTTTCGATCAACGCTGGGGGTTGAAGCTGTGGCGGGCCGCCTACCTGTCAGAGCCGGATACGTCCCCCGAAAACGGACGCAGCGAAGCCTGGAACCGCGGCAAATGGCTGGCTCGAGGAGCCGCTCATTGCGGCGCGTGTCACACGGACCGGAACTTCGCCGGGGCGCGGATCGCGACCCGTATCTTTGCCGGAAATGACAGCTTGCCGGGTGGCAAACGCGCACCTTCTATCCTTTCCTCCGATTTACAGGCTGGCGGTTGGGACGTGGACAGCCTGGCCTACGCGCTCCGCACGGGCATCACGCCGGAAGGTGACGTTTTTGGCGGCAGCATGGCGGAAGTCGTGAACTATGGAACCGCGTTTCTGAGCGACGCTGACCTCACTGCTATGGCGACCTACATCATGGACAACGTCATGTCCGAGAATTGAGAGCGATTGACGACGATGAAACTCAACCGAAGACAGTTGCTCGCTACTGGGACAGCATTTGTAGCTCTCGGTGCGAAAGGTGCCGCGGCCGCCGCTCCAAGTAACTTCAACGCCCGTGTCGCCGATATTCAGCTTCTACCGGAAAACTACGGCCAAACCCGAATTTGGGGCTTCGAGGGTATGGCGCCGGGGCCGGAAATCCGGGTGGCGCAGGGCGCACGGGTGCAGAACCGCCTGATCAATGACTTGCCCGATGCGACGTCGACACATTGGCATGGTATCCGCATCGACAACGCGATGGATGGCGTGGCCGGTCTCACCCAGGAGCCTATCGCGCCCGCGACCTCATTCGACTACGACTTCGTCGTGCCTGACGCGGGCACCTATTGGTACCATGCGCACAACCGATCCTTCGAACAGATGGCGCGCGGTCTTCATGGGGCGCTGATCATCGAGGAACCTGAGCCCCTCGATATCGATCACGAAGAAGTCCTGATCTTGGACGATTGGCTGATCGACCCAGACACCGCACAGATCGCGGACACTTTCGGGGCGATGCATGATCTGAGCCATGCCGGGCGGCTCGGGAACTACATCACGACGAACGGCACGTACAATCTGTCCCAACCGGTCAAGCGCAACGAGCGTCTGCGGCTGCGCCTGATCAATGCTGCCAACGCGCGCGTCTTTCAACTGGCGCTGGACGGTCTCGAGGGCTGGATCGTTGCGCTGGATGGCATGCCTCTCGTCCAGCCAAGGAAGGCGGAGGGACCATTCCTCCTTGCCCCCGCGCAGCGGATCGACCTGATCGTCGATGTGACGGCGGAGACAGGTGGAGCTGGACATATCTTGCAGCTCGACCGCGATGAGAGTTACTCGCAGGTCGCTTTCGAAGTGACGGGCGACAGTGCCCGGTCGCGGAGGGCCGCGCCTCACCCGCTGCCGCCGAACGTCCACGTCATGCCCGAAC
>JBFKFZ010000148.1:0-3197 GCA_041633555.1 Paracoccaceae bacterium | reverse complement strand
CTCGACCGGAACGCCGGTTTCCTTGCCGTTGATCGGGTTCGCCTGGCAATCGATGGCGGCGGCGATGATCACGCGGCGTTCCGGGCCGGTCGGCGGCACCGTAGCGCACATCTTGTAGCCGTTCTCTTCCTTGCCGGGCGCCTGGATGATCGGTCCATTATTGCCATAGGCAATCTCGTTTAGGTACTGGCCGTAGCGCGTACCGGCATAGGCGCCCTCCGCGCCTTGCCCGGCCACAAACGCGCCAGTAGCGTCGTCGCCGCTGGGTTCATAGATGCCGTCCCCGTCGCCGAAATTCATGTCCATGTATTGCGCGTAGTTGGCGGAGGTGGCGGGGATGTACCCTTGCCCGAACCGGCTGCACGTGCCCGATGTGAAGCAGTCGTTGCGCGGCATCCGCTTCGTGTTGGTCGAAGCGGTCTTGTTGGGCTGGCAGTTCTGCTTGTAGCCGGAGATCACGTTCGGCGCAGGCGCGTAGTTCGGATCGTTCTTGGCGCTGGCCATCGACCCCTTGTAGATATCGAAGCGGGTATTCAGCGCCGCGTCCTCGATGCCGACCTTTTGCCCAGGCTCGGTATCGACGCCGCGCTGGTTGACGCACTGGGTCTTGTTCTGAATGGCGCCGACCAGGCAACGCAGCAGGTTGTTGCCGCTTTGCCCGGAGCAGGTGCCGCCCAGGTCGGCGTAGACCGTCGGATCGAGCCAGCCGAAATCACCCGGCCCCCAGCCCGCGCCCTGGCCGCCGCTGCGCAGCAGGATCATGTCGCCCATGACCGGGAAGATGGTGTTGCCCCCCGCGTCCTGCGGCAAGCAGAACATCACCGGCGTCAGGTCGCAGGCGGCTTGCGTGTAGCCAGCGACGGCGGTGGCGGCAAACGTGGCCGATATGTTGTTCGCGCCGCCACTCAGGAACGAGGCCACAGAGGTGAACAAAAGGTCGATGGTGTGCGGCTGAACCGCGACCGAGGCAAAGATCGCTTCTTCTGGGTCGGTCGTTATGTCCGTCGGATCCAAGGGAGACGTGTCAAGGGCTGGCAGGTCGGAATAGAACGTCAGCGTGTAGTCGGCCGAATTCAACGCGGCGTTGGCGGTGCCGAAGCTTTGCGTGTCGGCGATGAGGTTGGCGGCCGCGGCGGTCGCGCGGGTGATCGCGTCGGTCTTGCCATCCAGCTCGCCGGCCGCAGCAAGGGCCACGTTGTCGGCGAAGGTCTGCAACTCGCTGTGCGTGGCGCTGATCTTGCCGAAGTCGAAGGAGAGGGCCATCAATCCGAACACCATGACCAGCGCCATGGCCCAGATCACAGCGACCGTACCGGCCTCGTCTTGACGGATCTGTTTTAGGCGAAGGCGAGCAGACATAGTTGCCTCCCAGGGTTCAGGTCACATTTCGGGCGAAGAAAGCCTGCCGGTGTTACCGGAGCTGGACTTCCTCGGCTTGGTTGCCGCGGCGGATGAGGATCGTCCGCTTTTGGGTTTCTTCTTCGACCGGCGATTCTTTTTGCAGCAGATCTTGCAGGTCGATCATCTGCAGCGGTTCGTCCACGACGTTGTCGAGCGTTCGCAGCGTGAGGCTGAGCGTCCCCGCTCTCTGAGCCAGGGCCAGTTTCTGTCCAGCCTCCGGCGTCACTTCTACCGTGACGGTGCGTGCGACTTCCGGCGAGTCGGTGTTTTCTTCGGATTTTTGGTCCACCCCGATGACGCGGATGTTCTGCAGGATCGTCACGGTCCGCATGTCGATGCCGCCGCCCTGGGTCAGAAGAATGTCGACGAAATCTCCCGGTGTCACGAATCCGCCGACGGCGGTGACAGCATCGACCTTGATCGACACGGCGCGTGTGTTCTCGCCCAGTTTCTGAACGATGGTGACCTTTTCGCCCGGATCGGAAAGTTTCGAGGCCAGGATGACTTCGCCCTCGTAGAACGGGCTTTTCGCACGGCGTGCGTCGCTGGCGCCCTCACCCAGCAGCGCGGCGTAGCTGGTGAATGACCCGGGCGGAATGGAACCGGCGGGCCATGTCTGCGATTTGAGCAGGTGCGCCTCGATCGGCTGGCCAAAGGCGATGGGCGCCCGGGCCACGATGACCTCTACGATTTCGGGCTGCGAGGCGACTGCGGCGCCCGTCGGGTCGAGCACAATTTCCTTGGCGAGGAAAACCGAACCGCCGGCCAATCCCAAGCCGAGTACTGCCATGAATAGCGATCTTATGCGCACGTTCGCCTCCTGAAATGTTCGATGTCGGCTTGGCCGCGGCGTTTTCTGGCGCCGCCGCACCTTAGGAGTGACGCCGCCGCTCGGAAGCGGCGGCGTCAGTGATCGTCAGCAGGCGACGTTGTCATTCACGACAGCACAAGCATCGGTGACCGTTGCTCCGGTGATCGAGCCGATGTTGCTCATGAAGGTGATGCCGACGCCGGTCACGACAAGCAGTGCGACGCCGTATTCGACCATCGACGCACCACACTCGTCTTTCAGGAAGTGGTTCAGTTTCTTGATCAGTTTCACAGGTTTTTCCCCCATTTCTGGTCCTAGGACTTGTGTCTGGTTCGCAGAATGCGCCCCAATGCGATCCTGGCGCTTGTCCAGAAATCGCCACAATGTTGACGCAATTTATCCACAACAGTCATCGTCTGAAATGAGGTATTTTGCGCTTAACGAGGGAATGTGGAAAAAATCAATACAACCTTAAAGCGAAAAAGCTGCGATTATAGGGAATTCTCTTAACTGATTCTTTCAACCTGATCTTTGGTCGACGAAATGAATTAAGCCGCGAATCCTTTTATTTGTGAACAGTTTATTCGCCTCGGCTGATGCGGGCTCGAAACGAGTTCAAACCGGGTACGCGTCTTGAGTCGCATCGGACGGCCGCCTTGCTGCCGATTGGCGGGAACACGGAGCGATACCCGTTCATGCGGGAGAGTCCATTCCCGATCGGGCTGCATCAAGCCCTCAGGCGGTCCTCTGGCGTCTCTTCGCGATGCAGGAGTTGCAGGAGCTCGACGCATCCGGACACATGCGCCTTGGAGTAGATGCTGCTGAGATGCGAGCGCAAGGTTGTCTTGCGGATGTTCAGCTCGATCTCCAGTTCCTCGACGCTCACTCCCTGACGGATGAGCATGCAGATTCGGAATTCGCTGCGGCTGAGCCCGGAAGGATTGCTGGGATGCAGCAGGCTGGGCGAAACGTCCGGGGCAATCGG
>JBFKFZ010000147.1:0-3254 GCA_041633555.1 Paracoccaceae bacterium | reverse complement strand
TTGGGTCCGGTGATCCTGGGGGTGATCCTCAGCCGCCTGCTCGACGACAACTGGCGCCGCGCAATCATATCCGAGCGCGAGGACCTGGGACAGTTCTTCTGGGGCATTTTCACCAGCCCGCTGAGCCTCGTGCTGTTCACTGGCGTGATCCTTATCTTTGTCAGCCAGACGCCCTTTTGGGGGGCAATGAAGAAGCGCTTGTTCAGGCAGGCCACATCATGACCCAAACCATCAAGCTCGGCCTGATCGGCGACAACATCACCCGATCCAAATCACCCCGCCTGCATAAGACTGCGGGGCGGCTCGTGGGGCTGGATGTGACCTACGACCGGCTGATCCCCAGGAATTTGCGCCTGACCTTTGATGAGGTGTTCGAGCAGGCCCGCAGATCGGGATTCCGTGGTATCAACGTGACCTATCCCTACAAGGAACAGGCCGCTGCGAAAGTCGACGTGGTCGATCCGCTGGTCAAAGCCATCGGTGCGGTCAATACGGTGGTCTTCGCAGCAGATGGACCGCAAGGTTACAATACCGACTATTCCGGCTTCATGAGCGCCTACAGACGGGTGCGCGGGGACCTGGGACCCGGGATCGTCTGCATGATCGGCACCGGCGGCGTGGGCAAGGCCGTTGCCTTCGGGCTGCTTGGCCTCAATGCCAGGACGATCCGCCTCGTCGATCTCGACAGCGTAAAGGCCGAAGCCCTGATGTCTGCGCTTGTCGCCACAGGCAGCCAGACGCAGATCGAAGTCCATACCGATGCCAGCGAAGCCGCAGTCGGGGCCGACGGTTTGATCAACTGCACGCCGGTGGGCATGATCGGGCATGACGGAACGCCCTTGCCGGCCCATGCGATGACGGGGGCCAGCTGGGCGTTCGATGCGGTCTACACGCCTGTCGACACCCGTTTTCTGAAAGATGCCGAGGCCCGGGGCCTGGTCATCATATCCGGGTACGAGCTGTTCTTCGAGCAAGGCATCGATGCTTGGGGCATTTTCACCGGCACAGCGCTGGATAGCGATGCGCTGCGCCAGGCGATCAGCGGAGAAGAACCATGAAAACATCCATCGCTACCGTATCGATCTCCGGCAACCTGCCTGAAAAGCTGGAAGCTATTGCGGCCGCCGGCTTTGACGGGATCGAGATCTTCGAGCAGGACTTCATCGCCCATGACGGCAACCCGGTGGAAGTCGGCAACCTGATCCGTGATATGGGTCTGGAGATCACGCTGTTCCAACCGTTCCGCGATTTCGAAGGCCTGCCGGATCCGTTCCGAGCGAAGGCGTTCGATCGGGCCGAACGCAAGTTCGACCTGATGCAGGAACTCGGTACCGATCTGGTCCTTGTCTGTTCGACCGTCCATTCTGAGGCTCTGGGCGGTATCGACCGGGCGGCTGCCGATTTTCATGAACTGGGCGAACGCGCGGCAAAACGGGGCCTGCGCGTTGGCTATGAGGCCCTGGCCTGGGGTGCCCATGTCAACGATCACCGCGACGCCTGGGAAGTGGTGCGCCGGGCCGATCATCCGAATGTGGGCCTGATCCTTGACAGCTTTCACACGCTGGCGCGCAAGATTGATCCGGAAACCATCCGCCGGATCCCCGGCGACAAGATATTCTTCGTGCAGCTCGCTGATGCGCCGCAAATCGACATGGACCTGCTTTATTGGTCGCGGCACTTCCGCAACATGCCGGGCGAAGGCGATCTGGCGGTGACGGATTTCATGCGGGCGGTCATGGCAACGGGATATGCCGGGCCGGTCAGCCTCGAGGTATTCAATGATCAGTTTCGCGGCGGCAGTCCCAAGACCATCGCCAAGGACGGGCACCGCTCGTTGATCGCCTTGATGGATGATGTCCGGCGTGAGGAACCTTCGGTCAAGATCAACCTTCCGGAAATGCCGCCGCGCAGCAGCGTCAACGGCGTGTCATTCGTGGAATTCGCCAGCCGAGGTGACGAGGCAGCCGCACTTGAAGCCATCCTGAAAACCCTTGGCTTTGTGCATTCCGGCAACCACATTGCCAAGAAACTGTCGCTCTGGACCCAGGGCGATATCCGCATCGTGGTCAATCGCGAGACAACGGGCTACGCCAGCAGCGCCTACAACATGCACGGCACGACAGTCTGCGATATCGGCCTGTCGGTCACCGATGCGAAGGCGACCGTCGCGCGCGCCACTCACCTCGACGCGAACCCGTTCCATCAACCTCTCGGTCCCGGTGAACTGGATATCCCCGCGATCCGGGGGCTGAGCGGCAGCGTTCTTCACTTCATCGACGAGGAGAGCGGCCTTAGCGATGTCTGGTCTGTCGAATTCACCAAGGCCGAAACCGCTGAGAAAGGCGCCGGCCTTCGCCGGATCGACCACCTGGCCCAGACGATGAGCTACGACGAGATGCTCAGTTGGTCGCTGTTCTACTCGACGCTGTTCGAAATGGGAAAATCGGCCATGGTCGATGTGGTCGACCCCGATGGTCTTGTGCGCAGCCAGGCGCTGGGAACAGCCGACGGCGCTTTCCGGATCACGCTGAACGGGGCCGAAACCCATCGCACGATGGCGGGCAATTTCCTGGCGGACAGTTTTGGTGCCTCTGTTCAGCATATTGCGCTCGCAACGGACGACATCTTTGCCACCTCTGACGCCCTGGCCACGCGCGGTTTCACGCCGCTTGCGATGTCGGACAATTACTATGCCGACCTGACGGCCCGTTTCGATCTGGCGCCCGGCATTCTGGCGCGCCTGAAGGCAGGCAATATCCTTTATGACGAAGATGCAGACGGATCCTTTTTCCAGTTTTATTCGCAGCCCTATGCAGGCGGCATGTTCTTCGAGATTGTCGAGCGGCGGCACGGTTATGCGGGATATGGCGCACCGAATGCGCCGTTCCGGATAGCCGCGCAAAAGCGCCTGATGCGCGCAAAGGGGATGCCAAGGTCATGAGCAACAGAATGGATAGGGGCACGGCCGTGCGCCGCGCCGTATTGGGCGACGCCCATGTCGACCGGGCCGAAGCTGCGAAGACCGAGTTTGACGCGGCCTTTCAATCCCTCATCACCGAAGGTGCCTGGGGCACGGTCTGGGCCAGTGATGCGATCTCGCGGCGGGAACGCTCGATGATCACGCTGGCATTGCTGGCGGCCACCGGGAATTTCGAAGAGATCCCGATGCACATTCGGGCGACCGGCAATACCGGCGCCACCAAGCAGGACGTGATCGAGGTCTTTCAGCATGTCGCGATCTATGCAGGCGTTCC
>JBFKFZ010000146.1:0-3270 GCA_041633555.1 Paracoccaceae bacterium | reverse complement strand
TGGCGGTGCGACCGCCGTGATTGCCCGGCTGATCGCTCAGGGCACGGGGCGGGCTCTGGATGACTATGCCAACGAGAAGCTGTTCGCGCCGCTCGGCATCACGGAGTTCGAATGGGTTCGCGGCGCGGACGGTGTACCTTCAGCAGCCTCGGGCCTGCGGCTGCGGATGCGGGATCTGGGCCGCATCGGCACGATGATCGCCAATGACGGCTGGTATGACGGAAAATCGATTGTCCCCCAAAGCTGGCTCGAGGCATCCTTCACCCCGCATGCCACCGTCGAGGCTGACGCGCTGCGCTACGGCTTCTTCTGGTGGCTGGCCCCGGAGGCCGCGCCGACGCAATGGGTGGCGGGGTTCGGCAATGGAGGCCAGCGGCTGATGATTGGCGGCAGGGCCGGAACCGTGATCGCGGTCTTCGCAGGCAATTACAATCAGCCCGACGCGTGGAAGTTGCCGGTCAGGGTGGCGGTCGATTTCGTCGGCCCGGCCTTGCAGGCACGCGCCCGGCGGCGGCGCAAGGTGGCGGTCAGCTGACGGCGGCCCCGATCCGGGGCCGGGAATTCGGGCGGGTCAGACGGCCGTCTTGCGGCTTTCCTCGAGGTAGATCTCGCGCAGGCGGGTGGCGACCGGACCTGGCTTGCCGCTGCCCAGAGCGGTGCCGTCGATCTGCACAACCGGCATCACGAAGGACGAGGCGCTGGTGACAAAAGCCTCGTCGGCCCCTAGCGCCTCCTCGATGGTGAAGGGGCGCTCCTCGACCTTCATCTGCGCCTCCTTGGCAAAGCGCAGCACGGCGGCGCGGGTGATGCCGTGCAGGATGTCATTTCCAAGCTGGCGGGTGACGATTGTACCGCCCTTCACGATATAGGCATTGTTCGATGTGCCCTCGGTCACATGTCCGTCCTCGACCATCCAGGCATCCTCGGCCCCGGCCTTCTTGGCCATCATCTTGCCGAGCGACGGGTAAAGCAGTTGCACCGTCTTGATGTCGCGCCGGCCCCAGCGGATATCTTCGATCGAGATAACCTTGATCCCGTCCCTGGCAGCGGGGTTGTCGGCAAGGCCGGGCTTGGATTGGGTGAAAAGCACGATGGTCGGCGAGGTGGTCGCGGGATCCGGAAAGGCGAAATCGCGGTCGCCGGGCGCGCCTCGGGTGATCTGCAGATAGATCAACCCGTCGGTCAGATCATTCCGCCTGACAAGCTCGCGGTGGATCTGCAGCAGTTCGTCCAGCGTCGCGGGGGCGGCCATTTCGAGTTCGTCCAGCGAACGTTGCAGCCGCCTTGCGTGGCCCTCGAAGTCGATCAGCTTGCCACTGAGAACGCTTGTCACCTCGTAGACCCCATCGGCCATCAGGAAGCCGCGGTCGAAGATCGAGATCTTCGCCTCACCCTCGGGCAGGTAGTCTCCGTTGACATAGACGGTGCGGCTCATCGCGATGCTCCTGACTGCGGCAGGACGGGGCTTCGTTGCGCCCAGAGGTGCCGGTTTCCACTCTGCCCAAGGTCTTCGGGCAACAGCGCCGGGCCGTCAAGGGCGGCGGCCCGCAAAGGCGCCTCCGACGCCTTGCCCGGCGCCCGGTTGCCGCCTATAAGCCGGAAAGTTCATCGACGGGGCGCCATGACCTTCAGGCAGAAGCACTTACTGGGCATTGAACCGCTTCACCCCGACGAGATTCGCAGCCTTCTGGACCGCGCCGACCATTACGCCGATCTGAACCGCACGGGCGGACCGGCCGAGCAGTCGCTGGCCGGCCTGACCCAGGTCAACATGTTCTTCGAGAACTCGACCCGAACTCAGGCCAGTTTCGAGCTGGCGGGCAAGCGGCTGGGCGCGACGGTGATGAACATGGCGATGCAGGCCAGCTCGATCAAGAAGGGCGAGACCCTGATCGACACCGCGCTGACGCTGAATGCGATGCATCCCGACCTTCTGGTCGTGCGGCACCCGCAATCGGGTGCGGTGAACCTGCTGGCCGAGAAGGTCAATTGCGCGGTGCTGAACGCCGGCGACGGGCGGCATGAACACCCGACCCAGGCGCTCTTGGACGCGCTGACGATCCGCCGCGCCAAGGGCCGGCTGCACCGGCTGACAGTGGCGATCTGTGGAGACATCGCCCATTCCCGCGTGGCGCGGTCGAACATCATCCTGCTCGGCAAGATGGAGAACCGCATCCGCCTGATCGGCCCGCCGACGCTGATCCCCGCCGGGGCCGCAGACTGGGGCGTCGAGATCTACGGCGACATGGCCGAGGGTCTGAAAGATGCCGATGTGGTGATGATGCTGCGGCTGCAGAAGGAACGGATGGACGGCGCCTTCATCCCGTCCGAGCGGGAATATTTCCACCGCTTCGGCCTCGATTCCGAAAAGCTGGCCCATGCCAGGGAGGACGCAATCGTCATGCATCCCGGCCCGATGAATCGCGGGGTCGAAATCGACGGCACCTTGGCCGACGATATCAACCGCAGCCATATCCAGGAGCAGGTCGAAATGGGCGTCGCGGTGCGCATGGCCGCGATGGAGCTTCTGGCGCGGATCCGGGCGGAACAGGCGGAAGGGGTCTGGGTGTGACGGCAGGAACCTCAGCCCACCTGTGGATCGGCCCGCTCGACGAGGCGGAGCGATTGCTCTGGCAGGGGCGGCCGGATGGCCGATTCCGGTTCAACATGCTGAACCTCGCGCCCAGCCTGTTCGGGGTCGTGTTCCTGGCCGTCGGCCTGTTCGAGCTGACCTACGTACAGTCCTTCGAGAAGGGCCTCTCGCTGCTCGGTGCGGTCCCGGCGGCGCTTGCCGTGACATTCCTGCTGTTTGGCCTGCATCTTGTTCTGGGCATCCACATCGGGGAAACCTACGACCGCCGGAATACACGCTACGCGCTGACAGACCGCCGCGCGATCGTCGCACTGAAGAGATTTGGCCGCCTTTCCCTAACCTCCTTCCCGATCAGCGCCGAGACAGAGATCGAATTGCGCGCGACCACCCCGCAAAGCGTGCTGTTCGCCGACCGCTATATCGAACTCGAGGACGAGGCAGAGCGGCAGCGGATCGGTTTCGAACTGCTTGCCGATGCGGAAGCGGTCTACGATCTGATGCTGCAGGTTCAGCAGGGGACGGCATGAGCATGCTCTTTGCAAACGCGCGCCTGATCGACCCCGAGGCCGGGACCGAAACGCTTGGGGCAGTTAGGATTTCGGCAGGGAAGATCACCGATATAATAACGCAACGCACTGATAACATTGAGATGTTTCGCACGCCAAGCATTGGCGGCC
>JBFKFZ010000145.1:0-3437 GCA_041633555.1 Paracoccaceae bacterium | reverse complement strand
TTCCTTGTGCAGACTGCCTGCAAGCATAGGTTTCATCTGGGGAAATTGTACAATGGACAGACGTCGGATCACGAACGTTGCTGTTACTCTGGCGATTGCATTCGGCACAGGCTACGTGATGCAGAACGGAAGCACGATTGGCGCACGATTGAACGAGACCCCCCAACAGGTCACCCCCACGCCAAACGAGACCGTTGCCGAAGAGGAGAAGGCAGCATTGCCGGAACTGCCTTCGGACGTCGTGGTCCCGCGACTCGGTGAACAACATGACACAATGCAGCTTCGCCGAATCACCGGACTGGATCGGGCAACCCATGTGCCTGGGCTTCTGGATGCGCAGACCCCGGCCCCATTTGAACTGGTGGGAATCGCCGGCTGATCTACGGGGTTCAACACCTGACCGACGATCTATGGTTGCAGAAGGACGCGAGCGCAATCGGCTGACCAAACCGGAGTGCCAATTCGGCAAGCTTCCGTTGGTCGCCGCCAATGGCGTTCCCCATCACTGACAAAGTAACTCCCGCCGAATTTGCGGCGAAGTGATGACCTGAACTGGTCTGGGAGGGAGCGGCACCTCCCTTTGGCGTCGGAAAGCCCCCGGATCCATGGCTGCTCAGAGATAACCTGCCGACCGAAAGCTGAGCTCCTGAGATTTCCCAATAATCAGATGGTCATGGACTGTTAGTCCCAATGCCTGCGCCGCGGCCCCTATCTGGCAGGTTATGCTGATGTCGGATTCGGAGGGAGTCGGGTCGCCAGAGGGATGATTGTGAACCAGGATGAGCGCCGACGCATTCAGCTCCAACGCGCGCCTCATCACCTCACGCGGATAGACCGGCACGTGATCCACGGTACCCCGGGCCTGCTCTTCATCCGCAATCAGCACGTTCTTGCGATCGAGGAATAGTATCCTGAACTGCTCGGTCTCCCGATGCGCCATCGTTGTGTGGCAATAGTCGAGCACCGCATCCCAACCCGAAATCACGTGTTGTTTCATGACCTTCGAGCGCGCCATGCGGTGCGCGGCGGCTTCGACGATCTTGAGTTCTTGCGCCACGGCTGTCCCGACGCCCTTGACCGCAGTCAGCCGGTCGACCGGCGCCGACAGGACGCGATTGAAATCCCCGAATGTGTCCATCAACCGGCGAGCAAGCGGTTTTACGTCCTGCCGGGGGATGGCGCGAAACAGGACGAGTTCTAACAACTCGTACTCCGGCATGGCCTGCGCGCCGCCTTCCATGAATCTGGTCCGGAGACGCTTGCGATGATCAATCAGGTAAGAAGGCTGCTTTCCGGCCTTCGCAGCAGCAACCGCCTCGACAGCATCGAACAGCGACTGCGGCATTTCCAAGAATTGAGAAGAACGTGGCGACGTCATTTCTGCACGCTGCGCCGAATCGCTGAATTTTCCCTTAACGCCTTGCCGTTGCTTCAGCTTTTCATGCTGTCCCAGAAACTGCGGACCTTCGAGAAGAAGCTGGAGCTTTCAGGATTGTTGTTCTCGCTCAACTCATCGAATTCGCGCAGCATCTCTCTTTGGCGAGAAGTCAGGTTGACGGGTGTTTCGACCGCCAGCTCGATCAGCATGTCGCCATATCCGCCACCGCGTAGCATCGGCATGCCCTTCCCGCGCAGGCGCATCTGGCGGCCCGACTGGCTGCCTGCCGGGATCTTGACGCGGCTCCGGCCCCCGTCGATCGTTGGCACTTCGATATCCCCGCCAAGCGCGGCCGATGCCATACTGACCGGAACGCGGCAGAAAAGATTTGGACCATCGCGCTGAAACAGCGGATGCTCCTGCACTTCCATGAAGATATAGAGATCGCCCGTCGGGCCGCCGCGCAATCCAGCCTCGCCTTCACCAGCGAGGCGGATCTTGGTTCCGGTCTCTACGCCTGCCGGAATATTGATCGAAAGCGAGCGGTTCCTCTCGACCCGACCGGCGCCGCCGCACTTCTTGCAGGGATTCTTGATGATCTGACCCATGCCCGAACAGGTCGGGCATGTGCGCTCGACAGTAAAGAATCCCTGCTGGGCACGCACCTTTCCCATACCCGAGCAGGTCGGACAGCTCTGCGGTTCGGCACCGCTTTCAGCACCCGATCCCTTGCATTCCTCGCAGCTGATCGCCGTCGGCACGTTGATGGTCTTCTGGCTTCCCGAATAGGCATCTTCCAGCGACACACGCAGGTTGTATCGCAGGTCGGATCCCCGCGCCGCACGTTGCCGGCCGCCACCTCGCGGACCGCCGCCCCCCATGAAATCGCCAAACAGGTCGTCAAAAACGTCGGAAAAGGCGCTGGCAAAATCGCCCTGGCCCCCGCCGAAGCCGCCAGCCCCACCGCCGCCCATGCCGCCGTCGAAGGCTGCATGCCCAAACCTGTCATAGGCCGCCTTCTTGTCGGGATCCTTCAGAGCCTCATAGGCTTCATTCACCTCCTTGAACTGCTCTTCGGCCTTCGGATTATGTGAATTGCGATCCGGATGAAGCTCCTTCGCCTTCGAGCGATAGGCCTTCTTCAACTCGTCGGCCGAGGCACCCTTGCCGACACCAAGAACTTCGTAATAATCGCGCTTTGCCATCCGATGTCACTTTCCCGAAACGCAATAGCCAGCCCGGCATGATCCGGGCTGGCCAACATGCTCCGTTCACCCTTTACGAGCGCTTGCTGTCGTCCAGATCCTCAAAGTCTGCATCGACGATGTCATCATCGACACCGCGCGGCGCGTCTTCTTCGTCCTTCTCCCCACCAGCTTCGGCTTGCTGCGCCTTGTAGATGGCCTCGCCAAGCTTCATCGCGGCCTCGGTGACGTTCTGAATCCCGGACTTGATCTTGCCGGCATCGTTGTTTTCCAACTCGTCGTTGAGTGCGGCAATCGCCAGTTCGATGGCTTCGATCGTGGTCGGGTCGACCTTGTCCTTGTGCTCTTCCATCGACTTCTCTGTCGAATGGATCAGGCTTTCGGCCTGGTTCCGAGCCTCAACCAGTTCACGACGATCCTTGTCTGCTTCGGCGTTGGCTTCGGCATCCTTGACCATCTTCTCGATCTCGTCGTCCGACAGACCACCAGAGGCCTGGATCGTGATGTTCTGTTCCTTGCCGGTGCCCTTGTCCTTGGCGCTGACAGACACGATGCCGTTGGCGTCGATGTCGAACGTCACCTCGATCTGCGGCATCCCGCGCGGTGCGGGCGGTATGTCTTCAAGGTTGAACTGGCCGAGCATCTTGTTGTCGCTCGCCATTTCGCGTTCGCCCTGAAACACCCGGATCGTGACCGCATTCTGGTTGTCCTCTGCCGTCGAGAAGATCTGGCTTTTCTTGGTCGGAATCGTCGTGTTGCGGTCGATCAGTCGGGTGAAGACGCCGCCCAGCGTCTCGATACCAAGCGACAGCGGCGTGACGTCCAGCAGGACCACATCCTTGACGTCGCCTTGC
>JBFKFZ010000144.1:0-3730 GCA_041633555.1 Paracoccaceae bacterium | reverse complement strand
TTTCGATTCTCGGACGCGATGGACCGGGATCAATCCTCGTCGTCATTCCCGGCATCATCGGGAAGGTTGAAGAAACTGTCCGCATCGACCGGCAAATCCCGGTCATCATCCTCGTCATCATCGGACCCCGAAAGCGTGAAGGTCTCGAGCCCCGAGATCGCCGTCGGAATCTTGGGTTCGGCGGGCATGCCCAGCGATTGCTCGGTCGAAACCAGCTTGCGCCGCTCATCGTCCGACATGACAGCACCCTCGGCGGCCTTCTTCGCGGCCGCCTTCTGCACCACCGCATCGAGTTCGGACTGCTTGCAAAGGCCCAGCGCCACCGGATCAATTGGGGTAATATTGCCGATGTTCCAATGCGTCCGCTCCCGGATCGCCTGGATCGTCGGCTTGGTGGTCCCGACGAGCTTGCTGATCTGGCCATCGCTCAGTTCGGGGTGGAACTTGACCAGCCAGAGGATCGAGGCCGGCCGGTCCTGGCGCTTCGACAGCGGCGTATAACGCGGCCCGCGGCGCTTTTCCTCGCCAACAGCGGCTGCGTTGAACTTCAGCTTCAGCTTGTGCAGCGGGTCCTTTTCCGCCGCCGCAATCTCTTCGGCAGTCAGCTGGTTGTTGGTGATCGGGTCGAAGCCCTTGACCCCGGCAGCCACGTCGCCATCGGCGATCCCCTGCACCTCAAGCTCATGCAGACCGCAGAAATCGGCGACCTGATTGAACGTCAGCGTCGTGTTGTCCACGAGCCAGACGGCTGTCGCTTTCGCCATGATCGGTTTGGCCATCTTGCGTCTCCTTCGACAAATTCGTCCCGGGCCGGGAAATCGGCTGGTCCCATCGGACCCAACACTCAATTTCGGGAAAGTTGCGTATCATATAGTCTCCCCCGGGTCGAAGGAAAAGAGGGAATCCGACATTGCCGGTCCTCGCCGGACGCGATCCTATTGGTGGAAGTTGGCCGGGTTGGATTGCCCGATCCACCGTCGCGTCCTGCCGCCGCATCCGCCAGCCGACTGGAATAGTCAAAGCCCGGCCAGTCTCCGGCTGCCGGGCCGCCATGAATGCTTGGGTGTTTTCTGGGAAGGCCGTGAGAAGGCCCAAATCGGAGCAGGTTGGTCACGGCGATCCCCGGACGGTCCCGGGGATCAAGAAGTACCTTAGGACTTGCGGCGGCGACGCAATGCCGCAATGCCCGCAAGGCCAGCAAGCAACAGGCCGCCCGCTGCCGGAAGGGGAACCGGCGACACGCTGACCAGGTTCTGACTGCTGTTATTCTGCGAGTCGAAGAAGGTCAGGTTGTAGCCATTCGTGCCAAAACCGGACAGACCGGACAGATAGCTGTTTGCCAGGCCCAGCACGCTTGTGGACGCGCTTGCGACGCTGAAGATACCGCTGCCAAGGTTCATCGACCCGTCTGTTTCAGTCACGAGTTCCCACAGCGCGATCTGGTATGCTGCGGCCTCATCGCGGGTGTCGATGTCCGCGTAAAAGCCGGTAAACAGCCGGGCCACATTCTCCTTGACCGCGGTCGAAAATCCTGTCGCACTGAACGACGACACATCATAAAGCGCATTTGACCTCAGGTTATTGTAAAGATCGACGCACCAGGCCAGGATTTCGGCCCCGGTGCTGCTGTCTTCCATGCGGAACAGACCGGCATAAACTCCGCGGTTCGCGTAGTGACCCGCAAGATTGATCCTGACACCGCGATACAACGCCGGTGATCCGAATGGACCTGGCCCCTGGTATTCCAGCTGTACTGTTGACGCCGAAGCCCCTCCGGCCAAGCCGAACGCGAGAAGCGCGCTTGCGACGCAGGCCAAGAGTCTCTTTCTGAACACTTGTTACCCTTCCAATCTTCGGGGTCTTCATTATGCCCCGCTATCGGCGGATTATCGCCGTACTTCGGCAGATGTCCAGAAATCTCTTTGGGGCTACACGTGAAAGTGGGGAGGTCGCCGGATTGTTTGATTCGTGGCAAGAATAACGGCCCTGGTCGTTATTGTTAACAGATGGGAAACAAACGCAGATTTGCGACATCGTGAGGGCTACGCAACATCTTGGCCAGTTGCTCGGCAGCAACACCTTTGACCATTCGCATCGGTGCTTCCGAAGCATCGCCGGGGCCGTTCACGCTGGTCTCGACGTCTCCATCCTGCTCAAGGGCCTCATCGGTGATCCGGCTGCACCCTTTACCCCGGCAAATCGGACCGATCTCGCCTTGGGGCGCGGATGCTGCCGGCAAGACCATCTGCAATGCTGACCAGAGGTTTGAGAATGGCGGTGTCGCGGACCCGCGACTTGAAGGTCTCGAAACGCATGACATCCGCGATCCTGCGATCCAGAAACGCCCATGTAGCCGCATTGCCCTCGGACGCATCGCCGAGCCAGTAGAGCACCGTCGAGCCATAGACACCCGACAGGATCGCGCGCTTGGAATACCAGTTGACGTCGTCGGACGTGTCGCCGAGCGCGGTCCAGATCTTGTCGGCGGTTCCCCAGATCAGTGCCGCCCCCTCAGCGGCACGCTGCGGCAAGGCATAGAAGGCCACGCCGCGGCGAACGACCTCCTTGTCGGTCACTGCCTGAAGCCGCAACCGGACCGCTGCGGCGACCCGTTCACTGTAGCGCAGCGCCGAAAGCTCCTCTGACGCCATCTTTGCCAGCATCTCCGCATCGCCGCGCCGGTGAAAGGCGGCCGCAAGATCCGCGGCCCCGCGCGGGCAGGTTCTTCTGGCCGCTTCCGGCGACAGGCCGGCATCATCGGCCGCTGCCTCGAACGTCGCCTCGCTCCAGCCGTCGAACGGCACATGGGGCAAGGCGGCATCGAGCAGCATGTCCTTGATATCTCGTGTCATTTTCTGCAACCCCTCGATGAATTGCCCAGTGGACAAGATAGAACGGCCCTGCTATACGGCCAGTTCCTGCAATTATTGCAAACTCTAACTTAGGAAGGTGGTGAAAACCACATGCAGGTCAGTGTTCGCGACAACAATGTCGACCAGGCGCTTCGTGCCCTGAAGAAGAAGCTGCAGCGTGAAGGTGTGTTTCGCGAAATGAAGCTCAAGCAGCATTTCGAGAAGCCGTCCGAGAAAAAAGCGCGCGAGAAGGCCGAGGCCATCCGCCGTGCACGCAAGCTGGCTCGGAAGAAAGCACAGCGCGAGGGCGGGCTCTAAGCCTCCTTCGGCACTGGGTGGGGCAACCCGCCGATCAGACGACCCCCGATGCGCAAGCTCGGGGGTTTGTCATTTTGGGGACTTCACTTACCAGTGAATGTCCGAAAAGAGCCCCACACCTGACCCGCCAAGGATGGACACCTTCGCAGGCGCAGCGTGAACTAGTTCGGCGCGGACGGCCCAATCGGATGAGGTGGGTGGCTCCTGCTCCACCGGCATCGAATGTGCCAAAGTGCAGTTGTCATGAACTGCTAGGAAAGGAGCCACCCAATGTCAGTAAAGACTGTAGGCTTGGATTTAGCCAAGGACGTTTTTCAGGTGCACGGCATTTCGGAGAATGGCCGCGTGATTTTCAATAAGGCCATCAAGCGGGCAAAGCTGCTCTCGTTCTTTGAGACGCTGCCACCTTGCACGGTGGGCATGGAAGCCTGCGGGTCGTCCCATCACTGGGGACGCCAGCTGCGCAAGCTTGGTCACGACGTAAAGCTCATGCCCGCCGGATACGTCAAACCGTATGTGAAGCGCGGCAAGAACGATGCTGTCGACGCAGAAGCGATCTG
>JBFKFZ010000143.1:0-3749 GCA_041633555.1 Paracoccaceae bacterium | reverse complement strand
GCCTCTTTGCCGACAATCGGGCACTTTGCGGCGATCTGGTCACCGATGGCAGCGCCCGGTCGGAGCTGCTGTTCGATCCGCAGACCGCGGGCGGTCTTCTGGCGGCGCTGCCCGAGACCCTGCTTGCCGCGATTCGCAAGGAGTTCGCCGAATCGGGTCTTGATCTCTGGGTGATCGGCCGATGCACCCACGATGCGGGAGAGCTTCGACTGGTCTGACCGCGCGGCGGGTGCGGGAGCCTCGGCCAGGGATGCTTTCAAACAGATGCCGCGAGTCAGGCGCCGGTGAGACATGCGGCGATGCGCTCGGCCAGGTCCGGCAGGGCGTCGGCCGCGAGACTGTTGGCCTCGACCTCTGCGAGGATCGTCGGGTCGTTGCGACCGCGCGATTTTCCGTATCGCGGATCGTAATGCCGTTCCATCAATTCGGCGGCGAGTTGCTGCAGCGCGCCTTCCTCGGCCAGTGTCTGCCAGTGGCTGACCTGTACGCGGCCCTGCAGCGGGATCAACGCCGCGAGCGTCGATTTCAGCGCTTCGCGGTCGAAGACAAGATCGGCGTAGGCGCGGGTCAAATAGTCGGCGCGGGCAGCCAACGGCGCAGAGACCCGGATCCGCGGCGCGGCTAGCATCGCGGCCCAGAATGAGGGCGGAATCAGGCATCGGCCGATCTTGCTGGATTCAGCCTCGACCAGCACAGGGCGCTCCGGGTCATGCGCTTCGAGGGCCAAAGCCAGCGCGCTCTCAAAGGCCTTCTGCGAGGGCTGCGGCGCAGCGACGGCACCGAAGACCGAACCGCGATGCGCGGCCAGCGCCTCGAGGTCGAGCATCTGGATACGCTGCCCTTCAATAAGCTTGAGCAGCTCGGTCTTGGCGGTGCCCGTATTGCCGTCCAGAAGCACCAACCGGTGCCGCAGAGGCGCCTCATGCATCGCAGCCGTGACCAGACGGCGGAAGCTGCGATAGCCGCCTTCAATGACGTTGGCGCGCCAGCCGACTTGGTTCAGGATCGTCGCGAAAGAACCGGAACGCTGGCCGCCGCGCCAGCAATAGACCAGCGGCCGCCAGCCGCCGGGCTTGTCGGCGAGCGCGGTTTCAAGATGTCGGGCGGCGTTGCGGGCCACCAGAGCAGCCCCGATCTTCCGCGCCGTGAACGGGTTTTCCCGCTTGTAGATCGTGCCGACCCGGGTGCGTTCGGCATCGTCGAGGACAGGCAGGCTGATCGCCCCGGGGATATGGTCTTCGGCGAACTCGGCCGGCGAGCGGACATCGATCACGGCGTCATATCCGTGAGCGGCAATCTCCGAACGGCTCTGGAACGCGATGCTCATGGCGTCTGACTAGCGCCAGTCAGGGCGAAGGTCCATTGCGCTCGACGCCCGATCCGCTACGGTCCCGTGAATGCCAATCGATCCGGAGACCCGACCATGGAAGACGTGATACTGACCGGCCCGACGCTGCCTTCCGCAATGGAGGCGCTGGAGCAGGAATTCCGTGTGCACCGGATGTGGGAGGCCGGGGACAGAGACGCGTTTCTGGCGGGCCACGGGAAGACGCGGTTTCTGGCCTCTACCTATCACGGAAAGATCGACGGCGCGGTGATGGACAACCTGCCGGCGCTCGAGGTCATCTCGAATTTCGGGGTAGGGGTCGATGCGATCGACCTGAAGGCCGCGCGGGCCCGCAACATCCGGGTGACAAACACGCCCGAGGTGCTGAACGATGCGGTGGCGGAACTGGCGCTGGGGCTGATGCTGGCGACCTGCCGGCGGATCGCCGATGCCGATGCCTATGTGCGGGCCGGGAAATGGCCGGGCAGCAACTATCCCCTTACCGGGGAACTGACCGGCACGACGGTGGGCATCCTGGGGCTCGGGCGGATCGGCAAGGAGATTGCCCGGCGCTGCCAGGCCTTCAAGATGCAGGTCGTCTATCACGGGCGGCGCGAACAGCGGTTCGAACCGTTCCCCTATTATGCCGATCTGGTGATGATGGCGCGCGATGTCGACTGGCTGGTCGCGGTGGTGCCCGGCGATACCGGTACGACCGGGCTGGTGAGCCGCGAGGTGCTGGAGGCGCTTGGCCCCGAGGGTGCCTTCGTCAATCTGGGGCGCGGCTCTCTGGCGGATGAGCCGGCGATGCTGGAACTCTTGAAATCCCGAAAGCTGGGGGCAGCAGGGCTGGACGTCTTTGCCGAGGAACCGAAGATGTCCGAGGAATTCTGGAGCCTGCCCAACGTGGTCCTGTCACCGCATCAGGGCAGCGCCACCACCAAGACCCGATGGGCGATGGGGGACCTTTTCGTCCGCAACCTGATCGCGCATCGGGACGGCAATCCGCTGATTACGCCAGTCGTCTGAAATACCGGGGCGGGAACCGAGACTAGCCCGAGCGTTCCTGCCTTGATTGTCCGCGCGCGGTCAACTAGCTAACCTGTTGACTCAAAAAGATTATTGTCATGAAGATCTACCTTTTCCAAACCGTTCAGGGGGGTCGAGCGCTGGGGCTTGACACAAGATGCGCCAGCCAACCGTCAGCAAGAACGCCCCCGCCGCTAATTCGTCAAGTAAAACCCCTCGGTGATGGGAGTAGAAAGCCGCCGTTCTGGCTCGGCGCGGCGAACTCACACTTCGGAGCCCAATTTGTCGGACGCCGTGGAGAGGGCTAATGGCTGCTTTTTCGAACGGGCCTAGCGCCGATCTGCAGAGACCTTGTCAGCTGATCTTTCAGGGATTTCCTGAAACTGCAGCACCAGGAAGTCAATGAAGGCGCGGGTCTTCGGCGCGAGGTTGCGCCTGTCGGTAAACATCACGACAATGTCGGTGCTTGCCGTAGAGTAGTCCGGCATGACATGGACCAGTTCGCCCGAATGGAATTTCTGATTGGCCATGTAACAGGGCAACCGCGCGATTCCCATGCCGGCAAGTGCGGCGCGAAAGATGACGTCAGTGCTATTTCCCTCAAAATTCCCACGCGCTTCAAAGCGTTGATCGTTGTCGGGTTCCATGTTTTGCCACGTATTGCGCCCGCTGTCGCCAGAGACCCTGAGGCAGTTATGCTCGGACAATGACGCGAAATCTGTCGGCGTTCCATTGCGTTCGAGATATTCGGGCGCTGCGCACAAGACCCGGCGGCTCTGCATGATGCGACGGACCACGGTATCGGGGTTCTTGCGCTGCTCGGCAAAGCAAATGGCGGCGTCAAAGCCCTCGTCTTGCAGATCCACCGCGCGATCCGTCAGGTCCAAAGAGACATGGACCTCCGGATTCTCTTCCATGAATTTCGGCAATAAGGGGATCAGTTGCGACTTCCCGAATGCCACGGTGGACGCGATTCTGAGCTTGCCGCGCGGGATGCCATCGAGGTTCAGGATAAGCGCTTCGGCTTCCTTGAACTTGTCGGCCATCGCCTTGCACTTCTCGTAGAAAATCTGCCCCTCCTGCGTCGGTGAAACACCCGTCCGGGTCCGGTTGAGCAGGCGATAGTGAACGTGATCCTCGAGCAGCCCGATCTGTTTGCTTACGGCTGACGGTGTCTGGCCCATCGACCTTGCCGCGGCAGAGATGCTTCCCTGCTCGACAACGGTCGCAAAGATCAGCATTTGCGCCGAAATATCCATCTCACATCTACTACCTGTTCCACGTTGGCATGGGTCCTATGCCAATTTGGTAAATTGTGGGCGCTACCAAGCACGCCTACTTCTGCAGTGCAGCATAAATACTGCATCGCAGCAAGATACGAGGCACAAACATG
>JBFKFZ010000142.1:0-3850 GCA_041633555.1 Paracoccaceae bacterium | reverse complement strand
ACTTGAACTGGAGGAGGAGCGACCCCGGATCGGTACGTAGGTTTAGATGTATCGCAGGACGAATGCGCGATTTGCGTTCTTGATGAGGATGGCAACCGGGTATTTGAGGGGAAACAGCGAATGTCAAGTGTTCGGTCAAGTGCTTCGGGCTTCATTGCTGCGTTGCTTCGGTCTGCTCAGAGCCGAGGCTGTGTGAAAACTCGAGATAATGTACGCTTTTCGGCAAAGACCGGAGGCAGGCTTGTCGGGCTTTATCGAGGGAACAGATCGGGGGCAGACGACGCTGTTTCCGGACCGGTTGGAGGACTGGATCGGCGAGGACGATCCGGTCCGCGTGATCGACCTTTTCGTGGACGAGATCGATCTTGCGGAGTTGGGCATTGGGCGCACGGCTCCGGCGCAGACGGGACGGCCGGGCCATTGCCCGTCGGTCCTGCTGAAGCTGTTCATCTAGGGCTATCTGAACCGGGTTCCGTCAAGTCGCGCCCTTGAGCGGGAGGCCGGGCGCAATGTCGAGGTCATGTGGTTGACTGGTCGGCTCGTGCCCGACCACAAGACGATCGCGGACTTTCGCCGCGACAACGGCCCCGCCCTCCGGCGGACCTGCGCCCAGTTCGTCGAGCTCTGCCGGCGGATTGGGGTGCTGAAGGGCGACTGTGTCGCAATCGATGGCTCCAAATTCAAGGCCGTGAACAATCGCGACAAGAACTTCACGAAGGGCAAGATCGCCAGCCGTATCGTGCATCTCGAGGCCAGCATCGAACGTTACCTCAAAGAGAGGGTGCGGATCGACCACCAGGAGGAGCGAGAGGCGCGGGCCGAGAAAAGTGCCAACCTTGCCCGAAGCTCCGACCGCATCCGGCAGGAAATCCATCGGCTGCAAGGATTGAACGAGGCTCTGAAGGATGCCCCGGATAGCCAGATCTCTCTGAGAGATCCGGACAGCCGGTCCATGGCCACAAGCGCAAAGGGGAGCGGTTTCGTGGGCTACAATGCCCAGGCCGCGGTGGATACCGAGACCCATTTGATCGTCACGCATGATGTGATCAATGCCGGGCACGACCGCGAGCAGCTGTCGCCGATGTCCAAGGGGGCGAAGACCGCGCTCGGGCGCGACGAGATGAGCGCGGTGGCCGATAAGGGCTATTTCAGCGGCCGCGAGATCCTGGCTTGTCACGAGGCAGGCATCCCCACGACCCTCCCCCGGGCCGAGACCTCGGGCAACCGCGTCAAAGGCATGTATGTGAAGGCGGACTTCGCCTATGAAGCCGCCAAGGGATGTCTGCCGGTGCCCGGCAGGCGAGACGCTGACATGCCGGTACACGACCGAAGAATAGGGCCTGGTGGTGCGGCGCTACTGGACCAACGTCTGTCAGACCTGCCAGATCAAGGCGCGCTGCACCACCGGGAAAGAGCGCCGGATCACCCGATGGGAACATGAGCATCTGGTTGACGATATGCGCGACCG
Source organism: Paracoccaceae bacterium (assembly GCA_041633555.1). Classification (GTDB taxonomy): domain Bacteria; phylum Pseudomonadota; class Alphaproteobacteria; order Rhodobacterales; family Rhodobacteraceae; genus JAHEAO01. The sequence goes on along the minus strand of JBFKFZ010000142.1, from coordinate 2,382 downwards.
TAGGAGCCGCGACCCTGCCGTGATGGCGCTCAGACGGAGCACTGTCGAGCACCCGTTTGGCACGATCAAAGCCTGGATGGGGGCGACCCACTTCCGGATGCGACAGCTGAAGAACGTTCGCACCGAGATGGCGCTCCATGTCCTCGCCTATAACATCAAGCGCATGATCGCCCTGATCGGGATACGTGGGATTCTGGCGGCCATTCCGGCCTGAACCGGGGCACTCGGCTCAAATTACACCGCGGCAAACCCCGCGAAAGCGCAGATTCCGCCCCTCCGGCACACAGGGCGCCACCATCGTCCTTACCGGGGAACCTCCACAGAAGCCTGCGGAACACCCTCAGCGTCGAGAAACCAAGCAAGTTTCCACACAGCCTCAGCCCATTGCGGTCGCTTCACCCGCTAGCAGTGTCTCCGGTTGGGCCTCGCTTTTTTTCGAGACATGCTACTTTGAACAATTTGGGCGTGCTACGCCGCTCGACATCGGCGTCGTCGCGGGTCTCGATCAGCCGGTGCCGAGAGAGATTCCGCCCATTGCCGCATTTCTGGCTTACGACTAGTCTTTGACCAAACAGGGAGAAAGATCATGCTTGCAAATCTTCGTCGGACACTGTCTGCATTGTTGGTTCTGGGATTGACCGCCGGGGCCGGAAGCGCAGCCGAATGGAAGTTCAACAACGGACTTCCGGAAGGCCGGGGCGAGTCGACACAACTTGAAACCTTCGCTGCGGATGTGGCGGAGTTGAGCGGCGGCAGCCTTACTATCAATGTCTTTCACGGCGGCTCGTTGAACCTCAAGGACAATGACGTGGCGCGCTGGCTGCCACGGGGCGCGGTCGAGATGGGCCTGGTCTGGGCCAACTATCTTGGCCGCGACGTTCCCGCGCTGAACGCGGTGATGATCCAGGGGTCTGTCGGTAGCCCGGAGGAGCTGATCGCCGCGCTGCCCGAGATCCAGGAAATCTACACCGAAGTGCTGGGCGAATTGGACATCGTTCCGACCGGGTTCATGGCGCTGCCGCTTCTGAAAGCCTCGATCTTCTGCCGCGAAGAACCGGTGCGCTCGCTTGATGAACTCAGAAGCAGGAAGCTGCGCGTCTGGAGCAACGATCAGGTCGAGACATTCACAAAACTGGGCGTTTCGGCGCAGATCGTCGGGCAGAACGATCTTTATGTGGCGTTGCAGACCGGCGTCGTCGATTGCGCCGTCTACCCGGCATTGTTCGCTCATACGATTTCGCTTCAGGAAGTGACCAAATACGCCTCCTACCTCTACCCGGTTGCGGGCGTTCCCTATGTTCTCGGTGCATCGAAGGGTGCCTGGGACAGCCTGAACGATGCCGAGCGCGAAGCCGTCAGCATGGCCGCCGCCCGGGTATGGGAGCGGACCAACGAGTATTCCAAGGCGGAAGAGAACGAACAGGCCGCGCGGGCCAAGCTTGCAGAGCAGGGAATCGAGTTCCTGGAGCCGTTCTCGGATGAGGATCGCGCCGCGTTTCTTGACGCCGCGTCGGCCACCTGGCTGGAGATGGCCGACGAAGCGGGCGGCAAGGCACCGGAATACCGCAAAAGAATCCTCGGCGTCCTCGGGCGCTGAGGTTGCGTGGCGGCGAGACGGAGGACGTGCGGCACGGCTTCGCCTCGCGCATCGGCAGGGTCGTGACGCCCGTCTTCATTGCCATGGCTGTGCTCGGGGCACTGGCGGGTGGCGCGATCGTCCTTCTGATCGGCGCGAGCGTGACGATGCGTTATTTCGCGTTTGCGCCGTTCCGGTTCACAGAGGAGCTTGTCGGGCTCTTGATGACGGCGGCGTTCTTTCTGGCGCTTCCGCTGGCCACGCTGCGCGCCGAGCATGTTCGCGTTCTTGTGCTTGTCTCGGCCCTGCCGAAAAGAGCCCAGACATGGATCGGGAAACTTGCAGCCCTTATCGGCGCCGCCTTCTGCCTGTGGTTTCTGGCGCTTTGTCTGCCATGGCTGGAGTTTGCGATCGACCGCAACATCAAGACCGAGGTCGGGCGGCTGCTGATGTATCCGTGGATGGCCATTCTTCCATTGTCCATGGCTCTGAGCATCGTGGCGTTTCTGGTGGGAACGAGCGAGGGAACGGACAGTCAGAAGCCAGGCCGGCCCTGACGAGTCTGAAGGAAAGTGATGTTTAGCTTCTGGGCGCTTCTGGTTGGCGGTCTGACCGTGTTTGCCGGCTCGGGACTTGCGCTGGGAGCGGCGCTTGGGCTGACCGGGCTCTTGATTCTGCACTTTCTTGCCGGGGGATCGACCTACGTCGCGGTCGACGCCGTCTGGAACGTGCTGAACTCGTTCACGCTGAGCGCCATCCCGCTGTTCATCATGCTGGGCGAGATAATGCTTCGGAGCGGGGTCAGT
>JBFKFZ010000141.1:0-3911 GCA_041633555.1 Paracoccaceae bacterium | reverse complement strand
GGTGGAACCGGAGCGGAGCGGAGGACGGCGCAGCCGCTGCGGGCCCGGCCGGCCCCTGCTCCGATCGCCCGCTCTCGGAAGGCCGCAGGGCGCGGCTCTCCGGCAAGGAAGAGCGCGGCGACCAAGATGGGCTCCCGCTCACTGCGAACCGGCATCGAGGAAGGCAGTCACGTGATCGAGCGTCAGCTGCGGCCGAAGATATGCGCGGAGATCCTCAAGGCCGAAGGCGCGGAGGTCGTCGTTGAAGTCGCCCAGACGCGGCGTGAGAGATATGACATCGATCCCGGCGGCTCTCGCCCGGACCCCGAGCTCGTCGGCTGCGTCAAGGCCGGGCGGATCGGCGTCGGTAGCGATGTAGAGGCGCTGGAGTTTTGCCGGGAGTCGCAGCGTCGCGAGGTGGTTGGCGGACAGTGCGGAGACAGCGGGAAGACCCGGCAGTGCGAGATGCAGCGACAGCACGGTCTCGAGGACCTCGCCGACGAGACGCGGTCCACGCATCCGCCACGCGACACATCCACCTTGTATCCGCCGCTTGTGTCACGCCCGGCATTGATGATTTCGGTAGTCATGTGGAAACCTCCGCGACGGGCGGCCGGGAGACACTCTCTCGACCTCGAAACCCGTCACGGGCCGGAACGGCACACTCTCACTCTGAAGCTCTTGGGTGCGAAAAATGGCGGCCCCGGCAACACGCAAACAACTCAATGGAACAAGACAACGCCGCGGCGGCAAACCAGTGACTGCCAAAATATTCAGCCAAATTTGAATGTTAGACTTGCCCTTGCTGCATAGCAGCATTGCGGACGCGGCTATTGTGCAACTGCAGCATAACCCTACTTTGGACGTGTCGGCGCACTTCACTGCCGACAAAATAAAGGAGGCCCATCATGGCCTATGCAAACATCGACACCACGCGCATCAGCGATTTCCGTCTTGGCGCGCAGATCCGCGAATTTCTCGGCACCGTCTCTCGGCATGCCGCCCGCCAGGCCGCCTATCGTCGGACATTGAACGAGCTTCGTGTGCTGACGGACAGGGATCTGGCAGACCTTGGCATCGCCCGCGCCGATATCCGGCGCATCGCGCAAGAGGCTGCGGATCTGACCTAAGCGAAAACCGATCGGGGGTCCTTCCTCCTCCCTGGATCCCTGAAATCTGCGGCGGCACCTTCCTCTTCTCTGGTGCCGCCGCATTTCTTTTTGGCCTACACTCAAGCGGATCAGAGATGGCAATCGCCGCCATCTTGGCGAATAAACAGGCCTGTATCTACGTGATCCCGCAATGACAGATTCGCCACCGACACTCGCTGTCTTCAGAAACCCCGCGTTCCGCAACCTTTGGTTCGCAACGCTCGCCTCGAACTTCGGCGGGATCGTTCAGGCGGTCGGCGCCGCCTGGCTCATGACGTCGCTCACCTCCTCGGAGGGCATGGTCGCGCTGGTCCAGGCCTCGATCGCGCTGCCGATCATGATCTTCTCGCTATTGGCGGGCGTTTTTGCCGACAACTTCGATCGTCGGAAGGTCATGCTCTGGGCGCAAGGTTTCATGTGCGTCGTCTCGATCGGCCTTGGGTTCCTGGCCTATGAGGAGATGCTGACGCCCTGGCTGCTCCTGTCTTTCACGTTCCTGATCGGCTGCGGCACGGCCCTCAATAACCCATCCTGGCAAGCCACGGTGGGTGATCTCGTGACCAAGGCAGAACTCCCGGCCGCTGTTTCGGTCAATTCGATGGGCTTCAACATGATGCGGAGCGTCGGTCCGGCTGCGGGCGGTGCGATCGTCGCGGCCTTTGGCGCGGCGGCGGCGTTCGCCGTCAACGCGGCGAGCTATGTCGTGATCATTGCCGCTCTTATTGCTTGGAGACCGGCTGCAAAAACCAGTTCACTTCCGCGGGAGCGCTTCGCCAGCGCCTTCGCAGCGGGTCTGCGCTACGTTGCCCTCTCGCCCAACCTCGTCCGGACCATCGCGCGCGGGTTCCTGTTCGGTCTCTCCGCAATCGGGCTGCAGGCCCTCCTGCCCGTGATCGTGCGCGAGAACCTCGCCGGCACTTCGTTCACATACGGGTTGCTGCTCGGCGCCTTCGGTGTCGGTGCCATTTTCGGTGCGATCGCCAGCCAGCGGCTCCGCGCGCGTCTGGAAAACGAAGGAGTCGTCCGGGTCGGGTTTGGAGGTTACGCCCTTTGCTACCTGGCACTGGTCCTGTCACCGCCGGTGCCCGTGGCAGGGATTATTCTCTTCGTCGCCGGGGCCTGTTGGGTTCTGACACTGTCCCTCCTGAACACCACGATCCAGCTCTCGACACCCCGCTGGGTGGTCGGCCGCGTCCTCGCCCTTTACCAAACCGGCACTTTTGGCGGCATGGCGGTCGGAAGCTGGACATGGGGTGCCATCGCCGAAGGCAGCAGCATGACCACAGCCCTGCTCTGCTCCGCCTTTGCCGCGGGGATAGGGCTGGCATTTGGCGGTCTGGCACGGCTTCCGGATCGGTCCGAGATGCGGCTCGATCCAGCGAACACCTTTGTAGAGCCACAGCTTTCCCTCGATATCCGCCCGCAAAGCGGACCGATCCTGATCATGGTGGACTACAGGATCGACGAAGCTGACGTGCCGCGCTTCCTTGTGCTGATGGCCGAGCGCCGTCGCATTCGCATCAGGGATGGTGCCGGAAACTGGTCGCTCCTGCGCGACATGGAGGATCCCGATATCTGGAGCGAGAGCTATCACGTGCCGACCTGGGTCGAGTACATCCGTCATCATCAGCGCCGAACGGAGGCGGACCTCGAGAACTTCGACAAACTGCGGGATCTGCACCGTGGCCCGGAGCCCCTCCGGGTGCATCGCATGATCGAGCGTCATTCGATATCGGCGAGGGACGCCATTCCGGGACGCGCGATACGGGACAGCGGCCAGTAGCTCGCAAAGCCTGAATTGCATTTCTGAGCTCTGCGCACTCTGGCGAGACAAGCTGAGGACGCTGAGTTTCGCGGCAGAGATTTGATATGGCGGGCCACTATCGACACCAGACTCGCTCGGCCTAATCTCTGTGATTAGGTGGCACAAGCGAACCCGCCCTCTGGCGATTTCACAAGATATCCGTCGACCGGATATCGCCTGCGACAAAGTCGATCAGTACTCGGAGCTTCCGAGGAAGCGTCCGCCCCTCGAGATAGACTGCGCTGACAGTTCCGGTCTCGCCAGCGAACTGCTCCATCACAGGCACCAGCCGACCGCAATCCAGCGCCTCGCACAACGCAAAGCGCGGCGCATAGGCGATGCCAAGCCCTGCGGCAGCCAGTTCTACCGCCGCCCGTGCAGAGTTCACTTGGAAGCGCCCTTTGACATCGACCACATGTTCTTCGCCTTGTCCGAGAAACATCCATCGGCGGGGTGATCTTCGGTTGGTATCGACGATGCAGCTGTGAACGGCCAAGTCTTCCGGCGCATTAGGCGCACCGTGTTCTGCTACGTATCCCGGGCTCGCGACCACCAGTGAGCGAAACTCTCCGAGCTTCCGCGCCTTCAGCGACAGCAACTCGGAACGGCCTATGCGAATGGCCAGATCGATGCCTTCGCTGGCCAGGTCGGCATAACGATCGTCCAACCGCAGATCGAAGGTGAGACCGGGGTTGGCTTGCGCGAAACGCCCGAGCATCGGCCCGACATAGATTTCGCCAAATGTCTGGGGCGCGGAAATCCGGATGACCCCGGTCAGCCCGCGCGAGCCCGCGGCGGCTTCGGCCAACAGCTCGTCAAGATCGTCAAGCAGTGCCGGCGCGCGGGCCAGCAGGTCCTCGCCCACCGGCGTCAGCCCGACCTTGCGCGTGGTGCGCTGGAACAGGCGGACGCCGAGGCGCGTCTCCAGTTCGGCGACGTACTTGGACGTCAGACGGTTCGAGACGCCCAATTGTTCC
>JBFKFZ010000140.1:0-4199 GCA_041633555.1 Paracoccaceae bacterium | reverse complement strand
ACGGCGGATGCGCCCTGGACGATCATCAAGTCGAATGACAAGAAACGCGCGCGGCTGAACTGTATGCTGCATTTCCTGAACTCGCTCGACTATCCCGGCAAGGATCCGAAGATCGTTCATGCGCCGGATCCGCTTATCGTCGGCCAGGCCGAACATGTCGTGCACCGCGCCGACCACATCCTTGGCACGTCGCTGCATCCCGGTCTGCGCCACGGCGACGTGGGCGGGTCGGGCAGCAATGGCGGAGACCGGACCGACGCGGCGGGGGGGCAGCAGCCCGAAGAGTGAACTCCGTGGCAGCCCGGGTGCGGCCCGTTGCTGGCCGCGCTGGCGCAGACCGCATGACGGATTTGCAGTCCGCTGCCCGCCGCCTATAACGGGACGGTCAGCAAGAGGGAGGCGACAGATGCGCGTAGTTTTCACCGGCGGCAGCGGCAAGGCGGGGCGCGTGGTGGTGGAATATCTGATCGGGCAGGGGCACCGGGTGCTGAATGTCGACCGGGTGCCGCTGGAACTTGGCGGGGTCGACAACCTCGTCGCCGACATCACCGATAGCGGGCAGATGTTCAACGCGCTCTCGTCCTATGCCGGGTTCGACGAGCTGGAGCCCGGGACCGGCGTACCGAAATTCGACGCGGTGGTGCATTTCGCCGCCGTGCCGCGGATCCTGATGGTGCCGGACAACGAAACCTACCGGGTCAACGTGATCGGCACTTACAACGTGATGGAGGCGGCGACGAAGCTCGGTATCCGCAAGATCGTCTTCGCCTCTTCCGAGACCACCTATGGCATCTGTTTCGCCGACGGGATGCGCCAGCCCGACTACATTCCCGTCGATGAGGAACACCCGGTCGTGCCCGAGGACAGCTACGCGATGTCGAAAGTGGTCAACGAAGTAACCGGACGGTCGTTTTACCAGCGCTCGGGCGCCGATATCTACGGGCTCAGGATCAACAATGTGATCGCGCCCGAGCAATATGAGAGCGAATTCCCGGTCTGGCTGATCAATCCCGACATGCGGCGGCGCAACTTCTTCGCCTATATCGATGCCCGAGATCTGGGGCAGATCGTCGATCTGTGTCTGAAGACCGACGGACTGGGCTTCCAGATCTTCAACGCCTCGAACGACGATCACTCGGTGGCGCTGACAACGCCCGAACTGATCGCGCGCTATTACACCGACGTGCCGCAGAAGCGCGAGATGGGGGAAGAGGAGACCTTCTATTCCAACGCCAAGGCGCGCGAGATGCTGGGCTTCCGGCAACAGCATCCCTGGCGGAAATACATCGACGATCCGCGCGGCTGACCAGCGGCGGGACGGTTGAGGAGGGGAACGGGCGCCCTCGGGTCTCAGTCCGGTTTCGCCGGTGGTCATGAGGCTTTCATGGACGCCCAGCGTGGCCTAGGCCCGTTTGTAAAGCGCTAGCCCGCCCGCCAGGATCAGCAAGGCGATGCCGCTGCACGGTTCCAGCCAGATCGCCCCCCTTTTCCGCAGGAAGCGCATCGCATTGGCCCCAAGCGCCGCATAGGCGCTCATGACGGCGAGATCGATCATCAAGAAGACCAGGGCGAGACGCGCGTATTGGCCGATGAGGGGTTCCGTTATATCGACGAATTGCGGCAGGAACGCCGCGAAAAACAGGTAGCCCTTGGGGTTCGTGACCGCCACGAGGAAGCTTTTTCGGAGGATCCGAGCTGCAGACCTGGCCCTACGCGTGGCTGCCTGGCCTTCCGGGCAGTCACCGTTCTTTCCCGCCGACCTGTACATCTGCAGGCCGATCCAGGCCAGATAGGCCACGCCCAGCCATTTCACCACCGCGAACCAGAAGGCGGAGGCGGCAAGAACGGCGCCCAATCCCAGTGCGGCGGCGGTGATCAGGACAAGATCCGACAGGCCCGCCCCGATGATCCCGGCCCCAGCCATCGGCAGACCGAAGCGCGATCCGTTCCTAAGGGCCAGCAGCACTGTCGGGCCCGGTGTGGTGACGGTGACCAACACGACAAGCGAGTATGCGATCAGGGAAATGTCCATCAGGCGCGGGCCTCCCTGAGATGCAAAAGCGCGAGGCCGACCAATGCCAGGCTGACGCAGCCGGCGAGTGTGCGCACGATGTTCCAGGCCTGCCAATCGGCGGAATAGCCGGTCCAGATGCGTTGCGCGTCTTCGGTGCCGTCAGGGATCATGACCAGCGCAAGGACTTCGTTCATGGGAACGTTGATGGCCATCGTGACCAAAAGTCCGCCGATCAGATAGAGAATGCCAGCGGCCAGAAACGCTTGTGCCGAAATTCTGCGGCCTATGGCCCACGCCATCCCGGCTGTCAGGACGAGGACGGCCGGCGTTCCAAGGAATGCGGGCGCGAAGACGGCGTTGCGCACCGAGGCGTTCATGGCCTGCATGGCGGCGATCGCGACGGCGGGATCGGCCGCGTCGAGCCCCCACACGGTGGAGCAAGTCCATGCATAGAAGAAGCCGAAGATCGCGCCGCTGAGCAAAAGCGAGGTCAGCCCGAAGACCAACACCAGGCTTGGCGTCTTCGCGAGATGAGGCTGAGGGATCATGACTTCTCCTGAGGCGTAATTACGATTACGGTTGCCCTGTTCCGTAATTGTGATTACGATTTCTGTCAATAAGAAGGTGACGACATGCGGGCGGAATCCAGGGCGAAGCGACAGGAAGAAATCGAGACTGCGGCCTATGAGCTTCTGGAAAGGAACGGCTATGCCGGCACATCTATGCAGGGGATTGCGCGGCTTGCCAAAGCGTCCAACGAGACCCTTTACAACTGGTACGGCGATAAGCAAGGCCTATTCAAGGCGCTGGTCACCCGCAATGCGGCCGAGGTCAAAGGTCTCTTGAAGCGGGAGCTTTCCAGCGAGCGGGATGCGCTGATCATCCTCGGCCTGCTGGGGCCCAGGCTGCTGGCGCTTCTGCTGGGCGAACGCGCCATTGCGCTCAACCGCGCGGCCGCCGCCGATGCCAGCGGCGTATTGGGGGCGGCCCTCGCGGAGGCGGGGCGGGATTCAGTTTTGCCGCTGCTTGTGCGGGTGCTGGAACGGGCAAGAGATGCAGGCCAGCTATCATTCGAGCGCAGCGATCAGGCGGCTGTCCTCTATCTGAACCTGCTCGTCGGAGATCTGCAAATCCGCCGCGTGATCGGCACGGCGCGGCCCCCCACCCTGGATTTCTGCAGGGACCGCTCCGAGAGTGCCGTATCGTACTTTCAGAAACTGCTGGGTTGAAAAACGGCGGCCCTCCTGCAATTCACACACGCGCACCATCTTTAAAATACCCGGCCACCCATCCCCTCGTCATACCAGCCAAGCAAGGAGTCCATGTTGACCCGTCTGAAGGCCCCACAGGCATGCAAAACCATGGCGGAGCTGCGGTTGGAGATCGACGCGATCGACATCCGGCTCCTTGACTTGCTGGCCACTCGCAGCCAGTACATCGACCGCGCAGTCGACCTCAAACGGATCGAGGGTCTGCCGGCGCGAGCCGTCGACCGGGTCGCAGAGGTCTTGAACAATGTCAGAGTCAAAGCAGCCGAGATCGGTCTTGACGAAGAGCTGGTCGAGACATTGTGGACCGAACTGATCGAATGGTCGATAGAACGGGAAAGCCGGCACCTGGGATGAGCGGCCACGGGCAAACGCTACGATCAAGTCCATCGTGCTCCAGGCGGAGGTTGCGTCGGAAGCCAAGACCAATGGGTTTGTGGCAGGCTCACGCGGCCTACCGCTTCGTTCAACCAGATCCGCCGAAGGGTCATGCGCCGCCAATTCACGATCCGACCGCCAATCGACATGCGCCGCCTGTTTCTTTTTAACCGAGATTGATGGGCCGTGGCCCGGTCGCCCCGGACTTCCGATCTTCGTTCGCCAGACGCTTTCGCCACTTGGTGTCTTTCCTGACGTCAACGCCCGGTTTCCTGCGCAATGCCGCGTTTGAGGCTGGCGGAGGCCAGCGCGCCGATCGGAAAGACCTCTGCATAAAACCGGATTCCGGCCGCGTTTGATCTTTGATAAGCTGGTCTTGAGGCATTCGGGGCGGTTTGATGGATTTGTTTTTTCGCGAGGCGGCGGATCGGATCGGTGATGACGATGTGCTTTCCAAGGTAGATGCGTTGCTGGACTGGCCCGCGTTTTCGCCGATTCTGATGCGTGGTCTGGGGCGGTCGGGGATCGGGCCGCAGGGT
>JBFKFZ010000139.1:0-4501 GCA_041633555.1 Paracoccaceae bacterium | reverse complement strand
GTCAGCGCCCAGCCGCATCATCGTGAAATCGCCGATGATCTTGCCCTTCGGGGACAGCATCGGGGTCAGGGCGATGCGGCCTTCCTCCGGCACCCGGCCCGCCATGATCCGGTTCAGCCAGTTCACCGCCTCGGGTCCCTCGACGATGTACTTGCCGAAATTGTGGATCTCGTTGATCCCGACCGCCTCGCGCACGGCGCGGCATTCCGCACTGACGATGTCATGCGCATTCGAGCGGCGGAATGACGGTTCTTCGTAGCGCTCTTCGCCCTGGGGCGCGAAATAGTTCACATGCTCCATGCCGTAGCCCGACCCGAAGACGGCGCGCTGCGCGTCCCAGATCCCGTAGGCGGGCGTGGTTTCCAGCGGCCGCCCGACGGGCAGTTCCTCGTTCGGGTAGGAGATCGAGAAGCGTCTCTGGTAGTTCTCGGTCACTTTCAGACGCGTCCAGTTCGGCCCCGTCCAGTCGCCGAAGCGCGAGACATCCATCGCGAAGACGTCGTTCTCGGCTTCGCCATGCACCATCCATTCCGACAGCGCCTTGCCGACTCCGCCACCCTGGGAAAAGCCCGCCATCACCGCGCAGGCGGACCAGAGCCCCGGCTTGCCGGGGATCGGGCCTACCAGCGGGTTGCCATCGGGCGCGAAGGTGAAGGGCCCATTGATGACCTTCTTCATCGAGGCCCGGCCCAGCACCGGATAGCGTTTGAACGCCGCCTCCAGCGGCTCGGCGACCCGGTCAAGATCGTCGTTCAATAGTTCATGGCCGAAATCCCAAGGCGTGCCCGCCACGGACCAGGGCACGCATTTCTGTTCGTAGATGCCGATGACCAGACCCTTGCCTTCTTGCCGCAGATAGGTCTCGCCGCCGGGGTCCATCACATGCGGCAGTTCCGTGCCGTGCTGGGCGACTTCGGGGATCTCGTCTGTGACGAAATACTGATGTTCCATCGGATGCAGTGGCAGGTAGACGCCCGCCATCGCACCGACCTCGCGTGCCCAAAGGCCCGCCGCGTTGACCACATGCTCGGCCCGGATCGTGCCCTGTTCGGTCACGACATCCCATTCGCCATCGACCGGATTGAGCTCCAGCACACGGTTGCGCAGCACGATCCCGGCACCGGCCTTCTTGGCCGCCGTCGCATAGGCATGGGTGGTGCCGTAGGGGTCAAGATGGCCGTCGAGCGGGTCGTAGAGCCCTCCGAGAACGCCAGTTACGTCCGTGATGGGTGACAACTTGGCGATCTCTTCGGGGCCCACTATCTCTGTATCAAGGCCCATATAGCGATGCTTGGCGCGTTCGGCCTTCAGGTAGTCCAGCCGGTCGGGCGTTGTGGCAATGGTGACGCCGCCGACGTGGTGCAGCCCGCAGGACTGGCCGGTCAATTCCTCAAGCTCGCGGTAAAGACGGATCGTGTAGCCCTGAAGCGCTGCCATGTTGGTGTCGGAATTGAGGGTGTGAAACCCTCCCGCCGCGTGCCAGGTCGAGCCGCTGGTCAGTTCCGACCGCTCGATCAGCATCAGGTCGGTCCAGCCCTGTTTCGTCAGGTGGTAAAGCACCGAGCAGCCAACAACGCCGCCGCCAATCACCACAACCCTTGCCGTATTTCGCATTCTGTCCCCTATTCTTCCCGACCGCGCGCCTTCAGCCGCGCATGTAGATCCCGCGCTTCTGCAGCGCCCGTATCGAGTGCATAGACATAGGCGAGTGTCAGGTAATAACACTCCGCATCAATGCCTTGCGCCTCTTCCTTCATCTCAGCGGCCTCGGCATAGAGGCCGACCAGCGCCTGTTTGTCGCCGCACGCATGGGCATCCCGCAAGCGGCGGTCGAGGTGTTCCTCATTCGGCTGCAACCGGACCCTCTGTCAGCTGGCTTGCGACCCAGTGATGGAACAGATGTGTCGGTCCGTCCATCACCGGGCTGAACTTTCCGCCATCGAAATACCGCCCGTTCCGGCCCTTCTGCATACCCTCGACGACGAACAGATCCTCTTCGAAAACGCCGTACCACATCTTCGAGTTGACGCGGCGCATCGCCTCCCATTTCGGCCCCGTAGCTTCCTCGGCGGCATAGTAGATCTCGACATGTTCGACGGTTCGATCCTTTGCCTTGGGTTCGAGGATGATTGCGAAAGCGTGGTCGCGATGCACGCCGAGCAATACGTTGGGGTAAAGTGTGATGTATTCCGCGCCCGCCTCCCATTTTTCCGACAACGCTCCGAAGTCGGGAAACCGGCGGCTATCCTCCGATATCATAGGCCGGTAGACCAGCGTGCCCTGCCCCGAGAACTTGCCCGGCTCCTCGATATGGTAGTGATCTTCCAGCCGCGAATAGCTGTTGAGACCGGGATGGACCCAAGGCAGGTGATAGCTTTCGCAGTAGTTCTCGACCGCAAGCTTCCAGTTGCAGGCAACATCGAAGCTGAAGCTGGAATCCGCGCCGGAATGATAGAGCGGCTTGCCCTCGAACTCCCCCCAAGCCCGGATCGCCTCGGCGGCATAGTCGGTGAAATCGGGGGCCGTGCCCGAGATGTTGACGAAGATGATGTCGCGCCAGACATGGCTGCGGATCTCGATCAGGCCAAGTTCGCCGCGGCGGATCTCTTCGTGGGTATTGTGCCCCGGTCCGCCGACATGCGGCGTGGCGACAAGCTCTCCTGAAAGCGCGTAGCACCAGGAATGATAAGGGCAGCGGATCACGCCGCCGACCTTCTTCTTCTCGGAAACAAGGATCATCCCGCGATGGCGGCAGGTATTCTGGTAGACCCGCACCGCGTCATCCTTGCCGCGCACTGCCAAGAGCGGCATGCCAAGGAAATCGACCGGCAGGGCATCGCCTGTTTCGGGCACATCCTTGGCGAAACCGATCGCCGACCAGTTGTCGAACAGCACCTGCTCTTTCTCGATCTCGAACATCTCGTCGGAAACGTAGTGCTCGTTCGGCAGGCCCCTGGCTGTGGCAACGGACGTCAGAACAGCTGAGAGGTCGTGGGCAGTCATCGGCAAAGCTCCGGGCAGGGCTGAACTGGCACCCATGCTGCGCTGCTTCACGATTTCTCGCAAGCGCCGCTGGCGACGTCGGCTGTTCTGCTCGCGACACGTTGTGACGCAGACGGGCTATCGAACGGCTCGCGCATTGCCCCGAAAGCAACCACGAGGCATGCTTGGCAAACCCGAAAGAAAGGCTGACATTGCCATGGCTTATCGCTGGACCGAGACACCCGAGGCGATGCTGACAAGGATATGGCGCGAGATCGGCGATGTCGGCACGCGGCGCGGCGGCTTTGCTGGCCTTGTAACGCTGGCGACCATTGCTGTGGCGGGAGGACCGGAGCTGAGGCAGGTCGTTCTGCGCCGCGCCGACCGGGCCGGCGGGTGGGTCGAGGTCTTCACCGACACGACGACACCGAAAGTGGCCGAGATCCGCGCCAATCCGATGGTATCACTGCTGCTGTGGCACGAGGTGGACGCCTTGCAGATCCGGCTGCTTGGCCTGGCGTCCATCACCGAAGGCGAAGCAGCGCGGGCCGATTGGCAGGCGATGACCGAGGCGCAACGCGGCAATTACGGAACCCAGCCGCCGCCGGGCACACCCATTGCCGAAAGCGGTGCTTTCGACAGGGTGCCGGACCCTGCCCGGCTGGCGGTCCTGAGGATCACGCTGAGAGAGATCGACGCGGTCCATCTGGCGCGGCCGCACGATCTGCGCGCCCGTTACACGAGGGCCGCTGACTGGCGGGGCCAGTGGGTCGCCCCCTGACCCCTCGCCTTCGGATCGCAAACCCCCTAATCCTTGCCCGAACCCCGGAGGATCGATGCACGCCACACCCCCCCTGCCCCTGACCCGCGAGCTGGTACTGATCGGCGGTGGTCATGCCCATGCGCTGGTGCTGCGGATGTGGGGCATGAAGCCGCTGCCTGGGGTTCGGGTAACGCTCGTCAACCCGGGTCCCACCGCGCCCTATACCGGCATGCTTCCGGGCCACATAGCTGGCCATTATGACCGTCATGTGCTGGACATCGACCTGGTACGCCTGGCCCGCTTCGCCGGGGCGCGGCTGGTCCTGGGCCGCGCGACGGGGCTAGACCCAAAGGCGCGGACGGTGACGCTAGCCGGTGGCCGGGTGCTGCCGTTTCATGCGGCCTCGCTCGATATCGGAATCACGTCCGACCTGCCCGGCCTGCCTGGATTTACGGAACATGCGGTCGCCGCGAAGCCGCTGGATAATTTCGCGGATGCCTGGGGCCGGTTCCGCGCCCGCGTGACAGATGGAAAGGTCCCGGCGAAGCTGGCGGTGATCGGTGGCGGTGTCGGCGGCGTCGAACTTGCGATGGCGATGCATCATGCGCTGCAGGTGGACAGCGCGGAAGATATCGCGATTACCATGATAGAGCGCGACGGGCTGCTGCCGGGGCTCGGCGACCGCTCCGCGTCGGCGTTGCGGGAACGGCTGTCATCGGCGGGTATCAAAACACTTGAACATGTCGAACCGGAGCG
>JBFKFZ010000138.1:0-4725 GCA_041633555.1 Paracoccaceae bacterium | reverse complement strand
GTCGCAAAGGTCCAGCACCTTGTCGATCATCCGGTGCTTGATCTCCTCGTTGACGCGGATCACCGTCTCGACGATCTGCATCGGCACGGCATGGTCCTGGCCGATCCGGGCCAGCGCGCGGGTGTCCTTGGGAAAGCACGACCCGCCATAGCCGGGGCCGGCATGCAGGAACTTGTTGCCGATCCGCCCGTCCAGCCCCATGCCCTTGGAGACCTGCTTGATGTCGGCGCCGACCTTCTCGCAGAGCCCTGCCATCTCGTTGATGAAGGTGATCTTGGTGGCGAGAAAGGCGTTGGCGGCATACTTGATCATCTCGGCGCTTTCCAGATCTGTGATCACAATCGGAAAGTCGCGCAGGTAGAGCGGCCGGTAGATCTCGTTCATCACCTCCGCGGCGCGGTCGTTCTGCACGCCGACGACGACGCGGTCTGGCTTCATGAAATCGTCGATCGCGGCGCCTTCGCGCAGGAATTCGGGGTTGCTGGCGACATCGCACTCGGCCTTGGGGTTGGCCTTGGCGATCACCTGCTTGACCTTGCGGTTGGTGCCCACCGGCACGGTCGATTTCGTCACGATTACGGCGTAATCGGTGAGATGTGTCGCGATCTCCTCGGCCGCGGCCATGACGTAGGTCAGGTCGGCATGGCCGTCGCCGCGCCGGGTCGGCGTGCCCACGGCGATGAACACCGCCTGCGCTCCGGTCATCGCCGCCCGCAGGTCGCCGGTGAAGGTCAGCCGCCCGGCCTCGACGTTCTTGGCCATCAGCGCCTGAAGCCCCGGCTCATAGATCGGCACCTCGCCGGCCTCGAGCTTGGCGATCTTGGCCGGGTCCTTGTCGACGCAGACCACGTCATGACCGAAATCCGAAAAACAGACCCCCGAGACGAGGCCAACATAGCCGGTGCCGATGACTGCGATACGCATTTAGCCTGTTCCTTCGTCTGGGGCCTTACCTGTCCGGTGAAGGGCGTGTACCGGCCATGCGGTTGTGTCAAGCACGGGGATGGATGACCAGCAATGGCAAGGCGCCGTGCTGGAGGCAATGGTCGCGCTGCACCCCGACAGCCTTGGCGGCTACCAGCGGCTTGCGCGGCTGGCCTGGGACGGTGGGGACACAGCCGCCGCCCGGCGGCACCTAAACGCAGCGCTGGCACTGGACCCGGAGGGCCGGATTGCCGGGCTGCGGCAACTGCAGTCGGACGTGCTGCGGGCCGAGGGCCAGATATCTGAGGCCGAGGCGGTCCTGAAGCGGCTTGCTGGGCGGATGCCCCCTGTAAGCGCGGCCTGCTTGCGCCTAGCATCGCTAGCGCGCAGGCGCGGCGATCTAGCCAGCGCTGGAGGTCCTCGGCGGGCGGGCTGAGGCGGGATGCGTCTTCTTGTTGAGTGGCGGCAGTTCAGGGAAACTTCCAATAGACCATTCGATGGGGATGCACTAACAGACACCGGATTCGCAGGGACGGCGGCTGAGGCATTTTCGTGATGGTTGGGCAATGAAGGTATCGGCGGCGGTTGGCCGGCTATGGAGCAGGATGAGAGTGAGGATGATGAATATTCAGGGGAAGGTGGAGGAACTCAAGGGCGGGTTCGTCACCGGATGGGTCTACGAGCCCTTGACTCACCCGCTCCAGGTGCGAGTTCGCCAGGGCGAAAAGATCGTCGTCTCTGGCGAGACGAACATCAAGCGCAAGGACGTGTCGGAGCTTGTCCGGTCCGAAAAGGATCACGGGTTTCAGCTGAAAGTCGGTGCCCAGATGACCCCGACCGGCTTTGACACGGCCGTCGTCGAGGTCATGGTGGGCGGCAACTGGTATCCGCTGGACAAGTCGGAGACCAAGAAGGAAGGCCGCTACCAGAGCTTCGACTCATTCGAAGGCTCGGCGTCACACGAAAAACTGGCGGCGCTGAACCTCAAGCATCTCAGCAACCGATCACCAGACAAGGAGCTGCCGCTCAAGGGTATGTCGGTGCTGGATATCGGCTGCAATGAGGGGTTCTTCTGCATCCAGGCGCTCAAGATGGGCGCGACCCGGGTGGTCGGCATTGACAAGTTCCAGAAGTGGATCGACCTGGCCAAGCAGCGCAGCTCGGAAGTGGAATACCGGGTCGGCAGCTGGTGGGACATTCCCGACGGCGAGAAGTTCGACCTGATCTTTCTGCTGTCGGCGATCCATTACGAACCCGAGCAGAAGCGCCTGCTGGACAAGCTGGCGACCCACCTGACGCCCACCGGCGTCCTGGTGCTGGAATGCGGCGCGATTCCGAAGGCCGGGGAAACCTACTGGCAGCCGGCGGTGCGGGGCGCGGGCGACAAGAAATACTATCCCACGATCGATCTTCTGGTCGACGGGCTGCTGAGCAGCTATTCGGCGCGGTTCTGCGGCCCCAGCGTGAAACAGGGCGGCGACCCGATCCCGCGATACGTCTATCACTGCGCCCTGCGCCGCAGCGTGGCGATCCTGATGGGCGCCGCGCCGCAATCGGGCAAGACCTCGCTGACGCGCGATTTCGCCATGAACGGCGTGCCGTCCTATTCGGTTGACAACTTTCTCTTTCGGGCGCGCAAGGATCCGCAGATCCTGGGCAAGAAGGCATTCGAAGCGCTGCTTACTATGCATCCCAATCCGCCAGAAGGCCTGGTTCTGTTCGGCGATATCATGCTGAACCACTTCTTCGAGGAATGCTGCGATGCGCTGGTTGCAGAGCTGCCGGTGGAGTTCCCTAAATTCATTGTGCAGGGCCAGTTCATGTCGTACCCCAAGGTCCGCGACTATGTCGCCCAGGCTCTGGCCAAGCGGAATGTCCGGGTTTGGACGATGGATTATCAAGACCCTAGCGCATCCGCCTCGGCCTGACACGGACGCCGAACACATCGACAGCCCGTTGCGGTTTTAAAGGATCGCGGTTTGCCTACTGTTCCTGTGTGTCGGTGCAAAAAAGGCGGCGGATCAAATGTCGAAGCCTGGGCTTTCGCGTGTCCGAGAAGGCACGCCACGCGCGATCCTGTGGCGATGGGGTTTGGGGCAGATCGTCCGGATTCAGAATGCCCTCGCGCTGTGCTTCGACCCAGGTGTTGTTCACGCCTGATACCCGACGGTATCGGAAATTCTCCACCTGAAGGATTGAGAAATCTCCGATGGAGCAACGGTGGGAAAGCCGGTTGCGGTTCGCATAGAAAGCTTCCGTAAGAATCGACGGTCCAGTTGCCAGATTGACAGTGTAATTCACATAACCTTCTGATAAATTGAAATATACTCTCTTGAGGCATTCCAGAATGAAGTCCGATTCTGGAACCGATGCGATAATGCCGTTGACGATATGTGCAACATGCGGGCGCGTTCTGAACGCCGGGGCATCGTCGCGCCGCACAACAAAAAGCTCGTCCTCCCGTCGATAAAGCGCGCGGAACGGTGTGCGGAATGCCATAGAGATGTCGGTATAGACTCCTCCAAACTGATAAAGCGCGACAAGCCGGGCGATGTCCGACCGTGCCGCCGGCACCCGGATCCGGCCATAGATGTTCTGGAATTGCGGAAAATGCGCCACGATCAGTTTTCTGACGTCGTCATCGTCCAGAAAGATCAGAGTGAACTCTGGATTGGCGGCAAGGCTTGCATCGATGCATTCCTTAAAAACGTCCGGCATGGCCGATTTATCGTGAAAGAACACGATCAGGTTGTTGGGGATCTTGCTCACGCGGCTTCTCCCTAGAGGATGGGTACGGGACGCATCTGAAAGCGACTGTCAGACTGGTAAGGCCCTTAGATTCCAAAGCGCCAGAGATTTGTCGCCAACAGTGCCATCCAGTTCGGTGCAGCGCTCGACAATCAGTGTCTCGGGCGGAGGAAAGTCGAACGGTGGCGCTTGCAGGTTCAGCGGCCGCCAGAATTGCGTCTTGAGGGTCAGATCGGAATTCCGAGTCCTGCCCGTGAAGGTCGTGGTCAGAAGGTAGCGAGATGCGCTGGCCTTAAAATTTCGTAACACTTCGAACGCTTGGGCGAAGGAAAGGTGCACCAGACAATCCCTGCACAAGATCAGATCGGAAGCCGGAAGCGGGTCGGTTATTATGTCCCGGACATCAAATCTTTTTGTTTTTGTGGCATAAGCTGCCCGGTTTCGGTCGATCACATCCTTGATGATATCCACGCCGACATAATGAATACCCGACAGATCGCAGGACTTCATCCAGAAGAAATCGCCGCAAGGGGCATCCAGTATGGATAGTACGTTCAGTTTCCGGACGAGCTTAGGAAGCTCTGAGCGGATGATGGCGGTCTGTTCCAGGCTCGACCCCGAGCCAGAGAACGATCCAGACCTGTCCTTTCGTTTGATCTTTTTCCTGGCGTGCCAGTTTGCGAAGCGCTCTTCCGGTTCTGTCGGGAAATCTTGCATGGGGTATCCGGTTTTGTGATTCCATCGCGGGCTGGCATAATAGCTTGTTTAACGCCCGGCAATTTCGACGAAGTCCATCAGCCTGGGCAGGCAGCGGGTCTTCAGGTCGTAGGCGTCGATGATGTGCCGGCGCGCGGCCTTGCGGACCCCGGCCTGGGCCTGCGGGTCGGCCAACACCTCTTCCAGTTTCGCCGCCCAGCCCTCGATGTCGAAAAAGTCCACCAGGTGGCCGTTTACGCCATCCTCGATCACCTCTTCCACCGGCGGCGTTTTCGATCCGACGACGACGCAGCCGAGCGCCATCGCCTCGAGCATCGACCAGCTGAGCACGAAGGG
>JBFKFZ010000137.1:0-4763 GCA_041633555.1 Paracoccaceae bacterium | reverse complement strand
TGCAGCCGGTGGAATACATGGTGCCGAAAGGCAAGCACATTCCGGTGGCCGAAGGCGACTTTGTTCAGAAGGGCGACTACATCATGGACGGCAACCCCGCGCCGCATGACATCCTTGCGATCATGGGTGTCGAGGCGCTCGCCGATTACATGATCGACGAGGTGCAGGACGTCTACCGCCTGCAGGGCGTGAAGATCAACGACAAGCACATCGAGGTCATCGTGCGCCAAATGCTGCAGAAGTGGGAGATCCAGGAAAGCGGCACCACGACGCTGCTGAAGGGCGAGCATGTGGACAAGGCCGAATTCGATGCCGCCAACGAAAAGGCAATCTCGAAAGGCGGCAAGCCCGCAACCGGCGAGCCGATCCTGCTCGGCATCACCAAAGCCAGCCTGCAGACCCGGTCGTTCATCTCGGCTGCGTCCTTCCAGGAAACCACGCGGGTGCTGACCGAGGCTTCGGTTCAGGGCAAGCGGGACAAGCTGGTCGGCCTGAAAGAGAACGTCATCGTCGGCCGTCTGATCCCGGCAGGAACCGGTGGGGCCGCGATGAACGTGCGCCGCATCGCGACAGAGCGTGATCTGAAGGTGATCGAGGAGGCCCGCGCGGCCGCGGAAGCCGCCGCCGCCCTCGCCGCACCCGCCCCCGAAGAGGCAGCACCGGCCGGCGAGTTCGACAATGTCTTCGCCGATCCGGTGGAGAGCCGCGAAGAATAGGCGCCTTCTGCCGCAAGAACAAGAAGGCCCCACGCCACGCGCGGGGCCTTTTTCATTGCGGAACGCCTGTTCGCCTTCGGGTCACGGCTTCGAACGCGTTCCAGACATCTGCGTGCATTGCAGTGGCGGGTAACTGCAGGATCGCCTAACTCGTTCCGCCGTTCTGGGGTCTCCAGTCGATGCCATAGACCCGTTTCATGCGGTCCTGGAAATAGTCACGGATCATCGGGAATGCATCCGCCAGCTTGAGAAACTCGTCACGGTCCAGAACCAGCACCTTGCTGTCCTCCAGCGCCCGCACGGTTCCCGCCCTGCGATTGTGACCTAGGATCAGGCGCTCGCCGAAATGATCCCCCGCTTCAAGCGTCGACATCGTCAACTCGCCGCTCGTCTCGTCCTCGAAAGCCAGCTCCAGCTTGCCAGAGATGACGGTATAGATCCCGTCGGCCCGATTGCCCTTCTCGAATACCCGGTCTCCGGCGCGATAGTGCACATAGCGCGTGGTGTGGGGCGATTCCGCCTTGATCTGCACGACCGACCGCGGGCTGAGCGCGTCGAGCAGCCAGTTCAGCAGGACGCGCACCTTGGTGCCAAGGCCCGGCAGAAAAACAGCATAATAGGCGCGCCACAACAGCCAGGCTGGAAAGCCCGAGAAGTTCATGCCCCAGACCTGCGCAACGCCGCGACGCGCGCCCAGAGACGCGAGCGCGCCCTGCGATTTGTACCGGAAGGGCTGAAGCGCCCTGCCTTTGATGCTTGCGTCGATGTTCATGGCCAGCGCGCGCGCTTCCCGCACGGCGAACTGGGCGGTGGGCGGCGCGAAATCCTCGCGCTCGCTGGCCCCGTCCTTCATAGGGATCAGGGCGCAGTCGCCCAGCGACCAGACATTGTCATGCCCCTTGACCTGCAGACTGCGGGTGACATCGATCCGGCCGTGAACCTTTGGCAGGTCCATCTCGGAAACCACCTTCGAGGGCGCATTGCCGATTGTCGCGACGATCGTGCGGGTCGGAATTTCCTCGCCCGTCGTCGTGATCAGGCGGGTCCCCGTCGCCGAAGCGACGCCGGTGTTCAGCATCACATCGATCCCGCGCTCTTCCAGCTTTTTGGCCGCATAGGCGCCCAGTTTCTCGGGCAGCTCGCCAAGCACGCGCCCCGCGAATTCCACCACCACAACCCGCACTTCGTCCGGCGAGATGTTGGGGTAATATTTCAGCGACCGGTCGATCAGCTCTTTCATCTCCCCCACGGTTTCCACGCCGGAAAATCCTGCGCCGACGACGCAGAATGTCAGCGCCTCTTTCTTGACCTCGGGAAGCTGGGTGATCTCGGCATGTTCGAGTTTCTCGATCACATGCGCCCGCAGACGGCGGGCATCTTCGAGGGTCTTCATGGTCAGCGCATGATCCGTCAGGCCCGGCGTCCGGCTCAGATCGACCTTCTGGCCCATGGCAACCACGAGGTGGTCATAGGGCACCTCGGTCGGGCGGCGTTGTACACCCTGAAAGACGGTGACGATCCTGCGTTCGAAATCGACATGGTCGATCCGTGCCTTGCGGACGAAGGTCTTGCGCAGCAGAAACCGCAGCGGCGAGACGGCATGCGGCGCGGCGATGGAACCTGCCGCGACCTCGGGCAGAAGCGGCTGGAAGACGAAGTAGTTCTCGTCATTGATCAATTCGACCTCGACCGCATCGCCAAGGCGTTTGCGGATTTCGCGGGCCGCGAACATGCCGGCGAAACCGCCACCCAGTATCAAGATCCGTTGTGCCATCTCGGTCCCCTTCAGGCCAGGTTTAGCGCTAACGCTGCACTGCAGCATTGCGAAGGCTTTTAGAAACAGACTTTACGCGAGTCAAGAAGTTCGTGGAAAATCAAGTGCATACAATGGTATGCTTGACGCTGCGGGGCAGAACTCGGGGCAATGTTTCGTGAAAAGCTAATGCGTTAGCAGATGCCACAGCGGGAAATCACTCGACCATTCAGCGGCGATCCCGCGATCCTGCAAGGGCTGGAATCCCGCCCGGCGCAGATCACATACGAAGCGAAGCCCCCAATTCTGACCCCATCCATCGAGAATCAGAGGGCCACTTCCCGCCGGTTCTCGGTGCCTGATCGGTCTAGATGATTGCCCAGATCGGCCCGCCATCCTGACATTGACGATCTCCGGGCGGCAATCCCGGTCAGCCGGTGCAAGGCCGAGCGTTCCCGGCCGCGCGTCGGGCGGGCGGGATCGCAGATCTTGCGTCAACTCCCTTCGCACGGCACTTCGAAAACCCTAAGAAAGCCCTGACGGAATTTCGTAACGTATGGATTGTAAACGAGATACTCTTTGTCCGCGCGCGGGCAGTCCAGCCCCTGCCGCGACATTTGGGCTCATTTCGCCCTATCTGCCAATTGTGCCCCCCCGTGTTTCACTTCCCTGCCACCGAAGGAGCTTTCAGATGTATATCGCCGGATTCGTCATTCCTGTCCCCGAAGGCAAGCGGGAAGCCTACCGGAAATGGGCAGAAAATAGCGCGGCACTGCTCCGGGAATATGGCTGTATCGAGATCGTCGATTCCTGGGAGGATAATGTGCCCGACGGCAAGCTGACCGATTTTCGCCGGGCGGTCGATGCCCGGCCCTGTGAACGGATCGTCTTCTCGTGGCAGATCTGGCCGGACAGGGCCAGCGTCGATGCCGCCGAAGACCACATGAGAACTGACCCGAGGTTCGAGACCGACGGCGAAATCCCGTTCGACCCGCAGCGCCTGATCCTCGGCGGCTTCAGACCGATACAGACGATGGGGAGAAAGTGAGCCTCGCCGGTCAACATGCTTGAGAGCACCGGTATCGCGATGACCCGCCACTTGAATTTTTCATCGGATTGTGCGTAAGGCCCTGCCGGGTGGCAAACCTTGGCCTCAAGGTGCGGAGGTCGCGCGAAACTCACAAACGTGTGCTGCGCAAGCAGATAGAAGCGTCACCTCAGAGCTGGGGTTTGTATTGTTCGCAGCAGAGCTTGCGGCCCGTTTCTGATGGGTCTGCGGTCGCTTGGGCAACAGATCAAGCTCACCAGTCGGCGGCGTGCAATCGAATACCGGCGCTCCAGTTCGAAGCGCTGGTCAGTTCGTCCCGAGAGCGAAGGGGAAACCCGCCTCAGATGCTGTAGCTATTTTCGGTCTCTTCCGTTGCCTTTCCCGTTGTCCGAGCTGCCGGTTTTGTCATGGTTGCCGCCTTTGCCGTTATTGGCGCTGGCGTTGCCGTTTTTGGACTTATCCTTGTCGCCACCCTTGGGCGTATCACCGCCATCGCCATCGCCATCGCCATCGCCATCGCCGTCGCCGCCGCCACCACCCGTGCCGGTATCGCCGCCGCCGGTACTGGTGCCGCCATCGCCACCACCCGTACCGGTATCGCCGCCGCCGGAGCCGGTGTTGGTATCACCACCACTGGAGTCGCTACTCGTACCTCCGCTGCCACTGCCGCCGCCATCGGGGAAGCCATTTCCTCCGCCGTTGCGGCCTAAGCGAGTGCCGTCGATGATCGTTGCCGTTGCCGGACCAACTAGTTGCAGTGCAAGTTCCGGACAATACTGCAGTGCATGGTCCACGATGTCCTGGAAGTCGGGTCGCTTGCGCAGCCGTTCCAGTTCAGTTTGAGTGACTTCTTCCTTCAGGCAAATGCCCTTGGGATCTTCAAGAGGCACCGCACAGCCACTCAAACCAACTACCGCAGACATAAGAAAAACAACAGAAATCGTACGCATAATTATCAGTGCCCCTTCGACTCATACTGACCTGACTCGGCACCCAGCGCCGAATCTCAGCGGAAAGTTGCCGAAACCGACCACCTTGTCAAATTTTACTATCATTGTTGAACGAAATATGACTCGGACAGAGTCATTCTTGCATCAGTTGTTTCCTGCCCATTGGGCACACGGCTCAAGCGAGCTGTCTTTCCGGCAGAGATGCAGCAGTGACACGGATGACTGACGCCCGGACCGAGGGTGACTTGGGATTCGCCTAGGCTCGTTGAACCGCTGGCCGTCGCGCGGTTATGTTC
>JBFKFZ010000136.1:0-4805 GCA_041633555.1 Paracoccaceae bacterium | reverse complement strand
GAGGGGAATGCCCAGCAGAGGCGCACTTTCCGCCTGAGATATCGTTCCGCTTATCGATACAGTCCCGGTGGGTCAGTTCGATGATCGATGGTTGATCGGAAGAAAAAGCACATTAGGTGCCCAGCAGAACATACAAAGCGACGAGGGTCTTCGATGAACACCTATACTCCGCCCAAGACCTGGACATGGGACGCCGCAAACGGCGGCGAATTCGCAGGCATCAACCGCCCAATCGCCGGGCCGACACATGACAAGGTGCTGCGCGTCGGAAAACACCCCTTGCAGCTTTATTCGTTGGCGACCCCAAACGGCGTCAAAGTCACCGTCATGCTCGAAGAGCTGCTCGATGCAGGCCATGATGCGGAATACGACGCATGGTTGATCAGGATCAGTGAGGGTGACCAGTTCGGCTCCGGCTTTGTCGATGTCAATCCGAACTCCAAGATCCCCGCGCTGATGGATCACGGCACCGGCAGTAGGGTTTTCGAATCCGGTGCGATCCTGCTCTATCTGGCCGAGAAGTTCGGCGCCTTCCTGCCCGCCTCGGGCCCGGGCCGGACAGAGGCACTCAACTGGCTATTCTGGCTGCAGGGCTCGGCCCCCTATTTGGGCGGCGGCTTCGGCCATTTCTATGCCTATGCGCCAGAGAAGATCGAATATGCCATCAATCGCTATGCGATGGAGGTCAAACGGCAGCTTGACGTCCTCGACCGCAACCTCGCAGACCGCCGCTATGTGGCGGGCGATGACTACACGATCGCCGATATCGCCACCGCCCCGTGGTATGGTCGCACAGTGCAAGGCCAATCCTATGACGCGGGCGAATTCCTAGACGTTGGGATCTATAAGAACGTCATCCGCTGGATGGACGAGATCTCCGAGCGCCCCGCCTACAAGCGCGGCGCGATGGTCAACCGCACATCAGGCGACCCGGCAGGTCAATTGCGTGAACGCCACGACGCCAGCGATTTCGACACCAGAACCCAGGACAAGATCGGTTAGGGCAGCTTTTTCCTGGGATCCGCCGGCCGTTCTGCGTCCGGCCATTCCTCGCGAACTGGCCTTTCCTGCCGATCAAACACCTCGGTGTCAAATAGCCGTCGTAGAGCCTGAACCCTCGCCAGCGTTGGCTTCGGATCGCCGTTGTTCGAGACGATCCGCAGGAACTCGATCCAGGCCCGTTCATTCTCGCTTAGTGCCCCTTCCGGCGGCCGCTTGAAACCGAGAACAATCCTCCGAGCGCTGCTCATTTGCCAAAGATCCCCCGCAATGCGCTGCGCGACCGGGCGGTCAGTGTCGGGTCGGAGTGATCGGAAGCGCTGCGGATTTCTTCAAGCCAGGCCACCTCGTTGCGCGTGACGATGGTGCCGAAGATTTCCTCGATCGCACGGCCGGTGGTATCGCCGCCGAGCTGCCCGAGCGCCAGTTTGAAAATCAGTCTGGGATCGCAGTCCAGCGCCCTTGCGAGACCCGTCGCTCGGTCGAGCGGCAGCTTTGCGCTGCCATTCTTCAACCTGGCCAGCATGTTGGGATTGATGAACCCCGCTTCGGTGGCAATTTCTATCTGGGTCTTGCCCGGGCGCAACTCCAGTATACGTTTCTCGAGGAACATAGCCAGACGGCTCTCGGCGTGGGGACGGCTCTTGCTCATTGCAGTTCGCTTTCGACTGATTGTCACAGCATCTCGCGCTGCCTGTTTCAGTCATAGCGACGGATGATCGGGAAACTGTGGGATCTGGGCTTGGATCGATCCCTGTGATCGGCGAGGACCGGCCGCTGCAACTTGGGAGCGAACGGGTTCAATGCTCTCCGGTTGTACATCTTGGCCCCGCTTCAATTTCGCGTGCCAGAAGCGGGTGGGTGCACTTGAACGACCGTCCATGGAACTCGGACGACTGCCGGACCAGAGTTCAGGCTCCGCAGGGTCATTCATGAACATCTGGCAGACGTGCCTTTCCATTCTCTTTTCAGCACGACTAGCGAAGCCTGTGTGTCTTCGATACCGAGATTCGATTTCGAGACAACCGGCCTTGCCGGCCATCCATCCACACCTTCATGAAAGTTCGGTTCGCCTGCCCGCTTTGGGCCTATGCTTGTACAGATCGGGAAACTCCCCATATTTCCCTCCATACCTCAATGCGAAGTTCGGAAGACCAAGATGGGCTATGTGAAGACGGCGATGCTGATGGCGGCGATGACTGCGCTCTTCATGGGCGTGGGCTACCTGATCGGGGGATCGGGCGGCGCTATGATCGCACTTGTGGTCGCAGCGGCAATGAATGCCTTTACCTGGTGGAACTCGGATCGCATGGTCCTGCGTATGCACAACGCCCAGCCGGTGCTACCCGGCGACAGGATGGGCCTGCATGCCTTGACCGTCGAGCTCGCCCGCAAGGCGAGCCTGCCCGAGCCCCAAGTCTACCTTATCGACACGCCGCAACCCAATGCCTTCGCCACCGGTCGCAACCCCGCCAATGCGGCTGTCGCAGTGACGTCGGGCCTGCTGCGCGGCCTGACGCGTGAGGAGCTGGCCGGCGTCATCGCACACGAGCTGGCACACATCCGCAACCATGACACAGCGATCATGACCGTCACCGCAACCTTCGCCGGTGCAATTTCGATGCTGGCGAACTTTGCGCTCTTCTTCGGCGGATCTCGAGAGCGGCTGGGACTATTTGGCACGCTCCTGATGATGTTCCTTGCGCCGATGGCAGCGGCGCTGGTGCAGATGGCGATCAGCCGGACGCGGGAATATGCCGCCGATAAAGCTGGGGCCGAGATTTGCGGCCAGCCAATCTGGCTGGCTTCGGCATTGGAGAAGATCGCCATAGGCGCGGCCCGGATCGACAACCACGCTGCCGAGCGCAATCCGGCAACGGCACACATGTTCATCATCAACCCGCTGCACGCGCACAAACACGACAATCTCTTCGCGACCCATCCTGCGACCGAAAACCGCGTGGCCGCCCTTCGCGCGATGGCGGCACAACGCGGACAAGCCTTGGGCGCTGCCGATCAGCTCATGTCCGCCAGCCGTGTTCCCAATACCCGGAATCACAGACGAGGCGGACCCTGGGCCTGAAGACGTCCTTGTTTTGTTTGACCAACTTCCCGGCGATCAAATCGGAATTGACCCAGGATTGATGTCTTTGCCAACCGACTCGGCCTGCGACAGGCACTGTCCTTCTGTCCGGCTTACTTCAAAGTGTTCGGCCTCTCATTTCCGCTTTCTTGCCATCGAGTTGCTCGATTCACCGCTTAGTCACCATTCTATGCTACATCCGATCAGGATCGGACTCTCTCATGGATCAGCAAGCGACCAGAAAGAAACAGCCCTCGCAGGTCAAGCGGCCTTGTCATCGCTGCCACGCCACCGGTCGGGCCCAGTGCGAGATCTGCAGAGGAACGGGTCTGATTGCGAAGGGCAATGACGCGATGGGCCGACGCCTGTTTGGCCGCTGCGATGGGTGCCTTGGCACACGCACAGCTCGGTGCAGGACATGTGGCGGCGAGCGTTTCATCTGAGCGCTGGCAGCTGTCACGATCAACGCCTGCGCAAATGACCCAAAGGGCTCCATTTGATGTTGGTGCTTTCCAGAGGCTCGGTCGATCCAACGCGTCGTCATGAGTCCCAGATGTCGAGCTTGCTGCGGATTATTTCGAGCTGATTGATATCGTCAGCCCAGTCTTCTGCAAGCTCTTCCGAGCGCTCATAGGGCGACAGCATCGTGTTGTCGTGCGGCCGCTGGGGATGGTGCATGCGGTCGGATACCACATCATCAGAGAACATCTGCCCAAGTTCTTGGACCACCTGCCGATGCCAGACGTGCCAGTCCATTGATGCTTCCGAGACGCTGGCGTCGTCACGACAGGGCCGGTCACGGATTGCCTTCTCGATCGTCCGCGCCTGCAGGAGCCAGTCGTCGATCGCGCGTTCGGCCCGGTCGCGCGGCCATTTCAACGCAACAGATGTGGTGCACCGCTTGATACGGGTGTGCTCTTGGATCGCCTTGACCAGTATCTCCAAGTCTGACTGATACCAGTCATCTCGGAACGAATAGGGTGTCTTGCGCGCAAGTTCCTTGATTTCATCGGGCAGCGCCCGCTCAAAACCAGCGTCCAGCTTGTCAATACCAGCGGCCAGGGCCGGAATGACCTTGCAGTCTGGCTTCCGCAGCGCAAGCGCAATCTCGCACCGGACCGAGTCTTTTCGATCCTCTAGACGTCGCGCCCCGCTCTGATCCGATATCGTCAGCCACGATCTGCCGATGAGCACTGGCACAGCACCGGCACGATCCAACTCTGAGTGGATCCGGTCGTCAAAGGATTCGCCGGGCTTCTTGCCATGCTGGTCGAGAAAGACGTTCTTATCGCCGAACACATCCGCTAACTCGCGCCGGAGGGTAGTCCCGAGGCTGCCGGTATCGTCGTGGCGATGACTGATGAAGATACCGAGATCAGATGGCGAGCCAGCTTCCGAATCCGCTCTGTGCTCCAGGTTCCCGGCCATGATTGAACCCTTGATCAACCTGCGCAGATGCTAGCCGGTGGCAACACGATCGGCAATTGCTGCTGCGTACGATACAAAAGGGCCGAGAACTACTTGTCTGACGCGAGCGAACAATATTCGGTCACGTCCGTCAAGGTGGTGTAATTTTTCGGGAGGCCTGAGGTCATGATCAGGCGGCTTTGATGCTAAGAATGGGGTCGATCTCCTCGTGGTCGATCTGGGCGAACGCCTCGACCATCATGTAGCGGCTGGCGGTCTGCCATTCGTCGTTCTGCTCGAACAGCACAGCGCCGAT
>JBFKFZ010000135.1:0-4841 GCA_041633555.1 Paracoccaceae bacterium | reverse complement strand
TTTCCATCGACAGCCCTGTGCCATAGTACTTGTTCGATTCAGCCATGACATCCCCCATCGGACCTTTCATCTCGCAGAACGTAGGAGAGATACCGTTCAACTTTGATCCGCAGCATTCGGTTTTGAAAGGTCAGGTTGGGTTCAGGGCGGTCTTGCGGTAGCGCATCATCTGTCCCGCCGCCAGCCGATATCCAAACTCGAGAACGGCCAGACTTGCCGTCTGACCTACACTCGCATTGCTGCGGTGCGGTCCGTCAGTTCGGACATTCGCTACGCTCGCGAAATCGGATGAAGGGCGAACTGACGCAACGCGGACAAAACAGCCAACGGTTTGGTGGCGGCTTTGGCGACCAGATCGAACAGGTTGATCAGGTATCAGCCGCGATTTGAGGCTCGTTTTGGCGCTGATCTGCCACATAAACTGGTCCAAATCGAACTAGTGCTGCGGTTCGGCTGCCAATCGGCAAAGTATGTCTACATGGGTGTCGAGCCATTCATGATTCAGCGGCAGCCCGGCGATGAGCTTTCGAAAATAGGGCACCGCTATCGCCATTTCGATCAGCTGCCGCACCGGCACGTCGTCGCCGATCTCTCCGCGTTCCCGGGCTGCCGCGAAGACGGCTTCGACATTGCCAATCCGATCCCGCATGAAATCGACAATGACCAAGCGCGCCTGCTCGTCGGTGGCGGCGGCCGCGATGACCTGCGGGGCGACGTGACCCCAGGCCGTTTCGTTGAGCGCCGTCAACAAATTGCTCAGGATCCACGTCAGGTCGGTACGCAGCGGACCGTTCGTTCTAGGCGCAAATACCGGTGAAGTTGCCGCCCGAAGAAAGGCATCGTTGCGCAATTTCTCCAACTTCGGCCAGTGCCGATAGAGCGTGCTGCGCGAGATGCCGGTTCTGGCGCTGACCGCCGCATGGGTGACGGCCAGAACGCCGTTTTCCTTCAGCAGCGTCAGGGCAGCCTCCAGCGCATGCTCGCGCGTGGCGGCAAGGCGGGGATCTTCATGCTTATTCATGCACAGAGCCGTCTATAAAACATGATGTATTGTAACAGTACAGATTGTTCTATATGTCAAGTCACTAACCCTCTGCCGCGGAAATTCGATCCCAAGGTACCGTGTTGGGATCGCAGCGCGAAGTCGAGGGGACGGTATAATGGCACAGAGAGGAAGATACTGAAAAATGCTCGATAATCTTCAGAAAGCAGCGGTTGCAACGCTCGTCGCGCTTGGCTGCGCGGGCCTGGCTCAGGCCGAAACGCCGCTTGAATACACCCAGGAAATTGCGCCCGGCGTTTACAGCTTCGGTGGCGGGAACGGATATCATTCCATGTTCCTGGTGACTGATGACGGCGTGGCCGTCTTTGAAACGGTCAACTCTGCCCACGGCGAGAAATTGATCGAGGCCGTCAGTGCCGTCACCGATCAGCCGATCAAATACGCGCTGCACAGCCACAATCACTGGGACCATGCCAGCGGCGGCAAGGTGTTTCAGGACGCGGGCGCGCAGACCGTGATGCATGCCCAGGCGGCGGCCTGGCTTGCGGCGAATCCAGGCATGGACACCTCGCCCGCAGATATTGTTTGGGACGGCAGCCGCCACGACATCGACCTTGGCGGTGTGACGATCGAACATCACTATCTCGGCCTGAACCATGGCCTTGGGATGACCGTGTTCGTTATTCCCGAAAAGCGGGTCGGCTATATCGCGGACTTGGTGACGCCGAACCGGGTGATGTTTTCGATCGTCCCGGACTTCAACATCGGCGAATGGGAGCGGACGCTTGGCGAGATTCTCGAGCTCGACTTCGATATCGCCGTCTGTTCGCATAACGAGCTGCCGGCCGATCAGGTTCCGATGGGCTGCACGATGACCCATGTCGAGGAAGAAAAGCAGTTCATCGCGGACGTTCGCAACGCGATCTTCGCGGAATTCCAGAACGGGACGCCGGCATTCGAAATCCCGGGCGCCATTAAGCTTCCCCAGTATGCGCATTGGGCGCATTACGATGACTGGCTGGAACTCAACGCGCTGCGCGTGATGCTCGATCTGTGGATGGGGCCCTATCCATGGGTGCCCGAGAGCTGATCAGCCTAACCCAAACTGCCGCTTCCGGGCCAATCGACCGGGAGTGGCCCTCATCAGAGTTCATCGGGAAGGCACACGAGGCCAGAACTGACGGGGCAAGAATACTATACAAGGAACGAAATCGATGCGAATTGGGAAGCTCGGCAACAGTCTGGTGGTGGGTCTTATTCTGGCGACCTCATCCAACGCGGCAGAGACCATAACGCTGCCGATGCGCGACACGCCGGTCCCGCGTACGACGGATGGTGTCCCGCATGTTCAGATCGGGGTCGAGCCGGTGCCGGTGATTTCAGCGGAGCTCTTGCGCCGTGTGTCAGAGACCCCCGGAATCGAGGTGCGCCCGACCATCGTGTCCCTGCCGGGCGCCTTAGGGTTCTGGGTTTCTGAAGATGTGCCGCTTTCCCGTCCGGACGTGATCGTCCGCGGCCGCGAATTTGCGCATATCCATCCGGACGGCAGCCTGCATGCTTCGCTTCCGCCGGAACTAGCAGATCGGGCTGTTGAAGCGGGGTGGGCCGTGAACCATCCTTGGGCCGACCAAAGGCCAGGTTGGGAAGGGTTCGTGATGATTTTCACGCCGCTCTCCTCGGAAGAGTTGGACCTGGTGTTCGAACTAGTCCTGCAATCCTATGAGTTCGTAACAGGGGTAGAAGCGTCGCCGTTGTGAGTCGCGGAGGGCAGACATTCGTTTCTTTAGGCGTTGAGGCTAGTTTGGGCTCACTCCAGGCGTTCCATGCCTGACCACCATGGGTCGGCTCTCGATTTCCGAATGACATGGCAACGATCCAGCGTGTTGATTCACTGGCGGTTTCGGCAGGGTATGGATGCCGGTCCGGGATCTCCATTCGATTTGGAGTTTGCTGCGGTGCGTCGTTCCGCCCAAAGCACTTACTGGCCTTATGCTTTGGTCTTGGTAGTGTCTCTTCTGGCTATTGAGGAGGGCGACATGACCAACATGAAGGCAGTTGTCATTCGAGAGGCCGGCGGCCCCGAGGTCCTGAAGATTGAAGCCATGCCGGTTCCAGAGCCGAAGCCCGGTTGGGTGCTGATCAGGGTACGGGCGTTCGGCCTCAACCGGTCCGAGCTCTTTACGCGCCAAGGTCATTCGCCGAATGTGCCCTTTCCGCGGGTTCTAGGCATCGAAGCCGTTGGCGAGGTTGTCGCGGCCCCCGATGGCGGATTTGAGGAAGGCGACATCGTGGCGACTGCGATGGGGGGCATGGGCCGGCAGTTCGACGGAGGGTATGCGGAGTACACCCTTGTGCCCGCCGTACAGGTTCAACGGATCACAACCACACTCGTTTGGTCCGTGCTGGGGGCGCTGCCCGAGATGGTTCAAACCGCATGGGGCTCCCTGAACACTGCTTTGGGCGCCAAAAGCGGCGAGACCCTTCTCATCCGGGGTGGGACCACCTCGGTGGGGCTGACGGCCGCCATTCTGGCCAAGCAGTCAGGCCTGCGCGTACTTGCAACATCCCGTCGCGAAGACCGACGCGACATGTTGCAAAGGAACGGGGCGGACGAGGTGTTCATCGATGATGGTGAAATCGCGCCGGCCGTGAGAGACGTCCACCCGGACGGTGTCAACAGGGTGCTTGAACTCGTCGGAACGACGACCCTGCTCGACAGCCTCCAATGCGCGGCCATGGGCGGTTCGGTTTGCATGACCGGTATGGTGGGCAACGCTTGGGAGTTTGAACGCTTCAGTCCGATGGGTGCAATTCCAACTGCCGTTAACCTGACGACCTATGCCGGTGGCGCCGAGGACTTCATCTCGACTCCGCTGCAACAGGTTGTCGATGCTGTCGAGGTTGGGACATTCAGCCCCCCAGTCGGAAAGACATTCTCGATCGATGAAATCGTGGAGGCGCACCGGACCATGGAAGACAACACCGCCGGCGGCAAGATCGTTGTTACGACGTGAGACCGGAACGGACACCAGGAAATGCTCAATTGACGAAGGAATCGTCATTGCCCCGGGCATTTCCAATCGCATCATCGCCGCAACTTGCCTGAAAGTCCGAATTTCCTTCTGCCATGCAGCGGGAGATTTTCGGCGGTGCAGCGGGTCGTCGCGCTGCCAGCCGACGCAGCAAGGAAGCAGCACTTCCGGGTTGGGCTCTAAGGCGGTCTTTCGCGGCGAGACGCTCTAATGTCCGCAATGGGCCGAAATTTGTGCCTCAGCGAAAGGCGAAAAAAGGTCAGAACCTCTCCACCCAGGGCCGGACGGCGATCTCGTTCGACCAGGCGCTTCGATCCTGCTCGATCAGATGGCGAAAGGTGCGGGCGATGGCGTCCGGCCGCAGCATCGAGGCCGGCCGGTCGTCAGATTCATCCCGGCCCGGGTTCAGGATCGCGCCGTCGATGTTGATCCAGGCGACGTGGATGCCCTGCGGGTGAAGCTCGCGCGCCATGCTTTGGGCCAGCCCGCGCTGAGCAAACTTTCCCATGGCGAAGGGCGCTGATTGCGGAAAACCCTTTACACCTGCGGACGCGCCTGTGAACAGAATGGTGCCGCGGCAGCCGTTGACGGGTTCGGATTCGAGCATCCTCCGTGCGGCGTGCTTGCCCGTGAGGAACGCGCCGATCGCTGTGACCTCGACCGAGCGCCGCACATCGTCAGCCGCAAGCTCCGCCACCGGGCCGCGGACGCGCGAGGAGGGGTTGTAGATGACGACCCGAGGGGGCTCGGGCAGGG
Organism: Paracoccaceae bacterium; assembly: GCA_041633555.1. Lineage (GTDB taxonomy): Bacteria > Pseudomonadota > Alphaproteobacteria > Rhodobacterales > Rhodobacteraceae > JAHEAO01. The sequence continues at coordinate 50 of JBFKFZ010000135.1, read as the reverse complement.
CGTCGAAGAGAGCCGCGACGGCCGCTTCGTCCGTCGCGTCGAGCAGAACC
>JBFKFZ010000134.1:0-4926 GCA_041633555.1 Paracoccaceae bacterium | reverse complement strand
ATCCCGATCAGCCCGACCACCGAGAACATCGATAGCGGCACTTCCCAGGCGACATGTCCGAAGATCGCGCCAACCAGTCCGAAAGGAATGACCGCCATCACGACAACTGGTCGCGTCCAGCTGCCGAAAATCCAGGCCAGAGTCAGGAAGATCCCCAGCAGACACAGCATGAACCCCAGAAACGCGTCGCTCAGGAACTCACGCTCCTGCTCGGCCAGACCGGACAGCCGCCAAGCGATACCGTGGTCTTCCTCGAGCCGCGGAAGGATCGAGTTTTCGAGTTCGGCCATGATCACCGCTGCGCGGTCCGGATCATCCTCGGACAGGTCGCCCGTTACATTCACGAGCCGCAGTCCGTTCTCGCGCCGAATCGTCGAGAAACCGCTCTCGCGGTTAACGCTGACGATGTCGGACAGGCTTACATAGGTTCCGGTGGCCGTACGAACTTGCGTCCGGCTCAGGAAATCGGCGGTCAGCTCCTCATCCGGCAATTCCACTCGAATCGCCGCCGAACGCGGACCATCGGGATACGTCGCCGCCTCGATCCCGTTCAGGCGATTCCGCAGGACCCGTCCCAGCCCGTCTATGGTGATGCCCAGCGCTTGGCCCTGAGGCGTGAGATTAAGGACCAGTTCATCCTTGTCGTAGGCAAGGCTATCCTCGAGCGCTGAGACCTCCGAATAGCGCGCAAGCTCCGTCTTGAGGGCTTCCGCCGCCCCCTTCAATGTCACACTGTCGGCGCCATAAAGCTCAATATCCAACGCGTCGCCGCCCGGACCTCCGCGCCAGCCACGGAAGCTGACGGTTTCCACCATCGGGTGGTTGCGGACCGCATCCTGCAGGGTCGCCACGAATTCGAAGGATGAATAGGGCCGCAGGTCGGGGTCGATCAATTCGATCGAGATACCGCCCAGTTGCCAGCTTTCCTTCGTATCGACCCCGGCCAGCCTGCGTCCCGAATTGCCGCCCGTTTCGGCGATCACATAGGTCAGCGGGTTGAGGCCGTACTCTTCTTCGTACTGAGCGCCGACTTCGGCTGTCGCGCGCTGCAGTTCACGCATCATCTCCAGCGTGTCGTCGCGGGTCGCACCAGGCAGCATCGCGAAATTGCCGGAGACGCTGCCCCTCTCGGGTGAGTTGAAGAACCGCCATTGCAGATCGCCGCGAACGAAGATCGAAGCCTGCGAAGCAAGGATCAGGATGGCCAGTGCAAAGACCGGGTATCGCCCCTTGACAACCAGCGAAATCCCCTTCCGGAAGATGCCGTCGCGGACCCATGCAAAACCGCGGTTCACGACCCGGCTGGGAAGGTCGTACCAATGTTGCTTGGCGGAGTGGATCAGCGCATGACTCATATGGTTGGGCAGAACGAGGAAGCATTCGACCAGAGACGCCGCAAGAACGACGATCACGGTGAAAGGAATATCCGCGATGAGCGTTCCAAACCGGCCGCCAATCGCGACCAGACCGAAGAACGCGATGATCGTGGTCACGCTGGCCGAAAAGACCGGCGCGAACATCTTGCGCGCCGCATTCTCTGCCGCTTCGGCAGGCGCCTCTCGTAATCGTCTTACGCGAAAGTCGGCATGTTCCCCGACCACGATGGCGTCATCCACCACGATGCCCAGCGTTATGATCAGAGCAAAGAGCGAGATCGCGTTGAAGGTGAAACCGAAGAGATACATGATGGCCACGGCGGCCATCATCGAAACCGGAATCCCGGCCGCGACCCAGAAAGCCGTTCGCGCATTCAGGAACAAGAACAAGAGAGATACAACCAATCCCAGCCCTAACAGACCGTTGTCGAGCAGGATGTTGAGCCGCGCGGTGATCTGTTCCGCGCGGGTGCGGATCAGATCCAGTTCGACGCCCGCTGGTAGCGTAAGCTCCATTTCGGCAGCAACCTCTTCGACCTGCCGCTGAATGCGCACCGCATCGCCGCCCTCGGAGCGGTCGACACGGACCGAAATCGCGGGATTATCTCCGACGAAGAAGATCCGCTCGCGGTCAATGCCGTCGGTCCTGATCCGGCCGATATCCCCGACGGTCAGTTTCGATCCGTCCGGGTTGGAGCGGAGCACGATATCCGCAATCTCGTCAGCCGTGCGCTTGGCACTACCGGTACGGACCCGCGCCGAGCCGCCGCCGACATCGCCAGCAGGATCGGCTTCCGCTGCCCCCGCAATCGCCTCGGCGATTTCCGACATCGAAATGTCGTGCTGGATCAATGCCCGTGATGGCACTTCGACAACGGTTTCGGGTGCAGCAACGCCGTTGATCGTCGTCCTCGTCACGCCCACGGCGAAGAGACGTGTCACCAACTCATCGGCGAAACGCCCGAGCTGTTCGATGCCAACAGGACCGGCTATCACGACATCTGTCACCCGGTCGCGCCAGGCGCCGCGCCGCACAGTGGGGTCTTCTGCCCCCTCGGGCAGCGTGTTCAGGGAATCGACGGCTGCCTGTACATCATCCGCGGCACGAGACATGTCCCAGCCCGGTTCGAATTCCAGTTGCAGATCGGCCCGGCCCTCGCGAGAGGTGGCGCGGCTGTCCGTCACTCCCTCCACGACCAGCAGCGCGGGCTCCAGCACCTGAACGATCGCTCGGTCGACATCCTCGGCGCCTGCTCCGCTCCAGACCACCGACACGCCGACGTCCTCGATGACGATGTCGGGGAAATACTGCGCCCGCATCCTCGGGAAGGCCGCTAGGCCGGCCGCCAGCATGATGACCAGCACCAGATTGGCAGCGGTCCGGTGCCGGGTGAAGTAGGACAACACCCCGCCCGCCAGACCGGTGACGCGACCCGCCATGGCTCAGCCCCCCATCCGGGCTTCAATGCGTTCAACGACCTGCGCCGGGACCATCTGCTGCTGCAACTGAGTCAGAACGCGCGCCTTGGCCTCGGCAGGCATGCGGCTGTTGCCCTCGATGAACGCGACCAGGCGCGCCCGCCGTTCCTCGCTCAGCTCCAGCATTTCGGGCTGCTCCTGCATTTCACCGCCCGGCTCGCGCGGCGCGATCGTGCGCACCCTGATCCCCGCACCCAGAAGCGGCGACCGCTCGGCCACGATCTGTTTGCCGGCCAGTTCCACCGCAGAAAGAATGACGTCGTCGCCCTGACGGCGAAGCACCTCTACCGGCAGTTCCTGCAGCCGCTCATCAGGCCCGACGATCAGGACCGAACCAGACGACCCGACCGCTGTCGCCGGGAGTAGGGCAACATCCGTCAACGGGGCTTCCCTGATCGAGATCGTCACGAAGTCGCCCGGGCGAAACCCCTTCGCCTCTTGCAGCCGGGCAAAGAGAAGCCGACCCGTCTGGCCTTCCCCAACTGCGGCGCTTTCGCGGGTGATGCGACCGGTCGTCGCCAGATCGACGCCGAAGATGTCCAGGGACACATCGACTTCAGCTTCGGTCAAACGACCCGCTTCGTCCAACAGGCGCACATATTGCGGGGTCGAAACGCGGAATGCCACTTCAAGCGCATCGGCATCCACGATCTGCGCCAGGCGTTCATTCGCTGTGACAAGACCGCCTTCGACCACCGAAACCTCGGTCAGCGTCCCGGCAAAATCCGCGAAAATCTCAGTCTCGGACAAGCGCCGTTCGGCATCGTTAAGGGCGATACGGCGGCGCTGCAGAGAGGTCTTGGCCTGATCGATGCGCGCTTCTGCCGACGCAATGGCCTGCCGGCGGGAGAGGACCGCCTGCCGCGCCGCAGAAACCGCGAGTTCGGCCGTCTCGACTGCTGCATCTGTTCCGACGCGCCGCGACAAAAGGTCGTTTTGACGCACCAAAGCCCGTTCGCGCAGCTCAAGCTGCTCATTTGCCGATGCAAGCTCGTCGCCTGCCAATTCCAGCCCGCGCAGAGCATCGCGCAACTCGGCCTCCACTTCGGCCAGATCGGCGCGAGAAACGGCAACGGCAGCTTGCGCATCCTGCGGATCAATGCGCGCCAGAAGCTCTCCGGCCTCGACGGCACCGCCCTCTTCGAAGGTTGCGGCTAGTTCGACGAGGCGCCCCCCGGCGCTCGCCCGCAGATCGAGCGTGCGCCGGCTGCGCACCTCACCAAATGCAGTCAAGACAGGTGCAATCTCGGACGGATCGACGTTCAAGACGTTCACCGCAAACACCCGCTCTCGCGCCGGCTGGGTGAAATTCTCCTCTGCCCAGCGCGCCTGCAGTGCCGCATGAAAAATCTGTCCCGCCCAGACAAGAATGCCGACGGTCAGGGCCGAGATGAACAGGCCGACGAGACTGCGACGCAGGAAACGCATGAATGCTCGGTCCTTAGCTAGCCCGGAACAGGACGATGAATAATAGGTTGGGCGGCGGAAATGTCCAAAACACAATGGTTTTACGCGACAATCACTTATTTCCGTCGCTTGTGCTCTTCCAGTCGCGGAAAGATCTCGACGAAGTTGCAGGGCTTGTGGCGATAGTCAAGTTGCCGGGCGAGAATCTCGTCCCAAGCATCCTTGCAGGCTCCCGGACTACCGGGAAGCGCGAACAGATAGGTGCCATTGGCGACCCCGCCCGTGGCGCGGGACTGCACGGCAGAGGTGCCGATCTTGTTCATCGAGATCATGGTGAAGACCGTGCTGAACGCCTCGATCTCCTTTTCATAAACATCGCGATGCGCCTCCACAGTCACATCCCTGCCCGTCAGGCCGGTGCCGCCGGTCGATATGACGACATCGATCTCCGGATCGTCACACCAGCAGCGTAAGCGCTCTGCGATCTCCTGTCTTTCGTCTGGCAGGATGGCTCGCGCGGCAAGGCGATGGCCGGCGGCAGAAATGCGTTCGACCAGCACCTGACCGGACCCGTCGTCGGCTTCCGTGCGGCTGTCCGAAACGGTCAGTACCGCGATCCGTACCGGGATGAATTCCTTGCTCTCGTCAATGCGTGACATGTTCT
>JBFKFZ010000133.1:0-5040 GCA_041633555.1 Paracoccaceae bacterium | reverse complement strand
CGGCGCCAAGCAAGCCCCCAGCCGCGTTTTTGCAGGTTTTCTTCAGTGTCATAGCCGTTATCCTCCGATGCAATTGGCCATTGTTTAATTGTTCCCGCCACGGGTGAGGGCGGCATTCAGGCGTTACTTCAGGTCTCTGACGCCCCCTTTTCGAGGCGGGTCTTGAGCGCGGCCAGAAAGCCCGCCGCTCCCGCACCGTCGACCGCGCGGTGATCGCAGGTAAGTGTCAGTTCGCAGATCTGGCGCCATTCGGGATTGCCGTCGTTCCAGACCTGCCGCCGGATCGTGGACCCGACCGCGAGGATCGCGACCTGCGGCGGGTTTATGATCGCGGTAAAGCGGGTGACGGCGAACATTCCGAGGTTCGAGACCGTGAAAGTGCCGCCCATGACATCGGGGATGCTGATCCTGCCGGTCCGGACCTTGTCGACCAGTTCCTTGCGTCGCTTCGCGATACCGTCGATCGAAAGTGTCTCGGCGCCGTGGATCACAGGCACCGTCAAGCCTTTCTCTGACGCCACGGCCAGCCCGATATTGACTGCTTCATATTCGACGATCGCATTGTCGCGGAAATGTGCGTTGATGCCGGGTTGTTCGGCCAACGTGGCCGCACAATCGGCCAGCAATATGTCCGTCAAGGTCACGCCTTCGGCGCGCCGATTCATGGCCGGGCCCATATCGACCTCGACCGTCACGCCGAACATCGGCGCCGACCAGGCGGTCGCCATGTGGCGCGCCATCACCTTGGCGGTCTTCGACAGCGGCTTTTCGCGGCCCTGTGGTTCAAGTTCGAGCGTGTCGGTCATGGTCATCGACTCCGTTCAGGCGGCAATGTTCAGGTTGGATTTGTCGGCGCAGCCGTAGAGGCGCATCTTTTCGACCGTCGCATCGATCATCAGGCGGCGCCCCTCGGCCATAGCTTCCTCTAGCTGCCGATCACCCTTCGCCCAGACCGACTCGAAGCCCTTGCGGAAGGCATGGCGCAGATCGGTATCGGCGTTGAACTTGTGAATTCCGGCAGCCCGGGCGGCCATGATGTCCTGCACCGACAGGCCCGAGGCTCCATGCAGCACCAGCGGAATGCCGGTGACGTCGCGGATCGCCTCGATCCGGCCGATATCGAGCGGCGGAACCTTGCCGTCCACGACGCCGTGCACGATCCCGGCCGAGATCGCCAGCATGTCCACGCCGGTCTCTTTCACGAACCGCTCGGCCTCGCCCACATCGGTCATGTACTCATTCCAGTCGACGTCCTGACCGGCATCCGGAATGCGCCCGAGCTCCGCCTCGACCGGGATGCCGAAGTCGTGGCAGATTTCGACGGTGCGGCGGGTCTTGGCGATATTGTCGTCCAGCGACAGATGCGCGTAGTCGCACATGATCGAGCGGAACCCGAGCTTGATCGCCTCGAGCACCTCGTCCCACGGCCCGTGGTCAAGATGGATGACATATTCCGCGTCCGAGGACTCGGCGATGCGCTTGGTCATCTCGAAAGCGCGCTTCACGCCCATGTGCGGAACGATCGCCCGCCCGACCTGAAGGTAGACCGGCGCGCCTGCCCTGGACGCGGCCAGCAGCAGCGCCTCGGTGGTCTCTTCGTTGTGCATATTGAATGCGCCGACGGCATAGCCGCCCTTGCGGGCATTCTCGATGATGGTCCAGGGGTTGGACTGTGTCATGTGCGCTGTCCTTCTAGCTTGCGTTCATCTGCGCCACGGGGCGCGTTGGGGTTATGGGATGAGTTTCGGGGTGCTCGCGCGGCACGCAGCGCGCGGCCCGGAACGTCGAAGCGTTCGATGTAACGGTTGTAATCGGCGATTTCGGCGGCACGGCGTTCGGCGCTCCAGCCCTCGTGGCGCGCGAGAATATCGGCCGCGCTTTCCAGCGCCTCGCGTCCGCAGGTGGCGTTCAGGCCAACCGTGATCCGCCGGATAAGGGCGTCGGACAGGGTGCGGCAAAACTCGGCGCGATAGGTGAACAGCAGTTCCGCACCGATCGCCCCGGTCTCTGAGTCGAAGGGCTGCAGCAGCTCCGCATCCTCCTGCCCCAACGCCAGGATATCGCCGGCGCGCGCGCCGTAGATCTCGACCAGCCGCTCGACCGTATCGCGGCTGACGCCGTCGATCTCGAAAAGGCCCGCGCGATAGGCATCCCAATCGCCGACCCGTGCCCCGGGAAAGACGGTCCGGGTCGTCGTGCAGCGCGGCGCCTTTCTGCCAAGCTGCTTGTAGACCTCGTCGACGATCTCCTCGGAGGAACTGCGATAGGTCGTGAGCTTGCCGCCGATCAGCGATAACAGGCCCTTGCATGCAGGCGCATGGTCATGGATGACGTGGCTGCGCGGCACCTTCCATTCCGACTTTTCCGGCACGAAGGGCAGCGGCCGCACGCCGCTATAGGTGTAAAGGATGTCATCCTCGGTCAGCTTCGCCGACGGGACGAGGCTGTTGACCTCGCCCAGAAGATACTCGACTTCGGTCTCGTCGGCCTTGGCGGTATCGGGATCGTCATCAAACTTCTTGTCGGTGGTGCCGATCAGGTAGCGCGCGCCCCACGGGATGATCAGCACCAGCCGGCCATCCTTGCGCGATTCGTAATAGACAACATCCGTTGGCGCGCCGGGAAACGGGTCGACGATCAGGTGGCTGCCCTTGGCGCCGCCGATATGCCGGCGTCCGCCAGCAACCTGCCCCTCCAGCACCGCATCGACCCATGGCCCGGCGGCATTGACGACGATGCGAGCAGAAAGTGTCTGGCGCTCGCCGGTCAGCGCATCGGTGAAGCGGACCCCGCGCACCCTGTCGCCATCCATCACGAACCCGTCGACCCTGGAATGGGTATAGATATGCGCCCCGTCGGCATGGGCGGCCAGCGCCACCTCGACGCACAGACGCTCGGACCAGACGACCTGACCATCCATGAAGATCGCGCAGCCCTTCAGCCCGTCCGGGTCCATTTCGGGGAACCGGTCGAGCGTAGCCTTGCGCGACAGCACCTTGTGCGTCACCGTCGACTTGTCGAAGGACAGAACGTCATAGGCGATCATGCCGGCGCGGATTGTCCATTTCGACCGCTGGTTGTGGCTGTAGAACGGGATCATCAGCGGCACGGGCTTGACCAGGTGCGGCGCCAGCCGGAACAGTCGTTCACGTTCCCTGAGCGACTCGCGCACCAGCGCGATATCGCCCTGCTCGAGATAGCGCAGACCACCATGGATCAGCCGACCCGACCAGCTTGACGTGCCGCTGCCGATGTCTTCCTTCTCGACCAACGCCACCCGCAATCCCCGCGCCGCAGCATCGCGGGCGACGCCGGCGCCATTGATCCCTGCCCCGATCACGATCAGATCGAAGACACCGCCCGGCACCGGCGCGCCAGCGCGCCGGTCGTCGGTCTTTCGGGTCAAATCGGGGTCGGCACTCATCGCTTCGGCTTCTCGGTTCTCGGTGTGGAATTCAGGGCTCAGCCGTCCGTCTCGATGATTGCCAGGACGCTGCGGACCTTGGCGTCCTCGCCTTCCTGGACGATGATCTCGCTCAGAACGCCGGTGGCCGGGGATTCCAGCTCCTGCGTCGCCTTCTCGGCTTCGATCTCGGCAAGGGGTTCGTCTTCCTCGACGCGGTCACCGACCTTTTTCAGCCACTCGGTGACCGTTCCCTCGCTCATGCCCATGCCCCATTGGGGCAGCAAAACTTCGACTCTCATCAACCAATCCTCCGGTTATGCGTATGCGTGTTTCTTGGAATGATCCTTGCAGACCTCCTCGATCGCGGCGGCGATCTTCTCGGTCGTCGGGTAGATCTGGGCCTCCAGCACCGGGCTGAAGGGCACCTGCATGTTCACCGAGGCGACGCGCTTGATCGGTGCGCGCAATGCGCCATAGGCCTCTTCGACAACCACCGCGGCGATCTCGGCACCAGCACCGCACATGCGGTGCGCAGGCTCGGCAATCACCAGCCGTCCAGTCCGCATGACCGACTCGACGATCGTCCTGGTGTCGAGCGGGACCAGCGTCCGGGGGTCGATCACCTCACAGGAAATGCCCTTCTCGGCCATCTGCTCGGCCGCCTTCAGGGCCAGCGGAACCGACCCCGAAACCGCGACCACGGTGACATCGCTGCCTTCGCGGCGGGTGCGGGCCTGGCCAAACGGGATCCAGTATTCTTTATCGTCGACCTCTTCCTTGGCGCCCCAAAGCGGCACGGCCTCGAAGGTCAGTACCGGATCGTCGCTGTCGATCGCGGTGCGCAGCAGACCCTTGGCATCGCTCGCGGAAGCCGGCGCGATGACCTTCAGACCGGGAACGGTCATGAACATCGGATAGGGCCGGTCGGAATGGTGCGCGCCGGTATTCAGCCCGTAGAACATCGCGGAACGGAACACGACCGGGATCGAGCTTTGCCCGCCGAACATGTAACGGTTCTTGGCGGCCTGGTTCACGAACTGGTCCATCGCCATGTAAAGGAAGCTGGAATAGGACAGGTCGACGATGGGCCGCAGACCGGTCATGGCGGCGCCGATGGCCGCGCCAACGATGGCCTCTTCCGAGATCGGCGTGTTGCGGATGCGGTTGCGCCCGAACTGCTCGACGAAATCGCCCTGCTCGGCCCGCTGCTTGCCGCCACCGGTCGTGCCGTAGACGTTGGCCTCGACATCTTCGCCGATGATGATCACACGTTCATCCGCAAGCATCGCCTCGCGCTGCGCGGCGCCAATTGCGCCGATGAAAGTCATCTGGCTCACAGGACTTCCTCCAGTTTATAGGGATCGGTGTAGAGATCTTCGAATGCGACCGAGAGATCCGGGTCGGCGCTTTCCATCGCGAAGGTCGCGCAATCCTCGACCTCGGCCGCGATTTCCTCCTCGATCGTATCCATGGTCTTGGCATCGGCGATGCCCTTCTCGATTAGGGCCTCGCGGAACAGACCGATCGGATCGCGCGAAAGCCAATACTCGCGTTCATCGGCATTGCGGTAGTCGACATTGATCCGCAGCCCTTCGGAATGTTCGCGGAACCGGTAGGTCATGACCTCGATCAGG
>JBFKFZ010000132.1:0-5174 GCA_041633555.1 Paracoccaceae bacterium | reverse complement strand
GCAAGTTGTGATTCTCTGTGGTTGCGAAACCTGGAGAAGATCATGCCTTGGACAGAAATCACTCGCCCGAACTATGACCGACGGGGTCAACGTTATGCAAGCGACAGCACAGATGCGGAATGGGAATTGGTTGCACCCTTCATGCCGCCGTGCTCGAAGGTCGGCCGACCGCGTAAGACCGATCTGCGCACCGTTTGGGACGCGATCCAGTATATGGCCGCGACCGGATGCCAATGGGCGATGCTTCCCAAGGATTTCCCGCCGTTCACGACGGTGCAATACTACTTCTACTTGCTTCGAAACAGCGGCCTACTCGACATCCTGAACGAGGCGTTGGTCGGCGCGTCCCGCGTGCTGGCTGGCCGGGACGCAGGCCCAACAGCCGGGATTATCGATAGCCAGTCGGTGAAGACCACGCAAAGCGGTGGGCCACGCGGATACGATGCGGGCAAGAAAACAAAGGGGCGAAAGCGGCATATCCTGACCGATACCGACGGCAACCTGCTGGCCCTTGTCACGCACACCGCCGATATCCAGGACCGTGACGGCGCCCCCGGCGTCATCGCGCAGGCCTGTGAGAGCTTTTCCACCCTGACGCATTTGTTCGCGGATGGCGGCTATGCCGGAGAGAAGCTGAGTGACGCTCTCGCCGACATCGACGGACCATCGATCGAGATCGTGAAACGCCCGCCAGGTGTCACCGGTTTCGTCGTCATCGCGCGCCGCTGGGTCGTCGAACGCACCTTCGCCTGGCTCGGACGTTTCCGCCGGTTGGCAAAGGATTGGCAGGCTTCGATCGCATCAGCAGATGCCTGGCTACTCGTCGCGGCAATCAGAAGATCAACTCGCTATATCGCAAGAAAAGCCGGGCAGGAATTTTGAGATGGGGTAATGGGCTGGGCGAGTCGCCCGGCTTGGTCGGTGCGGTGGTTGTCCCCTGTTAGGATGAGAATACGGGGTTACGACAGTGTCGGCACCAAGCATCGGACAACGGAGGACAACCATGAAACATTATATCGGGCTGGACGTGTCTTTGGAACTGACAGCAGTTTGCGTTGTGAACTGCGATGGCGAGGTGATCGCGGAAGCGAAAATCCTGTCCGAACCCGACGCTCTTGTGGCCCATCTTCAGGCGCTGAAGATTGACATCAACCGGGTTGGCCTGGAAGCAGGGCCGTTGTCGCAATGGCTCCATGCGGGTCTGGTCTCGGCCGGGTTCGACGCGGTTTTGCTGGAGACCCGCCATGTGAAGGCGGCACTCTCGGCCATGACGGTCAAGACGGATCGCCGCGATGCGCGCGGCATCGCCCAACTGCTCCGCATGGGTTGGTACCGCCCGGTCCATGTGAAGACCCTGCCCGCCCAGGAAGTGCGGGCGATGCTGGTGGCGCGCAAGCAGTTGCTCCGGAAACTGGTGGATATTGAACTCGGCGTTCGCGGTCTGCTGCGCAACTTCGGCCTCAAGGTCGGGAAAGTGACGCGCAAAGAGTTCGAGGACAGGATACGCGACCTTGCTCAAGGCCAGCCAAGCCTCGAATTGATTGCGGACGCGATGCTGGCCGCTCGCAATGTGCTGCTCTGCCAGTTCACACGGCTGCACAACGCCATCCTGCAGATCGTTCGCAAGGATGGTGTTTGCACCAGGCTGATGAGCATACCCGGCGTCGGTGCGCTGACCGCGCTGACATTCCGCACCGCGATCGACGATCCAACCCGGATCGCGAAGTCCCGGGACGTTGGTCCGCTGTTCGGGCTGACGCCGCGACGATACCAATCTGGGGAGACGGATGTCATGGGGCGGATTTCCAAGGCCGGTGACGGCATGGTTCGCACGGCGCTCTATGAAGCCGCCAATTCGATGCTCACCCGTTCGCAGCGCATGTCCGCGCTCAAGGCCTGGGCGTTGGACATCGCTCGGCGGCGTGGACATAAGCGGGCGTTGGTGGCGCTCGCCCGAAAACTCGCAGTCGTGATGCACCGCATGTGGCTCGACGGAACGACCTTCCGATGGTCCCGCTCCGGGAAACCGGCCATGGACCCGGCAGCCATATGATCGGAGCTGGAAAAAGCAACCCAAGCCGAGAAGGAGTAAAAGAGATCGAGTAAGGGCGTCAGCCCCGCTCCCCGAAGTCCCGTCGCCGGGACGGTGGACAGGATGAAGCCGCAGAGTCTGATGTGGCCAGCGACCACGCTTTTGAGATTGGCTCATCCTGTTCCCTGACCACATCGAGTAGCGGCCATCGCGCCGACTACGGACGGAAGCACGAAGCCGGCGGCGTGACATAAATCGGGGGGCTGGACATTACACCGCCCATTACGGAAGTCAGACTCTCAGGTTCCGCGCGTCGGCAATCCGACGCTCCACTTCGCCATGGAACCGGGGTAGATTCATAATGCCTCAGCCCGTGTTGGCCCGAGTACCCGCTTGAATTCCAACTTGCCGATGATGTCGGGTACGTCCTTTGGCGCTCTCCGCCGATACGCGTACTCGCCGTTCTTCTCTTGCTTTGCGTAGTCCAAGACAAGCCTCATGTGCACCTCCCGTGTACCGCAGAGGAGGCTAGACGCCTGATATGCTTGAGAAACAAGGCCCGTAGAGGGTCTTTATGGCTCCGGCGGTAGGGATCGAACCTACGACCAATTGATTAACAGTCAACTGCTCTACCGCTGAGCTACGCCGGAATACCGATGGCGATATAGCAAGGGTCATGTCGCCCGTCCAGAGCGATCTGGAACAAAAGATTACTCCCCACCGGAACTCAGGCGGAACTGTAGCGGGCGGTCACGGAGAGGTCAGGTTCGGCAATTGCAAGGCCCCGGCCGGTCAGGTCGATGAGATGCGCGAAGAGGTTACGCTCGGCGGCTTTGCGGAGCCCGGGCGAAGTGTCATGATAGACTTGCGCAGCAAGGGTCGGTATCGTCTGCGGCATCGCGGACAGAGCGGCTAAAATGGCGGTCTCGCGCGCTTCGCGGTGACAGACAAGCCAGCTTGCGCGGTCCTGCGGGGAGTCGATCGGCGCGCCGTGCCCGGGATAGAACCTGCGGTCATCGCGCTTTGCCAGCATGCGTGTCGAGGTCATGAAAGCCGTCAAGTCGCCGTCGGGTGGAGAGACAAGTGACGAGGCCCAGCCCATGACGTGATCGCCGGTAAAAACAACATCCTGCCAGGCAAGGCACAGATGGTTGCCAAGGTGACCCGGGGTCCAGAGCGCTGTGAGCGTCCAGCCGTCCCCCGTTACTTCCGCGTCGTCGGCCAGCCTCTCAGACGGCTCAAATTCCCAGTCAATTCCCTCGCCGCCGCCGATACTACCTTGCGCGGCAAGCGCCTGCATTACAGCGCTTCGGCCGGCGTGGCTGTCACCGAAGGCCAGAACCGGCGCGCCGGTGGCCCTGGACAGGGGGCGGGCCAGCGGGGAGTGATCGAGATGGGAATGGGTCACGAAGATATGGCTGACGGTCTCTCCGGTCTCGAGCGCCGACAGGATCGCCTGGTAATGCGCCGGATCTTCGGGCCCGGGATCGATCACGGCGACCCGGCCTTCGCCCAGAATGTAGCTGTTCGTGCCCCAATGCGTCATCGGCGAGGGGTTCGGCGCCAGCACGCGGCGCAGGCCGGGCTCCAATAGCTCAACGGAAGGTGGCCGACGATCGGTCATATTCACTTTCTTCCCGGGCGCTGTTGCGGCTAGTGATAACGCATGATGTTCAACTGGCTCAAACGATATGTCCCGCGCGGCATCTATGCACGGGCTGCGCTTATTCTCCTAGTGCCGATCATTACCCTGCAGGTCGTGGTCTCGGTCGTGTTCATCCAGCGGCATTTCGAAGATGTGACGCGGCAGATGACCCGCAGCCTGGTGCTGGACCTCGAATATCTGCGGTCCGGAGTGGAACAGGCGAAGACGCCCGAAGAGGCCCGGCTGTTCATCAGGACGATACAGGATCCGCTGCAGCTGAACGTTGCGCTGCCGGCCCATAAGGCCGCGCGGGAGGTCGATCCACGTCTTTTTTACGATCTTTCCGGTCGGGTCGTGATCAGTACGCTTCGCGAACAGATCGAGGAATTGCAGGCCGTTGATCTGGCGCAGAGTACCCGCCGGGTGCAGATGTGGATGGACACGCGTTACGGCGAGATGTACGTGTCGGTCAGCCGCGGCCGTGTTTCGGCCTCGAACCCGCATCAGTTCCTGGTGCTGATGGTGTTTGTCGGCGCGGTGATGACGCTGGTGGCCTTCGTGTTCCTGCGCAACCAGCTGCGCCCGATCCGGCGGCTGGCCCGGGCGGCAGAGGCTTTCGGCAAGGGCAGGGTGATTCCCTACAAGCCGTCTGGTGCGACAGAGGTCCGCTCTGCCGGCAGCGCCTTTCTCGACATGCGGAACCGGATCGAGCGGCAGATCGAACAGCGCACGATGATGCTTTCGGGCGTCAGTCACGATCTGCGAACGCCACTGACCCGACTGAAGCTGGGGCTTTCGATGCTCGATGGCGGCAGCGATGCCGAGGATCTGAACCGCGACGTCGAAGAGATGGAGCGTCTGCTGGATGAGTTCCTGGCCTTCGCGCGCGGCGATGCGCTTGACGATCTGACAGAGGTGGATCCTGCCACTTTGGTGCGCGACCTCGTCGAAAACACCCGCCGCGGCGGTGGCAATGTGGCCGTGGGGCGGATCGAGGGCAAGGGCCGATCGATCCTGCGCCCTGTCGCTGTCACTCGGGCGCTCGACAATCTGCTCGGAAATGCGTTGCGCTATGGCAATCGCGCTGTCGTGAACATGTTTCTCACCCCGCGCAGCCTGCGGATCACAATCGAGGATGACGGGCCGGGTATTCCCGAAGATCGGCGCGAGGAAGCGATGAAGCCGTTTTCACGGCTTGATGCCGCGCGCAACCAGAACCGCGGCGGCGGCGTCGGTCTGGGCCTTGCAATCGCCAGCGATATCGCGCGGCGGCATGGCGGTGCGCTGCGGCTGGAGGTTAGCGCCGAACTTGGTGGTCTGCGGGCAGTGATTATCCTGCCGCGATGAGGTCTGCCCCGAATCCGCGGGAGACCCTCTGTTGGACGGTCTGGGAATGATTCATCCCGCCGGCAACTGGAACTCTGCAGAGTGCCCGAAGATACGCCCGTGAATCTGCTTGTCTCCTTCATGATGGATCAAGAAAGGACGGCGGGGTTC
>JBFKFZ010000131.1:0-5189 GCA_041633555.1 Paracoccaceae bacterium | reverse complement strand
CCACGCGGCGGCGGCTCGCCGGGCGCAGTGAGGGCGAGATCTATGACCGTCTACTGGAAGCGCAGACCGCGCTGGCGCGTGGCGAGGCAGGAACCGACAAGCCGATGTCCTGTTCGGCCTCGCTGCTCGCGCGGGTCGCGAACTTGCGGCAGGCGGATATGGGCGCGCTGTCGCGGCTCTTGGGCGACCGCAAGGCGGAGCGATTCGGCCCGGCCTTCCTCGAAGTCTTGCGAGAGGGCTGAGGTCAGGCCTCTGCCGATGCGATGGCGACGAGGTGACTGGTTTCGGCGCCCACCGCCTCGGCACCTTCCGGGGCCGCCGACCGGATCTGCGTGAAGATCGCATCCTTGCGCAGCGGCTTTGTCAGGTAATGATCAAGTCCGGCCGAAAGGATCGCCTTCTCGTCGCCATCGAGTGCATGGGCGGTGAGGGCAACGATCGGCGTGCGCGGCAGAGCGGCTTCCTTCTCGGCCGCACGGATCTGCCGGGTCGCTTCCTTGCCGTCAACCTCGGGCATCGAGATATCCATGAAGATCAGGTCGGGCTGGAAGTCTTTCCATTTCTCGACGGCGACGCGTCCGTTCTCGGCGAATTCCAGCTCTATGTTGAGCGGTGCGACGAGCTTGGAAAAGACCAACCTGTTGGTCCTGTTGTCCTCTGCCGCAAGGATCCGCATCTTTCGCGAAACCACGGCGAGCGGACGGGGCGTATCGGCGATGCAGACCTCTTGGGGTTGCTCTGCCGGGACTTCGATCTGCGCCAGCGTGGCGATCAGCGCCCGGCGGGAGAGGGGTTTTTGCTGTACGGCTGCCGGCGCATCGGCTGGCAGAAGGTCCAGATCCACATCCGTATTGATGATCACTGCGGGCGTTGAACAGCCGGCCTCTCGCAGCTGGCGCAACAGGTCGAGTCCGGACCCATCCTGAAGTGCGTGATCCAGCAACAGGACATCGCCGGCTTTCAGGTCTGCAGCTTCAAGCGCCTCGGTCGGGCGCCAGATCTCGAGATTCAGCAGTTCCAGCTGATTGGCGAGGACCGTGTTGCCCTGCGACTGGCTGTCGACCAGGACCACGCGGGAAATCCATTCCGGTATACCGCGCAGTTGCGTTACTGCGCCGTCGGGGGCCAGCATCGTCAGGTGAAAACCAAAGCATGATCCTTCGCCAAGGACCGAGTCGACCCAGATTTCCCCGCCCATCAAGCGGACCAGCTGCTCGGTAATCGCGAGGCCAAGTCCGGTCCCTTCGAACTTGCGGTTGCGCTCACCTTCGACCTGCGCGAATTCCCCGAAAACATGCTCGACCATCCCTTCGGCAATGCCGATCCCGGTATCCTCGATCGAAATATGGACGCGGAACGTCCCGCCTTCACCCTCGGGAAGGCCGACGACGCGTACGAGGACGTGGCCTTTTTCTGTGAACTTCATGGCATTGCCAATCAGGTTGGTCAGCACTTGCCGCACCCGTTTGACGTCGCCGACGAATCGCACCGGCAAGAACATGTCGTAATCCACGATCAGCTGCAGATCTCGATTCTGGATGGTTGGCTGCAGGAGATTGACGACATCGAAAATGGTCCGTTCCAGATCGAAAGGCTCGGCATGGAGCACAAGTTTTTCGGCCTCCATCTTGGAGAAGTCGAGCACATCATTGATCAGCACCAGCAGGGCTTCGCCCGAAGACTTGATCGTATCGACAAACAGGCGCTGTTCCTCGTTTAGGGTCGTTTCGGCCAGAAGATCGGCCATTCCCACCACCCCGTTCATCGGCGTGCGCAACTCGTGGCTCATGTTCGCAAGGAAGGCCGATTTCGCCCGGTTCGCGGCCTCGGCCTTGCTGCGGGCTTCCTTCAGTTGCTGTTCATTGCGGATTGTATCGGTGATGTTCAGCGCCAGGGATACCGTGTCGCCATTCCTCGAGCGGCGGTCGATCAGCTTGATGAACCCGCCGTCCCACAGCTTGATCGTGCTCGGCTCGAGCAATTCGGTCTGCCAGCGCGTGATCATCCTGCCGCACCATTCGTTGCGGCTGGTGTCTCCGATATCGACGATCCCTTCCTCGGCGAGGATGCGGACGAGATCGTCGTAGAGGATGCCTGGTGCCACGCATTCCATCCCGTCGAAGACCGAGAGATAGGCGGAATTGGCGGCGACCAGCCGGTTGTCCGAGTCGAAGACCGCGAAACCGTCATCGATGGTCTCCACCGAGTCCCAGAGCCGGCGCTGGGCGATGATGATCGCGTGATTCGCCTCATCCAGGTCAGCCTTCACCCGGCTGTTCTGGCCGCGAAGTTCCTCTGCCTCGGTTCGGACCACCGCAACCTCCTCGCGCTTTTCGACGATCTCATCGGACAGGGCGAGTGCGTGATAGGACAGTTTCTTGTTGGCGGCGAAAAGCTCTGCCTGCTTGGCATCCAGCAACCGTTCGGCCGCAAGACGGGCGCGACGTTCCTGGGCAAGGGCATCCGAAAGGCTCATTCCATCTCTCCTGCCTTGAGTAATGGGCAGCATCTGCCGACAGGAAAAATTAACAGCATCATAATGAACAGGGTGTTAATCGGAGGCATCGCAGTTGTCAGGCTTCAAAGCTTCAGGCAGCATCGGAGCAACGACAAGGAGACCCCCATGCGTCACCTGGCTTTGCTTTTCCTACTTGCAACATGTTTCTCGACCGCGGCGCAGGGCCAGCAGTCGATCCCCGAGCGGCGACTTGTCGTCACCGAGGGCGTCGATTTCTACGGTTCGGATCTGACGAGCATTTTCGACACGACCTTGCAGGCCTGCCAGAGCGCCTGCCTGAACGACAGGAACTGCCGGGCCTTCACCTACAACACGCGCTCGAACGCCTGTTTCCCGAAGTCCAGTCTGACCGAGCGGGTGCCCTTTGACGGTGCGGTTTCGGCCGTGGTGATGGAGGCGGATCCGGTCTTGCTGAGCGGGGCTTCGGCGCGGGCGCAGGATCTGTCGTTCCTGCCAGGGGCGGACCTTGAAGCAGCGCAGGATCAGGCGTGGGCCCTGGGCATTCTGCACCCGACCGGCAATTGGGTGCCCGACGACCTGATCGCCAGCGCGCGCGAGATGGCATCGCGCGGCAATGCGCTTGGGGCGCTGCGACTGACGGGTTCGGCGGCGTCGATCTCTGACCTGTCGGAACACTGGCTGGAATATGGCCGCCTGGCGGGGATCGTCGCGACCGGGAACGAGGCGGGCGGGGCCGACTATGCCGGGATCGCCCAGTCGGCGACGGTCAACGCCTATCTGCGGGCCCGGTCGACCGGTCAGCAAGCCACGGTGCTGGAAGAACTCGCCGTCGCGCTGGAACGGGCGGGGCGGGGCCAGGATATGATCCCCGCCCTGCGGCTGGCCAATGAGATCCAGCCGCGCGATGACATTGCTGCCGCGCTCGGAGATGCGGTTGGCAAGTATGGCTTCAGGATCACCGACCACCAGGTCGATAGCGATGCCGCCGCCCCGCGCATCTGCGCCAGCTTCAGCGAACCGCTGATCCAGGCGGGGACGGATTACGCGCCTTACGTCCAGTTTCCCCAGAGGGCGTTCTCGGTCGATATCAGCGCCAGCCAGCTTTGCCTTGACGGCGTGGTGCATGGCGAGCGCTACCGTGTGACCTTCCGGGCGGGGTTGCCGGCGGCCTCGGGCGAGGCGCTGGCGAAACCGGTCACGCTGAACCTCTATGTCCGCGACCGGACGCCGGCCGTGCGGTTCCCGGGACGGTCCTACATCCTGCCGGCGGAAGGCCAGACGGCCATTCCGGTCGTCACCGTCAATGCAGACAAGGTCGATCTGATCCTGCGTCGGATCAGTGACCGCAACCTGCTGCGCGCCATCCAGGACGATTATTTTGGCGCGCCGTTGTCGCCGTGGAAGGAAGACACATTCGCGAATGAAGTCGCCGAGGAGGTCTGGCGCGGCAGCGGGGCGACCGGGCACGAGCTCAATCAGGACATGACCACACTGCTTCCGATCCGCAAGGCGGCGGGAGCGCTGGCGCCGGGGATCTATGCACTGACCGCGGCGATCCCCGGTGCCGATCCCTATGATACAGCCCCGGCAACCCAATGGTTCGTGGTCAGCGATCTCGGTCTTGCCACGATGAGCGGCAGCGACGGCCTGCATGTCTTCGTGCGTTCGCTGGCCAGCGCCGGGCCGAAGCCCGATGTCACCGTTCAACTGATATCGCGCGCCAACGCGATCCTGGCCGAGGCGCGGACCGATGCCGACGGCTATGTGCGCTTCGATGCCGGGCTGTTGCTGGGCACGGCCGGTTCGGCGCCGGCGATGGTGACGGTCCGCGAGGGCGAGGACGATTTCGCCTTCCTGTCGCTGACCGACCCGGAATTCGACCTTTCGGACCGAGGGGTCGAGGGGCGCGCGCCGGCCGGGCCCATCGACATGTTCCTGACGACCGATCGCGGCGCCTACCGCGCGGGCGAGACTGTCTTTGCCACGGCACTTACGCGCGACGCGACGGCCACGGCCATTCCGGGATTGCCGGTGACTGCCGTTCTGACGCGCCCCGACGGGGTCGAATACAGCCGCCAGCTATCGACGCAATCGGTGGAGGGGGGCCATGTCTTTGCATTGCCGGTGGCGGCCTCTGCCCCGCGCGGCACCTGGCGGCTGAATCTTTACACCGATCCTGACGCGGCCCCGCTCGCCTCTACCGCCCTTCTGGTCGAGGATTTCCTGCCCGAACGCATCGACTTCGCGCTTGCGCTGCCTGACGGGCCGATCCGCACGACCGACCGGCCGCCCCTGACCGTGAGCGCCCGTTACCTGTTCGGCGCGCCCGGTGCCGACCTTGCGATCGAGGGCGAGGTCGAGTTGAGCGCCGCAAGCACGATCGCCGGCTATCCCGGTTATGTCTTTGGACGCTACGATCAGCCGTTCGAACGCCGCATCGCCCCGCTGCCGCATGACACGCGCACCGATGCAGGCGGCGAGGCCATGCTGCCGATCCAATTCCCGGATGCCGGCGATGCCGGAAGGCCGCTGGAAACCGCTATCGTTGTCCGGGTCAGCGAAGGCGCGGGCCGGCCGGTGGAACGGCGGCTGACGCGTGCAATCACGCCTGCCGGGCCACTGATCGGCATCAGGCCTGGATTCGACGATGTCCTGCCGGAGGGTGGCGAGGCGATTTTCGCTCTCATCGCTTTGGGTCCGGACGGGGTGG
>JBFKFZ010000130.1:0-5389 GCA_041633555.1 Paracoccaceae bacterium | reverse complement strand
GTAGATCGAATAGACCGTCAGGTCGACCGGTTCGGGATCGAGATTGGTATAGGTCAGCGCCACGTTGACGTAGGCGTCGCGGATCCGGACATCATCGAGCTGGATGCGCAGGAACTGGTCCTCGAGACAGAGATCGAAGGCGTGGCAGGGGGCCGCGTCCTCGGCCATGGCCGGGAGAGCGAGGAGCACGGCGGCAATGAGGGGGCGGAGGATGGGCATGGGGCGAGAATGCGGTAAGGAAGGTTAACGGACGCTTAACGGCTTTCCGGTCACGGGCCTGGCGGCCCCCCATGAGCAGCGCTGTTGATTGACCCTGGGGTTTTGACGCGAAATTCTGGTTCGCTCCATACCAAACCTGGGGCGGACTGCATCGACCCTCTTCGACCATTGGGCTTTGCATCGGTGTTGTCCGCAGCGCGGGACAATTCAGACACTCGGCGCATTCATTCAGATGTCCGGTAAGAACGCGGCGCGACGTATGACATCCAAACTTCCGCTGCATGCGGGAATTTGTTGGGATACAGCAGTACTTCTAGGAGCGACATGCTCCAAATCGGACATTTTTCTAGCCAAAAAATTACTTCCAAAAATGCGCCCTATCGTCCTGACAGGCGGCTTTCTAACAGGTCTCCGGACTCGGCAAGGATCGGATGGGCAACCATCGAAAAGGCCGTGTTGACCTGCTTGAGCGCGCGCAGTGCCTCTTGGTGGATATTGCTGGTCTCGATGCTTTCGGTCAGACCCTCGCGCAGCCGTCCAAGGTGCGAGCGCTGCAGGCCCTGCTCGATCCCACGGACGTTTTCCTTTTCGGCAATTAGTTCGCGGGCGTCGTCCTGGTTTCCCGTCATCATGACCTTCAGGGCCAATTGCGCGTTCGCAAGCACCCTGTCGTGGAAATCGTCGATCTCCTGACAGCCCTCCTTGGAAAACGCTACGCCCTCCAGATCAAGGCGCCGCGCCAAACCGACCAGGTTCCGGGCGATCATGTCGGCCGCCCCTTCAAGATTGACGGCAATATTCGACAGTTCCATCGATTCCTGGCTTTGGCTTTCTTCCAGCCCGGCCCTGTTCAGTTTGGCCAGGTACAGCTTCACGTCGAAATGCATCTTGCGCACCAAAACTTCGCTTTCGGTGATCGCGGCGGCTGCGGTTTCATCCCATTTCGAGAAAAGACCATTCGCTGACCGCAGCATCGCCTCGATCGTTTCGCCCATGCGAAGGGTCTCGCGCGCCGCGCAGGACAAGGCGCGTTCGGGATGGTTCAATGCAGACGGGTCAAGGGCGCTCAGCCCGACCCCCGAACCGCCGCTTGGGCGCGCCGCCACCATGGACGCGAACAGCCGCGTGACCGCTGACAGGACTGGAAGGGCAATCAACGCCAGGCCGAAGTTGAAACATAGATGCAGGTTGATGACCTGCCGCGCCTCGGTCGCGCCAATCCAGGTGAGCGGCAGTGCGAATATCGCAAGGGTGGCCAGCAACAGCGCCGCACCGCCGCCGCGCAGAACCAGGTTCGCCACGATCATGCGGCGGGCCTCGATGGGGGCCGATAACGTCAGCAGATACGCGATCATCGAGCCGCCAAGATTGGCGCCCAGCACCATCGCCACCGCCGCAGATTGCGGAAGCAGCCCCTGCGACACCAGCGTCACGAACAACAGCACGGCCGCGACGCTGGAATGCACCACCCAGGCAAAGACCGCGCCGATCACGAACGCGGTCAAGAGATCCCCGCCCAAGTATTGCATGACCGTTCCGGCGCCCGCACTGTCGACCAGCGGTGCGGTGGCTGCCCGGATCATGTCGAGCGACACGAAAATCAACGCCAACCCGATCAGGATCCGCCCGGTCTGGCGTATCCGCCTTTGCTGTCCGCGCAAAAACAGACCTACGCCCAGCAATAAAAGCAGCGGCACGAGGAAGGTCTGTCGCACAAGCAGAACCTGTGCAACAAGCGCAGAGCCGACATCGGCCCCCAACAGGATCGCCAGCCCAACGGTGGCAGCGATTGACCCGCCGGAGACGAAATTCGAGACCATGATCGCGACGGCGGTCGAACTCTGCAGCAGCATCGCGGCGCCCGTTCCAGTGGCGGCGGCCAGAATACGGCTTTTTGTCGAACGCCTTAGCCAAAGGCGCAGTTGCACCGAAAACGCGCGCTCGACGCCAGTCCGAACCAGGCGAACCGACCAAATCAGCAGCGCCGCGGCTCCTGCAATGTGCAGAAGAAACAACAGGACGTTGGTGTCATCCACCGTTCAAGTCCCTTGTACGCGCGTGGCGTGACGATCAGAAATCAAATGGTCCGTCCCCCTGCGCCAACGAAATCGCAGAAGACCGAAACTCCGATCCCTCTACGACGTGGATCATGTAGCCGCCAGGCTGTGTGGTGAATCCTACCGGCGCATCGCCTCGGAAATCTGTCTCGAAGGAACTGCAGAGGCTCGGCGACGCTATCGCGACGTGGCCGCCAACGCTTGCAATGATGCTACCGTGGACATGGCCGCAGACGATCCTGACGGGCGATTTGGCGCGGCGCAGAACCTGATCAAGGCTATCGATTCCGGCCAGCCCGATCGCGTCCATGAACCGGATCCCGGATGCAAATGGCGGGTGATGAAGCGCAAGAAGAACAGGCCGCATAGCCGCCCCTGCGAGCGCCGAGGCAAGAAAGTCCTGTGTGTCGGCATCAAAATCTCCACCGCCTTTACCTTCGACCAGAGTATCGAGACCAATCAACCGAATTCCGGGCAGATCATGTACCCAATTCAGCTTTCCTGTGGGAGGCATGTAAGATGTGTCGGCAAAACCCGCACGCATCGGCTCGCGCAGATCGTGATTGCCGGGAATGACAAAACTTGGTGCGGGCAGACGGTCGACCTGCTGGCGAAAAAGGGCGTAGCTCTCTGCATCGCCGCGATCGGTGATATCGCCGGTGACTACGACGGCATCGATGGGGGCCAGTTTTTCCCAATCGGCCAGGATCCGGGTTATCATGGTCTCGAAGATTTCGGCGGTATCGAGCATGCCTGACACCTTGTCGGGCGACGCCAGGACGTGCGGATCGGACAGTTGCAGGACTCTGCGCGTCATCTGGGCCAGTTGCGGCCGCGGCTCCGCCTGCAATGGTGCCTCATCACTTGATACCCGCGCGCAGGAAGGCCTGCACGAACTGGCGCTGGAACACCAGGAACGCGATCAGAAGCGGCGCGACCGACATCAGGGTCGCCGCCGAAATCACGCTGATGTCCACACCGTTTTCCGGCGCGCCGAAGATCGAGAGGCCCACCGTCAGTGGGCGCGTGTCCGGCGAATTGGTAACGATCAACGGCCAAAGAAAGTTGTTCCAGTGGGTCGAGACCGAAACCAGCGCGTAGGCAAGATATGTCGGCTTGGCCAGGGGCACATAGACCCGCCACAGGATGCCGAACCAACTGCATCCCTCAATCCGTGCGGCCTCGTGCAGTTCGATTGGCACGCCTTTGAACGCCTGCCGCATCAGGAAGATGCCGAAGGCGCTGGCCATATATGGCATACCGACGCCAAGGATCGTGTCGAACAGACCGAGACGCGAGATCATCGCGTAGTTTTCGACGATCAGGACCTCGGGCAGGATGAAAAGCTGCATCAGCACCAACACGAAGACGAAATTCTTGCCCGGGAAGTTAAGCTGGGCAAAGGCGAAGCCCGCGAGCGTTGTCAGGATGAACTGGCCGATCAGGATGGTTGTCACCAGAAGGAAGGTGTTCAGAAAATACCGCAGCCAGGGCGCGCCGTCCCAGGCAACTCGGAAGTTGTCGAGCGTCCAGGGAGAGGTCAGGTTGAAGTTCACCGCGTCGGAGGTGGAGTGAAACGCAGCCCAGAAGGCGAACACCAGAGGCGCGATCCAGATGATCGCCAGCGCGGTGGCACCTATCGTGTCGGCGTATTTCGTCCACCGGCTCATTGGTAGTGCGTCCTTTTATCGATGTAAAAGAACTGGATCGCCGCCACCACGCCCAGCACCAGCAGCACCATTATTGTCATCGCCGCGGCGTGGGGCGCGTCGAAGAACGCGAAGGCCATTTCCCAAATGTAATAAAGTATCAGTTTCGAGGCGTCCGAGGGGCCACCTTTGGTCAGGATGAACAGGTGGTCGATCAGTTTGACCGAGTTGATCATAGCGTTGACCATGATGAAAAGCGTCGTCGGCATCAGCAAAGGCAGCACGATGCGGCGGGTGTAAGTCCAGCGGCTGGCGCCTTCGATATCGGCGGCTTCCTTCAGGTCCTCGGGGATGGTCTGCAGCGCCGCGAGGTAAAAGATCATGAAGAATCCGGCCTCTTTCCAGATCGTCACGATGATGATCGCCCAAAGTGCCGTTTCCGGCTGGCCCAGCCAATTGACCGACGGCAAACCAAACAGCGCGCCGATCTGGTCAAGCACGCCGAGTCCGGGCGTATAGAAAAACAGCCAAAGGTTGGCCGCAGCGATCATCGGCAACACCGTCGGAGTGAAATAAGCGGTGCGCACGAAGCCACGCGCAGGGATCTTCGAATTCGCCCAAAGTGCCATGGCCAAGGCGATGAAGATCGACACCGGTATTGTGATGCCAGCGTAGAAGAGATTGTTCTTCACGACCAGCCAGAAGGTCGGGTCGGCAAACAGATCAGCATAATTTTCCCCGCCAACAAACTCGGTGGGGTTGCGACGGGTGCCGCGGGAAAACGTGCTGGACCAGAAGGTGGCCAGCGAAGGGTAGAACGCAAATACCGTCAGCAAGATCGCGGCCGGGCTCAGCAGCAGCCAGCCGTAGATGGCTTGTCTGCGGCGCTCGAGGTTCACGTGCTTGTTCATGTTGACGCCCTTGCTCCGCTCGGGAAAATGTCGGCCCCGCGACGGGGCCGACAGTGCATCTCAAAGCTTACTGGTAGGCTTTCAGCAGGCGCATCGCGGCATCTTGCGCCTCGCCCAATGCTTCACTGGCCGATTTGGCACCGGTCAACGCCGACTGGATGGCGTTGTTAAGCCCGTCACGTACCCGCGCCGTCTCGAAGGTCGAGAACTCGGCGACAGCGTTCTCCAGCTGGTTGCGGGCTACCAGCGCCGGCGGGAACTCTTCGGTGTATTTTTTCAGCGCCTCGGTCTCATAGGCAGCTGGCGACACACCCATGTAGCCGGTGGCAATCGACCATTCCGCGGCCTGCTCGGGCGCGGTCATGAATTGGATCAGCTTCAGCGCGGCTGCACGTTCTTCGTCGGTGGTGTCCTTGAAGATGTAGAAGTTGCCGCCACCGGTGGGCGAGCCCGGCCGGACGTTGGCGGGCAGTTCGGCGACCCCGAAATCGAACGAGGCATTGCTTTTCACCGCCGTCAGGTTGCCAGTGGAATGCCACATCATCGCGGTCTG
>JBFKFZ010000129.1:0-5481 GCA_041633555.1 Paracoccaceae bacterium | reverse complement strand
TCGAAGTCTGCGGGAATGATGTGCGCTTCGTCCCGCCTGATCGCCTCGGCATCCCGGTCCTGTCGGTCGATGTAATTTGCATATAATGCGTCACACCAGACCTGATGACGGATGACTTCAGGGACATCGGCCAGACCGGCATCCATGGCGATCAAGTCATCAAAACTTACGCCCTGAAACGCCAGCAATTGCAATCCGTTGCGCCGAACGCCATCCGCGCTGACAGAAATGCCATGCGCTGCGACTTCCCTTGGCGACAGGCGCATTTCTGACAAGCGTGACGTTGCAGCGCCGAGAGATTCCATTTTGATCTCAAAGGCTTCCGCGCGGTGCCTCCCCACACAACCAAGCTCGAGACCCAGCGTGGTCAATCGTTGATCCGCATTGTCCGCCCGCAAGGTCAACCGGAACTCAGCGCGCGACGTGAACATGCGATAGGGCTCCGTCACCCCTCGCGTGATCAGATCATCAACCATCACCCCGATATACGACGATGCCCGGCTGAAAATCGCCGCTTCACGGCCTTGAACGGTCAATGCCGCGTTCAGGCCTGCAACCAGACCCTGAGCCGCCGCCTCTTCGTATCCCGTGGTTCCGTTAATCTGGCCGGCGAGATAGAGGCCGGGTATATCGCGCAGCCGAAGCGTGGGCATGAGGGCGCGAGGATCGACGTAGTCGTACTCGATCGCGTAGCCCGGCTGCTGGATCTCGGCATTCTCCAGCCCCGAGATCGAGCGCACGTAACTCAGCTGAACGCCTTCCGGCAAGGAAGTCGAGATGCCGTTTGGATAAACCGTATCGACGTTCAGCCCTTCGGGTTCGAGGAATATCTGGTGAGACGTCTTGTCAGCAAAGCGCACGACCTTGTCCTCGATCGACGGACAATAGCGGGGACCGACACCATCTATATAGCCCCCATACATGGCCGACCGCGACAGGTTGTGCCGAATGATATCGTGGGTTCGTTCGTTCGTATGAGTGATACCACAGCTGATCTGCGGTGCAGCGGGGGCGTCGGACAGGAATGAGAACATCACCGGAACCTCATCACCGGGCTGCTCCTGCAGCGCGCGCCAATCGATTGTCTTCCCGTTCAGGCGGGGTGGGGTGCCCGTTTTCAGCCGGCCCAGAGCCAGTCCAAAACTGTCGATACGTTCCGCAAGTCTGACCGACGGCTTGTCGCCGATCCGGCCACCTGGCCGGGAAACGTCGCCAATATGGATGACGCCGCGCAGGAATGTACCGGTCGTCAGGACAACCGCACCGGCGCTTACTTCCGATCCGTCGGCGAGGGTCAGGCCAACCACCACATCACCCATCATGATGAAGTCGACGGCTTCACCCTCGATCACGGTCAAGTTCGGCTGGTTGCGGATCTCCTCCTGCATCGCCAGCTTGTAGAGCTTGCGGTCTGTCTGGGCCCTCGGCCCCTGCACCGCGGGGCCCTTGCGCCGGTTCAGAAGGCGAAACTGAATGCCCGCCCGATCTGCAACCCGACCCATCAAGCCATCCAAGGCATCAACTTCTCGCACGAGGTGGCCCTTACCCAAGCCACCAATCGCCGGGTTACAGGACATCACACCAATGCCGTCGAAATTCAATGTTACCAGCGCCGTTCGTGCACCCAGCCGCGCGGCAGCATGGGCGGCATCGCAACCCGCATGGCCGCCACCAACGACGACAACATCGAAATCACGCTGTTTCACGTGAAACACTCCTTACTTTCCGATGCAGAAGCTCGCGAAGATCTCATCCAGCAGGTCTTCCACATCAACCCGGCCAACGAGCGAATCAAGCGCACGTATCGCTGCGCGTATCTCCTCGGCGGCAAGTTCTGACGATTCAGGAGCGGTCCTTACATGATTCCGCGCCGATTCCAAAGTCGTTACGCCACGCTTCATTGCTGATCTGTGCCGCTCCCGCGTGGCGATTCCGGCGCCGCTGGCGCGGGCAGCCAGCATTTCCGCAATCTTCTCGATGAGCGTCGAGACGCCGAGGCCGGTCTTGCCCGAAACAGCCAAACCTGCTTGCGGCTGAAGATCGGCCTTTGCCTGAACCACGAGGTCGTCTTGCTGCCGAAGCTCTTCATCCGGTCGGGCGGATCCTTCCACCAGGAAGACGCGAAGGTCAGCGAGCCTTGCCCGTTCCCGGGCCCGCCGGATCCCGATCGACTCGACTTCATCCTCACTGTCGCGCAATCCGGCCGTATCCAGGATCGTCACGGGAAGCCCGCGCAGATCCATCCTGACCTCGATCACATCCCGGGTCGTCCCGGCAACCGCGGATGTGATCGCTGCTTCGCGGCCGGCGAGCGCATTCAGGAGGGTGGATTTGCCAACGTTCGGCGCACCAACAATGGCAACCTCGAATCCTTCCCGAATTCGTTCGGCGGCGTGGGTTGCGGCGACTTCCAGCGTGAGTTCACCTGCGACGGTCTCGATCAGCTCCAGCACCTCGGGCGCCACATTTACCGGCACATCTTCATCCGCGAAATCGATCGTGGCCTCGATCAGCGCCGCAGCGCGGATCAGGCTGACCCGCCATCCTTCGGCCTTGGCGCCCAAGGCACCTGCAAACACCCTCATCGCCTGCTTGCGCTGGGCTTCGGTTTCGGCATCGATCAGATCGGCAAGCCCCTCAATCTGGGCGAGATCCAGCCTGCCATTCTCTAGGGCTCGGCGCGTGAACTCCCCGGCATCGGCCAACCGCAGATCGGGGAGATCGCCGAGTACCCCGAGGACGGCCGCGACGGTCGCAGCACTCCCATGGAGATGGAACTCAACAACCGCTTCGCCAGTGAAGCTGCGGCCGGTAGCGAACGTCAGAACCAGGGCTTCATCGAGTGGTTCGCCTGCGGAATCGCGCAGCGTTCTCAGCCTTGCTTGGCGAGGTTCCGGAACGTCGCCGGCCAGCTTTCGACAAGCCAGAAAGGCCGAAGGTCCGGAAATCCGAACCACTGCAACACCGGCTTTGCCGCGGGCGGACGCGAGGGCGAAGATCGTGTCCATTTCAGGTTAACATATTGTTTTTAAACAGTAAGTCAGGTGTTCATCGAATCGAAGAACTCGGAGTTGGACTTGGTTTGCTTAAGCTTAGAGATAAGGAACTCGATCGCGTCCGTGGTGCCCATCGGGTTCAGGATTCGGCGCAGGACATAGGTTTTCTGCAGGTCCATCTTGTCAACCAGCAGTTCTTCTTTCCGGGTTCCGGACTTCAGGATGTCCATCGCCGGGAAGACGCGCTTGTCGGCGATCTTACGATCCAGCACGATCTCGGAGTTGCCGGTGCCCTTGAACTCCTCGAAGATGACCTCGTCCATCCGGCTGCCAGTGTCGATCAGCGCGGTTGCGATGATGGTCAGCGATCCTCCTTCCTCGATATTCCGAGCCGCACCGAAGAACCGCTTGGGGCGCTGCAGTGCGTTGGCATCGACGCCACCGGTCAGCACCTTGCCCGAGGATGGAACAACGGTGTTGAAGGCCCGTCCAAGCCGGGTGATCGAATCGAGCAGGATCACGACGTCGCGCTTGTGCTCGACAAGCCGTTTGGCCTTTTCGATGACCATCTCGGCAACGGCAACGTGACGGGTTGCAGGTTCATCGAAAGTAGACGAGACGACCTCTCCCTTCACGCTGCGCTGCATGTCGGTGACCTCTTCCGGCCGTTCGTCAATCAGCAGAACAATCAGGTAGCATTCCGGGTGGTTCTTTTCGATCGAGTTGGCAATGTTCTGCAGGATCACGGTCTTACCTGTCCGCGGTGGTGCCACGATCAGAGACCGTTGACCTTTGCCGATCGGCGCCACGAGATCGATGATCCGCGCGGTGCGGTCCTTGATCGTCGGATCCTCGATCTCGAGCTTCAGCCGCTCATCGGGATAGAGCGGTGTCAGGTTGTCGAAGTTGATCTTGTGCCGGGCTTTCTCGGGATCCTCGAAATTGATCTGGGTAACCTTCGTGATCGCAAAGTAGCGCTCGTTCTCTCCCGGCGCCTGCATGACACCTTCCACCGTATCACCGGTGCGCAAGCTGTGCTGGCGGATCATGTCAGGGGAGACATAGATATCGTCCGGTCCAGGCAGATAGTTCGCCTCGGGCGAGCGCAGAAAGCCGAAACCGTCCTGCAGCACTTCCAGAACCCCGTCCCCGGAAATCTCCCAGCCTTCCTCTGCGCGTTCCTTGAGGATGGCAAACATCATGTCGCCCTTGCGCATGGTCGAGGCGTTCTCGATCTCAAGATCCTCGGCCATAGAAAGCAGATCTTTGGGCGTATGGGCTTTCAGATCGGCGAGATTCAGGCGTTCTTCAGTCATGGGCTATATCCGGCGACCGGCATCGAATGTGCGAGGTCTGAGCAAAATGGGATGTCAACGCGATCGGACGACCGCTGCGGGTTAGATAAGCGCGGCAAGACTTCGAGTCAATGTGTCTCAGAATGGCCGGGCAATGACCGAGACAACGATGATGATCACAAGCAGGGTGGGGACCTCGTTCATCAGGCGGTATTGCCGGCCCGTCACCCGGTTCCTGCCCTCCAGGAAGTCCTTGCGCCGCCGGGCGAGCCAGTGATGGAACCAAGTCAGCATTAGGACCGAACCCGCCTTGGTCCATGGCCAGGCCTGCGACCAGTCAACGATACCCGGGGTAAACATGAGCATCACGCCGAAGATCCATGTAGCGATCATTGCCGGATTCATGATCGCTCTTAGCAGCCGCCGCTGCATCGTTTGGAACAGTTCTTCGGTATCGCTGCCGGCGGACACGGCTTCTGCGTGATAGACAAACAGTCTTGGCAGATAGAACAAGCCTGCCATCCATGCGATCACCGAGATGACATGAAGTGACTTCGTCCACGGATAGGCAGCGATCAGAAAGTCAGTCATGAGAAAGGGATCCAGTACCTGTCGGCTGGTTCTTTCTTAATAATAATATTTAGAGAAAGAAAAGATGATGTCTTTGTAGGGGGAGTGGATAATGTGGATTCTTGCGATATCCCGGGAATTAGCCACAAGTTGATAGATCTGTAGATTGTTACGAGATAATCTTGAAAATTCGTGGATAACTGGTTTAATCATTTCATAACAATGATTTATAATTACCAGAGATCTAGCAAGTTCGGGATAACGGAACTGGTTTGCTCAGGCTGCCGTACTTTCCAAGGGGCCAGTTCGGATTTCTCCACCGTGGATCAAGACCAGCAATTGGACGACATGATTACCAAGATCGGAACGGATAGGATCAACTTGCTGATTACACACATTTTGCCCCACGCTTCTCAGGCCAGTATATCCACAAGGCTGTAAACATGGCTGACCGCATCATTCTGGCTTCCGGTTCGGAAATCCGCGCAACGCTCCTGCGCAATTCGGCGGTGGAGTTCGAGATCGAAGTGCCCCGACTGGACGAGGAAGCGATCCGCGCGTCACTGCTGGCCGAGGGCGCGCAACCCCGGGAACTGGCCGATGCACTTGCCGAACAGAAG
>JBFKFZ010000128.1:0-5526 GCA_041633555.1 Paracoccaceae bacterium | reverse complement strand
TCGCCGGCCACCCCGACCGTAGCTCACAGGCCCGTCATGCACTAAGACTGAAACCGGACCACTTCGTTGGGGCAGGTCAATGCGGCGAACAACCGGTTAAATCTCGGATGCTCAGCCTGCTGCGAATGGTCGTCTTGGTGAACTTGCGCTGCATCGCCGCGGAACCAGCGCTGCCATATCATCAGAACCTACTCCCCGCACAGAGGATCCTGCTGCGATTGCATCAGGCTGGTTTGTCCGCAACTAGGCCGTTGCGCCTCCTTGCCACGCTGCAACCGTCACGAATGGCCGGTTTCGCCGCCGCACTGCGGCGACTCTGGGCCGGGGTCTTGGCTGAGGGAAATGCTGCGGTCGCAAGGGGCGTCGCTTGGTCACGTCCGCTTCGGGCTCGTTGCTGTCGTCGACCGGGCGCTCGGCATGTGGCCGGTCTCGAAAGACGAACGGCCAGTGGTCACGGTCATCCTCTCAGATGATACCCTCAAGTGACCCGGCTGACGGCCACCAGACAACCGAAATCGCCAATGACCGGTTCAGGAGCGCGGCTTTGACTGAGCGTCGCTGCGTTGCTGTAGTCCGGTTCGAGCCCAAAGCCGTCACTTCATCCGCTAGCAACGTCTTCGGCTGGGCCTCATCTACAGCGAGACGTGGTACTCCGATACGTCTTGGCAGTGCGACGCCGCTCGACATCGGCGTCGTCGCGGGTCTCGATCATCCGGTGCCGCGCGGGATTCCACCCATTGCCGCAATTCTGGCTTGCGTCTAGATTTTGACGAAACAGGGAGAAAAGCGATGTTTGCAGATCTTCGTCGGACACTTTCCGTGGCGCTGGTTCTAGGACTTGCCGCTAGTGCCGGAAACGCCACGGAATGGAAGTTCAACAATGGTCTTCCGGAAGGCCGTGGAGAGTCGGCGCAGCTCGAAACCTTCGCAGCGGACGTGGCAGAACTGAGCGGCGGTAGCCTCACGATCGATGTATTTCACGGCGGCTCACTAAACCTCAAAGACAATGACGTGGCGCGCTGGCTGCCCCGTGGCGCGGTCGAAATGGGCTTGGTCTGGGCAAACTACCTTGGCCGCGACGTTCCCGCCTTGAACGCGGTGATGATCCAGGGTTCGGTCGGTAGCCCCGAGGAATTGATTGCCGCGCTGCCCGAGATCCAGGAGATCTATATCGAGGTGCTGGGCGAGTTGGACATCGTACCAACCGGGTTCATGGCGCTGCCGCTGCTGAAGGCCTCGATCTTCTGTCGCGAAGAACCGGTTCGCTCGCTTGAAGACCTCAAGACCAAGAAGCTGCGCGTCTGGAGTAACGATCAGGTCGAGACCTTCACAAAGCTGGGCGTTTCGGCGCAGATCGTCGGGCAGAATGACCTTTACGTGGCGTTGCAGACCGGCGTGGTCGATTGCGCCGTCTATCCGGCGCTCTTCGCGCATACAATTTCGCTTCAGGAAGTGACGAAGTACGCGTCTTATCTCTACCCGGTTGCAGGCGTTCCCTATGTTCTTGGCGCCTCGAAGAATGCCTGGGACAGCCTGAGCGATGCCGAGCGCGAAGCAGTTAGCACCGCGGCCGCCCGCGTCTGGGAGCGGACCAACGAGTATTCCAAGGCGGAAGAGAACGAACAGGCCGCGCGCGCCAAGCTAGCCGAGCAAGGGATCGAGTTCCTGGAGCCGTTCTCGGATGAAGACCGCGCCGCGTTTCTCGACGCCGCTTCGGCCACTTGGCTGGAAATGGCCGAGGAGGCAGGCGGCAAGGCACCTGAATATCGCCAAAGAATCCTCGGCGTCCTCGGACGCTGAGTTTGCGTGGCGACGATACAGAGGACTGGCAGCCAGACATCGCCGCGCGCATCGGCAAGGTCCTGACGCCCGTCTTCATTGCCATGGCCGCGCTGGCGGCGCTGGCCGGTTGCGGGATCGTCCTTCTGATCGGCGCAAGTGTGACGATGCGTTATTTCGCGTTGGCGCCGTTCCGTTTCACCGAGGAGCTTGTCGGGCTTCTGATGACGGCGGCGTTCTTTCTGGCGCTTCCCCTGGCCACGCTGCGCGCCGAGCATGTGCGCGTTCTTTTGCTTGTCGCTGCACTCCCGAAAAGAGCCCGGATATGGATCGGGAGACTGGCAGGTTTTCTTGGCGCCGCCTTCTGCCTGTGGTTTCTGGCGCTTTGCCTGCCATGGCTGGAGTTTGCGATCGACCGCAATATCAAGACCGAAGTCGGGCGGCTGCTGATGTATCCCTGGATGGCCCTTCTTCCCTTGTCCATGGCGCTCAGCATCGCGGCGTTTCTCGTGGGAGGAGCCGCGGGGGCGGACCGACAGAAGCCGGGCCGGCCCTGACCAGACAGAAGGAAAGTGATGTTAAGCTTCTGGGCGCTTCTGGTTGGCGGGCTGACAGTGTTTGCCGGCTCGGGCCTTGCCCTGGGGGCGGCGCTTGGGCTGACCGGGCTCTTGATCCTTCACTTTCTTGCCGGCGGATCGACCTATGTCGCGGTCGACGCGGTCTGGAACGTGCTGAACTCGTTCACCTTAAGCGCCATTCCGATGTTCATCATGCTGGGCGAGATCATGCTGCGGAGCGGGGTCAGCCAAAAGATCTACTCGGCCCTGGCACCTCTGTTCCAGCGCGTTCCCGGAGGACTGCTGCATACCAACATCGCCGTCTGCACGCTTTTCGGCGCGGTCAGCGGATCGAGCCTCTCGACGGCTGCCGCGGTCGGGTCCGTCGCCTATCCCGAGATGACGGAGCGCGGCTATGACCGGCGGATGGTTGTGGCTTCGCTTGCCGGCGGCGGAACGCTGGGTCTGCTGATTCCGCCAAGCTTGTCCCTTCTGATCTACGGCGCTCTGACGGAGACCTCTATCGGCCGGCTGTTCCTGGCCGGTCTTCTCCCCGGCCTTCTCTTCGCCGCGATGTTCATGGGCTACATCTTCCTGCGATGCCTTTCCCGACCGGATCTGGCGCCGAGAAGCGGGTCGAAAGCGGGCGTCGCGGCGATCCTGCTCAAGCTGCTGAGCCTGTGGCCTTTCCTGCTGCTGATTCTCGCGATCATGGGCAGCATCGCCTTCGGCATCGCGACGCCGACCGAGGCCGCGGGGATCGGCGTGATCGCGACAATCTTCGTCGGCCGGTTCTGGGGGACCCTAACCCTCAGGACGCTGGCCGAGAGTTTCTATGCCGCGATCCTTCTGCTCGCGTCGATTGCCTTCGTGGTCATGGGGGCGACCATCCTTGCACAGGCCGTCAGCCTGCTGGGCGTCCCGCAATCCATTCTTGAAGCGGTGCGCGCTGCCAATCTCGGCCCTGTGCAGGTTTTGGTCCTGGTCGTGCTGATCTACCTTGTGCTGGGCTGTTTCTTCGACGGTCTGTCGCTAATGATCATGACGCTTCCCATCGTGGTGCCCCTGATGGTCGGGCTTGGCTATGACGCGATTTGGCTGGGGGTCATCATCACCATTTTGATCGAGATAGGCCAAGTTACGCCTCCCGTCGGGCTCAACCTCTCAGTGCTGGTCTCGGTCACGAAGGAAAGTGTCTCGCTGGGCGAGGCCGCCGTCGCCACCATTCCCTATTGGCTGATCTTGCTGGCGGGAATCCTCTTGCTGGCCATGATGCCCCAGATCGCGCTTTTCCTGCCGTCGGTCCTGATGTGAGCCGCGCCGGTCAGGCCGGGATGCGAACCAGGTCGAGCGACAGACTGTTCATCATCTCGTGCCCTGTCTCGGTAATCAGCAATTGGTTCTCGATGATCATTCCGCCATGCCCATCGATATACCAGGGGCACTCGAAGGCCATGACCATGCCCGGCTCGAGGATCACCTCCGAATGGGCGGAGATGAACGGCCATTCCTCGCTTCCCAGGCCGGCGCCAAGCCCATGCCCGAAATGGCCCCTTGTGTAGCCGGGAAATCCCGCGGCCTGGATCGCGGCAAGCGTGACGCCGTGTACCTCTGAAAGCGGTACACCGGGCCGCAACAAATCGGACCCGGCTATGAAGCCTTGCATAAGCGCATCGAATAGGCGGGCCTGGGTCGGACTGGGCGTACCGACAACAAAGGTGCGACCCGTGTCGGACGTATAGCCGTTCACAAGACAGCCGACATCGACCTTGATCAGGTCTCCGGGGCGGACGGTTGCATTTCCTCCCCAGGGATTTTTCCCGACCGAGACATATTCCCAGGCTCCGCTCAGCGAGCTACTCTCATTGTGGCCCTGGACGGCGCTCCTCCAGACATTGGCAAGCGCATCGCGCGTCGTGCCGGGTTCAATCGCCGCGCGCAGCGCCCGTATCCCGGTTTCCGCGATCTCGACCGCAAGGCTCAGGTAGGCAATCTCGTCCTTGGTCTTGACCATCTTGAGCCGCGCGATCAGTTCCGATGCGTCGACCAGATCCGCATTGCCAAGCGCGGCCTTGAACGCGCAGACGTCCCTTGCGGAGATCGCGGACGCCTCGAAGCCGATCCGCGCACCATCAAGACCCCGCTCGCTCAGGATATTCGCCAGGTGGCGGTAGCACAGGATCGGGTCGAAGGTTTCGGGGCGCTGGAAACCATCTGGGCGACCCGAAGAATGCCATGCCTGGGCGACCATCTCTTCTGGCGAGAGGTTCGGGTCCGTGTCTTCCAGGTTCGCCGTTTCGACCCATATCGGGCTTTCGCGGACATCCGTCACATGACTGGTCCTGCGAAAGGCAGGAGCAAAGAGATCGCTGACGACCGCCGCCTCCTTCAGCTCCGTATCCGCGGGAACCAGCGCCGCGACGGCACCGGCCCTCCGCCACATCGTGGCAACACCCGGCGACGCTCCCGTGGCGTAGAGAAAGCTTTCAGGAGACAAAAGTATCACTGCATCGATGGCGGCATCCGCCATCAACTGCTCGGCTCGTTTGCGGTCAAGGCCTACCATTATGGTCTCGTTTCCTTCGGTGCGCTGCCTGCCCTGTTCCTACCACGAACACATCGGACATTCCGAGATACGGACCCAAGGATCCTCATGCCGGCCAGATCACCCGAAGCCAATTCCCTGGCGCGATTTGAACGTCCGCTAGGTCCGCAACTCGGCCCTCGTAGCCGCGCACCACGGTGCGAGTGACCAGCTGGTCATGCAGTTCGTGGAGTTGTCCGCGTCCCTGACCGATCAGATGCGACCTTAGGCTGCCTAGATTGCGCCGATGCGGTCATCATGCTGCCTTCAGGCGCCAAAACCAGCTCTCACACCGCAGTATCTTTGTTGACCGGCTGGCGCGTGAGACCTCCGTAAAGAACACAGATGCGGTGACGCCGCGTCAACGGACTCACCTCGCGGACGTCTGCGCAGATTTTTCGCGTGTTTGATGGGAGATTTTTACCGCTTGTTAAGGACGATGTCTCAAAGATGAACGCTGTCAGTGGGCAGTTGGGAATCGACATCATGTTCGAGACAAGAGAGGGCGTGGAGGGGCTCGCCGCGGAGCTGCAGGACGCGATCCGGCAAACCCGTCGCATGGGGTTCACGGCGACTGCCGAGGCGATGGCTGAGGTGCTGCGCGAC
>JBFKFZ010000127.1:0-5573 GCA_041633555.1 Paracoccaceae bacterium | reverse complement strand
GCGGCCAGTTCGCCGTTCTGCATCAGGATGGTCGGACCCAGATACGCCTGATTGAACCCGGCGGTCGGAATGCCGGGACCACCAGCAAAGGCGGTGCGCCCCGACGTTGCCGTGAGTGCTAGCCGCCCCGTCCCCCGCGTATCGAGAAGCGGTGGCATGACGAGCCGCGTTTGTCCCTGCGCAATAGCGCGTCGGACCGGTGTTTGGGACAGGACGCCAGCGGTCAGGATCGCAGCGGAGGTCGAAGTCAGGAATTGGCGTCTCCTCATGCTGGTCTTTCAAGGCTTGGTTGGAAGAGCCGCCAGGGCAATCTCTTCTTTGGCAGTGGGAATTGACGGAACACGAGACGGGAACCCCGGTAGCCGCCAGAGTATCGCGTATCCCGAAAGGACACGAAGGGTCGCGGATCAGTCAGACAAAAGCTTCTTGCGTTCGGTAAACTCGGCCGTGTCGATCTCGCCCTTGGCATAACGTTCCTTCAGAAGCGCCAAGGCACGATCGTGCGTGGCGTGACTGCTTGCGGCGGGCCCGGCCGCACCGAACAGGCGCAGGAGGTATATGATCCCGGCAACGATCCCGACCACGATCAGGATCATGAAGATCGGACCAAGGACCATTCCGAAGCCACCCCACTGGCTGCCGCCCCACATCATGTCATGGCCATAATAGAAAGGGCCAGGTCGATTTGGGATCTCCCCGACCTGTGCCATCGCCGACGTCGCGGCGACGCAGAGTGCGCCTGCCACGCCCGGGACGGTCGTCCAACTCCTGAATTTCATCCTGTAACTCCTTCTGCATGGCATCAGCACTGACCAGCTATTAAATATGTAATTATATGGGAAGAACGGTGCGCAGACCCTGATCTGTATCAAGACGGCAGTACCGAAGTACTATAGCATTCTGCGGATATACGCAGGCGTGGATTGTATCAGGTATCCTCTGATTTGGCCTCACAAGGCCGATTCCAGTGCCGTCTCGCCAGATCAGCGTCTTCCAAACCCAACAATAAGGATTCCATTTCAGTGAGCTACACGATCAATCGCATGTTCAACGACGCCAAGTTCGACGACGTCGATGCCCGCACTCGCAAAGCCCTTGCGGACCATGGTTTCGGCGTACTGACCGAGATCGACGTCAAGGCGACGATGAAGAAGAAGCTGGATGTCGAGATGCCTGCCTATCGCATCCTCGGCGCCTGCAATCCGAAGATGGCGCATCACGCCATCGGGATCGAGCCGCGTGTGGGTGCGATGCTGCCGTGCAACGTCGTCCTGCGCGAGGTCGAGGATGGCGTCGAGGTCAGCGCCATCGACCCGGTCGCGTCGATGCAGGCGATCGAGAACAGCGAACTTACGGCTGTTGCGGGCCAGGTCCGAGACCTTCTCGCGAAAGCCGTTTCCTCGATCTGAGGTGGGGTTGCGCGCAATCATCCTCGTGGTGGTGGCGATCCTCGGGATTGCCGTGCTCGGTGCCTGGCTGTTCGCGCCCTCTGCTTTCGACCAGGCACGCGGCCTGATGGACGGCGAGCGTCTGGAAATGCTGGTGGCGCGCGCCGGGATCTGGGGGCCGGTTCTGATCGTCACGCTCATGACCCTCGCAGTCGTAGCCAGCCCGGTCCCGAGCGCGCCCATCGCGCTGGCCGCCGGTGCGGCCTACGGGCATGTCTGGGGAACGGTGCAGGTCGTGATCGGCGCCGAACTCGGGGCACTGATCGCGTTCGGCCTCGCACGGGTGCTGGGGCATGATGTCCTGCGGCGGGTCTTTAGTGACCGCGTCGATGCCGGGCTGCTCGGCTCGCAGACCGCGTTGACCGCGACGGTCTTCGCCAGCCGCCTGATGCCGTTCGTGTCTTTCGATATGATCAGCTACGCTGCGGGGCTCAGTCGCCTGCACGCCTGGCGGTTCGCCCTCGCGACGCTGGCCGGCATCATCCCGGCCAGCTTCCTGCTCGCCCATTTCGGCGGCGAGGCGGTCAGCGGAGACTTTGGCCGGGCGACCTGGGCAGTGCTCGGTCTCGGCCTCGTGACGGGCTTACCGCTGCTCTGCGTGGCGATGCGGAGAAAGCCTGAAGAGAGCGTTCGCGACCAAGATTGAATAGGGCTTGACCTTCCAACCGCTGGAGGTGGCAACCTGAAAAAAGACCGAAAGGCGGACAGACCATGGAACACGATCACCACCACGCGGCACCCGACATGCCATCGGGGGCCGAGACGGCGAAAGACCCGGTCTGCGGGATGACGGTTGCAGTCAAGCCCGATGGACTTCGCGCCGAGTTCCAGGGCGAGCCCTTCCATTTCTGTTCGGAGAAATGCCAGACGAAGTTCACGGCGGATCCGTGGTTCTACGCCTCGGGCCGGGCCGCCGGACAAAAGAAGGCCGCACCGGCCAACATCCAGTACACCTGTCCGATGCATCCCGAAATCGTGCGCGATGCACCTGGCGCCTGCCCGATCTGCGGCATGGCGCTGGAGCCGATGGTGCCCTCGGACGAGCCGAGCGAGGAGTTGACCGATTTCACCCGCCGGATGTGGATCTCGGCTGCCGCCGCGGTGCCGCTTATTATCCTGACGATGGGTGAACTGGTGGCGCTGCCGGTGCGCGACTGGATCGGGCACCAGACGGCCAGCTATCTCGAGTTCCTGCTGGCCACACCCATCATCCTCTGGGCGGCGCTGCCGTTCTTCCGGCGCGGCTGGGATTCGATCGTGAACCGAAGCCCGAACATGTGGACGCTGATCAGCATCGGCGTGGCGGCGGCCTACCTCTACTCGATTGTCGCCACCTTCCTACCGGGATTCTTTCCGGAACAGTATCGGATGGGCCACGGCGTCGGCACCTATTTCGAGGCTGCGGTCGTGATCGTGGCGTTGGTTTTCGTGGGCCAGGTTCTCGAACTGCGGGCGCGCGAGCGCACCGGGGATGCGATCCGCGCGCTCCTCGATCTCGCCCCAAAGACGGCGCGGCGTATCCTGCCAGACGGTACCGAATACGACGCGCCGCTGGAAAACATCATGGAGGGAGACCAGCTGCGCGTGCGACCCGGTGATGCGGTCCCGGTCGATGGGACGGTGATCGAGGGCCGGTCGTCGCTTGACGAGAGTATGCTGACGGGTGAGTCGATGCCCGTCGAGAAAGGCCCGGGCGATGCGGTGACCGGAGCGACGATCAACAAGAACGGCTCTCTGGTTATGGAGGCGGGAAAGGTCGGATCCGACACCGTACTGGCGCAGATCGTCGCGATGGTGTCGAACGCGCGCCGCTCGCGCGCGCCGATCCAGGGTCTGGCTGACCGGGTGTCGGCGGTGTTCGTGCCGAGCGTGGTCGCCATAGCCATCATCGCTTTCGTCGTCTGGCTGGCCGTCGGCCCCGAACCCGCGCTGGTCTTCGCCATAGCATCCGCCGTTTCCGTCCTTATCATTGCCTGCCCCTGCGCGCTTGGGCTGGCCACGCCGATCTCGATCACAACGGCGGCGGGACGCGGGGCACAGGCGGGCGTACTGATCAAGGACGCCGAGGCGCTGGAACGCATGGCGGGTGTCGATACGCTCATCGTGGACAAGACCGGCACTCTGACCATGGGTAAGCCGAAGCTGACGGACGTTGTGGCGCTTGGCGACATCGCCGAGACCGACCTGCTGTCGCTGGCCGCAACGCTGGAGCGCGGCTCGGAACACCCGTTGGCTGAGGCGATCGTCGAGGGAGCCGAGGCGCAGAGTGCCCCGCGTCAGGAGGCCACGGACTTCGGTGCCGTCACCGGCAAGGGCGTACAGGGCAGCGTCGGTGGGCGTGCGGTGGCGCTCGGCAACGCGGCGATGATGCGGGAGATGGGTCTAGACACGGGTGCGGCCGAGGCGCACGCCGACACCCTGCGCGCCGAGGGCAAGACGGCGATGTTCGTCGCTTTCGATGGCGCGCTCGTCGGCATCGTGGCGGTCGCCGACCCGATCAAGGACTCGACCGCACAGGCGATCCGCGAACTTCATGCCCAGGGTCTGCGGGTGATAATGGCGACGGGCGACAACGAGCGCACGGCGCAGGCAGTGGCAGGCAAGCTCGGGATCGACGAGGTGCGCGCGGGCGTGCTGCCCGAAGCCAAGAAGGACCTGATCGACCAGTTGCGTCGAGAGGGCCACAAGATCGCAATGGCGGGCGACGGAGTGAACGACGCGCCCGCGCTGGCCGCCGCGGATGTCGGCATCGCGATGGGCACGGGCGCGGATGTGGCGATGGAAAGCGCCGGCATAACCCTGCTGGGCGGCGACCTGATGGGCATCGTCCGGGCGCGCAAACTGGCCCGGGCGACCCTGCGCAACATCAAGCAGAACCTGTTCTTCGCCTTCGCCTACAACACGCTTGGCGTGCCCATTGCGGCGGGACTGTTGTACCCCGTCACGGGGCTTCTACTCTCACCGATGATCGCGGCTGCCGCGATGAGCCTATCGTCCGTCTCTGTCATCAGCAACGCGCTACGCCTTCGGCGGGTTGATCTATAGAGGAGAATGGCTGTGCAAAAGTTCAAGACCGACATTCGCTGCGTTGCAGGATCTTTGCATTTTGGGCTCCGAGCCGCCTTGCGGCGGTGCAACAGTACGAGATTGAACCGTGCTCCGAAAGCAGCCATCCGCAAGACGCAGGTTATTCTCTGTCTTCAGAAGGTTAACCCGCTTTGCGAACCTTCGAGGGCATGAAACAGTCGCTGCGCAAACTGGGACTGAACGACAGCCTCGAGCCCATCCTGTGAATTCGGTTTTCTCGCTGCGTGCGCTCGCAGAACAGATTTTTCTGCAAGAGCGGTATTTCCCGCGCTGCAATGCGGCTGGAAAACCGGCCGTTGGGGACAAACGCAGCATCCACTCGAAAGCGAATTCACGAGTCGCGGGACTACGCTGCCGTTAAAGGTCGTGAGGCAGAGGTCCGCTTTCCTTTCTTGCAGACGTTCTCCCGCCAGTGCACCGAAGGTCAGAAAATGCGGACGGGCCACCCCGCCCTATCGGTTCCAGGGTTGCTGCACCGCAAAACCATCAGGATCGGCTTGGGGGCCTTACGAATTCCAGCATCGTCTCGGCCCCGGAATGTTCAAGCGGAACGCCGGGCGGGTTGTCACGGAAGCCGGGCTCGGCGAACAGCTTCACGATCTCGAGGTCCTCGACCAGCATTGAATAGCGCCAGCTGCGCATACCCATGCCCTGCGCCGAGCGGTCGACAAGCATGCCCATCTTGCGGGTGAACTCGCCATTGCCGTCGGGCAGCATGTGAACCTTCTCGATGTTCCGCGAGCGGGCCCACTGGTACATCACGAAGGCGTCGTTGACCGACAGGCAGACGACACGGTCGACGCCCGCCGCGAGAAAGTCATCGTGCAGCCGCTCGTATCCCGGCAGGTGGCTGTCCGAGCAGGCCGGGGTGAAGGCGCCGGGCAGAGCGAAGGCGACGATCCGTTTGCCCGAGAAGACGTCGGCGGTGGTGACGTCTTTCCATTCGAACGGATTGTCGCCGCCCAGGGCGGGGTTGCGCACGCGGGTGTGAAAGGTGGCGTCAGGGACGGTTTGCGGTGTCATGGCGGTGCTTCCGGT
>JBFKFZ010000126.1:0-5711 GCA_041633555.1 Paracoccaceae bacterium | reverse complement strand
TGATCGAGGCCAGCACCTGATTTTCGTCTTCAGGAAAGATCGCGCTCAATCCGACTTCTTCCAGGTATGAGCGGAACAGTCCGATGCGGTTGGTCGCCGGTGAAGCGAGAATTCCGATACCCGAACCCGGTGCCACCAATGCTGCCAGACGAGCACATGTCAGTCTGGGCATATCGAGCAGCGGGATCTCTACGCTCTGGCTGATCCAGTGCGCATAATGATGGGCGGTGTTGCACGGCATCGCCAGCGCCTTGGCGCCGGCCTTCTCAAGGCCGATGGCCATCTGGGCAATGACCGGGCCAGGATCGACACCGTTGCGGTCTATCAGGTGCCGGATACGCGATGGCACGCCGGGGTTCAGGTTCACGTGCAGCGGGATGTGGTCCGCGTCGTCTTCCGCAAGAGTGGC
Source organism: Paracoccaceae bacterium (assembly GCA_041633555.1). Classification (GTDB taxonomy): domain Bacteria; phylum Pseudomonadota; class Alphaproteobacteria; order Rhodobacterales; family Rhodobacteraceae; genus JAHEAO01. The sequence continues at coordinate 5,302 of JBFKFZ010000126.1, read as the reverse complement.
GTCAAGAACCCGTTGCATCAGGGAGACGGTCGCTTCCGGCCCCATGCCACCCAGAATACCGATCGGGTTCAACAGACGCGGACCCTCATTCATAATGGGCCCGGGTTCATGTCCAGCGGCCCGAGAAGTCAAAGGCAGAGTCGTAGCCGAACAGCGCCACTGCGCCGCCAGTGTGCAGGAAGACCACGCGTTCGCCCTTCTTGAAGTGGCCCTTGCGGATCAGGTCGATGAAGCCAGCGGCACCCTTGGCGGAATAGACCGGATCGAGCAATATGCCCTCCAGTTCGGCGAACATGCGGATCGCCTCCAGCCCGCTATCGGTCGGGATTCCATAGCCTTCGCCCACATAGTCGGTGTTGGCGACGACATCCTCGCGCGCGACAACGCCGGGACAGCCCAGTTTCTCGGCCGTGGCCGCGGCCAGCTTGAAGACGTTCTCTTCCTGTTTCGGCTTCGGTGCACGCACGCCGATGCCCAGCAGCGGGATTTGCGCGTTCATCGCCTTCAACCCGACGATCAGACCCGCCTGCGTGCCGGCGCTGCCGGTGGCATGCACGATATGGTCAAGCTTCAGCCCGCCGTCGTTGACCTGTTTCAGCAGCTCGAAGGCGCAGTTGACATATCCCAGCGCCCCCGTCGGGTTCGAGCCACCGCCGGGGATTGTGTAGACCTTGCTGCCATCGACGCGCATCTTGTCGGCCAACTTCTCGATTTCGGCATTCAGGTCGCCGCCACCGGGGCGCTTCTCGGTCGTGGCGCCGTGCATGTGATCAAGCAGCACGTTGCCGTTGTGGTTGTAGTTGTGGTCGTTTGATCCTGTCCGATCTTCCAACAAAATATGGCACTTCATTCCCAGCTTGGCAGCGAAGGCGGCCGTCTGGCGGGCGTGGTTCGATTGGGTGGCGCCCTGAGTGATCACCATGTCCGCTTTCTGCTGCTCGGCCTCGGCCATCAGGAATTCCAGCTTCCGGGTCTTGTTGCCTCCGGTCGACAACCCGGTGCAGTCGTCGCGTTTGATCCAGATTTCCGGCCCGCCGAGTTCGCTGGTCAGGCGATCCAAGCGCTCTAATGGCGTCGGCAGATGGGCGAGGAAGTGGCGGGGGAAGCGGGCGAGGTGCATTACGGCTCTCCTGATTTTGCTGACGGCGACCTAACATGCCGCCACCGGGCAAACCCAATGCTTATTCGGCATTCAATCATGCAGGTCGCTTATGGCGTCGCCAAATACCGGGCATCCGCCGTCACAACGCGTCCCAGAGACCGCGCCCGGTCTTGTCGAGCCGGTCGAGCGAGGAAAACAGCGTCAGCGTCAGAGTCGCTTGCCACTCGGTGCCTCCGGCGACGACCAGATCGCCGCGCGCGATTTCGTCAGCAACCGCGCTTTCGGGCAACCAAGAGACGCCGCTGCCAGCCAACGTGCGGCGCTTGATGGCTTCGGTCAGCGCGTCCATATAGCGCAGCGCAAGCGGTGGTTTGCGGGTGCCGATTGTCTGGTCGACGACCGTGCCCAGAAAGCTGCTGGGATCGTAGGCGAGATAGGGAATGTCGCGGGCGCCGGGGAGCGACAAATCCCAGCCGCCTTCGGCCGCGGCCCTGGTTTCGGCGACCGGGAAGAACCGGTCGGTGCCAATATCCTTGCGAGCGAACTGGGTCTCGTCGAAAACCGGCGCCACGTCTCTATGCCGGTAATAAAGCAGGAAGTCGCAGGTCCCTTCAGACAGAAGTTGGCAGCAGGTCCGCAGGTTGTCGGAATAGACCCGGACGCGCAGGTTGGGGATCTGCGCCTCGAGTTCAGCGATCCGCCGCGACAGGTAATTGACCGATATCGTGTGCAGAACGGCCACCCGCTGAAACGCCGTCACGCCGCGCTCTTCGGCACGGATCGACTGGCGGATGTCGTTTAGGTTGGCGATGGTTTCGTGTGCGATCGGAAGAAACTGGACGCCTGCCTCGGACAACTGCACCGGATAGGTCGACCGCTTGATCAGGGGCACGCCCAGCCAGTTCTCCAGCGACTTTATGCGGCGGCTGAAGGCCGGCTGGGTGATGTTGCGCTCTTCCGCCGCGCGCGTGAAGTTCAGCGTGCGCCCGAGACAGACGAAATCCTGCAGCCAGTTCAAATCCATGATCGGCCAAAATCCTCCTCGGCAAGGTACTGTATTCGCACGGTTCTGCCTAACCATGCCAGTATTGCATGAATTGATGACATGTTTGAATTGGCTCCGGCGCCGGGGCGTCGACTAACATTATGGTCAGGGCGGCGAGACTCGCCTGGAAGAAATTCAACTGGGGAGATGATAATGAAGAGATCCTGGAAGTTCACCACCGCAGCGACAGCCGTTGCGCTGGCCGCATTGGCTGGAGTGGCTCAAGCCGAGACGACGCTGCGGCTGTCCACATACGTTAACGAGTCCGATATACGCTACCAGGGCTTCCAGCATTTCGCCGATACGGTCGCAGAAAAGACCGGTGGCAGCGTCAAGATCGAGATCTTTCCCTCCGCCACCCTGCACGGCTGGTCCGAGGGTGTCGACGCAGTCCAGGGCGGCGTGTCTGACATCAGTTGGATCAATGCTGACAACCGCGTGCCCTGTTACGCTGTCACTTCGCTATATCCGGCGATGGTCAGCCTGGAAAACCAGCCCGCGCTGGATGCGGCCTATGCCGACCTGATCCGCGACGAGGCGGCGAAGGTGAACCTCGTGCCACTGCTTAATTCGAACTATTCCTATGACCAGGAATGGTGGTTCGAAGACCCGGTCGAGGATTTCGGCAAGCTTGACGGCAAGCTCGTGCGTTCGATCGGCCCGCTGGTCAGCATGATGATCGAGACCTGGGGCGGCGAGCCGGTCTTTGTGGCGCCGAAGGAAGTTTTCCAGTCTGCCGAGCGCGGCGTGGTCGACGGCATCAACATGGGCGTCGCGACCTACAGCTCGTGGAAGCTTTGGGATGTCATGCCGCACATGGTCAACGCCAACCTGTTCTACGGAAACATCATCTATATGATGAACAAGGACAAGTTCGACGCGCTGACGCCCGAGGAGCAGGCCGCATTGAAAGAGGCCGCCGCGGAAACCGAAGCCTGGCTTCAGCCGAAGTACGAAGGCTGGGTTGATGAGCAGGTCGCGGCCGCCGTGACCGAGGGCGGCACCGAGATGACGCTGCCTGCCGAGAAGAGCGCGGAATTGATCGCGAGCGTCAAAGGCAAGTGGGACGAAACGGTCAACGAGGCCTGCGGCGGCGAACTCGCCGACAAGATCCGCGCGCTTCTGGATAGTCACGGCGCCTGACGCGCACTGCCCGTCCGGGTGGCCCTGCAAGGGCTGCCCGCGACGTATCCCCCGGAGGATCTCATGAACGAAGGTCTTGATCGACTAATCGGCGGCGTCGAACGCGCGGTCGTATGGCTAGCAGGCGCTGGCGCGGTCATCGTGCTGATTCAGATGCTGTGGATTTCTTATGGCGTGTTTGTCCGCTACGGATTGGGCAAGCCCGACCGAATGGTGACCGAAGCAACCGCGCTTCTGCTGTTCCCGGTCGCCTTTGCGGGTCTGGCCTATGCCCTGCGCGAAGACGCCTATCCCAAGGTCACGATGGTCACCGACCGGTTTGGCCCACCTGTGCGCAAGGTTTTCGCGATCATCAACCTGATCCTGATGCTGGGTGTCGGCCTTTTCTTCTCCTATGCCGGCGTCAGTGCCACGATCCGCGCCTTCAACTCCGGCGTTGCGTCGGAAATTCTGCACTGGCCCCGATACATCTTCTGGGCTCCAGGCGCGCTCGCGCTGTTGCTTTTCTCTTTCTATGCGGTTCTCCGCCTGATCCAGGCCATCCGTACCCCTGCAACACCGGAGAATTTCTGATGGAATGGTACACCGTCGGTCTCAGCCTGCTTGGGCTTTTGATGCTGTTCATCGTGATCGGCCTGCCGATCCCGTTTGCCCTGGCTGCAGCCTCCTTGCCCTTTCTCTGGCAGATTCAGGGGTTCAATACCTCCATCGTGTCGGCCGAACTTAAACTCTGGGGCGTATGGATCGACTACATCCTGCTCGCTGTGCCCCTGTTCGTCTTCCTCGGGGAACTCATAGGGAAATCGAACATCGGGCCAAACCTCTATCAATTCCTGCATCAAGGCGTGCGCATCAAGGGCTCGGCCGCCTACGGATCGATCGGCGCAAGCGCCGGCTTCGGCGCCGTCTGCGGGTCGTCCATGGTGGGGGCGCTGACCATCGGCGGTGTCGCCCTGCCAGAGATGCTGAAGCTCGGTTACGGAAAACGGCTGTCCAGCGGTGTGTTGGCTGCTGGCGGTACGCTTTCGGTTCTGATCCCGCCCAGCCTCATTCTCTTGTTCTACGGCATCGTCACCGATCAGAGCATCGGCGACCTGTTCATTGCCGGAGTCATTCCCGGGCTGATCCTCGTCTCCAGTTTCGTGATCGTCGTCCTGGTGTGGGGAATGCTAAAACCACAGGACATTCCGGGCCGCGAGGAAGCGATGAAAATGCCCTTCATGATGGTCCTTAACACGGTCGGTCCGGTCGTCCTGATCGGTCTGGTCATCACCGTCGCGATCTACGCCGGCATTGCCACCCCGACCGAGGCTGCCGCGGTTGCCTCGCTGCTCACCGTTATTCTTGCCTTCGGTGTTGGCGGGCTTCGGTGGCAGGGCTTCAAGGATGCGATCTTCGCCACGATGCGGACCATGGGTTACCTCGGCCTGCTGCTGTCGGCCGGTGTGCTGTTCGGCTTCGTCCTGACCTACTACCGCGTGCCGCAGCAGTTTACAGAACTGTTCCTGTCCTTCGATCTGTCGCCCACAACGGTGCTGATGATCGTGCTGGTATTCTACATCATTCTCGGCATGTTCCTCGAGCCGGTTTCGATGACCTTCATCACGCTGCCCACCATCTATCCGCTGATGAGCGCAGCAGGCTTTGACCTGATCTGGTTCGGCGTCGTCTACACGATCACCATGGAGATCGCGGTGCTGACGCCGCCGGTTGGCCTCAACCTGTACGTGATACAGGCGATCAGCCGCGATCAAGTGACCATTGGTGACGTGATCGTGGGCTGCCTGCCGTTCATCGGTGCGATGATCCTGCTGATCGCGATCCTGATCGCGGCGCCGCAGATCGCGCTGTGGCTGCCCGAGCAGATGAGCTGATGCTGGCCAGTGTCCCTCCTCATCGTCGCGCCGGGAATGGCCCGCCCTTGGTGCTGGTCCACGGTTATCTCGGTGGCTCGGCGCAATGGGAAGCAGAGATCGCGCATTTCAGTGACCGTTACGACGTGATCGCCCCGG
>JBFKFZ010000125.1:0-5774 GCA_041633555.1 Paracoccaceae bacterium | reverse complement strand
CGTCGATCTGGTCATAGGCCTTGAAGTCACCGAAATACTTCGTGATCGCCGCCGTCAGAGTCGTCTTGCCGTGGTCAACATGGCCGATCGTGCCAATGTTCACATGCGGTTTCGTCCGTTCAAATTTTGCCTTCGCCATGGTGGCCTCCTGTCTGTTTCGGGATAAGGGCGCTGGTCGCCCTTACGCGTATTTCTTCTGAATCTCGTCCGAGATGTTCTGCGGAACCGGTTCGTAATGGCCGAACTGCATCGTGAAGTTGGCCCGGCCCGAGGACATCGAACGCAGGGTGTTGATATAGCCGAACATATTAGCCAGCGGCACGAAGGCGTTGACGACAACGGCATTGCCGCGCGCTTCCTGCCCCGAGATTTGACCCCGACGCGAGGTCAGGTCGCCGATGATGCCGCCGGTATATTCCTCTGGCGTCACAACTTCGACCTTCATGATCGGCTCAAGAAGCTTCGCCCCGGCCTTGCGCAGACCTTCGCGCATCGCGGCACGTGCGGCGATTTCAAAGGCCAGAACCGAGGAGTCGACGTCATGGTAGGCACCGTCGATCAGCGTGACTTTGAAGTCGATGACCGGGAAGCCCGCCAGCGGGCCGCTGTCCATGACCGACTTTATGCCCTTCTCGACGCCCGGAATGTATTCCTTGGGCACCGAACCGCCGACGATCTTCGATTCGAACGAATAGCCTTCGCCCGGCTCGGTCGGGGTGATGACCATCTTGACGCGTGCGAACTGACCCGAGCCACCCGACTGCTTCTTGTGGGTATAGTCGATCTCGGCCTCGTGACCGATGGTCTCGCGGTAGGCCACCTGCGGCGCACCGATATTGGCCTCGACCTTGAATTCGCGCTTGAGGCGGTCGATCAGGATGTCGAGGTGAAGTTCGCCCATGCCCTTCATGATCGTCTGACCGGATTCGAGATCGGTCTCGACTCGGAACGACGGGTCTTCGGCGGCCAGACGCTGCAGGCCCATGCCCATCTTTTCCTGGTCGGCCTTGGTTTTCGGCTCGACGGCGATCTCGATGACCGGATCGGGGAAGGTCATGGTTTCGAGCACGACGGGCTTCTGCGGATCGCAGAGCGTGTCGCCCGTGGTCGTGTCCTTCAGACCGGCAAGCGCGATGATGTCACCGGCAAATGCCTCGGTGATCTCTTCCTGCTTGTTGGCATGCATCATGACCATGCGACCGATACGTTCCTTCTTGCCCTTGGTCGAGTTCAGGAGCGCGTCGCCCTTGTTGACCTTGCCGGAATAGATCCGGGTGAAGGTCAGGGTGCCCATGAACGGGTCGTTCATGATCTTGAAGGCAAGACCCGAGAACGGCTCCGCATCGTCGGCGTGACGGGCGATGTTGCGCTCTTCGGATTCGTCATCGGGCGAAAAGCCCATATAGGCGGGCACGTCGAGCGGGCCCGGCAGATAGTCGATGACCGCGTTAAGCAGTGGCTGCACGCCCTTGTTCTTGAATGCGGATCCGGCAGTGACCGGGAAGAAGGTCAGGGACAACGTGCCCTTGCGGATCAGCTTCCGCAGCGTGGCCTCATCAGGCTCTTCGCCTTCGAGGTAGGCCATCATCGCATCATCGTCCTGCTCGACGGCCAGTTCGATCAGCTTGCCGCGCCACTCCTCGGCCAGCCCCTTCAGCTCGGGCCGGATTTCCTGACGGGTCCAGGAGGCGCCAAGGTCCTCGCCCTTCCAGGTCCATTCTTCCATCTTGATCAGGTCGACGATCCCTTCCAGCTGGTCCTCGGCGCCGATCGGCAGCGCGATGACAGCGGGCGTACCGCCGGTGCGGTCCTTGATCATCTTCACGCAGTTGAAGAAGTCTGCGCCGATCTTGTCCATCTTGTTGACGAAGACGATGCGCGGAACCTTGTAGCGGTCGGCCTGACGCCAGACGGTTTCGGTCTGCGGCTCGACACCGGCATTGGCGTCGAGCAGTGCTACCGCGCCGTCGAGCACGGCCAGCGAACGCTCGACTTCGATGGTGAAGTCAACGTGGCCGGGTGTGTCGATGATGTTGAACCGGTACTTGGTGTCAGAGGTACCTTCGGGGGTCGGATCCTCCTGGCGCTGCCAGAAAGTCGTCGTGGCAGCCGACGTGATCGTGATGCCACGCTCTTGCTCCTGCTCCATCCAGTCCATCGTCGCGGCGCCGTCATGGACTTCGCCGATCTTGTGAGACTTTCCTGTATAATACAGGACCCGCTCGGTCGTCGTGGTCTTTCCGGCGTCGATATGCGCCATGATACCGAAGTTCCGGTAGCGGGTCAGGGGATAGTCGCGTGCCATTTTTCGGCCCTCTTGGTTCTGGTTACCAGCGGTAGTGGCTGAATGCCTTGTTGGCGTCGGCCATCTTGTGGGTGTCTTCGCGCTTCTTCACAGCGGTGCCGCGGCCGTTGACGGCATCGACAAGCTCGCCGGCAAGACGCTCTTCCATCGTGTGTTCGTTGCGCTTGGCGGCGGCAGCGATCAACCAGCGGATCGCCAGTGCTTCGCGGCGCTCCGGGCGCACTTCGACGGGCACCTGGTAAGTGGCGCCACCAACCCGGCGAGAGCGAACCTCGACCGACGGCTTGATGTTGTCGAGCGACTCGTGGAACACTTCTAGAGGCGACTTTTTCAGCTTCTCTTCAACGCGATCGAAAGCGTTGTAGACGATACGTTCCGCGACCGACTTCTTGCCGTCGGTCATCAAGTTGTTCATGAATTTCGTCAGCACCCGATCGCCAAACTTGGCATCGGGCAGAACTTCGCGCTTTTCGGCGGCGTGGCGACGGGACATCTATTTAATCCTCTTACTTCGGACGCTTGGCGCCGTATTTCGAACGGCGCTGCTTGCGGTCTTTTACGCCCTGGGTATCCAGAACACCGCGCAGGATGTGATAGCGAACACCGGGAAGGTCCTTCACCCGGCCCCCACGGATCAGAACCACCGAATGCTCCTGAAGGTTGTGGCTTTCACCCGGGATATAGCTGATGACCTCGAAGCCATTGGTCAGGCGCACCTTGGCAACCTTCCGCATGGCCGAGTTCGGCTTTTTCGGTGTCGTCGTATAGACCCGGGTGCAGACGCCGCGTTTTTGCGGGCTGCCCTCGAGGTGCATCGACTTCGAGCTTCTTACTTTCGGCTGGCGCGGCTTGCGGATCAGCTGTTGTATCGTTGGCATTCCGGTTTTTTCCCCGTGTTGCAACACATTTCAATTTCAAAGCGCCATGGACGCTGCTCAGTCACGTTCTACGCGTCCGCAAAACGCAAATACCGCATGCGTCCCCTCGTTCGCGGGAACGACGCGGTGGAATTCCAGAGGATCGGGGCGTTTCGGCCCGGATCATGACCACTTCGGTTTTGACACCTGACCACAAAAGCTGCCGCTCCGCAGGCCAAGTGGGCGCCGTATAGGAGGAGTCGGGGGGGTTGTCAACAGCTCCTCGGGCGCATTCGCAGGCCCTGTCAGACTACCTTATCCGCAGCCCAAGCGGGCCGTAACCACGCGCCAGCCGACGCTCCCGGTAGAAGGTGAATACACCTGTTGCAACGACGATGGCGCTGCCAAAAAGTGTGACCTCGTCTGGCCACTCGCCGAAAAGCAGGAACCCCAGGATCAACGCGCAGAGCAGGCTGAAATAGCGGAACGGCGCGACGACGCCGATCTCGCCCACCCTCATCGCCATGACGCTGAACAGATAACCACCAACGACAAAGAACACGGTCCCTGCAAGCTGCATCGCCTCGGTTGTGCCGATCGGAGCCCAGGGTTGCGAAAGCGCGCCAAGGCCGCCGAAAACCGTCACGAGCACCGCCGCCGATAGCGCCACGGTCATCGAGGGCACCTCGTGCGACAGGCGGCGGGCCGCAAGATCGCGGATCGTCACTGCGATCACCGAGATCACCGCCAGCACCGAATAGGAATTGAAGCCCTCTGCCCCAGGCTTGACGATCAGCAATACCCCGAGAAAGCCGATCAGGATCGCGATCATCCGCCTCCAGCCGACCTGTTCGCGAAAGAAAAGCGCCCCAGCCAGCGTGACAGTCAAAGGCAATGCCTGCAGGATCGCCGAGACATTGGCGATCGGCATCTTGAAGAGTGCAGACAAGAAGAAATAGGCGGCGGCAACTTCGGACAACGACCGAAGCCAGATCAGCATCCAGTCGCGGCGAGAAAGGGCGACCTTGAAGGCCCTCAGATAGACCGCCGCCGCAATTAGGATCAGGCTGGTGAAAATGCCGCGCAGAAAGACCGCCTGAAACAGCGGAACAACGTCAGACATCGCCTTCATGCAGGCGTCATTGAAAGTGAAGGCCGCCATGCTGAGCATCATGAACAGCGCGCCGCGAGTATTCGGGGTCATCGGGAGTGTCCTTGCCTGATGACTGGGCCTTATCAGCGGTCTCGACGGCGCGCCAGATCGAAGGCGCGTGTCCGTTCAGGATCAAGGAGGGTGGATAAGAAAGACAGGTTTTCCGCCTTGTTCGCGCAGCTGGTCGAAATCGCGCGCGCGGATCGCCTGCATGAGTTCGGAGAAGGAGGTCTTGCTCAACGACCCCAGATGCCGGTCCACGACGCTGCCGCCCTGTTCGAACTCCGCGGCCAGTACGCCCGAAAGCGTGACGATCATCGATGCCGGCGGCGCGCGATTGCGAATGTCTTCGGCAAGTTCCGCCGGATCCGGACCGTTGGCAAAGCCATATTCGTGGATGGGTCCGCGCTGCAGGCCGAGCTGAACCAGAAGCCGCCGTGCGTCATTGTCCTTCCCGGTCCCAGCAACAATGATCTGGGAAGGCTGCAGGCTGGAGGCCTCGATTTCCTTGTTGGCGACCTGCCAGACCTCCGGCATGGCGACGACCCGGTAACCGGGATAGATTGCCAGCGGAAACAGGGCCTGAAATGCGACCAGCGCCACAAGCAGCACGCCGACTTGCCGCAGCCGCCAGATCAACGTCAGTATGCCCAAAGCAAGAAGCGCAAATGACAATCCGCTGAGCAACGCGCCGGAAGACAGGAGGATCGCGACCGACAGGGCCGCCACGGGAATCGCCAGAAGTCCGAGCGCCAACACCACGCGCCTCAACCGTCGGTACAGGTTTTCAGGCGCGACCCGTCCTGCCAAGAGGCCAATCAGCGCCGCAACAGCAGGCATCGCAGGCACGATGTAGCGCTCGGTCAGAAAGCTGGAGAACGCGAAGAGAAAGACAACCAGAAGTCCCCAGAAAATCAGGAACAGGACCGGCAATCTCGGGCGCGAAGGGCGCGGCATAGACCAGCGGCCAAAAAGAGCAACCAGCAGGAACGGAAAGAACCCCTGCGCCAGGCTTGATGCGTTGAAGGCCAGCCCTTCGGCCAGCACGCCCAGTCCCAGCTCAGCCTTGTCTGTCACCTGGTCGCCCAGAAACTGCGCGAGAAAAAGCTCTGGTGCCTTGAGCAGGATCCAGACATACCACCATCCCGCGCCGAGCAGAGCCAGCAAGATGGCGATGGTCTCGTTTCGGTCGAACCCACTGCCCTGCCCCCAGCCCTTGCGACCAGACCAGACCCGAAGTCCCAGAGCGAGCAGAAGTAGCGGGGCTGCAATGAGGCCCTTGGCGAGGGCCGCGACGGCAAGCCCTCCATAAGCCAGAAACGGCACCCAGGCGGGCCTCGTCGCGACATCCAACATCCAAGCAAAGCCCAGCAGCGATAGCGTGAGGCCCAGAGTTAACGGCATATCCGGGATCGCGGTGTAGCCCGATTTGAAGAAGATGTAGTTCGAGGCAAGTGCG
>JBFKFZ010000124.1:0-5836 GCA_041633555.1 Paracoccaceae bacterium | reverse complement strand
GGATGGCGCAGCAAGGGCAGAAGCCGCTCGGCCTTGCCGGGGCTGGCCGGGGCGACGCGCAGGTCGGCGCGCGCGAAAAGCGGGCTTTGCGCGATCTCGGACAGAAGCGCCTCGGTCAGATTACCGTCGAGTGCGATGAGGCCCGGATAGGGCGCGTCCGTGTGGCCGATCCGGCCATCTGCGAGCGCGCGCAGGATCTTGTCGCCCGCGGCTTCGAGTGAATGCGCGTCGGCGATCGCGGCGACAAGGCCGTTGCCGCCCTCGACGGCCATGTAGCGGTCGGTCGGTAGATCCTCTGAGACATAGACGTGATCGGTGACGATCCCCATGCGCTGGCAGGCCGCCAGCAATTCCTGCCCCTCGGCATCGGACCCGATCGCGGTCAGGATCGCCGGCGTCATGCCAAACCGGCGCAGCGTCATGGCGATGTTCATCGCGACCCCGCCGGGCAGCCGGGTGATCCGGCCCGGCACGTCCGAGCCGAGCTTCAGGTGGCTCGAGGAGCGGCCGATGATGTCCCAGAGGACCGAGCCGATGCAGAGAATGTCAGGTACTGTCATGTGCCATCTTCTGACCAAGGCTGGACGGGATGGCAAGGGTCGAGCGCCGTGCTATGGATAGCCAAAAGGGGGGCATCATGACGGCTGCCGCGTTCAAGGGATTTTCCGACGAGACCTTCGCGTTCCTGCGCGATCTCGAGGCGAACAACACGAAGGACTGGTTCGAGGCCAATCGGAAACGCTACGCGGCGATCTGGAAGGGCGAGGCGCAGGACCTGATCGCCGCCCTGTCCGCGCCGATGTCGCGGCTCGACCCGCCGCTGAAGGCGGTGCCGCGGCTGAATGGCAGCTTGCGCCGGATCAATCGCGACGTGCGCTTTTCCAAGGACAAGACGCCCTATAGCCCGCGCCTGCACCTGATCTTCTGGGCCGGGGAGCACCCGAACCGGTCGCCGGGCATGCACCTGGTGCTGCATCCTGACGGCATCGGTTACGGGGCAGGGGCCTGGGGTTATGAACCGGCGGCGCTGAAGGTGCTCCGCAAGCGGATCATGGACCCCGCCGACCGCAAGGCGTTGATCGATGCGATCGAACAGGCGCGGGCTGTGGGAAGCGATCTTGACGAACCGGCCCTGAAGACCCTGCCGAAGGGATTTGAGACCGCCGAGGGCGACTGGACCCATCTTCTGCGCCGCAAGGGCTTCGTGATGCGAACGATGAGCCGGGTCAAGCGCCCCGCCTGGATCAGCGGACCGGAGGCCGCCGAGCGGATCATGGAACTGACCCGCGCGCACATGCCCTTCATCCGCTGGCTGCACGCCTGATCGGGTAGCGGTCGGGCTCTTCAAAAGCGTCGATGGCGATGGTCCCGGCCATGATGACCGCGCCGTGTTCGACCCCGCTCGGGATGGAATAACTGTCGCCAGGTCCATAGCTTCTGGTCTCGCCGCCGATGGTCAGCTCGATTTCACCCGCCACGACCGTGCCCCATTTTCGCCTTGTGTGCATGCGGCGGCAGTACGAGATCCTTCGGGAACGTGAAGAACACCACCAGCCCGGCATCCGAGCGGATGGCGCTGGTCTGAACGACATCCTCTGGAAACGGCACGTTCAGCAAGGGGAATCCGGTGATGAAGTCGGGCAGGGACATGATAGGGTTCCTTTCTTTGACCCCAAGACCTAGCATCGCGGGCGCCGCTGGCCGCGCCTTTCTTGGTTTTGGCGGCGTCTCTTGCTAGAAGGGGAGGGTCCATCCTGCCGGTCCGGACGGATCGTTGCGGGCGAACGCCACGCCAGAACGGGAACAACGAGCATGACGCAAACGCAATTTCCGCCACTCGATCCTGCCGACTGGCCTGAAAGTCTGGCCGACATGCGCGGCGGTTTCGCGGACCGGCTGAACGTGTACCGGGTGATGGCGCATCATCCCGAACTGCTGCTGGCCTGGAAGAATTTCCGCAATCATGTCGTCGGGGCCAAGGCGCTGGGATCGGAACATTGCGAGGTCGTGATCCTGCGTACCGCCCACCGGCTGGGCGCGGCCTATGAATGGGCGCATCATATCGTCCGAGGTCGGCGGGCCGGGCTTGACGATGCCCGCATCCGCCAGCTGGGCGGACCGGCGGATGAGATGAGCGGCGCCGACGCCGTGCTGGTGCGCGCCGTCGATGAGCTGGTGGATCACTCGCAACTCGATGCCGAAACCCAGAAGCAACTGGTCGATCTGGTGGGTGTCGCCGGCATGTTCGACGTCATCGCGACCGTCGGGCATTACATGGTGCTGGGCTTCATCGTCAAAAGCTTCGACACCGCGACCGACAGCGATATTGCCGGCGAACTGACGCAGCACCCCTTTCCGCAATAGGCCTGACCGGTGCGCGACAGTTTTTCGGGGCAGGGGATTGCCAAGCCCCCGCAACTGCTCTAAAGCCGCGCCCATATCACAGGCGGGGTCCGGGCCCTGCGGGGAGACATCCCGCTTGCGTCCACCGGTTGAGCATTTGCACTGACGACCCTGCCGAGGCGCAAACCGGAAAAGGAACTTGGACATGGCGCTCCCTGAATTCTCTATGCGTCAGCTGCTTGAAGCTGGCGTTCACTTCGGTCACCAGACCGCGAGATGGAACCCTAAGATGGGCGAATTCATCTACGGCGACCGCAATGGCATTCACATTCTCGACCTGACCCAGACCGTCCCGATGCTGGATGCGGCGCTGAACGTCATCCGCGAGACCGTCGCCAAGGGCGGCAGCATTCTGTTCGTCGGCACCAAGCGTCAGGCGCAGAAGCCGATCGCCGAGGCCGCAGAGAAATGCGCTCAGTTCTACATGAACCACCGCTGGCTGGGCGGCACGCTGACCAACTGGCAAACCGTTTCGCAGTCGATCAAGCGGCTGAAGACCATCGATGAGCAGCTCGCCGAAGGGGCCGAGGGCCTGACCAAGCGCGAGCGCCTGTCGATGGAACGCGACCAGGCCAAGCTGCAGGCTTCGCTCGGCGGTATCCGCGAAATGGGTGGCCGTCCGGACCTCTTGTTCGTGATCGACGTGAACAAGGAAGATCTGGCCGTCCTCGAAGCCAAGAAGCTGGGCATCCCGGTCGTCGCCGTTGTCGACACCAACTGCTCGCCCGACGGTGTGGATTACATCATCCCCGGCAACGATGACGCGGCCCGCGCGATCAATCTCTACTGCGATCTGATCAGCCGTGCGGCGCTTGATGGCATGTCGGCCCAGATGGGTGCGGCCGGCATCGACGTCGGCGCGCTCGAAGATACTCCTGTCGAGGAAGTTCTGGCCGAGGCATCCGCAGCCGACCCATCGGCCGAGCCCGCAGAAGAGACCCCGGCCGAGGCCTGATCCTCGCGGCTTCGACGACCTGTTGTTGGGCGCGCGGGGCCGCCGCCCGACCCAACCGAAATTCAGGAGACCTCAGATGGCTATCACCGCCGCGATGGTAAAGGACCTGCGTGACACGACCGGCGCAGGCATGATGGATGCAAAGAAAGCGCTGACCGAAACCGCCGGCGACATGGAAGCCGCGGTTGACTGGCTGCGCACCAAGGGCCTGGCGAAAGCTGCCAAGAAATCCGGCCGCACTGCTGCCGAGGGCCTCGTGGCCGTCGCCGTGGACGGCGGGCGCGGCGTGGCTGTCGAGGTCAACTCGGAAACCGACTTCGTCGCCAAAAACGCCGATTTCCAGAAGATGGTCGGCAGCATTGCCAACGCGGCTCTGGGTGCGGCCGATCTCGATGCGCTGAAGGCGACCGAGGTAAGCGGCAAGACCGTCGAGACCAGCGTGACCGACGCGATCGCTGTGATCGGCGAGAACATGGCGTTGCGCCGGATGGCCGCGGTCGAGGGCGAAACTGTCGTGGCCTATGTCCACAATGCCGCGACCGAAGGCATGGGCAAGATCGGCGTGCTGGTTGCGCTGAAAGGCGCAGATAACGGCATCGGCAAGCAGATCGCCATGCATGTCGCCGCCGCCAATCCGGCCTCGCTCAGCGAGAAGGACCTCGATCCGTCGGTCGTGGAGCGCGAAAAGTCGGTTCTGACCGAACAGGCACGCGAATCAGGCAAACCCGAGGCGGTGATCGAAAAGATGATCGAAGGCCGGATGAAGAAGTTCATGGCCGAGGTCACGCTGATGGGCCAGCAGTTCGTCATCAACCCCGATGTGACCGTTGCCGAAGCCGCAAAGGAGGCTGGCATCGAGGTTCTCTCCTTCGTGCGGATGGAGGTCGGCGAGGGGATCGAGAAGAAGGTCGAGGACTTCGCAGCAGAAGTCGCCAAGACCGCCCGCGTCTGACAACCCCTTGATCTAAAAGGAAAACGGTGCAGACCCTCCGATCTGCACCGTTCCCTTTTTCCCGCGCCCAATCAGTTTGGGGATGAGGACGAGGCGCGGTCTTGGGTGCCGATATGAAGAGCGGGACTATACACCCCCATACCGGCTCCGGTTTCCCGGGTGCGGACCGTTCACGCTGTAATCGCAGCTATCCCGGTCCGCTGTTCCTTGGCTAAATGCCACCACTCACGGAACATCTGTAGAATGCATCTTTACCTTGCGTAAATAAAGTACGGGATTCCATACCTGACCAACTGGTCAAAAGATTGTTGTCCCGGAGCCCCCATCAGATCCTTTAAGAACAAGGCTGAAACGGCTCTCATGGCCGGAATTGCTATAAGGTTGTCGTATTTGATGCGACAACTGTACGCATCATAACGTGCCTCGGGGTGGTTCAGGCCTCCAGAACGAAGATCTGATTCTGGAATGACGCCTTCAGCACCGCCTGCGCCGTCGTCTCGACGTCCAGGGCTTCGCGTGCCAACCGCAGGTGTTTTTCGACCGTCGCCGGGGTCAGCCCCATGATTATCGCGATGTCCTGCGTGGTCTTGCCGTCGCCGACCCATTCGAGCGCCTCGCGCTGCCGTTTTGTCAGGCTCTTGCGCGCGGTCGAAAAGGGCAGGTTAGTGATCTTCAGATGCGCGACATTATTCATCTGGACGATGACCCGGCCGTGCTTTTCCCAGATCTCGTCGATATCCTGCTGGCTGAGGCCTTTCCTTGCCGTTAGTGCAATCGCGCCCTTGGCGCGCACCGAAACCTCGCGGAAGCTGATCGTGTATCCGGCGGTAACGCCCATCTTGCGGTTAAACTCGACGACCTTGCGCTCGCTGTCGGTCAACATGGCGGAATTCTCGCGCATCCAGCCCCAGCTGCAGGCCCCAACATTCTCGGTGGCCCAGCGCACCATCGGCGCATGGAAATAGAGGTCGTTGACGAAGGGGTCGGAATAGCTCGGGTCGTGATTGGTCAGGACGAGCACATCTTCCTTGTCGCCGAACGAATGGGCGGTCCGGAACTGCGTGAAACCGTAAAGCAACCGATCGAATCCGAATTCCGTCATTGTCTCGGTGTGCAGGGTCCAGAGATCTTCGATCGAATTGGTGTCGTTCAATTTTTCCAGATAATCCAGCAGCATCGGATTCCAACTGTCTCGGTCAGCACGATCTGCATTGCGGTTGCGCTGGGGGTGCAATCAGCAGTCGCAAACCTAATGCCCCGCACTATACTCGGCATGCGGTCATTGTCGAGGGAGGTTACGCCCACGTAAAGGTTGAATCGCCAGGTCTTCGCCGTTGCGGCGGCGCGAGATTGCCGGTTTCAAAGCCGTGGAAAACATCCGGGTCAATGCGTTATTTACATAATACCGATTATGGGCAAACGATATGTACGCGGGTGGATTCACATCCGAAGTGCAAATTCTGTATCAAAACAGAACGTTGCACGGAGGATCATGAATGGGACGCTGCTACCCCCACCTGAGTTTG
>JBFKFZ010000123.1:0-5892 GCA_041633555.1 Paracoccaceae bacterium | reverse complement strand
GGGGCGCATTCTCCTGCCAACGGGCGCAGTGCATTCTTTCAGCCCGAGGACCTTCCGCGTGGCGCATCAGCACTGCGCCGCGTCCCGTACGCCTTCGCTTCAGTCAAGTTGCGGCGACTGACTGGAACGAGTCCACAGCGACCTCGTCCCGGTTATGCGATCTTTTGGGCGCAGAAATGCGTGACCCACTGGTTTGCAGCTAGGTTTCGCGTACGCTGGTATACGCCTTCGCAGTATAGATCATTGGATCAGCAGAACCGCTGATCCGGAGTGCTGCACGACCTTGTTCGAAACGCTGCCAAGCAGCAATTGCCGCATCCTGCCCAGACCGCGCCGTCCCATCACGACAATATCGGCCCCCGTTTCGTCGATGGCGTCTAGAATGCCGTCAGCATAATCACCGTCTGCAGAGTATGTCTCGACCCGCTCTACCCCGTCCTCATGCGCCTGCTGCTGCGCCCGTCGGAGGATCTGGTCGCCCAGTTCCGCTACAAAACGGGCCTCATGCTCCGCCCTTGACAGCAACTCGCCTACCGTCGTGACGGCGGGAACGGCCGAGGCCGACACATCTTCTGTCATCTCGGGGACGATATGCTCGATTTCCGCCATGCGCCCCAACTCCTCCACGGGTCGGCCGTGCAGGCGCACATGAACGATGTAAAGTCGCGCGCCATATTTAAGTGTCAGATCAATGGCCGCATCGAGCGCACGGCGCGCAGCGCTGGAGCCGTCAGTTGCTGCAAGAACTGTCTTAAACATCACGCACTCCCTTCGTATCAGAGCAAGCCTACTCCAAGGCAGTCGGGGATGCGTTGATTGAGATCAAGATGGAAGTAGTCATGACAGCTCGGCATCGACCATCGTATCCAACAGGTACGTTGCTGCGAACATCTCCACAGGGCTCCTTGCCTCCATTGAGGAACTGAAACCCTGAGTGTCCGCTTAGTCCGGATGTGTCAAAAAAACTCCGTTCCCGGCCGGAGGCGGCCAGTTTCGCAGAATATCGTCCTCTGAAATCGCGTAATAGGAGACCGTGTTTGCTGGGCGGCACATTTCGCGAACCATGTTCCGGTTTTGAACGGGATTTTCAGCTGGCGATGTTTTTCAGCACAATGTCCGCATAGTCGCCACAGCCGCGGCCGGCGGCGGCGAGCGGCTGCAGGCCCTTCGCCAACTTTCTCGAACCGGTCGGAGGGCGGCGGCTGGCCGTTCCGACCGGCAAGGCAGGCCGGCAGACCCGAGGCATGACCAAACAGAAACGCCCCGGTTTCCCGAGGCGTTTCGTTTCTTGAGGCCCTGGACCCGGTCCGGGGCTGTGATATGGCCTAGCCGCGCTCTTCGATGATCTCGACCAGATGCGGGATCGAGTTGACCATGCCGCGGACCGAGGGCGTATCCTCGAGCTCGCGGGTGCGGTGCATCTTGTTCAGGCCCAGCCCTTTCAGCGTGGCCCGCTGGATGGCGGGGCGGCGAATCGGCGAGCCCACCTGCTTCACGACGATGGTTTTCTTGGCCATGTTCCCGTCTCCTTACGCGTCTGCGGATTCCGCCTCGGCCTCGGCCGGGGCATCGTCACGCTTGGGCAGGATGTCGGCCACCTTCTTGCCGCGGCGCTGCGCGACCGAACGGGGGCTCGATTCCTTCTGCAACCCGTCCATCGTGGCGCGGATCATGTTGTATGGGTTCTGCGACCCCAGCGATTTCGCGACAACGTCCTGCACGCCGAGCATCTCGAAGATGGCGCGCATCGGGCCACCGGCGATGATACCGGTACCGGCGGGCGCCTGGCGCATCACGACTCGGCCGGCACCGTGGCGGCCGTCGATATCGTGGTGCAGCGTGCGGCCTTCGCGCAGCTGAACGCGGATCATGCCGCGTTTGGCCTGCTCTGTCGCCTTGCGGATCGCCTCGGGGACCTCCTTGGCCTTGCCCTTGCCGAAGCCGACGCGGCCCTTCTGGTCGCCGACGACGACGAGTGCTGCGAAGCCGAAGCGCTTGCCGCCCTTGACGGTTTTCGACACGCGGTTGATCGCTACCAGACGATCGGCGAATTCCGGGGTCTCGTCGCGGTCGCGACGGCCGCCCCTTTGATGTGGTTCTCTTGCCATTATCGTCTCCTTAGAACTTCAGTCCGCCTTCACGCGCAGCATCGGCCAAGGCCTTGACGCTGCCGTGAAAGAGGAAGCCGCCGCGATCGAAATAGCATTCCGTCACCTTGGCCTTCTTGGCGCGTTCCGCGATAGCGGCGCCGATCTTGGCGGCCGCTTCGACGTTGTTCTTGCCGATCACGCCCAGATCCTTCTCGAGCGAGGAGGCAGAGGCGAGTGTCACGCCATTCACATCGTCGATCAACTGAACGCTGATGTTCTTGTTCGAGCGGTGGACCGAAAGGCGCGCACGCCCGCCTGCCATCTTCCGCAGCTTGTTCCGGACGCGCAGGCGGCGCTTCTGGAACAGTTCCCGTTTGCTGAGTGCCATTTCCTTGCGTCCTTACTTCTTCTTGCCTTCCTTGCGGAAGATATATTCGTCCTTGTACTTGATCCCCTTGCCCTTGTAGGGCTCGGGCTTGCGCCATTCGCGGATATTCGCCGCGACCTGGCCCACAAGCTGCTGGTCGATGCCTTCCACGACAACCTCGGTCTGCTTCGGGGCCGTCACGGTGACGCCCTGCGGCACTTCGAAGTTCACTTCGTGGCTGTAGCCGAGCGACAGTTTCAGGGTCGTGCCCTGCATGTTCGCCCGGTAGCCGACGCCCGAGATCTCAAGCTCTTTCTTGAAGCCAGTCGAGACGCCAGTCACGATGTTCTCCACCATCGAGCGGGACATTCCCCACTGCTGGCGCGCGCGCTTGGAATTGCCGCGCGGGCTGACAGAGAGGACGTTGTCCTCGTGCTTGATCGTGACATCGTCGGTTGCGGTGAAGCTGCGGGTGCCTTTCGGGCCCTTCACTTCGACGGTCTGGCCGGAGACGGTGGCGGTGACCCCCGACGGCAGCTCGACCGGTTTCTTACCAATTCGAGACATTGCCTTCCCCCTTAGAAGATCGTGCAGAGCACTTCGCCGCCGACGTTGGCTGCGCGTGCGCTGGCATCCGACATGACGCCCTTCGGCGTCGAGACGATTGACACGCCCAGGCCCTGACGGACCGACGGGATGTCCTTGACGCCCATATAGACGCGGCGGCCGGGCTTGGAGACCCGCTTCAGCTCGCGGATGACAGGCGTGCCATCGAAATATTTCAGGCTGATTTCAAGCGCCGGGTGGCCATCGGCCCCGGTCGTCTTTTCATAGCCGCGGATGTAGCCCTCGTCGGCCAGCACATCCAGAACCCAGGCACGCAGCTTCGAGGCCGGCGTCGAGACGGTGGACTTGCCGCGCATCTGCGCGTTGCGGATCCGGGTGAGCATATCGGCGATAGGATCGTTCATTTACATGCCCTCCTTACCAGCTTGATTTCACGAGGCCGGGGATTTGACCGGCAGAACCGAGATCCCGAAGCGCGATCCGCGACACGCCCAGCTTACGGTAGTAAGCATGCGGACGACCGGTCAGCTTGCAGCGGTTGTGCAGCCGGGTCGCGGACGAGTTGCGCGGCAGTTTGGCAAGCTTCAGGGAAGCGCGGAACCGCTCTTCCATCGGCTTGGATTGGTCGTTGACGATCGCTTTCAGGGCGGCCCGCTTGGCGGCATATTGCTCGACCAGCTTGGCGCGCTTCCTTTCGCGTTCGATCATGGATGTCTTTGCCATATCTCTAACTTCCTTCCGCGATCAGCTGTTGAAGGGCATGTTGAACTGCTTCAACAAAGCCTTCGCTTCCGCGTCCGTCTTCGCGGTGGTGCAGATGATGATGTCCATTCCCCAGACCTCGTCGACCTTGTCGAAGTTGATCTCGGGGAACACGATGTGCTCCTTCAGGCCCATGGCATAGTTGCCGCGGCCGTCGAACGACTTGCCCGAGACGCCGCGGAAGTCGCGGATGCGGGGCATGGCAACCGTGATCAGGCGGTCGAGGAATTCGTACATCCGGTCGCCGCGCAGCGTTACCTTGGCGCCGAGCGGCATCTCTTCCCGCACGCGAAAGCCGGCGATCGACTTCTTGGCGGTGGTGATGACGGCCTGCTGACCGGCGATGGTGGTCAGGTCGGCCTGCGCCGATTTCGCCTTCTTGGTGTCGCGCACCGCTTCGGCGCCGCAGCCGATGTTCAGGACGATCTTGTCCAGGCGCGGGATCTGCATGTCGTTCTTGAGGCCGAACTCTTCCTTCAGGGCTGCCCGGGCCTTGTCGCGGTAATGCGTCTTGAGACGCGGGGTATATGTCGCAGTGTCAAGCATCAGATTGCATCCCCTGTGGTCTTGGCGAAACGCACCTTCTTGTCGCCATCCATGCGGAAGCCGACGCGGGTCGCCTTGCCGTTCCCGTCCACGAGTGCGAGGTTGGACAGATCGACCGGCACAGCCGTCGGCACGCGGCCACCCTGGCTGTTCTGGGTCTGTTTGGTGTGACGGATGGCGATGTTGACGCCCTCGACGACCGCCTTGCCGGCGGTCGGGTTCACAGAGGTAATCTCCCCCTGCTTGCCCTTGTCCTTGCCGGCCAGCACGACGACCTTGTCACCTTTGCGGAGCTTGGCAGCCATCACAGCACCTCCGGAGCAAGCGAGATGATTTTCATGAAGTTCTTCGCCCGCAGCTCGCGCACCACCGGCCCGAAGATCCGGGTGCCGATCGGCTCGTTGGCGTTGGTCAGGATGACGGCGGCGTTCCGGTCGAACCGGATCGTGGAGCCGTCCTCGCGGCGAACTTCCTTGGCGGTACGCACGACGACGGCCTTGCGCACGTCGCCCTTCTTCACGCGACCGCGCGGGATGGCTTCCTTCACGGATACGACGATGATGTCGCCCACCGACGCGTAGCGACGGTGCGAACCACCCAGAACCTTGATGCACTGCACCCGGCGCGCGCCGGAGTTGTCAGCAACATCCAGATTGGTCTGCATCTGGATCATTTGGTTTCTCCCGACCTTTGGGGGGCTTTGATTGCCTTGTCCCCAGGGTTTCGATCAAACCGGGCTGTTACCGCTAGTTGGCGATAACCTCCCAGCGTTTTGTCTTCGATTTCGGCGCGCATTCCTGAATGCGGACAACGTCACCGACATTGAAAGCGTTGGTCTCGTCGTGGGCCCGGTACTTCTTGGACTTTCGGACGGTCTTTTGCAGCAGCGGATGCTTGAACCGGCGTTCGACCGACACGGTGACAGTCTGTTCGTTGGCGTTCGAGGTCACGGTGCCTTGCAGGATACGTTTGGGCATCTTCAGGCTCCCTTGGCTTCGGCGGCCTCGGCGGCCTTCTGGTTCAGCACAGTGTTCACCCGGGCCACGTCACGGCGGACGGCGCGCATGCGGGCGGTGTTCTCGATCTGGCCGGTCGCCTGCTGAAAACGCAGGTTGAAGGCCTCTTTCTTGAGCGCGACAAGCTGATCACGCAGCTGGTCCGGCGTCTTGTCTCTGAGTTCCTGAGCATCCATGGCTCAATTCTTCCTTTCAACATCACCGGAGGGCCCGCGAGGGTCACCCTGATTCCGGTGGAGGTCAGTGATGAAGTGGGCCGTATAGGGGGGATTGGGTGGGGTGGCAAGGGTGATATTGAAAGCGATGATCGATTTTGCCCTTTGGTTGAAGTTTTCTCGGCAGCATTGGTCCGACGACCCGTCATATCAATGCACAACTTCGGCCTGCACCGGATTTGGCTTGGCCTCGTCTGCATTTGTCGCGTTTGCGGCCGTGAATTCGGCAAGCGTAGCGCCAATACCGCTTCCGTCGACATTTCCTCTACTGATCCTTGGACTTGGTGGAATGGGTCTTGCCGCAAGGAGAGCTTCCAAATCAGGTCGAT
>JBFKFZ010000122.1:0-5982 GCA_041633555.1 Paracoccaceae bacterium | reverse complement strand
TAGGTGCCATTGGCGACCCCGCCCGTGGCGCGGGACTGCACGGCAGAGGTGCCGATCTTGTTCATCGAGATCATGGTGAAGACCGTGCTGAACGCCTCGATCTCCTTTTCATAGACATCGCGATGCGCCTCCACAGTCACATCCCGGCCCGTCAGGCCGGTGCCGCCGGTCGATATGACGACATCGATCTCCGGATCGTCACACCAGCCGCGTAAGCGCTCTGCGATCTCCTGTCTTTCGTCTGGCAGGATGGCTCGCGCGGCAAGGCGATGGCCGGCGGCAAAAATGCGTTCGACCAGCACCTGACCGGACCCGTCGTCGGCTTCCGTGCGGCTGTCCGAAACGGTCAGTACCGCGATCCGTACCGGGATGAATTCCTTGCTCTCGTCAATGCGTGACATGTTCTCAACTCCGTTCGCCAATCGCAAGCCGCAGGGCCATCGCCGCAAAGACAGAGGCGCTGATCCACCCCAGCACCGTCCCGAATAGCGGCGACAGGGCAATGCCGCGACCGACGCTGCCAGCAAACACGCCGACGGCCCCGTTCACGATCAGCCCGCCTGTCGAGAGAATGGCACCAAGCGCCATGAACTGGAACAGGATGCTTCCGCGCGACGGATCGACGAATTGCGGCACAAAGGCCAGTACGAAGAGGATCACCTTCGGGTTGGTGAGATTGACGATAAGAGCCTCGGCGAAGGCGCGGGAGGACCGAACATCCGGAACGTCGGGACTAACAGGACCTTGCCGGATGACAGCCGCAGCGAGCCAGAGTAGGTAGGCAACGCCAATCCAACGGATCGTATCAAAAAGCCAGGGCGACGTCGCGACGAGCGCTCCCAGTCCCAGCCCCGCGATCAACACATGGATCATCGCTCCAAGCGCGATGCCTGCATCCGCGGCCAGGGCCGCTCTTGGTCCGCCGCGCAAGCCCTGGCACAGGCAGAACATCATGTCCGCACCCGGAGTGAGGTTCAGCGCCAGCGCGGCGGGGACAAACGCCAGCAGCGTTATCGGATCGACCGGGATCAACGCTGCCTCACAGATCGAACCAGTTCACTGACGGCCCAAGATTATGGACGAGAGAGCGCCCGATCCTGCCCGACCGGCCCCAGCAATCGTGGACATGTCCGCAAAGTACCAGCTTCGGCTGCAATCGATCTATCGCCGCTCGAACAGCTGTTGAACCGATCGAGCCAAGGCCCCGCGCCTCGTCCGCCACGCCTTTGGGTGGAGAATGGGTGATCAGGATGTCAGCAGTTTCGATTTCGGCCAACAGGGCCGCTGCAGACTCCTCTGTAAGATCGTAGGAATGCCATGGTAAAGGCGGCAGCGGAGGGACAGCACACCCGATCCCACATATTGCCCATTCGCCTTCCCTTAGTGCCTCTCCATGAAGGACGCGGGCGTATGTGGCGGCGCTGAGGGCCTCGAGGGTCTCATTGTTGCCCGGCACAAAGATCGACTTCGATGCGATGGGTTCCAGCATGTCCATCGTTTCGGCCAGGCCTTCATGTTGGCTCGCGAAATCGCCCGCACCGATGACAAGGTCGGCATCGCCAGCCGCTGCCACGATCTCTTGGCAGGCGTCGCGATTGCAGTGGATATCCGAGAAGGCGAGCAGCTTCATGCCAAGCTCCGCAGCCGTTCCTGCAGCATCAGAAGATCATGCCATGCCTCGCGTTTGGCATGCGGATTTCGCAAAAGGTAAGCCGGGTGGAACATCGGCAGGGCGGGCAGGCCGAGTACCGTTTCCCACTTCCCTCGCATTCGAGTGATGCCTTTGCGCCCGAGCAGCGCCTGACACGAGATATTGCCCATCAGGACGAGGATTTGCGGCGCCGCAAGTTGCACGTGGCGCTGCAGGAAAGGCACCAGCATCGCGACCTCCTCGGCAGTCGGATCGCGGTTTTGCGGCGGTCGCCACGGGAGGATGTTAGTGATGTAGATAGCGTCTTCCGCCACTGTGGCATCGCGCGCCATGCCGATTGCGGCGAACATCCGATCAAGAAGCTGACCGGCGCGCCCGACAAAGGGCTTGCCCTGAATATCCTCGTCCCGACCGGGGGCTTCACCAATCACCATGACGCGCGCCGACGGGTTGCCGTCAGCAAACACCGCGTTCTTCGCGCCGCGTTTCAGCTCGCAATGCTCGTATGAGGCCATCGCCGCGGCAAGCCCCGTCAGGTCCGCCGCCCGATCCGCGGCATCGCGGGCGACTTGAACCGGATCGACTGCGGGAGGAACCGAACCTTGCGGCGGAGGAGTAGACTCGCCCGCGGTCTTCTGCTTGTGAGCGCTCGGTTGGGCGGCGGGCAGATCGTAACGGTTCACCGGCGCGTCACAGATCGCCTCGGTCACGCCAAGTTCAACCTGCCATTCCAGCAGAGCGAGGGCCGCGTGATGATCTCGAGGCGATTCCATGTCGCCAAGCTAGGCCACATGCCGAATGATCGCCAGCCGCATCGCGCCGGCCCGGCGTCAGTAGGTCGCCCGCCCACCACTGATGTCAAAGACCGCGCCGGTCGAGAAACTGCACTCTTCCGAGGCCAGCCAGCCAACCAATGCCGCAATCTCTTCGACCTTCACGAACCGGCCACGCGGCACACGGGACAACATGTAGGCGATATGTTCTTCGCTCATCTGGTCAAAGATCCGGGTACGGGCGGCAGCTGGCGTGACACAATTCACCGCGATGTCATATGCGGCGAGTTCCTTGCCCAGCGATTTCGTCAGCGCGATCACGGCAGCCTTCGAGGCGGAATAGGCCGCGGCATTGGGATTGCCCTCTTTTCCCGCCACCGAGGCGATGGTGACGATACGGCCATATCCTTGCTCGATCATCCGCGGCGCGGCGGCACGCAGGCAATGGAACGTGCCGTCGAGGTTGATCTCCTGGATCCGGCGCCATTCATCGACCGGATACTCCCATGTCGGCGCGTTCGACCCCGCGATACCTGCACAAGTCACCAGAATATCCAGGCGTGGCAAGGCCTTGATGGCGGTGTCGACAGCCTCTGCATCGGTCACATCGAGCGGATGAAAACTGGTCCCGGCAGCGATTGCATCGGCATAGGCCGCGTCAGGCCCCGGCGAAAGATCGAGGATACGCACAATGTTGCCATCCGCCATCAGGCGCCGCACGACGGCAAGTCCGATACCCTGGGCACCACCCGTTACGGCGGCATGGCGTTGCGGTTTGACAGGCATCATGGCTCCTGTGGTGAGATCGCGTCGTCCTCGACACTCTGCCCCGCCTCGGGCCCGATTGCGAGCCTTCTCACTGAAAGCGGCATGGACATTTCTTTTCCAAGGATTGACCACCGGCCTGCGTCTTACTCAATGTGATGCGAATGAGCGTGACAGACGAAGACCTGGCCCTGGCGGCGGCAGGCGGCGACGGCGATGCCTTCGCGGCGCTGCTCGAACGGCGCTATGACGGGCTGTTCCGGCTCTGTTTTCGCCTCTGCGGATCACGCGCTGAGGCTGAAGATCTAACCCAAGATATCTGTGCCGCTTTGCCCGGCAAGCTGGCCGGCTATCGCGGCGAAGCGCGGGTATCGACCTGGCTATACAGAGTCGCCGTGAATGCGGCGCATGATCGTCGGCGTCGGGCAGCTAGCCGCGCCAAGGCCGCCGATGGTTGGGGCGACTGGGAAATCGATCGGCAAGCCGTCGGGGCAGAGCGCGCCGAGCGTGTCGCCTGGCTCTATCATGCGATGCGTGCGCTGCCTCCGGATTTGCGCGACACGCTTGCACTACTTCTGGGCGACGAAGTCACGCATGCCGATGCGGCAGAGATACTGGGGGTCAGCGAGGGAACGATCAGCTGGCGCGTGTCAGAGGCGAAAAACCGCCTCCGCGCACTACATTCCGAGGAAGACATGCAATGACGGATGACCTGAAGGACCTCAGAGCGGCGCTGGAAACGGCGACACCTGCTCCCGACAAGGATCGGCGGGCGGTGAACTTGCGGTTGGCTCAGAAAAATTTCGAGAGACTCCAAGGACTGGGCGCCGGGCTGCGTCCTACTTCTGATCGCCGCCCGATTGTCGGGTGGCTTGGTTCAGGAGCAAAAGCCATGTTCAATGCCATTTCCACGCGCGGCGGGCTTGTCGCCACCACCGCCCTGGTCGCAATCGGCCTCGTCGTCATTTCTCCACAGGGGCGCAGCCTGCTGGTCCCACCCAGTGTCGGCCCGCTCACAGATGCCGTCAGCGATCTTGAAACCGATACTCAGTCCGGACGCGAGCAGCGATCCGAGGTCCCGGCGCCTGCCGATGAATTGGCAGTCGCCGAGCCGATGGTCGAGGCCCCGGCACTGAACGAAGAGATGACGAAGGCCGATCTGGCGGAGTCCGAGTTGGCCCCTGCGGCACCGATGGGACTGGCCCAGCCCGCCGCCAGAAGCCGCTCCAGTCTGGCCGGAGCATCTGCCCCGTCGACCCTGTTTGAAGACCATGCGTTCATGACGCCAGAGAGCAACACCGAGGCCTTCGCAAATGAATCGTCAAATCCTCTCAAGGTCACCTCTCAGGACCCCGTATCGACCTTCTCCATTGATGTCGATACGGCGTCCTATTCGGTCATTCGGTCGTCGCTGACAAACGCCCAGTTGCCGCCACGCGAGGCCGTGCGGATCGAGGAGATGATCAACTATTTCCCCTATGACTATCCGGCCCCCGACGCCGCCGAAGCGCCGTTTCGCCCGACCGTGACCACCCTCGAGACGCCGTGGAATGCCGAAACACGACTCGTGCATATCGCGCTGCAGGGCCAGCTTCCCGCCTCCGAAGACCGGCCACCGCTAAACCTGGTCTTCCTTATCGACACCTCTGGCTCGATGCAGGATGCCGACAAGCTGCCGCTGCTCAAGCAGAGTTTCCGGCTGATGCTTGGCCAGTTGCGCCCGGAGGACCAGGTGGCGATCGTGACCTATGCGGGAAGCGCCGGGCAGGTCCTGGGGCCGACCCCAGCGGGTGAGCGGGCGACGATTCTTGCCGCCCTGGACCGGTTGGAAGCGGGCGGATCGACCGCCGGGCAGGCCGGGTTGCAACAGGCCTACGCCGTCGCCGAGGCGATGACCGCTGAGGGCGAGGTGACGCGGGTGCTGCTGGCGACCGACGGTGATTTCAATGTCGGGATGAGCGATCCAGCCGCGCTGAAGGAGTTCATCGCGAAAGAGCGCGACACAGGCACCTATCTGTCGGTTTTGGGCTTCGGACGCGGCAATCTGGACGATGCCACAATGCAGGCGCTGGCCCAGAACGGCAACGGTCAGGCCGCCTATATCGACACCCTGAACGAGGCGCAGAAAGTGCTGGTGGACCAGCTGACCGGCGCGCTCTTTCCGATCGCGGGGGACGTCAAGGTGCAGGTGGAGTTCAACCCGGCCATGGTCGCCGAGTACCGGCTGATCGGCTATGAGACCCGCGCGCTCAACCGCGAGGATTTCAACAATGACAAGGTCGATGCCGGAGAGATCGGGGCCGGGCACTCGGTCACCGCGATCTACGAGGTAACGCCGGTGGGCAGCCCCGCCGTTCTGAACGATCCGCTGCGCTATGCCGCCGAAGCCCCGGCGCTGATCGATGCCGGCGAGCTGGGATTTCTCAGGCTGCGCTACAAGGAGCCGGGCGAGAGTGCCAGCCGGCTGATCGAGACGCCGATTCTGCCGGAGATGGGGGCCACGAACGAGGATGTCCGGTTCTCGGCAGCGATGGCCGGTTTCGGCCAGCTCCTGCGCGGCTCGGACTATCTAGGCGACTGGTCCTGGGGCGATGCAATCGCGCTCGCGGCCGGGGCGCGGGGCGAGGATGCGTTCGGCTATCGGGCCGAAGCGATTGGCCTCATGCGGCTGGCCGAGAGCCTTTCGGCTCAGTAGAAAAAGGGGCCGGGGCCGAAGGCGGTCCAGGCATTCCCAAGGCATCCTGAATCGGCCGGGCGTTCCGATCGGACGGCCCGGCCGAAATACAACGACGG
>JBFKFZ010000121.1:0-5996 GCA_041633555.1 Paracoccaceae bacterium | reverse complement strand
TTGTGTGAGTTCGACCACCTGAAGACTTCGCGGCCGCAGCGAATTTCGGCAAAGCGGGCTGCAAAGGCAGAAGAGCAATACCGTATCGAGTGACCGCAATGGGCCGTGAGTAACGCTGGCTGTCACAGCGCACGCCGCAGTTGCTGCAGTGCATCCGATGGCCGAAAAAAGAGCCCGAAGCGGACGAACCTTCCGGTGCTGAGTTGGCTCTGGCCACGTATTTCCCTCTACAACTGATGCCTGCTTTCTCAAGTGCCTTACGATCAAGCCGGCGCATCGAGGCAGCACGTTGGTGTTTAGGCTTCCGCACGAAATGCGGCCGGATCCAACCCGCTAGGAACAGAAGCGGAGCCACCGGCTGATACCAGCGAACGAAGGGCGCGCATCTGAACGCGCCCTCAGTCGCTTGGGTCAAAGTCCAAGGCGCTGTATCGTCGGGACCTCGGTCGGCACGAAGAGGTAGCTCACGATCCGCTTGTCCATGAGCAGACTGGCCCGGGTGGGATCCATGTCCGGTGTTGCGGCCGGCCGTGTACACAGGTGGAACGTCTTGCCCACGGCGTGCACGATGCGGGGGTCGCCATGGCTCAACTGCGTTTGAAGGCTGGCAACGTAGTAGCCGCCAGGGTTGGGTTGGATGTCGTCCGGGCCGGCGGCCTCAGAGGCGTGTCCAGGGCCGCAAAGTGTGTCGATCATGCCTTCAGCCTGGGCCATGGTTCCAGCGAAGAGCGCGGCGGTCAGAGTGATAACGGTTTTCATGATGTCCTCCATAAGGCGTGGTTTCGAACGGTGCCGCGTATCGGGGGCTGTGTTGCCAACCAGTCGGCAGCGCCGTTAAGCTGAGTGCGCCATGGAAAGCCACGATATGTCTTGAAACATGCCTGAAATTGATCTGAAAACTTATGAATTATATGATCTTAATGGGTTTTTCTTTGACTGCGCCAGCTTGGAATTGCGCGATGCGACGGGCGAGATCGTGGCTCTGCGACATCAGAGCGCCGAGGTATTGGCTGCTTTGCTGGCCCGAAACAGCACTGTTGTGGGCAAGGATGAGCTGATCGAGGCGGTCTGGCCCGACACTTCTGTGACCGATGACAGCCTCACGCAATGCATTTCAGACATCCGTAAGACGATCGGCGATCGGGAGCATCGCATCATTCAAACCTTCCCCCGCAAGGGTTACCGAGCACAGGCGCAAATCCGTGTCCCGGATGCACCCTCGGACGCCGTGCAGCCGTCGCAGATGCAACGCAGAGCACGCCCGTTTTTGGCGATCCTGGGCCTTTTGACCGTTGCAGTGATATCTTTGTGGGTCTTCTTTGTCCGCCCGACAGGTGAGGCACCTAGTGACGACAGAGTGCCTTCGATCGCTGTCCTGGCCTTTGACGATCTCAGTGCCGGGGATGACGCGGGATACTTGAGCGACGCAATCGCCGAAGGGATCATCACCGAACTTGCCCGCAACCGCACCTTTCGTGTGATCGCGCGCAACTCAAGCTTTCGCTATCGCGCGCAGCCGACCGATGTCCGCGCCATTGGGGATGACCTTGGCGTGGATTACCTGTTGGAGGGCAGTCAGCAGAAGTCGGCTGAGCGGCTGCGGGTGACGGTGCAGTTGATCGACACGGGAACGGCCGAGCATCTCTGGTCGCATACCTATGAGGTTCCAATCGGCGATCTTTTCGTTGTGCAGGATCAGATCATCCGCACGGTCGCCGACAGGGTCGGTGCAAGGATCGAGGAACGGCCGCTCGTGGAAAGCGACCGCGAACGGGTCTCGGCGCTCAATCTGTCGCTTGCCGCCATCCGTGAAATTCGCAGCAACTTCTCGGCCGAGGGCAATGCCCGGTCGCGCGCGCTCAATGAACGCGCGGTCGCGGCCGATCCCAATGCCCCTTATGGGTATGTCGGCCTGGCATGGGCCTATCGCCAAGACGCGGTGTTTGGCTGGAACGGTGCCGATAGAGACGAGGCCCTGACCATCGCCGAGCACTACGCCGACACTGCCATCGACCTTGCCCCCGACAATCCCGAGGCGCACTTCATCCGCGCGCGGCTTCATACGGAACGGGGGGAGATTGAGCAGGCCATCCAACGCTATGAACGCGCAATAGAGCTCAATCCCAGCGATTCCAATGTCCTGAACGGCAGTTCGAGCCCGTTGCTCTATGTGGGGCGCGTCGATGAGGCCATTGCGCGCATCGAAGAAGCGATGGGCATCGACCCGTTTCACCCTGATCATTTTCACTGGCAGATGAGTTGGGCGCTTTGGGAAAAGGGAGACTGCGATGCCGCTGTCAGCTCGATGCGTCGCATGGACCGCATACCCGATCCCGCGCATCGGATGTATGCGGCCGCCCTGGCTTGTGCGGGGCATGTCGAGGCGGCTCGGGAGGCCTTGGCGGTCTTTCTCGAACACTCCAATCAGGCGACGCTCAGCGATGAACGGACCAGGTACAAAGGGATCTGGACCGCTCCGGGCAGCGTGGATCGATGGATCGAAGACCTGCGAACGGCGGGAATGCCAGAGTAGGTCCTTTTGTTCGCAAGCCGGACACTGCGCCGAGGGCATCCATAATAAATCTGGTACGTCTGGCTATGCTCGCATAACCGGTCGTGGAGAACCCGAAACTCGGGTCAGCCAAGCTTTGGATTTCGGCAAGTGTCTAAACCGATCAAACACGCCGCGGGTACAACAGTTCGGCTTGTCTCGTGTCTGTGTTTTCGGAACAAGCTGCGGCGAAAGCGCCGTATGTATTCGGATCGGATCGTGGTCAGTAAACAACTGCTTCGGTGAGAAGCGCTGCATCGCACTGAACGGCGTGCCGCACGTGCAAACGGATGCTGCGCCAGAGAAGACCGAAATACAAAGGTCGGCGATGTCCTCGTCCCGAAATCTGTAAGTTCGACCAGCGGTGAAATTTGCGTCTGCAGCGAACGACCGGAATGCGGGCTGCGAACGCAGCATCTCGACCCATTGGCCAACGGCAGCAAAGGGCCGTCCTCAACGTTCGCAAGAGCCAAAATCGATGCGATGCTTTGCGGGGTCCGACGACCGCTCAGAGCCCTTTCTGATCAATGCTGCGGTTTGTATGGAGGTACGCGAACCGTCATCAGCCGCCATTCAATAGCTACTGTCAGCAGTTGCCCCGTGATGGACGGGGTGGGTATCAATTGGACGGCTTTGTACGAGTGCCTTCGCTTGCACCCAGAACATCGACTTTTTGCACGAACCCCACCAATACGCCGGGCTGGCACGCTAGCCTCACGCCCTCCTGAAAGCGAAGTAGACGAGAATCGGCTCACGCCGCAGGTTGTGCAACCGTTCAAAAGAAGGCGAATTTCCCGAGCCCACTCTCGCCGAAAAACGGCGGTGAGCACCGATTGATTCAAATCAATGCACCTGAACTCTCTCGTGCCTAGGGTTGTGCGGCATTCTTAAAATATTTCCTATGCGGGTACCTTTTTCGCCTTGCCGTCTTTTCTGGTCGCCCGCCCTGGTAAGCATCGATTCAATCTTGGAGGACCTACTTATGGCCAAACAGAGCACCCCGAAGCGCAAAAACAGGAAAGAGATCTCGCTCAAGGTCCGCGTCGACTTGCTCGACGGACGCCCGCCGAAAGACGGCCCCGGCGCCGCAGTTTACGCCTTTACACGGGGTGGGCAGGTCGTCGCCAGCGCTCGGCTTGGCGATGACGGCAACGCGGTCCTGCCGGTCCCCATCCCGAGGGAAGTTACCGCGCTGAACGTCGTTGTGGGACCCGTCGTCGATACTGACGTGCCCGTTCTGTCGGACCTGTTGCGGCGCGGGGCTCGCCGCCAGACCGTCCGCATCGACCCCGATATCCTTGAACCCGAAGCTGCCTTTGAAGTGCTGCCAAACCACTGGCATTGTTGGTTCGCGTCGCGCTGCTACGTGCCCGGCAAGCTCGTCAAGCGCACCGAACTTGACGGCATGAAGATCGATCTGCCGGTCTGCGGCGCGACGGTCGAGGTCTACGAGGTCGACCCCCTCCCGCTGATCATCGCGCGACTGCCGGACTCGTTGCTCGACCGTTTCCGTCGGCACATCCTTGAACCTGATCCGTGGCTTCTGGATGTGCACCTGCCCGAGGCCAAGCGCATCCCTTTCCCGCGCCCGCCACGGCCCGACAATACCGGCTCGATCGCGCTGATGGCCGAGATGGATCAGGCTGACGCCCCGGGCGAGGCGGAATTCGCCTTCGGCACCGGCGGAGCGGCGCCGGCCGAGATTCGGGTCGCGGCGGAGACCGCCTCGGCGGCGCAGTTCCGCGACGCGCTGGTGCGCGCGCCGGATTTCAGCCGCTTCCTGATTTGCCGCTACTTCCCCGGGGGGGTTAGCAAGACGCTCATCGCCACCGCGACGACCGATGACTGCGGCGAGTTCCGCGCCGTCTTTTTCCGCGGCTGCGTCAATCCCGACACGCCCGACCTTTACTTCGTGGCCAAGCGGTCTTTCGGGCCCTGGACCATCACGCTGCTCGAACCGACCCCGGTAGCCTGTTACACACATTGGAATTATACCTGCGGTACCCATGTCGATCTGGTGACGACACACGCGCTGGCCCCCACATGCCCGCCGTGCCAACCAATCGAGACGCCGGCTGATGACTGGGTCGCTGTCATGCATATCGGCAACCTGCCGCTCAGCAGGATCCGCGGAGCTTCGCCCAACGCAACAGTCAAGGCCAGCACAACCCCGTCTAACGAGGGTCTGGTCTTTATCAACAAGACCGAGGCGCTGGCGGCTGCTACCTTCGACGGACGGCCCATGGGCGGCCTGCTGCGCCCGCATCTGGAGTTCGACAACGGTCTGCGCGACAAGGGGATCGAGTATTACCAGTTTTCCTGGCGTGAAGGTACAACGGGCGCTTTCCAGCCGCTCACCCACGAAATCCACCGCCACTATTCCTTCGTGCCACCGGGCGAAAGCGAGCCCACACTCGTGGTTTATCCGCTGGGTCCCTTCAACGTGGGCGGCAAATCGCTTTTCAAGATTCCGCCGGCGCTGCCGCCCCAGGGCAATTGGGTCTATCCCGACCTCGTGGAAAACAACACCAGCGCCAAGTTTCCCAGCCAAGTCCACGCCCCCCCCGCCAAGGCCGGGAAATTCCAGCTCAAGATCGATCTGTTCGACGGGGCCGGAAACCTGATCGACATCGACGCGCCTGCGACCAAGACGATCTTCGTGGTGCCAGAGGAACTCGACCTGTCGCAGCCCGCCACCGTGCATACCGAAGACGCCGACGGGCCCGGCTTCAACCTCGTTTTCGACGACGATGGCGACGGCAAGCGCAGCTTCATCCTGACGCTGCATATCGACAACACTGCCAGCGAGGGCGCGATCGAGCCCGCCAAGCTGGGCCTCACACCCGCCAATGCCTGCGGCGTGCTGCCCTACGATACCGCGAACGTTTCGGCCATCGTGACGATGCCGTTCAAGGCCCTGCACGACAACGGTTTCGCAACCTACGAATTCACGCTCAAGCGGGGCGTCACGGGGCTCGGCGCTCTGACCATCGGCGGATCAAATCCGCTCGTGCATCCACAGGCGGTTGCGCCAGGCAGTTACTCGCAAACGGCATCGGTCGACACGCTAACGATGGCCTATCCCGCGCTTGGCCTTCCGCAATGCGATATGGCGGCGTTTTCCGAACGGGTGCGCGTCTGGGCGATGGCCACCAATGGTTGGCGGCGGCTGCACGAACTCGACGCCCAGGATCACGGGGCCTTTGTTCTGTCGCCCAAGAAACCGGCCCCATAAGGAGCCGGCCCTCGGCGTCGTTATTGCATTTCAGGGAGTAGATCATGGAAAACGGCACTGTCAGAGGAGCTTGACTTGAGGCGTGGCCAGTCGCTGGGTAGCGTCCTGGGATGACCAAGCCCAGCCCATTCAAGTACTTCAAAACCAGCCCCGAGATCATCCGCCTGGCGGTGATGCTGTATGTCCGGTTCCCGCTGTCGCTTCGGAATG
>JBFKFZ010000120.1:0-6069 GCA_041633555.1 Paracoccaceae bacterium | reverse complement strand
GCCCGCAAGGTCGTGCTCTACGGCTGCGGCCGCGAGGGTCTGCAACTGCGCGGCTTCGCGATGCGGCTCTTTCACCTTGGCCTCGACGTGGCAATGCAGGGCGATATGATCACGCCGCCGGTGGGCGCAGGCGACTTGCTGGTCGTCTCGGACGGCCCGGGCCGCCTTGCCACGGTCGCGGCACTGGTGCGCGTGGCCAGAGAAGCCGGCGCGTCGGTACTGCTGCTGACGGCAGAGCCGGAGGCGGAAATCGCCCGGCAGGCCGACCTCGTCCTGACCATCCCCGCCCAGACCATGGCGCGCGACCGCGGCGCGGCCGCCAGTTCGGTGCTGCCGATGGGCTCGGTCTACGAGGGCGCGCTGTTTCTGCTGTTCGAGATCATGGTGCTGGACCTGAAGCAGCGGCTGGACGTCAGCCCTGCGGCCCTGCGGGCGCGGCACACCAATCTGGAATGAAAACCATGATCACGGGGCGGAATACGAGATCCCGTTACCGCTATCATCAATGATTACAGTGATCTGACCCCATGTCCCCATGGGGACATCTACTTTACCGCACCTGCGGCCATGCCCTTGATGATGAACCGCTCCAGAAGGATCCCGATGACGATCAGCGGCAGGATCGCCGCGAAGGAAAGCGCCGCCATCGACCACCACGAGATGCCCTGCGACCCGGTCTGGCTGGCCACCATCACTGGCAGCGTCTTGGCATGGCTGGAAGTCAGGAGTGCTGCGAAGAAATACTCGTTCCAGGTCAGCACCAGGCTCAGGATGAACGCGGCCACCATGCCCGGCGCGGCGATCGGCAGCACGATGGTCAGGAACGCGCCCCAGATCGACAGCCCGTCGACCAGCGCGGCCTCTTCCAGTTCGGTCGGGATCGAGCCGAATTGGTCGCGCATGATCCAGATGACGATGGGCAGCACTGTCAGCGTATAGAGCAGGATCAGCCCGATCCGCGTATCCAGCATCCCAAGCGCCTTGTAGAGCACCAGGAAGGGCAGGGCGAGCACCACCGGCGGCAGGATCAGCTGGCTGAGGAAGAAGAACGAGATGTCGGAGTTCCGCATGAAGCCGAAGCGATAGCTGAACCGGCTCAGCCCGTAGGCCGCCATGCTGCCCAGCACCACCGCCAGGAACGAGGCCGTGACCGCGACGACCGAAGAGTTCCAGAACCGCTTGAGAAACTCCTCGCGCACCGTGCTTTCGTTTCCGATGGTGTCGGGCGAGAGACCCAGCGACCGCCAGCCCAGCCACTTCGGCGCGTAGTCCCACCAGGGCACCATGTTTCCCTTCATCACGTCCGGCGCCATCTTGAAGCTGGTAGTGATGGTCCAGTAGATCGGGAACAGGCAGATGAAGGCCCACAAGACAAGGATCGCGTAGATCGCGAACCGGCCGGCGAAGCGCCGGGGGCGGAACGCGCGGTCGGCCGCGCTGTCGTGGAATATCTGCGCGCTCATCTCAGTACCTCGGCCGCATCCAGCGGTCCGCCAGCTTGATCAGGATGGTCATCGCGATGACGATGACCAGAAGATAGAACATCGCCAGCAGAGTGCCGTAGCCCACGTTCGACCGGTCGCGATACTCGCGGAATATGAAGCTGGTGACGCTGTCGGTGGCCCCGCCCGGCCCGCCCGAGGTGACGTTGATGATGATGTCGGCGAGCTTCAGCTTGAAAATGATCCGGATCAGGATCGCGGTGATCGAGACCGGCAGCATCAGCGGAAAGGTGATCTCCCAGAACCGCCGCCAGGCGCCAGCGCCGTCCACCTCGGCCGCCTCGTTCAGTTCGCGCGGGATCGCCTGAAGCCCGGCCAGGATCATGATCATCATGAACGGGATGTAGGTCCAGGCGTCCATCAGCATGATCATCAGCCGGGCGATCTCGGGCGAGGAAAAGAACGACGGGTTGTCGACGCCGAGTTCCCGCAGCAGCCGGGCCACTGGGCCGAAACGGTTCTCCAGCATCGACTTGCCGATCATCCAGCTGACCGCGACGGGCGACAGCATCAGCGGCAGAAGAAAGGCCACCCGAAAGAACTTCCGTGCCCGGATCTCGGCATTGAGCAACAGCGCAAGGCCGAAGGCGATGGCGTATTCCAAGAAGATCGCCATTGTGTACCAGACCATGTTGGCCAGCGCGTTCCAGTAAAACGGGTCGGTCCACATCTGACGGACATTGTCCCAACCATTGAACACCCGCCCGGTGGGGCTGGAGAGGTTCCAGTCTGAAAACGCGATCACCAGGCCGAAGAGCAGCGGGAAGACCACCATCGAGATGACGAACAGCGTCGCCGGCAGCACGAACAGCGTCCGCTTGCCGTGCTCGCCCCGCGCAATCACCTGGCCCGCGCAAAGGCAGATGCCCCAGAGGACATAGGTATAAAGCGTCGGCCGCCAGGTGCGGAAACCGAGATCGAGCCAGCCGTTCGCGTCGGCGGTCTGAAGCAGGGCGACCAGCAGCATCAGCCCGGCGGAGCCCCAGACGATGGCCTTGCCGAACAGCCTGCGCCGCT
The DNA here is from genome assembly GCA_041633555.1 of Paracoccaceae bacterium. Classification (GTDB taxonomy): domain Bacteria; phylum Pseudomonadota; class Alphaproteobacteria; order Rhodobacterales; family Rhodobacteraceae; genus JAHEAO01. The sequence goes on along the minus strand of JBFKFZ010000120.1, from coordinate 3,550 downwards.
CGGAAATATCGTCCGCCGTCACGACATGCAGGAGGTCGCCCTCAGAACTCAATTCGAATCCGCCCGGCCTCGTCTTGTGGGCGGGTCGGCGGAGATCCCGCCGGCCCGCACGTGTCGCCTACATTCCCAGCGACGCCTTATACAGTGCGATCTGGCTGTCGCGGCCAATCTGGTCGGTGATCTTCTCCCAGGCGGCGGCGATGGCGTCGCCGATCTCCTGAGCCGAGCCGTACTGCCCTGCATAGCCCTTGGCCAGTTCGTCCTCGGCGACCGAGTAGTACTGGAAGATTCCGGGGATGCGCGGCTCGATGGCGGCGTTCGGGTGGTTGTAGCTGTCCGCGTTCGAGCCGAGATAGTCCTCGATGAACGCCCGGTCATAGCCCGCGGCCTCCCATTCGTCGTACTGGAAGTGCGAGTTCCGGTAGGGCTGGAAGCCCGACGGATAGGCCGACATCCACAGCGAGATGTCCTTGCCGCCCAGATGCGCCGCCGCCGACCAAGCTGCCTTGCGCTTCTTCTCGTCGCCCTGGACATTCTTGGTCACGTAGACGCCCCAGCCGAGATAGGCCATGTTTGGCGCCTCGTTGTACTCTTCCTCCCACGCGCCGGTCGCGGCGTTGTAGCGCCGGTCCGATCCGGGGTTGATGCCGAAGCCCACGACATCGCCCACGACCGAGGTATCCGAGGTCCTCGCGTTCGAGCCGATGTCGCCCCACCACATCAGCATCGAGCCGGTGCCGGCCAGGAACTGCTGGAAGCCCGTGGTGCCGGGGTCGGCGTTGATCTGGTCGGCGGGATAGGCGCCCGCCTCGATCAGGTCAAGCACGTCCTGGATCGCCTGAACCCAGGCGGGATTGTTGACCCGCGGCTTCATGGTGTCGGGATCGAACAGCCAGGCCGGGTCGTCCGGATGCTTGGCATAGGCCGCGGCGCGGTTCTCCAGGAAGTAGAAGCCGAAGCCGCCCCAGCCCTTCAGCGGATCGAGATAGCCATGCGCCGGCAGGCCGGTCAGCGGGTCCTCCTTGCCGATCAAGTCCTTCGACACCGCGTTCACCTGCTGCCAGGTCTTCGGCACCTCGGGCCCGCCGATGGCGCCCTCGCCGAAATAGTCGGTGCGGTAGGCGAAGGTGTGACAGTCGCCGTCGATGGTGATCCGGTACTTCTTGCCGTCCCAAGTGCCGACCGGGGGTTGCAGATAGCCCACCAGGTCGTCGGCCTCGATCTGCTCCTCGACCCAGTCCGGCATCTCGTCCAGCAGACCTTTGCCGGCGGTGTCGCCCTCAAACGGTGCGCCCATCTCGATGATGTCGAAATCGACGGTGCCGGTAGCGATCGCCTGCTGCAGGCGCGGGTTGTAATCGGCTTGCGCCAGGTCGACCCAATTGATTTTGGCGCTGGTATAGGCCTCCCAAGGCTTCAGGAACCCGCGGAACAGGAAGTTGTGCAGGTTCTGGTTGTTGAGACCCATGAACGTCAGCTCGACACCGGCGAATTCGCCCTCCTCGACGCGCTCCTTGGTCGGCCCGAGTGTCAGTTCGCCGACCTTCTGCCAGTCGGCATCGGTGGGCGAGCCCATGCCCACTCCCGGGATCTTCAGGATTTCGGCGCGTACACTTGCATGGCTCGCCGCCATCGCCGGGCGCGTACCGGTGGCAAGTCCGCCGGCCGCCGCCATGGCCCCGACGCTCGCTACCCCCTGCAGCATTTTCCGCCGACTCAACTGCGCACGGACAATCGCATTGTAATGTTCAACTTTCACGAGCATTCCTCCCATGTGGCGGGGCTTGCACCTTTTTTTTTCGGCCCCGGAAATCTGTCGCCGCCAAACCCATCTATCTTTTCGAGCACGCGTTATCAGGGCGAGGCGGCCGACCGCGAGACCATCTCAGCCGATCCGATACCTGTCAAGATTGTCGTTCTGCATGGACGTGGACAGGCCCCACCGGAGCCGCTAATCGTTCCACTGTCGCCAAGGGATGGGATGGGATGGCAGAGGTCAAGGTTCGCGGATTGCGGAAAATGTTCGGGTCGACCGAAGTTCTGCACGGCCTCGATCTCGATATAGAGGACGGGCAGTTCGTGGTTCTGGTCGGGCCGTCCGGCTGCGGAAAATCGACGCTGTTGCGCATGGTGGCCGGGCTCGAAGAGGTCAGTAAGGGGCAGATCCTGATTAACGACCGACTGGTTAACAACCTGCCCCCGGCCCAGCGCGACATCGCCATGGTGTTCCAGAACTACGCGCTCTATCCACACAAGACCGTCGCTGCGAACATGGCCTTCTCGCTGCGCATGCGCCGGATGGACAAGGCCGAGATCGACCAGCGCGTGACCCGCGCGGCAGAGATTCTTGGCCTGACGGACTATCTTGGCCGCTACCCCCGTGCCCTATCCGGCGGCCAGCGCCAGCGCGTCGCCATGGGCCGCGCCATCGTACGCAACCCGCAGGTGTTCCTGTTCGACGAGCCGCTCAGCAACCTCGACGCCAAGCTGCGCATCCAGATGCGCGCCGAGATTCGCGAGTTGCACCAGCGCTTGGCCACGACGACGATCTACGTCACCCACGACCAGATCGAGGCGATGACGATGGCCGATAAGATCGTGGTCATGAACGCCGGCAACATTGAGCAGATTGGCGCGCCGCTCGAGCTTTACGACCGGCCGGTCAATACCTTCGTCGCTGGCTTCATCGGCGCGCCCTCGATGAACTTCATGGAGGGCGTCATCGTGCGGAACAGATCGGGCATCGCGGCGCAGGTGAAGGACACTTCGTTTGCCCTGGGGGACGCCGCAGGGCTTACGGACGGGCGCCGGGTCACCCTCGGGGTGCGGCCTGAGGACACAGTGCTGACCGGCGAGGGCGTTTCGGGCGAGATCATGGTCGTCGAGCCCACTGGCTCCGAGACCCACCTCGTCATCCGTTCCGGCGGCCGCGACTTCGTCTCGGTGGTGCGCGAACGGCAGGCCTTCGCGCCTGGCCAGCAGGTGGCGATCTCGGCCGCCGGCGACAAGATACATCTCTTCGACGGCGAAAGCGGTCAGCGGCTCAACTGATGCAGAACCTGGCCATTAGGAGGCGACGATGCTCAAAGGAATCGACCCGAGACTGAACGCCGACGTGCTTTATGTCCTGCGCGCCATGGGGCACGGCGACGCGCTGATCATCGCCGACACCAATTTCCCTTCGGATTCTGTCAGCCGCGCCACTGTCTATGGCGACCTTCTGCGGATGGAGAACCTGACGGCGGCAGAGGCCGTGGAGGCCATTCTGTCGGTCTATCCTCTCGACACGTTCGTGGACGATTTCGCCGGGCGGATGGAAATCGTCGGCGAATCCGATACCATCCCTCCGGTTCAGCAAGAGGTCCAGCAGGTGATCGACGCCGCCGAAGGCAGCCACCGGCCAATGATCGGGATCGAGCGCTTCAGTTTCTACGATATCGCACGTACCAGCTATGCGGTCATCCAGACGGGCGAGCGCCGCTTCTATGGCTGCTTTCTCTTGCGAAAGGGCGTTGTCCCACCTGATGCTTAGAGATCATGAGCGCGTTTT
>JBFKFZ010000119.1:0-6104 GCA_041633555.1 Paracoccaceae bacterium | reverse complement strand
GGGGCCTCCCGAGCCAGTTGGCCGAACACCTCCGGTGCGCCGTCACGGTCCTGAACACCGGCACTATGAACCCGAAGTGCAATCAGATGGCCGCTTGTATCGGTCATGATGTGACGCTTGCGGCCCTTGATGCGTTTGCCTTCGGTCCAGGCGCGCCCTCAGGTATTGCTTTGCCGGAAATCTTGACTGAACGAGTAGTACTAGACGCTTTGGAAGCAGCGTCTTCGAACAGCGTTATGAGCAATTGAACCTAAACAGGCTTTCTGGAAAGCCGATCATTCAATGCCCGGGTCGACTGCCGCATCAGAGTTCACCGGACAAGTCGCTCAGAATTGGGCAATCTGGCCGATGATCCCCATGACAGGCAGCGACGAGATGCGATAGCGTCTCGCGCATGGATTGAAGCTGCGCGATCTTGTCGTCAATCGCAGTCAGATGCTCCTCGGCAACCGCCTTTACCTGCGCGCTTTCCCGGCTTTCATCTTCATAGAGGCTGAGAAGGGTCCGGCAGTCCTCGATGGAAAATCCGAGCGCCCGTGCACGGCCGACAAAAGCCAGCTTGTGCAGATCGGTCTTACGAAAAGCCCGGTAGCCGTTGCCGCTTCTTTGCGGGCGAACCAGTCCGATATCCTCGTAATAGCGAATGGTCTTGGGCGGGATTCCAGAGCGTTCCGCGACTTCTCCGATATTCATGGGTTAGAGCCTCCTATTCTGCCGGTTGGGTCCGGGATTCCGGGATAGTTGCCTCGGCCCGTGGTTTTTCGTCCATTGCGGGGGCAATTCGGCGAAGGCGTAGGGCGTTGGTCAGGACCGATACCGAAGACAGCGCCATCGCGCCCGCGGCGAAGGCCGGCGACAACAACAGACCGAATGCCGGGTACAGCACGCCCGCAGCCACCGGGATCAACGCCACATTGTATCCGAACGCCCAGACGAGGTTCTGCCGGATGTTCGACATCGTCCGCTTGGACACCTCGACAGCGTTCACAACGCCGCGCAGGTCGCCTGACATGAGCACCACATCAGCGGACTCGATTGCGACATCCGTTCCGGTGCCGATGGCAATGCCCACGTCCGCATGCGCGAGCGCGGGGGCGTCGTTGATGCCGTCGCCCACGAAGGTGATCTTTCGACCCCCTGCCCTGAGGTCATCAAGCGCCGCGACCTTTCCGTCCGGCAACACCCCGGCGATCACATGGTCGATCCCGGTCTCGCGGGCGATGGCTTCGGCCGTCTCCTGCTTGTCGCCGGTGATCATCGCGACCTTGAAGCCACGGTCGTGAAGGGCGGAGATCGCCGCGCGGCTCGCGGGCTTCACCGGGTCCGCAACCGCGATTACGGCCGCCAATTTTCCATCGACGGCTGCGTAGAGGGCAGTCCGACCCCGTATGGCGAGATCCCTCTCCGTGTCGACAAGGGCGGCGATATCGACATTCTCGCGGATCATGTAGCGATCCGCGCCGACCATCACCTCCTGTCCCTCGACTATCGCCGCGACGCCGTATCCCGTGACGGACCGGAAGCCGGAGGCCGCGGGTACCGAGATACCTTCGCTCCGCGCACCACGGACGATGGCTTCGGCGATGGGATGCTCTGACTGGTCCTCTACTGCAGCGATCTGAGCGAGAACGGTTTCGCGGTCGAAGCCTTGCGTAACGACGACATCCGTCAGGGTCGGCTTGCCTTCCGTCACGGTCCCGGTCTTGTCGACCGCAATCACATCGACGTGCGAGAGTTCCTGAAGTGCATCTCCCTTGCGGAACAACACTCCCATCTCTGCCGCCCGGCCCGTGCCCACCATGATCGAGGTGGGCGTGGCCAGACCCATGGCGCAGGGGCAGGCAATGATGAGAACGGATACCCCTGCGACCAGCGCAAAGGTCAGCGCGGGGTCCGGGCCGATCGCCAGCCAGACCACAACTGTCAGCGCCGCCAAAGCCATGACGGCGGGCACGAACCAGAACGTGACTCGGTCCACCAGCCCCTGGATTGGCAATTTGGCACTTTGCGCCTCTTCGACCATGCGGATGATCCGCGCGAGCGTGGTGTCAACCCCGACGCGAGACGCCCGGAAAGTCAGGCTGCCGGTGCCATTGACCGTGCCTCCAGTGACGGTGGCCCCCGTGGCCTTGGCGACCGGCAAGGGCTCGCCGGTGATCATGCTTTCATCGACATTGCTGGTCCCGTCAACGACCTCGCCATCGACCGGAATACGCTCGCCCGGGCGAACGAGGATCGTATCGCCGACGCCGAGTGCATCGACGTCCACTTCGACAGTCTCTCCATCGCGCAAGACACGCGCGGTGCGCACCTGAAGCCCGAGAAGCGCCTGGATCGCGGCGCCCGTTCTCCCCTTGGCGCGAGCTTCGAGCCAGCGGCCAATCAGGATGAGCACGACGATCACGGCGGCGGCTTCGAAATAGACCGCCCGCACGCCTTCGGGCAGCAGGGCCGGCAGGAAAGTGGCAACGACCGAATAGGCCCATGCCGCGCCGGTTCCGACCGCGACGAGGCTGTTCATGTCCGGGGCCGCGCGGAAGAGCGCCGGGACACCCTTGGTGAAGAAATGTCGGCCCGGGCCGAAGAGAACGATGGTCGCCAGGACAAACTGAAAGACCCAGGACGACTGCGTCCCTATGGTGTTCGCGATCAGATGATGGAAGGCGGGGATCAGATGGGCGCCCATCTCCAGCACGAAGACAGGCAACGTCAGGACAGCCGCCAGAAGGACGTTGCGGCGCAGCGCCTCCGCTTCCTCCGCCTTGCGCTCCACGCGCGACTGGCTGGTGTTCGCTTCCGCGATCTCGGCCGGGTAACCAATCGAAGCTGTGGCGGCCATCAGGTCGGCGGGTATGACTGCGCCTTCAAGATACTCGACCACGGCGGTTTCCGCCGCGAGGTTTACGTTCACCGACAGCACCCCCGGCACATCCGCGAGCGCCTTGTCGACACGGCCCACGCAGGACGCGCAGGACATAGACGCGATGTTCACGGTGAGCCGGGCCTTGCGCGCCGGATAACCCAGCTTGTCGAGCGCCTGGGCGGCGTCTTGCAGACGGCCGGGATCATCGACCGACAGACGCGCCTGTTCGGAGGCGAGGTTGACAGACACATCCGAGACACCGTCCAGCGCCGCCAGAGTCTTTTCGACGCGGCCCACGCAAGACGCGCAGGACATGCCTTCGATGCTGAGTGTGGCGTGCGTGATTCGGGTCATGGCGGTTTGCCTCATCTGCTGTTCGATGCACATATAGGGCTTCCAGTCACTGGAAGCTCAATAGGGCAGAAAAAATTCCTGCGCATCGCCCTACCCACCCTCTTTCACTTGACCTTCCACCTGCTGGAAACCCTATCTCGAGCCCAGTCAAGGAGAGGACCCAACATGAAATTCTACGTCCCGGACATGAGCTGCGGCCATTGCACCTTTGCAATCACCAAGGAAGTCACTGCCCTCGATCCGCAAGCCAGCTTGATCACGGATCTTGAATCACGCACGGTCGAGGTCGTTTCGACCCAAACGGACGCGGCGATCGTTCAGGCCATAAAGGCTGCGGAGTACGACGCCGTCCCGAACGGCTGACTGCACTTCACACAAATGGCTTCCAAGGCAAATCGCCCGAATTGATGTCGGTCTGCAGACGGGACACGGCACAGCGTTTCAAGGCATGCGCATGCTAGACCATTTCGGTGAACGACCGGTCGCCCATCGCTCGTGTTTACCCGTCTGTCGCTGTTCCACGATCTTCAGAAATGCATCTCGTTCCGTCGCAGGGGAAGTCCTAGTTGGGGTCTTCGTCATGCGGGCCATCTTCGCCATGGTGACTTGGCGTGTGATGTCCGGGATGCTCGCCGCCATTCCCGGTGCCGTTGTCGACCCGACCTTTCTCGCCGCTGACAGTAAGGCCCTTCGGAACAGACATCTCATGGCCATGGTGGTCAATCGACGTCCACCCGGTCTTGTTCCCCTTATCGGCACCCTTCTCGTTTCCGATTCCCGCAGACGTTGCCGCTGGTAGTGCCAGCAACGCAACCAACGCACCCAAAAATCCCAAACTTCTCGTCTTCATCTCCAAACTCCTTGAATCGCCGCAATCGCTTGATGAGACCATCAAAGAGCGCAATCACCCTGGTTGCCTTGACGCAGCGCAAGTTGTGGAAGGCCGTTCGCCTGCCGGCCGAACACTTTCCGCAGCACTTGGTGACAATTTCCGAGAGTTGGGAGCCAACAAACCCCAGTCGCAAAAAGGGATTTCCCCTTGTGCCGCAACGGATCGCATTCCTGCGCGTAAGGCCTCGTTAGACCCACTGTCGGCCAATACGCATCTAGTTCTTCGGCTTGCGCGCTTCTTCCGCAAGACGGATCATCTGATCGGCCTCGATTACGCCGGGCACCAGCGCGTCACCGATCACGAATGACGGGGTGCCGTTGAAGCCAAGCGCGCGGCTGAGTTCCATGGATGCCGCGATATGCTCGTCGATCTCGGGCGCATCCATGTCGCGCCGCAGCTGAGCGATATCCAGACCGACCTGCTCGGCCACCAGGATGACAGAGGCTTCTTCAGCCCGTCCCGCCATGCCCATAAGCGCCCGATGAAACTCTTCGTATTTGCCCTGCTCCCGCGAGGCTAGCGCCGCACGTGCTGCAAAGACAGACCCGTCGCCGAGGATTGGCCACTCCCGGTAGACCAGCCGCACATTCGGATCTTCTTCCAGCAACGCTTCGATATGCGGCTTCACACGACGGCAATAGGGGCAATTGTAGTCGAAGAATTCGACGACCGTCACATCCCCCTCGGGGTTGCCGAGCACAGGTGCATTCGGGTCGCTTTCCAGAAGGTCGCGGTTGTTTGACAGAACGGTTGTAGCCACCGCCGCCTGCCGTTGCTGTTCACGCTGCTCGATGAGCTGAACTGCCTCCAGAACAATTTCGGGATTCTCGCGAATGGCTTCGAGTACAAGTTCCTTCACGCGATCTTCGCTCAAGGTCTCCGCTTGCGCGGCAATCGGGACGATCAGGGCCGTCACCGCCACCAGTTTCCAAACCAACTTCATGTCAATTTTCCCTCTTCCGCGTCTCGCCTTCGGTTCGCACGGCTTGCATCTCCTGTACGCGCTTTGGCCAAGTCGACTTGATGTATCCAAGAATGTTCCAGATCTCCTGATCTGAAAGCTGATCCCCGAAGCCAGGCATACCGCTGTCGAACTCCATCCCCTGGGCCGCCATCAGCGCACGTCCCCCGAGTTTCGTGTACTCAAAAAGCACCTGATCCCCGTGATGCCATGTGTGCCCAGTCTCGTCGTGCGGGGGTGCCGGCAGGCGGCCGTCTTCGCCCGGGCTCTGCCAGTCGTCCTGCCCTTCCAGATTGGCCCCATGGCAGGCCGCGCAATTCTCGGCGTACAACGCCTCGCCTGCCGCAAAATCCACGTCCTTTGGCATCGCACCGGAACCAGAGCCTGCTGTATCCGCCGTCCAGAAATAGGCCCCGGCAAATGCAACAAGGACAAACCCGGCCCCGAGGATCGCCGCTCCCCGGATCACGTGACCTCGACCCAGGTCATCATGCCGGCGGCCGCGTGCGACAGCATATGGCAATGCAGCAGCCACTTCCCGGTGTTGTCGGCCACAAAGGCAATGTCTCGAACCTCGCCGCGCTCCAGCAAAGTCGTATCCCGAAGCGGGCCGAGGCTGCCGTCAGGCGCGATCTCGTGGAAGTGCATGCCATGCAGGTGCATCGCGTGGGGGAACGCAGTGTCATTGGCGATCTTCAGACGCACCGTTTCGCCGTGCGACAAGAACGCGAGCGGCGCACCGTCCATGCCGCCAACACTTCCATTGAAGGCCCAGAAGTTTCCAGACTGCATGATGTCGCGCATCGACGACATCCGCCCGCCCATCATCGCTCCGCGCATGCCCCCCATGGCGCCGCCCTCCATGAGCAGTTCCAGGTCGCGGGCCTCGGCCTGTTCGGGCATGACGTGGACGTTCGGCGGCAGCGGGTGAGGCGCGGCCCTCCGCGACCGGGCACTGTCGCCCGTCACTTCGAAAGCGACCTGCGAGTAACTCTCATCGCGGTCGAGCTGCAAGATATGTCCAGCTCCACCTG
>JBFKFZ010000118.1:0-6133 GCA_041633555.1 Paracoccaceae bacterium | reverse complement strand
TCGAGCGGCCCGAAAGCCTGGGCCGCTCGATTCCCGCTGCGCGAAGGGACGGGCGATGAGTGGATTGATTCTCGACAACATCTCGATGCGATTTGACCTGCCGAATGGCTCATCGGTGCAGGCGCTCAAGAACGTCTCGATGGATATCAAGCAGGGCGAACTGATGTCCGTGCTCGGGCCTTCGGGCTGCGGCAAGACCACGCTTCTGAACATCATTGCGGGTTTTCTGGCCCCGACCGAGGGACAGGTGCGGCTGAACGACCATGTCGTCAGCGGCCCGGCGCAGGAGCGCGGCATGGTGTTCCAGCAGGGCGCCCTGTTCGAATGGATGAACGTGCGCGAGAACGTCGCCTTTGGCCCGAAGATGAACAAGGTGGCAAAGGACAAGATGAACCAGACCGTCGATCATCTGCTGGATGTCGTCGGCTTGCAGGATTTCAAGGACAAGGCGATCTACGAGTTGTCCGGCGGGATGCAGCAGCGCGTGGCTTTGGCCCGCTGTCTGGCCAACGACCCGGATGTCATCCTGATGGATGAACCGTTGGGCGCGCTCGACGCCCTGACCCGAGAAAAGATGCAGGGACTGGTGCTGAAGCTCTGGAAGGAGACCGGCAAGACGATCATCCTGATCACCCATTCCGTCGAGGAAGCGCTGCTTTTGGGTGAGCGACTGATTGTCATGGCGCCGCGGCCCGGACGCATTCACAAGGAATACCGGCTGCCCTTTGCCGAAATGGGCGTGGGCGCGGATCTGCGCGAGGTCAAGCAGCACAAGCAATACGCGCCGACCCGCGAAGAGATCCTGAACATGATCTGGAACATGGAAGAAGAAATCATGGGGCGGACGGAGACGGCCGCATGACCATCCTGATCATCTATATCGCCATCTTTGTCGGGGCTTTCTTTGCGGTGAAGCTCGTCACCACTCGGCTGGAAGCGCGCCACGATTTCACATCGCTGAAAACGGTGACCTTCGGCGATGAAAGTGCGGTGTCGCCGAGCCGCGTCGCCAGTGTCATTTCGGTCGTTGCGATCTTCCTGATCTGGGGCGCCTTCACCGGGTCGAAACTGACGCTGATCCATGCACCCGGGCCTTTCGTTGGATTGACGGAGTTCAGTTACACATTGCGGACCGGGGACGGTCAGACGGATGATGCGACGGTCGTGGTCAACGTTTTCAAACTCGGAGAAGACGTCTCGGACCCTGAGATCGAGCCGGGCGACGGGTTTGCCAAGAATGACAGCGACACCGTCGGGGCCTGGCGCTCGAAGCTGATCCGCGTCGACAGCAACGACGAGGTCGGCCGCGACGAAGGCGCCGAGATTGTGGCCGTGGACGGCCAGCCGATCGCGCCTGGCGAGACTGTAGATGTCGCGTCGGGTCAGGTGTCGATGACGCCGAAAGGCACGCTGAACTTCAAGCCGGCGCAGGGCTGGCAGATGGAGCCGATCTGGCTGCCTGCACCGGAAGCGGTGGCTGGCCGAATCCTAGAGATCTCTCAGCAGGGCTATCAGAATTCCACGCTGTGGCAGCATCTGGGCTGGTCGCTGTTCCGCGTAGTGGCGGGTTTCATCGCCGGCGCGATCGTCGGCATCCCGCTGGGGTATGCGATGGGCCTGTCGAACTGGTTCCGCGGCTGGTTCGACCCGATCGTCGAGTTCATGCGGCCCGTGCCTCCGTTGGCGCTGATCCCGCTTGTCATCATCTGGGCCGGGATCGGTGAACTGGGCAAGGTCATCCTGCTGTTCCTCGCTGCACTCTGGATCATGACCATTGCCGCAAGGGCCGGCGTTTCGGGCGTGAATATCACAAAGGTCCATGCCGCCTATTCGCTCGGGGCGTCGAAGTGGCAGATCATGCGCCATGTCATCATTCCGAATTCGCTGCCCGAGATATTCACCGGCGCGCGGGTGGCGATGGGGGTCTGCTGGGGAACGGTCGTGGCCGCGGAACTTGTCGCGGCCGAAAAGGGTGCGGGCATGATGATCATGGTCGCCTCGAAATTCCAGCTGACCGACATCGTGATCATGGGAATCATCCTGATCGGCATCATCGGCTACGGCATCGATATCCTGATGCGCGTTGCCGAAAAGTGGCTGGTGCCGTGGAAGGGCCGCAGCTAAGCCGCTCTGTTGATAGCGATTTCCGGTGCCGGCGAAGTTTGGCCGCGGACGCGCCCAGATTGTCCTAAATCGATGCGTTGCTCGCGTTATTGTTGTAAACTGTTTTCATTCTGGAATTAGTCTGGGGGAATTCACATGCCGGAAAAGTCAAAGACTTCTGCGGGAGCCAAAGAGTTCGAGCAATCGGTCAAGACCGCGATCGCCGAGATGCAGAAGGCGGGGTTGGGATCGCTTGCCTGGCTGGGTACCGACTGGATGCAGAACATGACCGATATTGGCGGCGAAATGAGGCGGTTCATGGCCGATCGCATCAAGGAAGACGTCAAGACACAGCATGAGATCCTGCATGCCAAGGACATGACGGAAGTGCAGACCATTCAGGCCCAGTTCCTGAAGGACGCTTTCGATCAATATGCTGCGGAAACCGGCAAGTTGGTCGAGATGAGTCACGAGTTCATTGCCAAGGCACAAGCGAGGGTGTCGGGAAAGTCCTGACCGGCGCGGATCCCGGTCGGTCAAGATTGTAGCCAGTAATTCGGTGCGGCCCCGTGGGGCCGCGTACGGTGTTGCTGCGGGTCCCGCTTTCCGAGAATCCTTGTCCATCAGGCTTGTGGCACGATGGCCGAGCCACTACGTCTGAGACAACCGCGAGCAAACAAGACGGGTTCCCCATGCTGGACACCACCGTCCGCTACCTCAAATGGCCGATGATTGTCACTGCTGTCGGGCTGGTCCTCAGCTTTCTGCTCGGTTGGCAATATACGGGCAAGTTCAGCGGTGCGGTTTCGTTCTTTCTGATCGGCGCCGTGTTGGCAGTGCTGGAAATCTCGCTGTCCTTCGACAACGCCATCGTCAACGCCAACAAGCTGAAAACGATGGCCCCGGTTTGGCAGAAGCGGTTCCTGACCTGGGGCATCCTGATCGCGGTCTTCGGGATGCGGATCGTGTTTCCCTTGGCGGTGGTCGCCATTGCAGCCCAAATCGGCCCTTGGGAAACATTGAAGCTCGCAGCGGCGCATCCGCAGGAATATGCCCGGATCATGGATGAAGCGCATATCAGCATCGCGGCCTTTGGCGGTGCCTTCCTGATGATGGTTTCGCTGACCTATTTCATCGACGAGGGCAAGGAGATCCACTGGATCCATGTGCTGGAACAGCAACTGCGGCGGCTGGCAAGTATCCGGGGGCTGCAGATCACGCTGGTACTAATTGTTGTCCTGATCTTTGCGATGGCGGTGCCCGAGCATGAAAGCGGCAAGTTCATCTTTGCCGCGCTGTTCGGCCTCGTCACGTTCACGCTGGTCGAGATTCTGGGGCATCTCTTCGACCGGGAATCCGAGGTCAAGAACGTCGCCGCAACTGGCGGGCTCGGCGCGTTTCTCTATCTCGAAGTGCTCGATGCGAGCTTTTCCTTCGACGGTGTTATCGGCGCTTTCGCGCTGACGCAGAACCTGTTCCTGATCGCCATCGGGCTCGGAATCGGCGCGATGTATGTCCGCTCGATGACGGTGATGCTGGTCGAAAAGCAGACCCTGGCAGAGTTCCGGTATCTCGAACACGGCGCGTTCTACTCGATCCTGGCGCTGTCGGTGATCATGTTCGCGCAGACGCTCTGGCATATTCCCGAGATGGTGACCGGGCTGATCGGGGCGGCGCTGATCGGGATCGCGCTGTGGTCGTCGGTCCGCTACAACAAGGCAGAACAGGAAGAAATGGAAGCTGCCGAATAGTCGGACCGGGTTAGCATGGCGGACGGACCATCCACGAAACCTCGCAAGGGCTACGCCGACCTGCGCTCGGCCCGCTGGTTCGCGCCGGATGATCTGCGGTCGTTCGGACACCGCTCCCGGTTCCTGCAGATGGGCTACGAGAACCGCGACTGGCAGGGCAAGCCGGCAATCGCGATCATCAACACCTGGTCCGAGATCAACCCCTGCCACGTCCATTTGCGCGAGCGCGCAGAGTGGGTGAAACGCGGCGTGCTGCAAGCCGGTGGCCTGCCTCTGGAACTGCCGGCGATGTCGCTCGCCGAACAGTTCGTCAAACCGACGACGATGCTTTACCGCAACATGCTGGCGATGGAGGTCGAGGAGCTTTTGCGCAGCCACCCGGTCGATGGCGCGGTTCTGATGGGCGGCTGCGACAAGACCACCCCAGCGCTGGTCATGGGGGCGATCAGCATGGGGCTGCCCTTCATCTACCTTCCCGCCGGGCCGATGCTGCGTGGCAACTATGCGGGGCGGGTTCTGGGGTCCGGCACCGACGCGTTCAAATATTGGGACGAGCGGCGGGCGGGTTCGATTGATGCCGAGGAATGGTTCGGAATCGAGGCCGGGATCGCCCGCAGCTATGGCCATTGCATGACCATGGGCACCGCCAGCACGATGACCGCCATTGCCGAGGCGATGGGGCTCTGCCTGCCCGGTGCCTCTTCGATCCCCGCCGCCGATACCGGCCATCAACGGATGGCTGCGGCCTGTGGGCGGCGGGCTGTCGAGATGGTCTGGGAGGATCTGACGCCCGACAGTATCATCACCGCTAAGGCTGTCGAGAATGCGGTGACCGTGGCGATGGCGACGGGCTGTTCGACCAACGCGATCATCCATCTGATCGCGATGGCCCGCCGGGCGGGAGTAGCCCTGACGCTGGACGACCTCGACCGGATCGGGCGGGTGACGCCGGTGCTGGCGAATGTGCGGCCCTCGGGCAAGGACTACCTGATGGAGGATTTCTTTTATGCCGGGGGGCTTCGGGCGCTGATGAAGCAACTTGGCGACAGGCTCGATGGTGCGGCCCTGACGGTGACGGGGAAGGGGATCGGAGACGGGCTGGAGAAGGTGCAGGTCTTCAACGAGGATGTCATCCGGCCCCTGTCGAACCCGGTCTATCACGAGGGATCTCTGGCGGTGCTGAAGGGCAATCTGGCGCCAGATGGGGCGGTGATCAAGCCCGCCGCCTGCGATCCGATGTTCCATGTGCATGCTGGCCCGGCGCTGGTGGCTGACAGCTATCCGGAACTTAAGGCGATCATCGACGATCCTGATTATCCGATGACGCCCAATACCGTGCTGGTCCTGCGCAATGCCGGGCCGCAAGGCGGGCCGGGTATGCCGGAATGGGGCATGATCCCGATGCCGAAGGCGCTCTTGAAGCACGGTCACCGCGACATGGTGCGGCTGAGCGACGCGCGCATGTCGGGCACGTCCTTTGGCGCCTGCGTGCTGCATGTCGCGCCCGAGAGTTTCGTCGGCGGCCCGCTGGCCTTGCTGCGAACGGGTGATATCGTGGAGCTGGATATCCCGAACCGGTCGCTGAACATGAAGGTGTTGGACGAAGAACTGGGCGCTCGGAAAGCGGCATGGGTCGCGCCGGAGTCGATCTATCAACGCGGCTACGGGCAAATGTTCTCCAGGCATATCGAGCAGGCCGACAAGGGCTGCGATTTCGATTTCCTGAGAACCGATTTTGGGGCTCCTGTTCCAGAGCCGGAAATTCACTGACGGCAGGGTGTCGGGGTTAGCCAGAGCAACCGCCGAAGTGACAGCTTATCCGGCAAAACACCCAGCGTAACATTTGCCCAGCACATGGTCTCAGCCACTGTCATGCTGGTTTCTGTCGGCGTCGGCCGCCGCGCCTCGGGCGTCCCACCCAGAATGCACCAGACGAACCCGGGGTACCGTCGCGCTTGGGCATGAACTCGACGCTGACGAGCGTCTGTTTACCCTCGGGCCGGCGCAGGTGCCAGGTAAAGGCAACTTCGCTGCCCGGTTCCCAGACCGTGATCTTCCCCCAGTTGGCGGTGATGCTGTCATGCAGGGTCTCGATAATGGCCCCTCCAAGCTGCGGCTCCATCCGGTCGACCCGTGCCGTCTTGCCGTCAGAGGATGACAGCGAATGGCTGTCGAGTGGCCGCCACTTGCCGATCTCCGCGGCGAAGACATCGAAAGCCTGATTGGGCGGGGTGGGGGACCGTGATTTCCTTGACGATCAAATCAGTCACACTGCGCCT
>JBFKFZ010000117.1:0-6205 GCA_041633555.1 Paracoccaceae bacterium | reverse complement strand
GCCACGCGATGCGCAGGACGGGTAAGGTCGACCCGTAAAGGACCTGCGGCGAGATGACCTGGAGACCGCGAGTGACATCGAACAGGCAGAGCTCGAGATTACGCCCGCCGCAGGCTGCTACGACGGCCGATCCGTCTGGCGAACGCGACATGTGCGAGGCGCCTTTCAGCCGGGTTGCAGACACGCCGTACCGCTCTGCCGCATTCTCGAAAACCTCCGGTTCGGCGTCTGTCCCGACGAGCACGGCGCTATTGTCAGGCCAGATCAGGCTGCGGGCCTTGCTGTCGGTCTGGCCAAGCCGCTCGCCGTCGTCGGGATCTGCGACGCTCCGCACATGGATCTCGTCGGCCAAAATTCCGGATTGCACCATCGCGATCCGATTTCCGTCCGGGGACAGGGCGACAAGGCTGGTACCCTCGGGAAGGTCCTGCCGTCTGCAGCCGCCGGTTTCGCTACAAACCAGCATTACGCCGGGTTTCGAGCCGTCGGTGATGGCCAGTACGAATTCCGCGCCCTCGCTCCAGATCGCGGTGTGACCCGCCTGGCGCAGGACGAATCCGCCTGGTTCGCGAAGCCAACGCGGCTCTGCCCTGCCAACCCGAAGCGCTGCACGGTCATGGAGCGCCACCCCGCCCGACGTGTCGATTACCAGAGCGGATGCGGGCAAGATCCTCAGGTCCCGAAACCCGGCGAACGCGCCCTCAGCCAGTTCGAGTTGAACGCTCGTTCCATCCGCAAAGCTCAGCATTCCATCGCGCGAGAGCGTAACGATCGCGCCATCTTCCTCGACATCGAGTGCCAACACCGGCCCTTCATGACGCGACACCAGTTGCGGCGACGCAAATTCCAGGGCCGCCTGCAACGCGAGCGACCGGGTTTCGACGGTTTGCGATATCTCCAGTGCCCGCGCCGATGCGGCGAGCGCCTTGCCCCAGTCGTCATCGTTCATCGCAGCCAGCGAGGCGGCTGAAAGCTGGCTTTGTAGTTCTGCCTCCAGCTGCGCTTCGCGTTGGCGGGCCGACATCAGCGTGACGACGAAGGCGACCCCGACAAGCAGCGCGGCGACACCGCTCAGCGCACCGACGCGCAACAGTTTTCGGCGCCGCTCGGCGCGGGCCGAGGCGCGAATATAGTCCGGCAGTTCAGGCAAGGGGTCGCGCAGGATGTCCACCCCCCATGCTCCAAGCAGTTGCTGTCCCTCGACCAGCGTCAGGCCCTGCAGCAAGGCGTCTTTCGCCCTGCCCGGCCTTTCCTGCCGAACCTGCAGGTACTGGCGGCAAAGAGGCACCAGCCGGCTGCGGATCTCGAAGAAATGGCGCTCATCGCTCACTACGCGGCCAAGGCTCTCCCAGCCCGAAATCAGGCTTTCGTGCGACAGCCGCATTCCTTGCGCATCGGCCGTCAGCAGCCCCGCATCCCGCAACCGGTTGGCAAGGCTTTCGGCGGGCGTGCCTTCGCCAAAGACGCCGTGCGGCACGCGGCGGGCAACCGCAGAAACTTCGACTGTGTCGGTGCGCACCAGCGCCCGCACGAGATCGGGAAAAGCCGCGCGATCGGCCGCCACCGCCTCTGCGAGAACCGCATCACCGCGATGCGCCATGACCCCCGTAACACCGCCAAGCGCGTCATAGGCTTTGTGCGTCATCAGGTTGCCATCGCGCGCTTCGTGGAGTTCGGACAACAGGAATTGCAGCGCCGGCAGCGCATCCGCAGAGGCATCGGTCTCGATCCGTTCCGCAAGGTCGGGAAGCGTGGCGGTGGCGGCCTCGTAAGACAGGCCCGCGGCGCGGGCGGGGCCGACGATCATGTCGCGCAGGTCCGCCCGACTCGGCGGCCCGATATGAAGCGTCGGCACAGCATCGTTCGGTCCGCGCACCACCGACAGCCCGACCAGCCGGTCAAGCGCGGGGACCTCGCCCAGCCGATGCTGGAATTCGGCCCGCATCGTGGTGATCACGTGGATGGACGACGACCCGGTCAGCGTTTCAAGGAAATCGCAGAATTTGCGGGCGACATCGGTTGGCCATTCGAAGACCTCCTCGAACTGGTCGACAACGAGGATCAGCCCCTGTTCGAGATGCGCCCGGCCTTCCGCGGCCGAGACCCGCCCGAGCGCCTTGACGAGCGGGGCAAGCGCGACCTTGCCGCCCTGCGCGATCAGCGCCCCGAGCGCGGCGGGCTCGCTGAAATCGCTGTCTTCCAGCACATCGGCCAATGCGGTCTTGGCAAAGAGCGCGTTGGCCAGCCCGCGCGCCCACTCTCCCTCGCCCGCCAGCATCATGCCGCCGGGCGAGGTGATCGCGTAGCGGTCGAGCATCGGCAGGTCGCCCAGCCCGCCGGAATGGATCAGGCGCGGCAGAAGTCCCGCGCGGACCAGCGAGGACTTGCCCGACCCGGACGCCCCGGCAATCATCATGAACCGCGATCCTGCAAGCGCATTGGCCAGAAAGCGTGCCCGGGCCCGGTCGGATTCCCGCCTGCGGCCAAAGAATATATCGGCATGTTCCACGTCGAAGGGCAGCAGCCCGCGAAACGGCGACCCCTCTGTCCAGACGGCCTGACCGCGGCGCTCGGCCAGCCACTTGCGGATATGCATTTCCACCAGCGGCTCGAAATCCTCGGTCTCGCCGAACGAGTGGAACCCGGCAACGAAATGGCCCTGTTCGTTGCGGAACCAGCGATTCCAGAAAGTCAGAAAATTCTCGCGCTGTTCCTTCTCGACGGCCAGATCGCGCTCCGAAAAGAACACGTCCTTCACCTTGCGGTAGACGAGAACATCCGGTTCCCGCTCGGGCGATTCAGTCGCATGTTTCAGAGCCAGTTCGAACTCGAACTCGGTGCCGGTCGGGGTTGTGCCATCCGGGCGCTTGTACTGGTCGGGCAGCGGGCTGCCGAGCCGCTTCCAGAAGACGCAGATCACGATGTCGCATTCTGAGGATTTGACGATCTGGTCCTGAAAGGTCTGGTCTGCGGTGTAGAAATCCTTTTCCCAGCGGATCAGCTCGAACTCTTCACCAGTTTCGAGGTCGGCATTGATCCGTTCGATGACCCGCTCGATGGCCTCGCGCTCGGGCCGCACATCGCCCGGCGAGGACAGGAACAGCCGGTAGGTCATGGCAAGACCTCGGTCAGGCCGATATCGGTCAGTTGCAGGCTTGCACCACCGTCCCAGAGATACCCCCAGAGCCCGTCGATCTTCACCGGCGCATAGCCGTCAACGAAGCGATAGACATCCTCAAACTGAGGGGCGACATAATCCTCGATCCGCCCATCGGCACCCAACCGGAGAAAGCCGCGCAGATCGCCCTGCCGCATCGTCGCATAGCCGTTCCGGAACGGATAGGCGTCGTCGTAGAGTGGCTCGACCACAAGCTCGCCAATTCGGTTCATGTAGCCCCACTTGCCACCGATCCTGACCGGTGCGAAACCTTGCGAGAATTCACGCGCGCCATCGAAACGGCCCTTCCAGAGGACCTCGTGCGAGTTGCGGTGAAAGAAGCCCCACCGGCCATCGGCACCCTGCACTACCGCCATGCCCTCTGACATCGGCGCGATGAAACGCTGTGCGGTCAGCAGCGTGCGCCTGAACGGGGGGGTTAGGTCCAGCAATGCATAGCCATCGGCTGTAGGCAGAACGATCGCGCGTTCCGCGATCCGGGGCGCACCGGTGACTTCATCGTAGAACGCGTTCCGGCGACGATTTTGATCCGGCTCGTTCAGGTCGAAATAGGCCCAGCCCTCCTGGTCGCGGGCGATGATGATGTTGTCCTCCCAATCCGCGATCTCAAGGAAGATCGGCGGGGTGCGGGGCCAGCCCGCCGGATCGATCATCAGCCAGTCAACGCCCACCCTGATCGCGGCAAGCCCCGTACGATAGGGCTTGAAGTCTGAAATGGGCGGCGTCGGAAGTTCATCGCGGTTGATGCTGAAGATCCGCCACAGTCCGTCGAGGCGGCCGCCCCAGCGTTCGTCTTCGCCTTTCCGGATGGCGTCGAATACCGGATCATTGGTGAACTCACCCGCCGTATTCACAAGGCCCCATTGGCCGCCGAGCTGCACCGGAGCGAGACCGACATAGAATGTTCCGGCATTCTCGAAACGCGGGGCTATCGCCAGTTCCTGCGGGACGGCCGCTCCCCCGGCCAATAGAGCCGCGAGCGCTGCGACAAGGGCTGCCGACCGCGCCGTCAGCATCTTGGCTGAAACGGCCGGATCGTCGCCGGATAAGTGTTGGGGCGGAACATCAGGACCGAGATATCGCGCGAGGCGATCTCGCGCCCATCCGCGAGTTCCAGCACGATCCTAAGCGCGTGGTTCGAGCTTTTGGCGGCGTCGAGCGTGATCTGCCAACGCGCGACCTCGCCTGCATAGACCGTGGCATCGAGTGGAAACGGGATCCGGTAACTGTCGCGATGTTCATCCAGCTGAAACGGCCTGCCGCCCGCGACCTCCAGCAATTCGCCGCCCTCGCATTCGGCGCGGGATATGAAAGTTCCGAGCGGTACCAGGCCCTCAAACGGCGCCTCGGTCCGGTGGGCACCGCCATCGTCGTCGGTCCAGTCATAGCTTAGCATTCCGGCCGCTCTCAGACCGAAGCCCGACGCGAGGTTCGGGTCGTATTCGTTCAGGCCGGTTACAACGTAGTTCGCCAGCCCGCCCAACTGCCCGTCGCGCTTCAGCTGGTCCAGACAGGAGGGCCCGTTCCCGCCCTGACAAATCGTCGCAAGCGCCTCGATCCGACCTTCCGGCAGGCCATTCGCCACGATCGCCGGGACGAAGGAGAACGCATGGACCGAGGCGATCTCTCCGATCTGAATGGAAAAAGGGGCGCTGGCCTGTTCGGTCACATTACTCTGGAAACTCGCGTTCAGCACGGCGTTGCCGGCGGTACTCCAGCCGTAATTCTCGATTGAAAACTCGACATTCTGGGGGCTCAACGGCTTGAGTTCCAGCGACTGCAGCTTTGGCTGCCGGTCGACGCGGCTGCTCATGACCTCCAGATAGCCGCCGATCACGGTCAGCGGATCGGCATCACGATTCTCGAGGCCGAACTGAAGCGGCAGCGTCTTGATGTGGCTCTCGTTGTAGTTGAGGAAATTGTAGGCCTCGAGACCGGCGCGGTCCCAGTCGAAGCTGAGCGGATCCTGAATCACGATGTTCGCCCGGCCCCGCCAGATATCGAGCATGCCCGGCGCATCGGGAATGATCTCCAGCCGGTCAGAGCGCGAAATCGCCGTGTAGCCGAACGACGGCGGTCCGGAGTGGCAACAGAATTCCGCCGGTCCGCCGACCGCGACGCTGATCGCTGCACCTTCAATTGCCGGTCTGGCCTGAACGCGGTGCAGCATCGCGAAGGCGTCCGATCCGCCCGGCCGGTCCGGGCCGACGCGCAGACCGTCAGACCAGACGGCGCTGTAGTGAGCCCCGTCCGGCGCGCGCACTTCCCCCGCGCCATGGCGGGCCCCCATGCGAAATCCGCCCTGATAGGTCTCGCCCGTCGCCGCGACGAAGATCCCGGTGCCGTCGATGCGGCCCTCACGGAAGGCCCCGGCATAGCTGTCACCGCCGGGCAGCCGGATCGCGCCCTGGCCATGCATCAGCCCCGCGCGCCAGGCACCGTCATACCGCAGGCCAGACCGCTCCACAAACGAGCCCGGCCCCTCGGGCCGGCCGGATACCAGCATTCCGCGGTACTGCGCCACGATGCTCTCGCGCCCGTAGCGCAGCGCGCCGGCCTCACGCCAGGTGAGCACGCCCTGCCCTTCGGCGCGGCGGCCATCCTGACGGTCCGGGTTAACCGGCTCCCAGAAAAGATCGTAATCGCGCGCGGCGAACGGGTCGAAGACCTCAAAGACCCGGCGTTCTAGGCGCGCACGACGGCTGTTCCAGACCAGTTGAACAAGGTGCCGCCCGGCACCCTGACCGAGGGCCGGAACCAGCTGTGGCGCAACATGCTCCGGCAATGGCTGAACATCGCCGAGATCGGCCGCCAATGCGGCCCGCTGCGGCCCTGCCAGGCCCACAGCCATCAGAAGGCCCAGAACCAGCAATCTCATGTTTCC
Organism: Paracoccaceae bacterium; assembly: GCA_041633555.1. Lineage (GTDB taxonomy): Bacteria > Pseudomonadota > Alphaproteobacteria > Rhodobacterales > Rhodobacteraceae > JAHEAO01. The sequence goes on along the minus strand of JBFKFZ010000117.1, from coordinate 143 downwards.
AGTGCCCCCGCATTGCCAATTTCCAAGCCTCTTGTATCATCTTTTCGGGATTCATGGAGCTCTTAGCGTGATGTTTCTGTTCCGAAAGCTGCGGCTCTGCCTTGCCTTTGCACTGCCGGTTCTGACGTTTACCCTGGGCAGCG
>JBFKFZ010000116.1:0-6457 GCA_041633555.1 Paracoccaceae bacterium | reverse complement strand
CTCATTCATCGCCGTTTCGACCAGCGCGCGGTTGACCCGCCTGCCCTTCAACCGGATCAACCACCCCTGCCCGTCCTCGGCCAGCTGCAACGTGATGCCGCTCGACAGCGCCACGCTCCGCCCTTCCGGCGATTTCCGCGGGCGGCCGCCACGGGCCGGATCGCCTTGTGGAGGATCGACCCGGGCCAGTGCGTAGTCGATCAGCGCAGCCTCATCGGTAGGCGTGTCAGCCACCCCTTCGGCCAGCGCCTCGCGCAGCCGGACTTCGGCCCCGTCGCGCAATGCCGCGGCGAGTCGCAACCCGTCCTTTTCCTTGATCAGGTCCGGAAACGTCAGCATGTCGCCAAGCTCCTCGAAGATAAGCGCGAAGGACCGGATCTTCGACCGCTTTGCCTTCGACGCCGCCGGGAACAATGCGGCCACAGCCTCCTCGGCACTTGCAAACGCCCCTTGCTGTGCTGCTATCACAGCGATCCGCCCGCGCTCGTACTGGCTGAGAGACGCGCGGATCTCGTTCTCTTCGACCATCGCTGCAAATGTCCCACCCATTGCTTCGGGATCGCGGATAACAGCCTTGATCTTGTCGAATTTCGCATCACCCGTCAGCGCTTTGAGATCGCGCACGGCCTTCAGGCGCCGATAACCGGAAAGCAGGCCGTAGCGATGCACCCCACTTCCGGAGGGCCTGAATATCTCCACCGGCAACCGCAAACCGTTGGCGGCGATCGAAGTCTTCAGCTCCTCCATTTCATCGGCATCGAGGACCAGTCGGTCGCGCACCAGCGCATCCGCATCGATTTCTTCGACCGGCACCTCCAGCAGCACGAGCCCCCTGCCCTCCGCGTCACGCAATCGGGCTGCATCGGCCCGGTCGCGCGCATCCACGGCTCTAGCTTCTGCGGGGCGCGGATCGAAAGCACCGGCACTTTCAGCGGCCACCTGCGCAATTGGTGCCGCCGGGCTTCGCCGCGGTCCGGGGCCCTCTGCCAATTCTGCTTCGATCCGGTTCAGTTCCTCTGCCGACGGGGCCTCCAGTTTACGCCGTTTTGCCACGTTTTTCCTCCTCTTGCCCGGCCGCTATCATCTGCTGGTCGCGCCACCACGTCCCCAATATCACCTCCTTAACCTCGGCCCAGGTCCGATCGAACGTTTCACGCCCGCGCACGTAGGTGTCGCGATTGAAATCCCGGTAATCGGTCTCGTAGATCCCTGAAACCTGCTCTCCCGCCTGCCCCACCATCGCGGTCATTTCCTGCCGGTAGGTTGTCATGAAGTCACCAAAATAGGCCTGGATCACATTGGCCAGATCAGTCTGTTGCGAGGCGTCGAACCGCGTGACAATCGCCCGTACTGCATCCCACTCAAAGCGCATCTCCGGCAGCCCGTCGGCCCGCCGGACCCGGTTTTCGCCCTCCTCAATCGACGCGAAAGTCGAATAGATCATGTCAAAGAAACGCCCCGTTGAATCGAATTCCAGGAACGAGGCCCCCAGTGGAACCAGCAGGATGTCCGAAGCCGCAAGCGCGTTGATCGTAAGATAGCCAAGTGCCGGCGGCGTATCGAGGAAGATGATGTCGTAATCGTCCAGAAGCCCGCCATCCGAGAGCGCGTTATGCAACGAATCCCAGAGCGGCCAGGACCGCAACTGCATCCTCCAGACCGGCACCTGGAACTCAGCCCAATAAAGGTTCAGCTGCGCACCAATCAGGTCGATATTCGGCCAGTGCGTCTTCTGGATGAGGTTTCGCGGCGAAACCTTCAAGGCCTCGGTCAGAGTCTCGTCAAACTGGTAACTTTCCTGTCCTGCAGCCTCGCGCACCCGGTTCTCGTCCTGCATCTGGCTTGCGAAATCGCGGGCCAGCAGCGGGAAGACCGTCTGCCATTCATCCTCTACCTTGCCACCCATGATCGAAGTCATCGACCCCTGGCTGTCCAGATCGATCACCAGCACCTTGTAGCCATCGAGTGCCGCCGACATTGCCAGATGCGCACAGGTGCTGGTCTTGCCGACTCCGCCCTTGAAGTTCGCCAAAGCCACGACTTTTGCGGGCAGTCCTTCAGGCCGCCATGCCCGGTACTCGCGGTTTGCGGCCCCCTCCACGGCGAAGTGGTCGCGAAGTCGCAGCACATCGTCCAAAGAGAACCATTTGGAACCGCCCTCGCCTTCGCCCTGTGGAAGATCGGGATGCTGCTTCAGAACACGGCGCAGATGGGCCGACGCCACCGGGATCAGGTATCGGCAGACCTCCCAGGTTGAAAACCGGCGCAGACGCTTGTTTCCGTCCGGCGCATAACCCCGCTTGGCCAGATCGTCGCGCCCGCGCGCGGCGAAGGCGGCTGCTTTTGCAAATCGCGCGGTATCAATCGGATTGGCAAGTTTTCTGGCCGCACTTTCCGGATCAATATTGAAATAGGGGGGCAGTTCGGCTTTGTTGGATGCCCCGGGTTTCTGTGCCATGTTGCCTCGTGATGTCCGCTGTTTTCCGCGATATCCGATGGACTATGACACATGTAGAGACGATTGGGAATCGCTCAGACCTGGAAATAGACACTAATCCTCCTATTGATCACAAGGCGCAGGCATATGTTTAGTTTCTTTTTTTGTACTTTAGAGTCTTTAGGTTCAAGAAGCTATATATATATCAAGAAGATACAGGCGCTCAGGAACCTGGTTGCGGGACCAAGAGCATCTGTGTGCAGGAGAAAGGGCACCCATTTACGGGATCAAAGGCCCCGATTCGCAGTCTGGCGAGACCGAAACTGCGACACAGACACTGATTCGGCTTATTTAGTGCCTGATTGGTGCGAATCGGTTGAAACCGGATGACGGGCCCAGGATCCGACGTCCCGCAAACGGATACCTTTGATCCCCTTGTCCTGCCCAATCCGCTGTGGCGTAGCGTAGCCCGAAAGGTTCCAATGCCGCGCTTGTCAGCATATACCTTTCCGTCAATACTGACGTTAACCGAAGCAAGCCGACCATCGAGTCGCAAATAGATTCGGAGATGAGGTAATGGGGTCTGATCCCAAGCGAGTTGAGATGGACGACATTCCGCGCGATCGTCTGACAGGCTCCCTGCGCCGCGGTGCAGTGAAAAAGCATGTGGCGGCGATCCATGTATCCGGCAAGCTCACCCTACTCCAGCGCAAGCTGTCGAATGTGCTGCTTCTGAACGCCTATGACACGATCACCTCGCAGGCGCGCCACCAGATTGACGCGCGCACGCTTTGCCTGATGATCGGATACAATTCGAATGATATGGACACGCTGAAGCAATCGCTTCGCGGTTTGGCCGAGACTGTGGCCGAATGGGACATGCTTGACGAGGAAGGCCGCCAGGAATGGGGCGTGTCCGCACTATTGAGCTACGCGAAGCTTCGGGGTGGCATCTGCGAATATGCCTATTCGCCGGCCCTGGCCGAGAAGCTGCACGATCCCAAGGTCTTCGCGCTGATCAACCTTAACATTCAGCGCCGCTTCACGTCGGGTCATGCGCTCGCCCTGTATGAGAATTGTTATCGTTTTGTGCGCACCGGATCGACAGGCTGGTGGTCTCTCGATCTCTTTCGCCGCCTGATGGGTGTGTCCGACAGTCCCTATTACGAGACCTTCAAGCATCTCAACGCCAAGATCATCAAGCCTGCGGTGGCCGAAGTGAACAAGACCTCGAACATCGTCGTGACACCAGAGCTGCGCAAGATGGGTCGGGCCGTCTCGGATATCCGTTTTCGTATCGCCGAGAACCCGCAACTGGCCATTCTGGATATTGATGACGGCGAGGGCTATCGGAACACCAATGTTTATTCCCGACTGCGTGCGCTGGGGATTTCCGATAGGCTGGCCCGGCAATGGATCGCCGAACACGGGGAGACCTATGTTCGCCAGAAGCTCGAATACGTGGCGGCGCAGGGTGGCGTCAAGAATGCGGTCGGCTACTTGAGTGCGGCCCTGAAGGACAATTACGGAGCGGAGGTTTCGCCGCGAAACCCCGAGCAGCCAGTTTCTGAGAGAGCGAAGCAGCTGGGCAGAATACGCGATCTGGCGGCAGCCCGATCGCCTACGCAGCGCGATGCAGATCGCCGGCTGTTCCTGGCGCGCCTCGAGGGCGCGAGGCGCGACGATTTTGAACGACATGGATGGATGTCGGCCCTGAACGCCAAGGCCGTAGCCGAGTTTTGGGAAGAGCTGTCGCCGGGCGCGATCAGCGGCATCGGCGATGACCAGAGCTAAGGGGTTCTAGAGCCCCGCGGCCTTGGTCAGGTTCACACGGAACCGGTCGCGACGGCGCTGATAGCGGCGGGTCATCTCGGCCGAGGCATGTCCGAGGTGCTTCTGCACATATCGCTCGTCGACTTCAGCACTGGAAGCCAACCCGGCGCGCAAGGAGTGGCCCGAGAACAGGGCGAGGCGCTCTTTCTCGGACAGATCGCCGCGGATTCCGGCGGCGAGCACGGTTTGTTTGATCAACCGCGCGACATGCTTGTCCGAGAGGCGATTTTGAAGTGCGCTATTTCCGTCTCGGGAGGTGCGTACGAAGACAGGGCCAAAGTCGATCTTTGCGAACTTCAGCCATTCTTCCAGCGCGTGGACCGGGCAGGTCCGGTCGGAGGATCCGCGACCGATCTCGACCTCGCGCCAGCCGGTCTTGGTGTTGAGCGTCAGCAGCGCGCCGTCGTCAAGGATCTCGATCCAGCCGCCGCTGTCGGGCGTGTCGTCCTTCCCATGATCGAGGCCGACGATCTCGGAGCGTCGGAGGCCGCCGGCATAGCCCAGAAGCAGGATCGCCCGGTCCCGGAGCCCGCGCAGGTCGAAGGGCAGGGTGGCCACCATGGCAAGGATGTCTTCCGGCAGGATCGCCTCTTTCTGCACCGGCGGGCGCGCATGTTTGCGCTTGATTCCGGCCAGAACGGTGGCGATGTGGCGGTCCTTTCGGTCAAGCGTGAAGCCGCGCTGCGCCACATTCCATGAGATTCCCGATAACCGGCGTTCGATCGTCGAAACTGCAAGGGCAGGGGAGGGGCCTGTGGGCGCAGCCAGATCGGCGAGATAGAGGCCGATCATTTCCGGTACCGGGGGCAGGGGCTCCACTCCCTTCATTCGGCACCAGCGTGAGAAATGCGCCCAGTCCCTGGCATAGGCTTTCAACGTGTTCTCCGAGGCCGCGGAACGCGCATAATCGCGCGCGGTCTCGACGAGGCGATCGAGCGTGCCGGACCCCGCCACTTGCGACGGTACAGAGAGGTCTTCAGCCGTCTCTTGCGACATATTGGAGCGTGGGTTATACTCTTTTGGCATACGTATACGCCAGGAGGCTACTATGGGTCGGGTAAAAGTTAATTTGACACTTGATGCCGACGTTGCGGAAACCGCGCGGACGCTTGGCCTTAATATGTCTCGGCTTGCGGAAGCCGCGATCGTTGAGGCGGCCAAGGTCGAACGCAACCGTCTGTGGCGTACTGAGAACAGGGAGGCGATCGCGACCTATACCGAGGAGGTGGCCCGGGACGGGCTGGCACTGGCGCAGTACAGAAGCTTCTAGGTCACGGCTCAGATGGCACAGTTTGATCTCTATCGCCTGAAAGGCGGCCAGCTTGTCGTCGATTTGCAGACCGATCTGATCGGCATCGAGGCGTCCCGAATTGTCGCGCCCTTGCGCGAGGCGGGGCGTTATGCGGCCTTTCCGGGACTGACGCCATCCGTTGAGGTGGACGGGACGATGTGGATCGTGCGCGTCCAGGAGCTTGCGGCCGTCCCGGGCGCGGAGTTGCACGAGCCGGTCGGCTCCCTCGCCGATCATCGCGATGCTCTCAAACGCGCACTGGATATCCTGATCGACGGCGTGTGATCGGTCGCGCGCGCCGGCGCCCGCCAGACCTGCGAGATCCGCGACAGGGGAGGGCAGGGGATCAGGGCGCCGGACGCCGTGTCTCTCTCGTTGTCCTCACTGGCGGAGGCGCCGTTTGTCGGGTCTGAGGGCGATTTCTCGTGCATTTTTGACATGCCGCTGAGCATATCTTTATACGTCCGATAAGGCAAGCTTATTGGACATCACAAAAACCGGCAAGGCGGGGCGGTTTCTACATCATATTGTAGACGAAAGCGCCGCCATGCGATAGTCTTGTGGCATGACATACCAGCCGACAGCCATCCCGGACGACCTTGAGACCCTACCCCGGATGCCCGCCTGGGTCACCTCGGGGCGTGCCGAAACCCCCGAGGATGTGGCGTTTTTGTCGGGCGCGGCACTGGCGCATCTGCATCTGGTGTTGAGCCGGACGGAGGTGCCCCAGACCTTGCTCCGGCAGCGCCTGGCGCTCAAGGCGGCGGCGGCCTGCGTGGCGCATTCCGGGCGCCCGGAACGGGCCGGCGAGCTGCGCGATGCGGTGGCGTTTCTGCAACCCGGTGACGCGCCAGGACCGGCGGGCGAGGTTTATCTTGCCTGGAAGCAGGCCGTGG
>JBFKFZ010000115.1:0-6518 GCA_041633555.1 Paracoccaceae bacterium | reverse complement strand
CATCGCCGTAGCGTTTGACTACATTTTGAAGCGTTACACCTGACATGTTTTCAGTTCTCCATTGCATTGATTGATTTCTGCTCGACAGGGAACCGCCAGAGTTCTGCTGTGTCGGCAATGTCGCCCGCGACCTCGCGCATCTTCGGGGCCAGCGTTTCAAGCTGCTCCAAGGATGTCCTCGAGGTCGTACTGGTAACTGATATCGCACCGATGACGCGCTTGTTGCGAGTGAGTATCGGCGCCGCGACACAGATGATCCCCGGTTCATGCTCTTCGCGATCAAATGCATATCCACGCTGGCGAATGATGGTCAGTTCGTCGCGGAGTTCCTGAACCGAGCCGAGCGTGTGCGCGGTGAACCTGTGGTAGGATTGCTGATCGAGCGCCTGCTGCAGTTCGCACTCCGGCAGGAAGGCCAGCATGGCCTTGCCAACACCGGTGCAGTAGGCAGGACCAACCTTGCCGGCCTGCGAGAACATTTCAACCGGGCGTTCGGCATTACGCTTGTCCACGTAGAGCACCTGCGCATTGTCAAGCTGCGCCAAGTGAATTGTCTCGCCGATTGACGTGCTGAGCGCATCCAACATCGGGCGCGCAACGGGGGCCAGAGAGGATTGCGACCAGGCGGCATGGGCCAGCCGAACAAGACGAATGCCCAGTTGATAGGTTTGCCGGTCTTCATCGTATCCAAGCATGCCTTCTGCCCGAAGAGTTTGCAGCATGCGGTACAGCGTTCCTTTCGGAAAAGGTGAGCCTTCGAGAATCTCGGCAAACCGGACGGGGCGCTCGAAAGACGCAACTTGATCGAGCACGTTCAGCGCCTTCCTTACGGTTCCACTTGCCGATTGGGGTCCTCGCATTCCATTCATCCTCCCAGCCTCATCAGTCAGGTTCTGACAAGGTTATTGTTGACAACCCTAGGCCATTTGTGATCATGTTTCAATATACAAACTAGCATTTCATTATTTGGAACTAAAAGGGAGGACACCATGCGTTCCACACTCAAAGCGTCCATGCTGGCGCTTGCGACGTCTGCGGTATTCGCGGGCGGCGCCTATGCGGCCGGCCATAGCGAGCCGCTGACCGGCGATCTGAATATCTTTCTTGATACCTCGAACCCTGCGCCGCGCGCGGTGATGGAGGCGCAGATCGCCAAGTTTCAGGAGATGAACCCGGACCTGAACATCTCGACGACGATCATCGACCGGGAAGCCTACAAGACCCAGATCCGCAATTTCCTGACCGCGAATGCGCCAGATGTCGCCACGTGGTACGCGGCCAACCGCATGAAGCCTTATGTCGAGGCCGGTCTTTTCGAGGACGTATCGGACCTTTGGGCCGAACCCGAGATCGCCGAGAACCTGGCTTCGACCAAGGGCGCAATGACCATCGACGGCAAGCAGTGGGGCGTACCCTATACCTACTACCAGTGGGGCGTCTACTACCGCAAAGATATCTTCGACGAACTCGGCCTGAGCGAGCCAGCGACTTGGGAAGAGGAAAAGGCCAACTGCGCCAAGATCGTCGAATCCGGCCGGGCTTGTTACACGATCGGCACCAAGTTCCTTTGGACCGCCGGTGGCTGGTTCGACTATCTGAACCTGCGCACCAACGGGTTCGATTTCCATATGCAGCTTGCCAATGGCGAGATCAGCTGGGAAGACGAGCGCGTCAAGCAGACATTCGCCAACTGGCGGGAGCTGATCGACATGGGCGCATTCCTCGAAAATCACCAGAGCTACAGCTGGCAGGAAGCGCTGCCCTTCATGGTGCAGGGGGACGCGGCTGCCTACCTGATGGGCAACTTCGCGGTTGCACCGCTGCGTGAAGCCGGGCTGACTGATGACCAGCTGGACTTCTACCAATTCCCGGTCATCAACCCCGACGTGGCGCTGGCCGAGGACGCGCCGACCGACACGTTCCACATTCCGTCGGGCGCTGCCAACAAGGAAAACGCAAGGGCCTTCCTGCGCTACATGGTTTCGGCCGATGTGCAAACCGAAGTAAATGCGGGGGACGCGCTCGGCCAGCTGCCGGTCAACGCGCAGTCGTCGGTCGATGACGACAAGTTTCTGAACGAGGGCTTTAACATGTTGTCCTCCAACTCGCCGGGCGGTGTCGCGCAGTTCTTCGACCGCGACTTCCCGGCCGAGATGGCGAAAATCGGCATGGAAGGCCTACAGGAATTCATGGTGCGGCCCGACAATCTGGACGCGATCCTGAAGCGCCTGGAATCCGCACGTACACGCATCTACAAGTAATCCGCTGCGATCTGGGGCGGGCAGATGGCTCGCCCTTCGACTTCCCGACCAAACGACCAGCTACAGGAATTCGACTTCCGACGTCACGCCCGAACAGGGCCGGGATCTGTCATTCGCCACGAGCACCGACCGCTCCTTCGCGCTGACGCGAAACTGAATCGAGGTTCAAAATGCCGACCGCCGCGCTTTCCCAAACCGAATATGAACCGCCACGCGCGTCCTGGTACAAACGCAACGAGATCAGGATCACGCCCTGGTTGTTCCTGCTGCCGGCGATCCTGTTCTTTGTGGTCTATGTAATCTTCCCGATCATCCAGAGCTTCAACGTCTCGGCCTATTCGTGGGACGGGCTGGGCGAGAAAGAATATGTCGGGATGAACAATTATCGCGAACTCTGGGACGATCCGGCCTTCTATACGTCGCTGCGCAACAACCTGATCTGGCTGGTCCTCTACCTGCTTGCGATCCCCGCCGGGCTCTTCATCGCGCTCTTTCTCAATCAGACCGTCACCGGCATTCGGCTTTACAAATCGCTCTTCTTCTTTCCCTTTGTTATCAGCCAGGTCGTTGTGGGGCTGGTCTTCACTTGGTTCTACGATCCCACATTCGGCCTTTTGAACACCCTGCTGGGCGTGGTCGGCCTGGGACCGATCAACGTTCTGGGCGACCCGACCTATGTCACCTACGGCATCATCGCTGCCGGTCTGTGGCCACAGACCGCATATTGCATGATCCTCTACCTGACCGGCCTGAACGCAGTCGACCCTGAGCAGGTAGAGGCGGCACGTCTTGACGGGGCCAGGGGCTGGAAGATGCTCTGGTACGTGATCGTGCCGCAGCTCAAGCCTGCGACCTTCATCGCATTCGTGGTGACGATCGTCGGTGCGCTCCGCTCTTTCGACCTCATCTCGATCATGACAAATGGCGGCCCCTTCGGCGAAAGCCGAGTTCTCAGCTTCTACATGTTCGAGGTCGCGCTTTCCGAATACGGGTTCCGCATGGGCTATGGCGCTGCCATCGCGGTCGTGCTGTTCCTGATCATGCTCTGCTTCATCGCGTATTTCCTCTACTCGATGTACAAAGAAGAGAAGGGACACTGAGATGTTTCCGAAACCGATCGAAAAATCCACTCGCACTGTCCAGATCACCTATCAGTCGCTACTGCCGGTCGCACTGATCTTCTGGTTGCTGCCGCTGATCGCAGTCGCGCTCTTCTCGGTCAAGCCGGGTGCGGACTTTTCCACAGGTGACTACTGGAACCTGCCCTCAACCTTTGGCGGCTGGGAGAACTACGGCAAGGTGTTCCTGGAATCGGACATGCCGCGCTACCTGATGAACTCGCTGTTGATCACTATACCGACCGCGATCGGCGCGGTCGCGCTGTCCTGCATGGCTGGGTTTGCACTGGGGATCTACCGGTTCAAGTCGAACCTGTGGCTGTTCTTCATGTTCGTTGCAGGCAACTTCGTGCCTTTCCAGATCCTGATGGTGCCGGTGCGCGATCTGACGCTGGATCTCGGTCTTTACAACACGAAGACCGGACTTGTGCTGTTCCATATCGCGTTCCAGACCGGGTTCTGCACGCTCTTCATGCGCAATTTCATCCGCGGCCTGCCGTTTCCGCTGATCGAGGCCGCGCGAGTCGAGGGCGTCGCGGAATGGAAGATCTTCGTCTATGTGGTGCTGCCCCTGATGAAGCCGGCCATCGCGGCGCTGTCGGTCTTGATCTTCACCTTCATCTGGAACGACTATTTCTGGGCCGTCGTCCTGACCCAGGGCGCTGAATCGCAGCCCGTCACGGCGGGGATCACCTCCTTTAACGCGCAGTACCGGGCCGCCTATCACCTGATGAGTGCCGGGGCCATCGTGGCCGCGCTGCCTCCCGTTGCGATGTTCTTCCTGATGCAGAAGCATTTCATCGCCGGCCTGACCCTGGGAGCCGTGAAGTGATCCGATGCTGGCGGCTCAATGATGGGCGTCAGTCTCTCGTGCTCGGCTCCCAGCGGGATCGCCTTGCCGAGGTGGTCTATTGGGGGCCGAGGCTGCCCGACGACGAGGACCTGAACACGCTTCACGCGGCCCATGCGATCGACGTGACCGGCGGCATGCTGGATCAGAACCCGGAATTGTCGATCTGCCCAGAAGCGACGCGCACGTTTCCCGGCCAGCCGGGGCTGATCCTGCGGTCCGGCGACGGCACGCCGCTTCTGCCGAAGTTCTGCCTCGAATCCGTGGACGAAGGCGAAGACAGGCTGTTGCTGACATACTGCGACAAGGCGAATGGGCTAACCTATGTCGCGCGGTTCGCGATCAACGGCCGCACTCATGTGATCGAGGCCCAGGCAACTCTGGAATCGGCCAGCCCGGTGCATCTGCACTGGCTGTCGGCCCCGGTCTTTCCGGCCCCGCAGCATTCGGACGACATGATCGATGTCGCCGGGCGCTGGTGCGGAGAGTTTCAGCTGAATAGAACCCCCTGGTCGCCGGGGATGCGGTACCGCGAAAACCGCACCGGGCGTACCGGTCACGAACATTTTCCCGGCCTGATCGTGCCGTGCCGGGGGGCGACCAATGCCCAGGGCCATGCCTATGCATTCCATTACGGCTGGTCGGGCGGGCACCGGATGGTGGCCGAGGAACTGCCCGATGGGCGCCGCCAGATCCAGTTCGGTCATGCCGCGCGGATGGAGAGCGATCCGCAGGTCAGGTTCCAGACCGCACTGCTCTACGCCGTCTTTTCCGATGACGGGCTGAACGGCTGCGCGCTGGCATTCCAGCGACATTTGCGTGACGAGATCGTCCGTTTCCCGGATCCTGCAAGACCGCGACCGGTGCATTTCAACTGCTGGGAGGCGGTTTACTTCGATCACAACCTTCCGGTCCTGAAGGATATCGCAACCCGCGCCGCAGCGCTGGGCGCGGAACGGTTCGTGCTGGATGACGGCTGGTTCGGTGACCGTGATGACGATTCGCGAGCGCTCTCGGACTGGGAGGTCGACCCGCGCAAATATCCCGACGGTCTGACGCCGCTTATCGATCATGTACAGTCTCTAGGGATGACCTTCGGCCTCTGGTTCGAGCCCGAGATGATCAATCCCGACAGCGACATTCACCGGGCCCATCCCGACTGGGCGTTCGGCGGTGAGGACCAGATCCTCGGGCGCAATCAGAAGGCTCTGAACATGGCGCTGCCGGAAGTGCGCGAATTCCTGTTCGACCGCATCGGCAAGATCCTTCGCGATCACGCGATCGACTATATAAAGTGGGACCACAACCGGGTTCTGCCGATGCCCGATGCCGCGCAGACCCGTGGCTCTTACCAGCTTATCGACCGTTTGCGCGCCGAGTTCCCGGCGGTCGAGATCGAAAGCTGCGCCTCGGGCGGCGGGCGCATTGATTTTGGTATTCTGTCACGCACCCACCGGGTCTGGCTCTCGGACAGCAATGATGCGCTGGAGCGGCTGAAAATGCAGCACAACGCCGCCCTGTTCCTGCCCTCAGCCGTGACCGGCAGCCATGTCGGCCCGCGCGAATGCCACACGTCGGGGCGCATCCTGGATATCCGGTTCCGCGCCTGGGTGGCGGCCCAGAGGCATATGGGATTCGAGATGGACCCGCGCGAACTGACCGATGAGGAATCGCAGGTGCTGACCGATGTCACCCGCTGGTGGAAAGAAAATCGCGACTGGATGTTCCGCGCCGATATCCTGCGGCTGGACAGCCCCGACCCTGCCGTGATCGCCGAGCAGCAGCTGGCCGAGGGGGGGGCGAATTTCGTGGTCTTCGCGGGAAAGTCCGCGACGTCAGACCAGATCGCGCCGCGCCCGCTGCGCTTGTCCCGACTGTCGCCGGATGCGAAATACCGGGTTGAATTGGTCAATCGCAAGGATGCCGTTTCCCTGTCACGCGGTGATCAGCCACTGAAATCAGCCCCGCTGAAGCTGAGCGGAAGCTATCTGATGAGCCACGGTCTAACCCTGCCATGGGCATTTCCCGAAACGATGTGGGTCGTAGAGGGACGCCTGTTATGACCAAGGCAAATCGAAACAGTGAATGTTGCCCCGAACCGGACCGCGGCGGGTCTGTGAATGGCGACTGGATTCGGTGTCGTGGATTTCATCGTGATGTGTCCGATGGACGCCGGGTGATCGGCAACGGCGAATTCTGGTCTGATCATGCGCTCCACGGCTCAGGCTCGCACGGCGCGGTGGGCAGCGCTCTGGCGCGATTCCCCGACAGCGGGATAATGGTGACGAT
>JBFKFZ010000114.1:0-6520 GCA_041633555.1 Paracoccaceae bacterium | reverse complement strand
TGTAGGCTGCCGTCAGAAGGTTCGGCCGGCTGTACTAGCCCTTCGATTGTCGGGACCGGTCACTCGCCACACGACGGTTCTATGACGGGTCCGAGCGCTTAGTGTCGATTGCTGCGTACCGAACAGATGACCGCATGTCGCGCAAACCGGCCATTGACCGGGAGCGTGGCGGCCGACTGCATAGGGGGCATCTCGTCTCGATTGACGATGCCCCCGGCGCGATAGAGGCGGAAATTAAGGCCGGGTACCCGCATATCGACACGGCATCAGGATATCGGAACGAAGAGGCCGTTGGCGCGGGTACCCCATGCGGGTAGTTCGCACCGCATGCGGTGCCGTAGTGTTGGAATTCTTGATCAGGCGGATTTAGGTTGTTGTTGTTGTTGCGAGCAGGGGCGGTCATAGGCCCCGATCGGTCACTATAGAAAGCGCCGCATGTCCCACCCCGCTCTTACTTCTGACTCTGTCGCTGTCGTCACCGGAGGTGCCGCCGGAATTGGTCTTGCCGCCGCTCGTGAGTTTGCCCGACTCGGGATGCGCGTTGCCATTGCGGACAAACGTGCTGACCTTCTGGAACCCGCAGCCGCCCGTCTGCGGGAAGCTGGCGCGCCCGAGTTGTTTGCCTGTGCGATGGATGTTTCGGATTTTGCAGAGGTGACCGCCTTCGAGCGCGAGGTCGCGGACAGGTTTGGCGGCACCGACGTTCTAATGAACAATGCAGGCATTCAGCCCGGCAGCACCATGTTTGGCCCAACGGGCGCCTGGCGGCGTATCCTGGACGTCAATCTCTGGGGCATCATCCACGGCTCCCAGGTCTTTGGTCCCCGAATGATCGAACGCGGACGTCCCGGCGCGATTATCAACACGGGCTCGAAGCAAGGTATCACAACCCCGCCCGGAGACCCGGCCTATAATGTCGCCAAAAGCGCCGTCAAAACCTTCACGGAAGCCCTTGAGCACGAGTTGCGCAATACGGACGGAGCGCAGATCAGCGCGCACTTGTTGATACCGGGCTTCGTCTTCACGGACCTCACCCGTCGCGACCGGACCGAGAAACCCGCCAGCGCCTGGACGCCGGAGCAGACCGCCGCCTTCATGATGGAAAGCCTGAACAAGGGCGATTTCTACATCCTCTGTCCCGACAATGATGTGTCCAGGTGGCTGGACGAAAAACGCATGGCCTGGGCCATGGGTGACATCATCGAGAACCGCCCGCCCTTGTCACGCTGGCACCCCGACTTTGCCGACGCTTTTGCGGATTTTCTCAAGGGCGACTGAGCGTGCGTCACACAGATGCTGATCCTGATCGCCTTGAGGACTTGCTGGTAGCCATGATTGCGACCAGCGGATCAACTGCTGGTGATACCATCCAATTTGATAGAAAAGCGCGAAGCCGGTTCGGAGATCAGTAGTGTATTGAAATCTTCCGAGAATCTCCACCACTGCTGTCTGACGTCACAGCGTCTCGGCGGCTAGCTTCGAAGTCGGCTACGAAAGCTTCGGCGTATCGTGCGTCATCTTTGACGCCTCCGAGCCTGTGCCAAAAGTAGCCGCTCCTCTGCTCAGCTGCTTGGGAACCAGCGCTTTTTTCAATTTACATTGCGAAATCGCTCCCGAAGGTCTGATAATCCATCCACCAGCACCGCCAGATCAACACCGATGGCCGTAAAGCTGGTGCCAAGAGCGATGCAGCGACGGGTGAAATCCTCGTCCAGCGAAAGAATTCCAACCGGGATTTTCCATGAAACCAGTCGCGTGATCGCATCTTCGATTGAAGCGATGACGTCAGGATGGCCGGCTTGCCCCGGATACCCCATGCTGGCCGCCAAATCGGCAGGACCGATGAACACGCCATCGACACCCTCGACATTCGCAATCGCTTCAAGTTGCTGCAGGGCGGTGGCTGTCTCGACTTGTACAATCAGGCATAGTTCATCTTCGGCGCGGGTCGCATATTCCTTGACCTTGCCGAACCGGCTGGCGCGCGTGATCCCGGCCATGCCACGAATTCCGCGCGGCGCATAGCGCATTGCGGCGACGGCTGCGCGCGCCTCGTCTGCCGATTGGACATAGGGAAGCAGAAGGGTCTGCGCACCCATGTCGAGCAGGCGCTTGATCAGCACCACGTCGTTGACCGCAGGCCGAACCACGGCGGATACGTTCGGATAACCCATGATGGTTTGCAGCGCTGGCAGGACTTCGGTCACCTCGACCGGCGAATGTTCAGTCTCGATCAGGATCCAGTCATAGCCGCAGTTCGCCAGCGTTTCACAGACGGTATTTCCGCCGATGGCGTTCCAGACGCCGATCTGCGGTCGGCCTGCCTTTAGCGCGACCTTGAACTTGTTTATGATGATATCCACCTGCGCTGACCTTTTGCGCCCTCCCTGCGTCGCGGAGGCTTGTGTTATCTTAGCACGAGCACCGCACACGGCGCACGACGAACGACCCGCGAGGCTGTGGAACCGAGGAAATAATCTTGCAGCCCCGGGCGATGAGAGCCGACGACGATCAAGTCTGCCTTGCAGGTCGAGGCAAACTCGCGAATCGCGACGCCCGGATTTCCTCGGACGACGACGGCCTCGAGGTCTGGCTGATCTTTGCCAAGGGCGGCCAGCCGGTCCTTCACTTCGCCGATTAATTTGGTCTCTGGCTTCACCGTCACGTATTCGGCGACATAACTCGGGACCTGCTCGACCACGCTGAGCAACGTAATCTTACCGCCTTCGGCCAGCAGGCTCCGCGCGAACTGGATTGTTCCGGGGATATCACTATCGTGGTCCAACGCCACAGGTAATAGAACGTTCTTGAACATCGGCTTTCTCCGATAGGGGTTATCGACCCTGTGGTTGGCGGGCGCCAGGCGTCACGTCGAAACGTGACTGACTTTCTTGTCAGGCGAGTAGATGTCGAGGATGTTCCAGTGCCCTGTTGTCGGCGTTGGGTTGTTGATCATAGGCACATCCAGAACTGTCGGCTTGCCGCTTGCAATCGCCGCTTGCAGCGCGGGCAGCAGTTCGTCGGCAGAGGTCACGCGCAACCCATCAGCCCCATAAGCGCGCGCAATCTCGGCATAGCCGGGGCCGTTGGTCGGTGCCTCGGCGCTACCGGGGAATGTCGTGCCGTAGGTCAGACCGTAGTGCGCCTTTTGCAGGCCCGCGATGGTGCCGAAGGCGTTGTTGTTCATCACCAGCCAGACGATGCCGAGGTTCAGTTCGACAGCCGTGGCGAGCATCGATGGGTTTTGGCCAAAACCACCGTCGCCCACCAGGCTGATGACCACCCGGTCCGGTGCGGCCAGTTTCGCGCCGATGGCCCCCGGCGGGCCGAAGCCCATGGTAGCAAAGCCGCCGGGCGTCAGGATCGAGCCCGGCGTCAGGATGTCGAACTGCTGGCCCACGCCGTTCTTGTTCCAGCCCACGTCCGTGGTGATGATCGCATCCTCAGGCAGCGCCTTGCGGGCGTCCGCCAGAATGCGTTCCGGCATCATGGGGAAGGCCGCGCTGGTCGCCATCTCGCGGTTGCTTTCCTTGAAGCTGGCACGGAATGCGGCGATCTCGGCTTTCTTTTCCTCTCGCGCGAAGCCATCCGGATACATCTCCTTCGCCACGCGTGTCAGCACGCGGAGCGCCGCCTTCGCATCCGCCACAGCGCCGATCTTGGTCGGGTAGTTGCGGCCGATCTCCTGCGGTTCAATGTCGATGTGGATGACTTTCGTCACGTCAGATTCACTGCCGATGTTGAAGGTGTATCCCGGATACCAGCTGGAACAGTCGGCCTCCTTGAAGCGCGTGCCGACAGCAAAGACATAGTCGGCGTTCAAGCAGGATTGGTTGACCAGAGACGTGCCCCAGAACCCCGTCATGCCCATGACCAGCGGGTGATCGTCGCGCAGCGCGCCCTTGCCCATCAGCGAATGAGCGATGGGCAGGCCCATATGCTCGACGAAGGCGCCCAATTCTTCGCTGGCCTTCGCCAGAAGGATGCCGCCCCCCACATAGGCAACCGGGCTTTCCGCCTTGGCGAGCGCTTCGACGATCTCGCGCGCGGTGTCGTCATCTATGGACGGCTTCTTCAGGGCGCGCGTGTTCTGCGCGACCCGGTCGAAGCTGTGGGACGGGATCACCTCGGAGAAAATATCCATCGGGACATTGACCAGCACCGGACCGGGCTGGCCGCTTTCGGCCAGATGAAACGCTTTCTCGAGGATCTCCGACATCAGGTCTGCTCGGTCCACCCGCCAAGCGCGTTTGACGAAGGGGCGATAGATTTCCCACTGCGCCGCATCAGCGTGCAGGTTGACCTCCTGATGCGGGTGCTTGCCGTAGTAATGCGTCGGGATGTCGCCTGCGATCACCACCATCGGAATGCAGTCGAGCGCGGCGTTGGCGACACCGGTGGCGCAGTTGGTCAGCCCGGGTGAAAGGTGGCTCAGCACCACCGAGGCGCGACCCTGCACCCGCGCATAAGCATCCGCCGCGTGGCTGGCGATCTGCTCATGGCGGACGGTGACGAAATCGATGGGGCTTTCGGCCAAAGCAGCCAGAACTGCGATATTCGTGTGCCCGCATAATCCAAAGACATGGGTAACTTCGCGCCGTTCAAGGAAATCGACGATATGCTCGGCAACAGTTTTGCCGTCCAATTTCGAGCCGTCCATCACGCCACCTCCTGTCCGTAGAATTCACCGAATAGCTCTTGTTCCGAAGGTCGATCTTCGGGGATCGGGCGGCTGACCCAAGTGTAATTCATCATGTGTTTCATGGTGACATTTTCGTTGGTGATGTTGCCGCCCCAAATGCCGCAACCAAGCGAACTGGTCATCGGCATGCCATTGGTCCACGCACCGGCATTCGCCTTGGATTGCGGTTGACGCACCATCATCCGGCTGACCGGGGCCAGGCGGGCCAGACGGTCGATGTGATCGTCGTTGTGGCTGTAGATGCCGCAGGAGTGGCCCTTGCCGCCGGTGTCGTAGATCTGGTGCACCGTTTCCAACGCGTCTTCGAACGTCTCGAAATGGTAAAGCGCCATCAGTGTCGTCAGCTTTTCCTTGCTGAACTTGTGCTCGGGCCCGATCTGGCCCTGGTTTTCCACCATAAGGAATTTACGATCCTCGGGGATCGAAAACCCTGCCACATCCGCCGTCTGCTGCGGACGGCATGCAATGGTCGGAAAGGTCCGGTTGCCCTTCTCGTCCCACATCGCTGCCTCGAGCATCGCCTTTTCCTCGGCGCTGCAAAGATAACCGCCTTCGGCCTCCAGCGCCTTGACCATTTTGTCGTAGATCGAGTTTTGAATGATGATGTTGCCATCCGCCGAACAACCCGAGCCGAAATCCGATGTCTTGGAAATGCGGGTGTTCTGGGCCGCGATCTCGATATCGGCCGTTTCGTCGATAACGATGGACGAGTTGCCCGCGCCCACGCCATAGGCGGGTTTGCCCGAAGAGTATGCGGCCTTCACCATCGGCTTACCGCCGGTTGCCAGCGTCAGATCGCAAATCTCCATAAGGTGCTGGGTGAGCGGGATCGAGGGATGCCGGATCGACTGGAAAAGATCCTCGGGTGCGCCAACGGCTCGGCACGCTGCACGCATGATCTCGACCATTTCAAATGTCGTGTTTGCTGTCCGAGGGTGTGGTGAGAAGATGACGGCATTGCGCGCATTGGCTGCAGAAACACCGGTTACGGGCGGTGTCATTGCCGGGTTAGTCATCGGGATGAGCGAGGCGATCACGCCGGCGGGCTTGGCGTATTTGACCAGCCCGCGCGCCTCGTCCACCTCGACGATCCCCGTCGAGGGCGTGCGCAACACGTCGCGCAGGACCATGTGGATCTTGAAACGCTTGCCGGGGCGGCCGTCACGGTCGCCGATGCCGCTTTCGTCGACACCCTTCTGCGCCAGCCGTGTAAAGGACTTCTCGTTGCCCGCGTACCAGGCAATCGCCTGGCTTAGACGGTTCAGGTCTTCTTGGCTCCAGTCCTCGATCTCGGCCATGGCAGCGCGGGCGCGGCTCAGCATTTCAGCGGCCAGTTGGCGTTCCTCTTCGGTCAGTTCTCTTGCCATTTGGCATCCCCTTCGTTCATTTCGTTCAGGCTGCGAGTTGCTGGGCTTCGCGGCGTTTGGATCGGGCTTCGCCAAAGGTTGCCTTGGCGTGTTTCAGGCAGCGGCGAGCATGTTCTTCGAACCCAAGTTCGGCCACGCGGGCTTGGTTTGGCAGTTCGATGGAGTAGTTCATCGGCGGGCAGCGTTCGATGATGCCTGCAAAGTCGATCCAGCCCTCTCCGGGATAGAGCCGCGCATCACGGGCCAGCTGGATCATGCCTTCGCGCGTATCTGCGATACCCGGCAGGCAATCGGAAATGTGCAGGAAGTGCAGCCACTCTGGAGGCACATGCAACAGTTCGCCAATATCGACGCGGCTCAGATGCAGGTACAGCGTATCAACCAGGATGCCGCCATTGGGCTGGTCGGCCGCGCGCACGATGTCGAGCGCCTCGTCGAGCGTGCGCAGGCG
>JBFKFZ010000113.1:0-6764 GCA_041633555.1 Paracoccaceae bacterium | reverse complement strand
TCATGTAGATGATGTTGCCGTAGAACAGGTTGGCGTTGACCATGTGCGGCATCACGTCCCACAGCTTCCACGAGCTGTAAGTGGCGACGCCCATGTTGATGCCGTCGACAACGCCGCGTTCGGCCGACTGAAACACCTCCTTGGGCGCCACGAAGACCGGCTCTCCGCCCCAGGTCTCGATCATCATGCTGACCAGCGGACCGATCGAGCGCACAAGCTTGCCGTCAAGCTTGCCGAAATCCTCGACCGGATCTTCGAACCACCATTCCTGGTCGTAGGAGTAGTTGGAGTTGATCAGCGGAACCAGGTTCACCTTCGCCGCCTCGTCGCGGATCAGGTCGGCATAGGCCGCGTCGAGCGCGGGCTGGTTTTCCAGGCTGACCATCGCGGGATAGAGCGAGGTGACGGCGTAGCAGGGCACGCGGTTGTCAGCGTTGATCCAGCTAATGTCCGAGACGCCGCCCTGCACGGCATCGACGCCTTCCGACCAGCCGTGCAGAGTGGCCGAGGGGAAGATCTCGACCTTAACGCTGCCGCCGGTTTTTTCCGCAACCAGGTCGGCAAAATGCTGGAACCCCTGGTAGCGGATGTCAGATTCGTTGACATAGGTGGACAACCGCACAGTGGTCTCAGCTTGCGCCAGACCGGCCGTTGCGATCAGCGCGAGGGCGGTGGCGGCGGTGGTGAATTTCCAGGATGTCTTCATTCTTGTCTCCCTGTTTGTTGCGTCTGGCGGAATTCGCCGTCCTGTCACTGATGTTAGACGAGCCCCCCGCTGCGGAGCCAATTCAAACATGTCATTTATTCATGCAAAACTTGCATGATTGCGCAATTATGTGCGAAAACAGCGCTCTATGAAGGGCCGATGATGGACCTTAACTGGCTGCAGGATTTCGTCTGTCTTGGGCGCACGCTGAACTTCACGCGCGCCGCGGAAGAGCGGAACATCACCCAGCCGGCCTTCAGTCGCCGTATCAAGTCGCTGGAAAATTGGCTGGGCGTCCCGCTGATCAAGCGCTCGACCTATCCGGTGCAGTTGTCCGAGGCCGGTGTCCAGTTCCTGCCGGTCGCGAGGGAGACCATCGCCAACCTTACCGACATCCGCCAGTTGATACGGGCAGAAGAGCGTGGCAGCACCGCGTTTCAGCGCGTGGCGGTGCTGCACACGATATCGGTCAATTACCTGTCGCGGCGGATCGCGGAGTTCGAGGCGCAGCTCCCCAATCTGCGCGTCCGGGTTTATTCCGACAACCTGCGGACCTGCTGCCAGCTATTGTCCGAGGGGACCTGCGACTTCCTTCTCTACTATCGCCACAGGGACGTGGCCCCAGTGCTCGACGAGACCCAGTTTGCGCAAAAGGACATCGGGACCGACCGGTTTTTCCCGGTGGCCGAAACCCGGGCCGCGACCGAAGGCGGTTGGGACCTGTCGCGGCCGGATGCCCGGGACATTCCGTATCTGGGCTACGATCCCAGCAGCTTTCTCGGCACCGTCGTCGACCAGACCATCGGCACCCGCAAGCCGCCTCTGGCGCTGCGCTACATGGACGCCCTGACCGAGGCGATCAAACGCCGCGCGCTGTTGGGAAGCGGCCTGGCCTGGCTGCCGGATAGCGCGGTAGCCGAGGAAATCGCGCGCGGCGAATTAGTGGTGGCCGGCGGTCCGGAATGGCACGCGACGCTGACGCTGACGCTGTTTTCATCGCTGGAACGCCTGGACAAAACCGGACGAGCCCTTTGGGACGCGCTGTGACTGCAGCCTCCTGATCCCTGGAAACGCGCCATAAGCGACCTGCATGATAGAATGCCGAATAGGCATTGGGATTGATCGGCGGCCACGTGCTAGTCCGCGAGTAGCAAACTCAGGAGAGCCGTGATGCACCTTGCCCGCTTCCCCCGCCACTTCCTCGCCCATCTGCCGACGCCCCTGGAGCGGCTGGATCGCCTGACCAGCGAACTCGGCGGTCCGGAAATCTGGATCAAGCGCGACGACTGCACCGGGTTGTCGACCGGAGGCAACAAGACCCGGAAGCTCGAATTCCTGATGGCCGAGGCCGAGCAGCAGGGTGCGGAGACGGTGATCACCCAAGGCGCCACCCAGTCGAACCACGCCCGCCAGACCGCCGCCTTCGCCGCCAAGCTGGGCATGAAGTGCCACATCCTGCTGGAAGACCGGACCGGCTCGAACGACCACAACTACAACCACAACGGCAACGTGCTGCTCGACCACATGCACGGCGCCACGACCGAGAAGCGCCCCGGCGGCGGCGACCTGAACGCCGAGATCGAGAAGGTTGCCGACAAGATGCGCGCCGACGGCCGCAAGGTTTACACCATCCCCGGCGGCGGCTCGAACCCCACCGGCGCGCTGGGCTACGTCAACTGCGCCTTCGAGCTGTTGAAGCAGGTCAACGACGGCGGGCTGAAGCTGGACCATATCGTGCATGCCACCGGCAGCGCCGGCACGCAGGCGGGTCTGATCGTCGGGTTGAAGGCGATGAACGCGCAGATCCCGCTGCTGGGCATCGGCGTGCGTGCGCCAAGGCCTAAACAGGAAGAGAACGTCTTCAAGCTGGCCGCGGCCACCGCGGAGAAACTGGGTTGTCCCGGCGTGGTCGCGCGCGAGGACGTGGTGGCCAACACCGACTATGTGGGCGAAGGCTATGGCATTCCGACCGAAAGCGGGCAGGAGGCGATCGCCATGTTCGCCGAACTTGAAGGCATCCTGCTGGACCCGGTCTATTCCGCCAAGGGCGCCGCAGGGTTCGTCGACCTGATCCGCAAGGGCCACTTCAAGAAAGGCGAGCGCGTGGTCTTCCTGCACACCGGCGGCGCGGTGGCGCTATTCGGCTACGACAAGGCGTTCGATTTCGCTGACCGCTGGAAAGCCGCCTGAGGCCCGGCGCCGCAGAAAGATTCTCACCGTGGCGTCTTCTCTCAAGAAACAGTTTGAGGCCTACTTCGGCGGCGTTGCGCTTGCATTCGTCATCGCCGCCGCCGCGACCTTCCTGTCAGAGCATTACGGCGCCCCGGCCATGCTGTTTGCGCTGCTGATCGGTATGGCGTTCCATTTCCTTTCCGAGAATCCGGGCTGCGCGCAAGGCGTCGAGTTTTCCGCCAAGACCCTTCTGCGCTTCGGCGTTGGACTGTTGGGTCTGCGTCTCAGCGTCGGTGACGTGGAAGCCGTCGGGCTGGTTCCAGTGGTTGCTGTAATTGGGTTCGTGCTTGCAACGCTCGGCTGCGGCGCAGTCCTGTCGCGGCTTCTGGGCCGGCGCATGGCCTTCGGTCTTCTTGCAGGTGGGTCCGTCGCGATCTGCGGCGCATCGGCGGCGCTGGCGATCACTTCGGTCCTGCCACCGCGATCCGACCGCGAGCAGGACGCGCTGTTCGTCGTCATCGGCGTCACCGCGCTGTCGACCGTGGCGATGGTGGCCTATCCGGTGCTGTTCCAGGCGCTCGGTCTTACCGACCTTGAAAGCGGTTTCCTGATCGGGGCCACGATCCACGATGTCGCGCAGGTGGTGGGCGCGGGCTATTCGGTCAGCGAAGAAGCCGGCGTGATCGCGACTTTCATCAAGATGCTGCGTGTGGCGCTGCTGCCGGTGGTCATGCTGCTTGTGATGTTCAGCTTCCGGGGAGCCCAGTCCCAGAAAGTGGGCTTGCCATGGTTCCTCGTGATGTTTGTGGGGCTGGCAATTTTGACCAACGTGAATCTGCTTCCCGACAGCCTCATCGCGTTTGCGGGCGAGGTGTCGCGCTGGTGCCTCGTGATCGCCATCTCGGCCCTTGGCGTAAAGACCAGCCTCGCCCGGTTCGTCAAGGTGAGACCTAGCTACGGCGCCATATTGCTGGTCGAAACATTGTTCCTGCTGTTCATCGCGTTGTTCTTCGTCAAGTGGATCGGACTATGATACGCCCCAGTGCATGAATCCAGGAAAGGTGCGCGCCGATTATCGCGACAAAACAACTCAAGCCGAACTGGCGACGATCGGCTCAACCGAACCGCTGGCGGTAATTTGCATCGAATACACCCGAGGCCCATCTCATTGCTTTGAAAAAAGCCGCTCGATCTTCTCACCTAGGTCGCCGCAGGTGGCCGCATAGAGAACCTCTGCAGAGGTGTTGGGCATGTAGTCGAGGCCGTTGCCCAGCCGCGCCCATCCGCCTGCTTCCTGTAGCGCGAGGATGCCCGCCGCGTGATCCCAGGGGCGCGGGGTGCGGGCAGCGAGGAAATCGGCCTGGCCGAAGACAAGCGTCCGGTATTCGTGGCAGGAACAGGCAAGGTCGCGGACCTCGAAACTGTGGCCGGCATCTGTCATGAGGGCGTCGCGTTCTGTTCGGCCAAGCTCTTGCAGCCGCAGAAACCCACGGGTCTGATCCAGCGGGCGCGGGGCGCGGACAGCCAGTTTGCGCTCGGACCCGTCCGGAGTGAAGTGATAGGCCCCGCCGCCGGAAACGGCCTCGACCCAGTCGTCGATAACCGGATCGTAGAGCAGGCCGTAGACCGTCTTCCCGCGCTCGACGACCGCCAAGATAACTCCGAAAAGGGTAAGGCCGGCCACGAAATTACTGGTGCCGTCTACAGGGTCCACGACGACGCAGCGCTCTGCGCTGCCGATTGCGGCCTCGAGCTCGGGACGTTTCGCAATCGCCTCTTCGCCGACCATCACGGCGTCGGGCAGAATGCGGGCAACGGCGTGGCCGATCCGGGTCTCGGCGGCACAGTCTGCGGCTGTCACCAGATCTCTCGGGCCAGATTTTGTATGCACGTCCTCGGCCGCCAGTTGCCGGAACCTCGGCATGATCTCCTGCGCGGCCGCATCGCGTACGGCCTCGACCAGATTGCGGGTTTCTCTGTCGCCTAGGGCCACGATGCAGCCTCTCTAATCTTCGCCTGTCTTTTCGTCACAACAGAGGTCTTCGCTGCCTCGGAACGCAGCCTTGGCTCGTAGGAGATGGCCCGCTTCGTCATGCCTTCTTCCCGACGCAGGAAAACGGCTGCGAAGTGACGACATGACTGCCATCCGCGCTAAGACTGTGCGCGAAGTATCGGCATTCCTCTACCGATGGGTGAATTGGCGAGTCGCCGAACGGAAGGTCCGAGGTGAAAGGCATCGCAGGGCTTCCCGCCACGAAGCAGGCCACGCCGTTTTGACGCGCCTGATAGGCACGGTGCACGTGGCCGCTGAGGATCACCGGGGGAATGGCGGTACCCGCGAGGAGCAACGCAAACTCGCGTGCGCCCTGCAGGTCGGCAATTTCGTCGAAGTCTCGCAGCCCCGGCGGGTAAGGCGGGTGGTGCATAACAACGACCGCCCTCTTCGTGCCAAGCCTGCCAAGTTCGACGGCAATGAAATCGGTATCCTCTCGCGAGATTGCGCCCGTCGTATTGTTCTCGAGACAGGTGTTCAGCCCGAGCAGGCGGATTTCACCAATGTCGGCTGTGCGCCCGGTTATGTCGCAGTCTGCCAGAAATCCTCCGCCGGTCTCATGAAGATAGGCCGAGGGGCCATCGTGGTTCCCTGGGATCGTGAAGACCGGCAGTCCAAGCGGGCGGAACAACCGCTCGAATGCCGCGAACGAGGCTGGGTGGGCGTCCTCAGTGATATCGCCCGAAACCACAACGAAATCGAGCACGGTTCTGATCCGCGCCAAATCGCGCGTCATGGCCTCGGCGACGGTGAAGGCGTGCGCGCTCAGCCCAGAATCCGCGTTCGGGCCGTGGCAGAGATGCAGATCGGATACGTGAGCAAATCGCATTCTGAAATTTTCCCAAGGCACGCTGCCGCGCCGTTATTTGATGCCCGCCCGCATGAAGTTCGCCACGAACTGCCGCTGGAAGATCAGGAACGCGATAATAAGCGGCGCCGTGGTCATAAGCGTGGCGGCGTTGACCAGCGACCATTCGATGCCGCTTTCGACGGTGGCGAAGACGCTGAGCCCGACAGTGACGGGGCGCACCTCGGGCGAGTTGGTGACGATGAGCGGCCAGAGAAAGTTGTTCCAGTGGAAGCTGATCGAGACCAGGCCATAGGCGAGGTACACGGGCTTCGCCAGCGGCACGTAGACAGTCCAAAGCACGCGCCAGGCCCCCGCGCCCTCGATCTGGGCAGCCTCGTCAAGCGACTTCGGAACCGTCTTGAAGGTCTGACGCAATAGAAAAATGCCGAAGGCCGAAGTCAGATACGGCAGGGCGATACCTATGATCGTGTCGGTCAGGCCGATTTTCGACAGGGTCAGGTAGTTCTCGACGATCAGGATCTCCGGCGAAATCAAGAGTTGGACCATCACCAGGCTGAACAATAATCCCGCCCAGCGGAAGCGATAGCGGACGAACGCGTAGGCCACTAGCGTGCAGAGGATGAGGTTCGCGACCAGCACGATGGTGATCAGGATCACGGTGTTGAGGAAGTAGAGTGCGAAGGGCGCGGCCTGCCAGGCCTCGGCGAAATTCATCAAAGTCAGCGGTGCGTCGAGCTGGAAATTGGCCGCATATTTCTCGGGGTGGAACGCGGTCCAGACCGAATAGAGAAAGGGCAGCCCCCAGATTCCGGCCAGCACGAAGGCCAAGGTGGCGAAGGCGATCCGGTTCAGTCCGCTGCTCATTGGTAATGCGCCTTTCTGTCGAGGATCCAAAACTGGAGGGCCGCAAGAAGGCCTAGCAGCACGACCATCAGGACGGTAAGGGTAGCGCCGTAGGCAAAATCGCGGAATCCGAAGGTAACTTCGTAGATGTAATAGAGCAGCAGGGCACTGGAGTTGTT
>JBFKFZ010000112.1:0-6955 GCA_041633555.1 Paracoccaceae bacterium | reverse complement strand
GCGCGCTGATTGCATCGATGCTGTATTTCCTTCTGATCAAGGGAGAACTGTCGTTTCATGAGTTGATGATAACCTTGTTTCTGTTTCTGACCGCGCCAGTCACCGCAAATTTCATTGCGAAGGCGTTCATGTTCCACCACGTGAAGGAATCCGATCTGCCGCCGACCGGGCGCGATTACGGCTGGGCCGGCTATGACGACGCTCCGGGTCTGGAGAAATAGGTCGCTACTGCAAAAGCCGTTGTTGGAATGTTCTTGCGTGGAAATGCGAAATTAATTTCTGTGAAACGAAGTCGGATCCTTGTTTAGGCAATCAAAAGTGAATTCAGAAGAATTTTGCGGTTCGCGCGGACCGGAATGTCTTTCATGTCGAAAACGAACTCTTTCCCCTGTGTTTGCGGACGTGAAGTGAAAGGCCAACTCAACCGAGCGGCGCTGCCGCCTTGCCCCGTCGAGTGCCGGGGAAGTCGTACCGGTTATGGACCGCCATTGCCTTAACTGACGGCGGGAGGCGGATGCCCGAACTGACCGGCCGCATCCCAGATCGGGCGCCGGTCCGATATCGTGCGGATCGATTTGGCCATGAAGTGCCAGTCGCCCACATGCGAGCCGAAGGCGATACCGGCAGGAGCCCGGGAATTCAGGAGACTCACGTCAACCCCATGTGCCAGGACCGAAGCCCTCGCCCATGTCCGCGTAATCATCTGTGATCTTCTTCAGTCGTTCCTGTCCAGATCGTCTCCCGCCGTAGCTCCACCGATCAACTGGTGAAACAGGAGATCGTGCATGTCCTCCGGCCTGCGAACCAGGCGCCGAGTCGTGGTACGCAGGTTTGCGAGACGCTTGCGCTCTAGGGCCTCGATCTGCGTCGCCTCATCCACAGTCACGAAGGTGAAGCGAAAAGTAGTTCCTGTGCCTCCCTGTGCAACGCGGGGCAAGTCCGTCGGCAGGACCGTTCCGATGCGCGGGTAACCACCGGTAGTCTGGCATTCCGACAGCAGGACGAAAGGCGAGCCATCACCGGTGATCTGGATGTCGCCCGTCACGACCGTTTCGGACAGAATGGACAGCCCGGCCTCCGTTCCGAAGCCATTGCCATCCGGCAAGAGCCGCACGCCCATCCGGTTGCCACGGGCATCGCGTCGGAACTCCATCGCCTCGAAACGCCCCCGCTCATCGCGGCTGAAGAGCGCGGTCTGCGGCGTGGGGACAATGCGTATCTTTCCCCCTTTCAGCCGCGGTGCCGGATCGAGGCAAAGGCCGACATCGTCGGAGTTCCGCTCGGGTCCGACCGCCAAGTCGTCCCCTGACCGGATCGTTCGCCCGATACCGCAAAGCAAATGCGTTGCCCGAGAGCCAAGCGTCATCGGTGTGTCGAAGCCGCCGCCGACATGCAGATAGCCGTAGCTGCCGGCCAAAACACCGCCGATCGAAAGCGTCGCGCCGCGGGGCAACTTGTGCGAGGCGTTCCAGGCCAGCATTGCCCCATCGATCAGTGCGCGCATCGGGGCGCCGGTCAGCGCAATACGCAGATCCGCTGTTGCCTCGAATGTGCCACCGGCTCCCGGCATCTCCAGAACCGCCAGCTCGGCGCTCTGCCCGAGGAGAGCCGCGCCCTCGAAAACCGCCAGTCGGTCGACGGCGCCGCCGCGGGACAACCCGTACTCCAGATACCCGGGGCGGCCGAGATCTTGAATGGTCAATCCCGGTCCGCAGCCACGGGTCTTCAAGCCGCGAGTCATTTCACAGCCTCCGACGTGGCGCCGCCGTCTGCCCCCTGGGCCTCAAGCTCGGCATAGCGATCGGCTTCAACGGGAGCGAACAGCACCTCGTCGCCGGGGCGCAGCGCGAATGGCGCCTCGGCCGCCGGTCGAAACGGGCGAAAGGCTGTTTGCCCGACATGGCGCCAGCCCGTGGGGGAGGCGATCGAGAACAGGACCAATTGCCGGATCGCAACAGTGAGCGCGCCGACGGGAACGCGCTCGGTCAGGGTCTTCTGGCGGGGAATGTCCCACTCTTGCGGTAGTTCCCCCAGATACGGCTGTCCGGGACCGAAGCCGAGTGTCAGGACTCGCACCGGCGCGGCCGTTATCGACTGCACAGCCTGCGCCGTGGACAGGCCGGCCATCGCCGCCGCCTCGTCAAGCTGCGGCGCCAGCGCGGTTCCGAACACGGTGGGGATCCGCCAAAGACGCCGCCCTTCGGGCAGGTTTTCGCCGTACCAGTCCCGATCGGCCGCCAGCCGTTCGACCGCCGAGACCAGCGCTTTGCGGTCAGGTATCGCCGGGTCGAACCGCACGTAGGCCGACGCCAGCGACGTCGCCGTCTCTTCCAGTCCCGGAATGCCGGCGCGCGACAGCGCTGCCCGAAAAACCAGCGCAGCGCGGTTCGCCGGCTCACTCAACCGGTCGCCGAAGCTGACCAGCAGGCCATCGGTGCCGATCGTCGAGACCCGGGGCCAGTTTGCCGAGGCACTCGCGCCTGCGGTCATTGCAGGACTTCTGGCAGGTAGAGAGCGATCTGCGGAAAGGCGATCAGCGCCGCAACCATCGCCAGCATGGCGAGGATGTACGGAATGGTGCCCAGCATCACTTCGCTCATGTCACCGCCGCGACGCGCACCCTGCACGACGTAAAGGTTCAGACCCACGGGCGGGGTGATCAGGGCCATCTCGATCAGGACGATCATCAGGATACCGAACCAGATCGGATCGTATCCCTGCTCGACCACCAATGGCACCACAATCGGTATCGTCACCACCATCAGAGACAGCGTTTCGATGAAGAAGCCAAGCACGATATAGACGAGGACGATCACAAGAATGAAGCCGAGCGGCGACAGGCCGAGGCTGTTCAGGAATTCCTGCAATTCGCGCCCGATTCCGGCCGAGGCAAGGGTGAAGTTCAGAAACGAGGCGCCGATCACCACAAGCATGATCATCGAGGAAATCTTGACCGTTCCAAGGATTGCCTCGCCGAACATGGACAGGCTGATTCCGCCAAATATTGCTGCGATAGCGACGGCCCCGGCCACACCCACGGCAGCTGCTTCCGTAGGCGTGGCCCAGCCCTTGTAGATGGAGCCGATGATAACGGTGAAGAGCAAAATGATCGGAATAAGTTCATAGAGCGCGCGAAGCATTTGGGAAACCGGAAAGACGCGCCGCGGACCACCAAGTCCGGGACGCAGGGCGCAAAGCAGCGCGGTGACGACGACGAAGGTCAAAGCAAGCGCAATTCCGGGCACGAGCCCTGCCAGAAAAAGGCGTGGAATCGAAGTCTGCGTCAGGAAACCGTAGACGATCAGGTTGATCGAGGGCGGGATCATGATGCCCAGCGTGCCGCCCGCAGCTATGGCGCCGGAGAACAGCTTGGGGTCATAACCCAGCTTCTCGGCCTGCGGCATGGCGACCGTGGCCACGGTTGCAGCTGTCGCTACCGACGACCCGGACGTGGCCGAGAACATGGTCGCTGTAGCGATGTTCGCATGCACCAGCCCGCCCGGCAGCCAACTTACCCACCGGTCAAGCGCGGCGTAGGTGCGGGTCGCGATGCCCGATCGCACCAGGATCTCGCCCAGGAGAACGAAGAAGGGTATCGCGATCAGCGTCGCGTTGTTCGAGGTCGACCAGACCAGATTGCCCAGCCCCTTGGTCAGCGGAAACGGGCTGAAGAAGGCGTCGATGCCGAAACCGAGCAAAAAAAGAACAATTCCGACCGGAATCGAAAGGGCCAGCAGGCCGAGAAGGCCGACGGTGAGATAGACGATCATTTCAGGGCATCCAGTTCGCCGAAGGTGCCAATAGCGGATTCGGACGCCGCAAAGTCCTTGCGCGCCACCAGCGCCAGCGCGGCCAGAAAGGTCAGCCAGGATACCAGCGCGAACCAGACCCAGCCGGCCAGCCATGGCGCCTGCACCAACGCCAGCGGCGTTTCCAACGGCGTGTTTGCGCGCGAGGAATTGGCAAGCGACCGGGCGAGGACCGGCCAGCCCCGGATGGCGATCAGCGCCACCGTCATCGCCAGCGACAACATGGCGACCAGGTCGAGGAAAGCGCGGCCGCGGCTGCCGCCGCGGCTGCGCAGTACGTCGATGCGGACGTGCCCCAGTTCGATCAGCGTGAAACTCATGCCCCAGGCGGTGGCGATAGCCATCACGTAGCCGCTGATCTCGTCGGTGCCGCCCAGAGAGGACCCCAATTGGCGCAGGACGATGTCCAAGAGGACGAACCCCACACAAGCCATCAGCAATACGCCGACAAGCAGTGCGATCAGCCGGTTCAGCCGCCTAAGTGCGAATAGCATCGTCTGTGCCATGGGGACTCTCCGGTCTCCGCGCTCAGTTGCCGATTGACACGCCGACGACCTTGCCGACGCTGTCGTTCCAGCGTGCGGCCCAGTCGCCGCCCGCGCGCTCGGCCCAGTCGGGCAGGACCTTGGTGACCAGCACGTCGCGGGCCTTCATGAAGTCCGCATCCGAGACTTCAACCAGGGTCATCGATCGCTTGTCGCCCGATGCGCAATCGCCGTTGCCGGTCAGGCAAGCGATATCATTGGCCAGCGCGCCCTGCGCGGTGCCCCAGGCCGGGGCTTCGAACTCGGAAGCGACCTGCTCGGTGATCAGCGTCTTGGTCGCGTCATCGAGGCTGTTCCACTTGTCCAAGTTGATCGCGGTCACAACGCTGTCCCATCCGCCCAGCGGGATTGGCAAGAGGTGCGTGGACACTTCCCACCAACCCGCCGAATATCCCGAGCCGGCGCCGGTGATTGCACAGTCCACAACGCCCTTCTGCAGCGCTCCCGGCACTTCGGCGAACGATACGTTGACGCCCTCGGCGCCCAGCGCCTCGAGAAAGAGCGTCGTCATCCGCCCCGAGCCGCGAACCTTCTTGCCCGCCAGATCGTCGAGGCCGTTGATTTCCGCGTTACAGAACACGACCTGCGGCGGATAGGGCGCGATGGCCAGCACGTGGCTGTTGAAGCGGGTGTTGTAGATATCCTCGACCATGGGACGGGCCGCGTCGACCATGGCGCGCGCCTCGTCGGCGGTCAGTGCAAGCAGCGGGACGTCGAGCCCTTCGAGTTCCGGGGCATCGGCCACGGCATAGTCGGCCACAGTCATCGCCACGTCATAGACGCCATCGCCCAACAGGCGGAACACGTCGCCCACGCCCAGGTTCATCTGGTTGTGCGTTGTCAGTGAAACGTTGATCGTGCCACCAGACGCGGCCGGTAGCTTTTCGCCCCAGAACGGGGCTTCGTATTCCTTGTGCAAGGGCAGGCCGGACCAGCTTCCAACTACGGAAAGGTCCTCGGCCACAGCCGGCGATGCCAGCATCGCGGCGGCGGTCAGAATGGCAAGGTTCGGTTTCACAGCAGGTCTCCTTGTTGGATTGATTTTTCGGTCTTGTCGTCTCACGCCGGCACCAGAACCGGCACCTCGGCGTCTTCGGGTACGTCCGTGATCAGCATGTGGCCGGGCTTGTGGGTGATGCAGATCGGCACCCGCGCGGCCTCGATCGCCACCTGTGGGGTAACGCCGCATGCCCAGAATACCGGAACCTGGGCATTTGCGACAGGCGCCGGATCGCCCCAGTCGGGGCGCGAGATGTCGGTAATGCCGATCGCGACGGGATTGCCAATTTCAATTGGCGCGCCGTGAGCGAGCGGAAAGCAGCGCGAGATCTGGCTCGCCATGGCCACCTTGTCGCGATCGATGGCGCGCATGCTGACGACCATCTTGCCGCCGAACGGGCCAGCAGCAACAGTATCGATGTTCGAGCGGAACATCGGCACCGTCTTGTCGTTTTCGATGTGCCAGACCGCGATGCCTTCATTCTGAAGCGCTGCCTCGAAGGTGAACGAGCAACCAAGCGCGAAAGCGACCATGTTGTCGGCCCAGATGTCGGTGATGTCGGTAGCGCTCCGCTCGAGCTTGCCCTCCCGGTAGACATTGTATGCCGGCACGTCGGTCCGAATGTCGATATCCGGTCCAAGCGTGTACATCGCCGGGTTGCCGGTATCGGAGATGCCCACAAGAGGGCAGGGTTTGGGATTGCGCTGACAGAAACGCATGAAATCGAGCGCATGGCTTTCCGGCAAGATCACGAGATTTGTCTGCAGGTATCCCTGCCCCAATCCGGCGGTGTGCGACCGGTAATCCCCGGTGCGGATTTTCTGGCGCACCTGCCGAACATCAAGTCCTCGAAGCGACTCGTGCTGAGTTGACATTGCTTACCTCTCCCAAGCAAAGGCAGTCTCGTGCAGCAGATATATAAAAACAAATTCAAATTATTTAGAGCAACTCATCACTCATTTTTATGTCGTAGGCACGCGCGACCTGCCGTGCCATCGTCGCGGCGGACTGGATCGCCGGGCTGAACGGTTCGGCAAGATAGGACGAGGTGAAGTGCAGCGGACGCGGAATCCAGCCGGGATCGAATTGGCGAATACTTCCCGCCGATACGAGATCCTGTCCGAGGGCCTTCGGTAGCGCGGCAACGCCCAGATCGGCCGCAACAAGGCGAAAACAGGCGGAGAGAGAGGATGAAGGAAATATCGACACATCCGGGCCAACCCGCTCGAAGAGCGCCTGCTTCAGTTCGCGGTATGGACGGGTGTTGCGGGCATATGTCAGAACCGGTCGGCGCAGGTAATCCGACGCATCTGCGCATTCTTCCGCGCCAGCCGCCATGTACCACGCAAGTTCGAAACCCGGCAAGTCGATGTTCTCGACCGAATACTCCGAAATCGGCCCCAACAAAATTGCAAGGTCGATCTGCCTATTGAGCAGTTGATCGCGCAGATTTATCGACACATCGACATTGAATTCGATCTCGATCTTCGGAAAGCGCTCATGCAGCTTGAATATCAATTCAGGCAACCAGCTCTGTGCAATCGTTTCGGAAACGCCAAGCCTCAGACGTCCTTCTATTCCGTCAGGATCCACGACATCGC
>JBFKFZ010000111.1:0-6966 GCA_041633555.1 Paracoccaceae bacterium | reverse complement strand
GGCGCAGGACAAGATGGAGTATGATGCCGAGACCGCGTCAATGGCCGCTTCGAACCTGCTGACGCTGACGACGATCGACCAATCCACCCTTTGGCCGCAAGGCTCGGACGCCGACTCGGTCGAAGGCACACGGGCCCTGCCCGCGATCTGGACCGACTTTCCCGACATCATGACCAAGGCCAAGGCACTGAATGACGCAGCCGTTGCGATGAACGCGGCTGCCGGAACCGATCTCGACTCGCTGAAAGGCGCAATCGGCGCGGTCGGAGAGGCCTGCACGGCTTGCCACAAGGCCTATCGCCAGCCACAATAGTACCAACTTAGGGCGCGCTCCCCGGATCGCGCCCGACCCTTGTCTGGCAGAGGTGATCTGGTGCGTTTTCTGTTGATTCTGCTGGTGGTTCTGGCCGCCGGCTTTGGTACATTCTGGTTCGTTACGAAACCGCAAACCATTGATCCCGGGGAGTTTTCCGGCATTGAGCCCGATCTTGCCCGTGGCGAGGCGGTGTTCATTGCGGGCGGCTGCGCCAGCTGTCATTCGGCCGAAGGGGCCACCGGCGAGGCCCGGCTGGAGCTGATCGGCGGGCGGGCCTTTTCCAGCGATTTCGGCACGTTCTACGCGCCCAACATCTCGCCCGATCCCGCGACCGGCATCGGCGACTGGTCGGTGCTTGACCTGGCCAATGCCATGAGGCATGGCACATCACCCGAAGGGCAACACTACTATCCGGCCTTTCCCTATGCCGCCTATTCCCACGTCACGCCGGAAGACATCGTGTCGCTGCACGGCTACCTGATGAGCCTGCCGGCCGTAAAATGGGCCAACCGCACACATGCGGTTCAGTTTCCGTTCAACATCCGGCGCAGCCTTGGCGGCTGGAAATTCCTGTTCCTGACGGGTGACTGGGTGCTCTTCGATGCGCCGACGCCCGAGATCAAGCGCGGCCGCTATCTGGTCGAATCGCTCGGTCATTGCGGCGAATGCCACAGCCCGCGCAACGCCCTTGGCGGGTTGATCAGGTCACGCTGGCTGGCCGGCGCGCCGAACCCGTCGGGCCGCGGCACGATCCCCAACATCACTCCGGCCAGGCTGGACTGGAGCGACGGCGACCTGATGACCTATTTCACAAGCGGCTTCAAACCGGACTTTGACACGGTGGGCGGGCACATGGCCGACGTCGTGGAAAACCTCAAGCAGATGCCTGAAGCGGACCTCCAGGCGATCATAGCCTATTTGCGGGCCGTTCCGGCGGTAGAATAGGCGGTCAACTTCAACCGGGTCACTTCTAGGGCGATAAGACCCGGGGAGTTGCAGGCAATCCCCAAGTGACGGACGGTGCGCGCATCCGCGGTTCGATTCACCTCCGCCGCACCGAGTTTTGCGGGGTTCGAGACCGGTCGGGGGTGCTAGGCGGACCCGCCGCCGAGCTTTGCGACCCGCGCCGCCCGCAGCCGCGCGAAATCGTCGCCGGCGTGATAACTCGACCGGGTCAGCGGTGTGGCCGAGACCGTCAGGAAGCCCTTGCCGTAGGCGGCCTTCTCGTAGCTCGCGAATTCCTCCGGCATCACGAAACGGTCGACGCGGTGATGTTTCGGGGTCGGCTGCAGGTACTGGCCAATGGTCAGAAAGTCGATATCTGCCGCCCGCATGTCATCCATCACCTGCAGCACGGCCTGCCGGTCCTCGCCCAGCCCGACCATCAGGCCGGACTTGGTGAACATCGCCGGGTCGAGTTCCTTGACCCGCTGCAAGAGCCGCAAGCTGTGGAAATAGCGTGCGCCGGGGCGGACTTCGGGATAGAGGCCGGGGACGGTTTCGAGGTTGTGATTGAAGACATCCGGTTTCGCGGCCACCACGGTTGCAAGCACTTCGGGCGGGCATTTGAGGAAATCGGGGGTGAGGATCTCGATGGTGGTCCCCGGGGCCTGTTTGCGGATCGCGCGGATCGTCTGGGCAAAATGTTCGGCGCCGCCATCTGCCAGATCGTCGCGG
Source organism: Paracoccaceae bacterium (assembly GCA_041633555.1). Lineage (GTDB taxonomy): Bacteria > Pseudomonadota > Alphaproteobacteria > Rhodobacterales > Rhodobacteraceae > JAHEAO01. The sequence continues at coordinate 4,973 of JBFKFZ010000111.1, read as the reverse complement.
TCGACAGAGGTGATCACGACATGGTTGAGGCCAAGCTTTTTCACCGCGTCAGCCACCCTGCCCGGCTCGAACACGTCGAGCGTGTCTGGGCGACCGGTCGCGATGTTACAGAAGGTGCAACCGCGGGTGCAGATCTCGCCCATGATCATCATGGTGGCATGGCCTTGCGACCAGCATTCGCCGACATTCGGGCAGCCGGCCTCTTCGCAGACGGTGACCAGCTTGTGTTCCCGCATGATGTTGCGGGTTTGCTGGTAGCCTGACGATGTCGGGGCCTTGACCCGAATCCAGGCCGGTTTCTTCGGCTGGGCATTGTCGGGGCGATGCGCCTTTTCAGGGTGGCGCTGGCCGGGGATCTTGAGGTCGCGCGGGCTCATTCGGTTTCTCCTGCGAATGACCTTGTGTACTTGCGGTGCGGCGGTCGTTCAAGCCGCGTGACCGATGGCGATGCGAATGGGCGTTCTTGGGAGCGACCGGGTAGACACCAACAGTTCTGCGCACGATTCGGTCGATTCCTCGGAGGCCAATCCGCCGCGCTGGCAGGTTCGGTTCGAGCACGGCACCGGAACTGACACAATGTTAATGATGTCTGTGACTTGCCGGTTTCTCCTCAAGTCCGAAGGAACCTGATTCGCGACACCCTCCAAAGATAAGCCGTGTGACCTTTGCCAGCCGCACACGTTTTGCGCATCTGAATTCGGAGAGGGTAGGTCAGCCGATGAGGTTGGCCGAACCAATCTCCTCGTAGTGGCGCTTCAGCCGCTGCAGGGCGATCCGCAGCACGACATCGCCAAGCCCGGGGCCGAGATCCCGCAGGACCGCCGAAACCCGTTCGCGCGCACCCGAGGGGCCGTTGCCGATCCCTGAGTCGGGGCGATGCGCCCCGCGATCGCCGCCAGTCAGGAATTTCTCCCAGTTCTGCGTGATGCGCGGACCCATCTGGGCCAGTTCGAAATCTTCCCGCAGCCGTTCGGCGGCCGAGACCAGATCGGACGACAGGAACGGATTGCCGTCCTTGTCCTTGCGCCGCGACATCGCGAGGATCGGCGATTGAGCGAGGTTGTAGCGGATCCGGCGCGAGCGTTCCGAATTGGGAACCGGCATGTCGCGTTCCTCCATGATCCAGTACTGATCGGCAAAAGGGGCGGCGGCCTCGGAAAAGCCGCGGCGCGCGGCATCATCCTCGCTCAGCAGCCGTTTCAGCGCGGCCCGCCCCGCTGTGGTGATCGCGTAGCGCTAGATCCGGCCCGGGTTGTCACAGGCGATCCTGTCTTTCAGCGCCATCGCCTGGGCGATCGGCCGGTCGACAACGGCGGTGCGCGCCGTCTTGCCGTCTGCTGTCTCGCGCGCCACCACGGCCTTCTTCATATCCTGCGCCACGGCAAGGCAGGCGGCCGGTTCGCATAGACGCCGCAAGATACGCCTTGCTTCGCGCCCTATGGTGTCCTGATCAGGGGCGGCGGCTGGTCGGGTCATTGCATTCACTGGCAGGCTGTCCTTGGCATTGAGGATGTCAGGGCTGCCGGTTGAGTGGTGTTTTTTACCCAGGTCGGAGAGAGCCTTCTCAATCAAGGAGTCATCGCGACGGGCTTCGATCTTGCGCACCTGGCGTAGCACGGTCTAGGCGTGGCAGCCCGCCTCTCGTGCCGGATCCCGGATGGCTCGTCCTTCTTCGGGTTGAGAGATGTGGTTTCGCGCCGCTTCCGGCAGCCAGTTTGGCAGGTCAGAGTCGCTTTCGGCCTCTGTTACAGATTCCGGCATTCCGTTCCCCATTCAAGTCACTGGCCCTGAGCAGAGCGCGTGGTTTTGTCGCAAGGGGTTGAGGCGGAGGGTCAATGGCCGACCGCGGCAATGTCTCATCTCCATGAATGCCCAATCGACTTTTGGTTTTATCTTTTACCGGATAATCAAAATATCCGTGTGCAGCAAAGATTGTTCCTAATCCGTAAATACCTTGGCAACCCTCCGAACGCCGGATCGAAGTGCTGCGCAACGCCACCCCTGGTCGAGTATGACTGGCTCCACCACTTACCAGGGGAACCACTCATGACCGATATTATGCAGCTTCTGTCCACGCTTCGCCGCCCGCGCCTTCTGATCCGCGCCGCCCGCTTCGGGATCGCCGACTATAACCGCGACCGGGATCTGAAGCGTCTGATCAGAGAGCCTTCGGCCCCGGCGCCGGAACGGGCGCTGACGAAGCTGATCTCGGAAGAAGCAGCATTGGAGGAAACCTGCGCCAATGGCGACGCCTCCTGCAGCGTTGCCTGGCATGTCGATATCCTGATTGCCGTGATGGCCGCGGCACGGCTGCTGCCGACCGGCCCGCGCGCTATCTGACAGGCGTCAACTCAACGGAAATCGGGCCTCTCCCTGCAAAGGAAGAGGCCCGATCCGCATTTGGTGCTTAGCGGCAATGACTGCCGCCCCGCCTCAGATGAATGCGTCCGGCTCGCTGGCTTTGCGACGGGCGACATAATCCTTCAGCGCCTCGGTGACCGCGATATCCTGTGCCGGGGCCTGATAGTCACCCAGCAGCTTCCTGACCCGGGCCGAGGCCAGCGTCTGGCTGTCGCGCGCGCCTTCCTCGTCCCAGGTCTCGAAGGGCTTATAATCGAAGACCTCGGTGCGCCAGAAGGCCTGCTTGAAGTTCGCCTGCGTGTGTTCGCAGCCAAGGTAATGCCCGCCCGGGCCGACCTCGCGGATCGCGCCCATGCCCTGGCCGTTCTCGGACATGTCGACACCCTTGGCCAAGTGGTGCAGAACACCCAGCTGGTCGGCATCGAGCACGAATTTCTCGTAGGAGCTGACAAGCCCGCCTTCCAGCCAGCCGCAGGCATGCAGCATGAAGTTGACGCCTGCCAGCAGTGCGGTGTTCAGCGTGTTGGAGGTCTCATAGGCGGCCTGCGCGTCGGGCAGTTTCGAACCACAGAAAGATCCCCCGGACCGGTAGGGCAGGTTCAGACGCCGCGCCAGCTGGCCCGCGCCGAGCGTGATCTGCGCGGCCTCGGGCGTGCCGAAGGTCGGGGCGCCGGAATTCATGTCGATCGAGGTCACGAAGGCGCCGAAGATTACGGGCGCGCCGGGCCGGACGAGCTGGCTGTAGGCGACGCCTGCCAGAACCTCGGCCAGAACCTGTGTCAGCGTGCCTGCCACGGTGACCGGCGCCATCGCACCGCCGACGATGAACGGGCTGATGATCGCCGCCTGATTGGCCTTGGCGTAGACCTCGAGCGCCCCCATCATGACGCCGTCGAATGTCAGGGGCGAGTTGATGTTGATCAGCGAGGTCATGACGGTGTTCTGATCGACGAAATCCTCTCCAAAGAGGATCTTCGACATCTCGACCGAATCCGCAGCGCGCGAGGGTTCGGTTACCGAGCCCATATAGGGCTTGTCACTTAGCGTCATGTGCGCCAGCAGCATGTCGAGATGGCGCTTGTTCACCGCCACGTCGGTCGGCTCGCAAACGGTGCCCCCGGAATGGTGAACCCATTTCGACATGTAGCCAAGTTTCACGAAATTCTGGAAATCGGCGATCGTTGCATAGCGTCGGCCGCTTTCCGCGTCGCGCACGAAGGGGGGGCCGTAGACCGGGGCCAGGATCAGGTTCTTGCCGCCGATCACCACGTTGCGCTCGGGGTTGCGGGCATGCTGGGTGAAGTTCGAGGGCGCGGTGGCGCAGAGCTTGCGGGCAAGACCGCGCGGGATGTGCACTCGCTCGCCGCGGAGATCGGCACCGGCATTGCGCCAAAGCTCCAGCGCGCCCGGATTCTCGACGAAATTGACGCCGATCTCTTCCAGCACGGTTTCGGCATTGGTCTCGATGATCTGAAGTGCCTCTTCGTTCAAGATCTCGAAGTTCGGGATGTTGCGCTCGATATATTTCGCGGCCTCGATCCGCACCGATGTTCGCTCCGCCCGCCGTGCCGCCCCGCCACCACCACGCGCGCGCCGCATCGATTCCGCATCAGCCATGACCAACCCTCCGAAATGTATCACCGTATTGATGACGGGTTTAGCGGCAATTCTCCAGCCGCAATGACCGGATTCCGGCCATTGCGGGGGGAAAGCGACATCGCGGACCAAGCGGCTGAGGCTTGGACTTGCGCGTTCCCCAGCTTGCCCCTATTCCCGCGGATCATGAACATACATGACCGCCTTCTGATCATCGACTTCGGCAGCCAGGTGACGCAATTGATCGCGCGGCGCCTGCGCGAGCTGAATGTCTATTGCGAGATCCATCCGTTCCAGAAGGTAACGGACGCCTTCCTGAAGGAGTTCGGGCCGAAGGCGGTGATCCTGTCGGGTGGCCCGGCGAGTATCATGGATGACGGCTCGCCCCGCCCGCCTGAAAGCGTCTTCGACTTGGGCGTGCCGGTGCTTGGCATATGTTACGGCCAGCAGGTGATGACGCACATGCTGGGCGGACGCGTCGAACGGGGCCACGGCACCGCCGAGTTCGGCCGCGCCTACGTGAGCCCGTCAGAGGAGCGGATCGACCTGCTGACCGGCTGGTTCCTGGAGGCGCGCGAGCAGGTCTGGATGAGCCACGGCGATCATGTCTCGGAGATCGCACCGGGCTTCAAGGTCTACGGCACGTCGCCGAACGCGCCCTTCGCGATCACTGCCGACCTCGACCGGCAGTTCTATGCGGTGCAGTTCCACCCCGAAGTGCATCACACGCCGAATGGCAAGACGCTATACGAGAATTTCGTTCGCATGGCGGGATTCACCGGCGACTGGACGATGGAGGCCTATCGCGACGAGGCGATCCGCAAGATCCGCGAGCAGGTCGGCGATGCCAAGGTGATCTGTGGCCTGTCTGGCGGCGTCGACAGTTCGGTTGCGGCTGTGCTTATCCACGAGGCGATCGGCGACCAGTTGACGTGCGTTTTCGTCGATCATGGCCTGTTGCGCCAGAACGAGGCGCAGGAGGTCGTGGCGATGTTCCGCGACCATTACAATATGCC
>JBFKFZ010000110.1:0-6995 GCA_041633555.1 Paracoccaceae bacterium | reverse complement strand
TGCCGGGCGACAACCTGAAGTTCAACGTCGAGCTGATCGCCCCGATCGCGATGGAAGAGAAGCTGCGCTTCGCCATCCGCGAAGGCGGCCGCACCGTCGGCGCCGGCGTCGTCTCGAAAATCATCGAGTAAACGAAAGTACGGGTTCGATGTGGGGCAGGGATGACCTCCGCTCCACCTCTCAACCATGAAGCCCTTGAAGGGGATGAAAAATGGCAGTTCAAAGCCAAAATATTCGCATTAGGCTAAAGGCCTTTGATTACCGCGTGCTGGATTCCAGCACAGCGGAGATCGTCTCAACCGCCAAGCGCACCGGTGCGACCGTGCGCGGTCCGATTCCGCTGCCTAACAAGATCGAGAAGTTCACGGTTCTGCGCGGTCCGCACATCGACAAGAAGTCGCGCGACCAGTTCGAGATCCGCACGCACAAGCGGCTTCTGGACATCGTCGACCCCACCCCGCAGACCGTTGACGCGCTGATGAAGCTCGACCTCGCTGCCGGTGTGGACGTCGAGATCAAGATTTAAGGAGGGCACCCAGTCATGTTGCGCTCTGGTGTAATCGCAAAGAAGGTGGGGATGACCCGCTTGTTCATGGAAGACGGCAAGCAGATCCCCGTGACAGTGCTTCAACTCGACGGCCTTCAGGTCGTGGCTCAGCGGACGGCTGACAAGGACGGCTACTCTGCCGTTCAGCTTGGCGCCGGTACCGCCAAGGCCAAGCGGGTGAGCCAGGCCATGCGCGGTCATTTCGCAGCTGCCAAGGTCGAACCGAAACGGAAGGTCGCTGAATTCCGGGTCGATCCCGAGAACATGATCGCCGTGGGCGAGGAACTGACCGCCGACCATTACTTTGCCGGACAGTTCGTCGATGTTTCGGGCACTTCGATCGGCAAGGGCTTTGCTGGTGCCATGAAGCGGCACAATTTCAGCGGCCTGCGGGCATCGCACGGTGTTTCGATCAGCCACCGGTCGCATGGTTCGACCGGTCAGTGTCAGGATCCGGGCAAGGTGTTCAAGGGCAAGAAGATGGCCGGTCACATGGGTGCTGCCCGTGTTACCACGCAGAACCTGCAGGTCGTCCGCACCGACAGCGACCGTGGCCTGATCATGGTCAAGGGTGCCGTCCCGGGCTCCAAGGGTGGCTGGGTCACGATCAAGGATGCGGTGAAGAAGCCGACTCCGGAGAACGTGATGTTGCCCGCCGGTCTGAAGTCGCTGGCCGAAGAAGCCAAGCGTCAGGCCGAGGAAGCCGCCGCTGCCGCTGCCGCAGAGGCCGAAGCCGCTGCAGCTGCAGCCGCCGAACTGGCCGCTGCCGAACAGGCGGCCGCGCTGAAGGCAGCCGAAGAGGCAACTGCAGCCGGTGAAGGCGACGCATCCGGCGACGACAATGCCAAGCCGGAAGGAGACGAGAAAAATGAAGGCTGATGTCATCAAGCTCGACGCCAAGAAGGCGGGCGACATTGACCTCGCGGACGATATTTTTGGCTTGGAGCCACGCGCAGACATTCTGCACCGCGTGGTCCGCTGGCAGCGCGCGCGCGCGCAGGCCGGCACGCACAGCGCCAAGACTCGGACCGAGGTCAGCTACTCGACCAAGAAGATCTATCGCCAGAAGGGCACCGGCGGCGCTCGCCACGGTTCCCGCAAGGCCCCGATCTTCCGTCACGGTGGCGGTTACAAGGTGCCGACCCCGCGCAGCCACGCGCATGACCTGACCAAGAAGTTCCGCAAGCTTGGCCTCAAGCATGCCCTGTCTTCCAAGGCTGCGACCGGCAATCTGATCATCCTCGATACGATCGAGATGAAGGATGCCAAAACCTCTTCGCTGGCCAAGGCCGTCAAGAATCTTGGCTGGAAGCGTGTGCTGATCATTGACGGTGCCGACGTGAACGAGAACTTCGCCCGCGCCGCCGCCAACATCCAGGGTCTGGACATCCTGCCGACCATGGGTGCCAACGTCTATGATATCCTGAAACGTGACACCCTGGTAATCACCAAGGCGGGTATCGAAGCACTGGAGGCTCGACTGAAATGAGCGCGAAGCCAGAACATTACGATGTGATCCGCAAGCCGATCATCACCGAGAAGGCAACCATGACCTCAGAGGCCAATGGCGTCGTTTTCGAAGTGGCGATCGACTCGAACAAGCCGCAGATCAAGGAGGCCGTCGAGGCGCTCTTCGGGGTCAAGGTGAAGGCGGTCAACACGTCGATCACCAAAGGCAAGTCCAAGCGGTTCCGTGGCAAGCCGGGCACCCGTAAGGATGTCAAGAAAGCCTATGTGACGCTGGAAGAAGGCAACACTATCGACGTCTCGACAGGCCTCTGATAGAACGCGCCGAATCTTCGGCCCCCCGCGTGGGGGCCGAGCTTATTTGAACCGGGCCACTCGGGCCTGAAACTGAAACCGGACCACTAGGTCCAAGGCTAACGGAAGACAGAAAGCATGGCACTCAAGTCGTACAAGCCGACGACGCCAGGCCAGCGAGGGCTGGTGCTGATCGACCGTTCGGAGCTTTGGAAAGGCCGCCCGGTCAAAGCCCTCACCGAGGGTCTGGCCAAGAATGGCGGACGGAACAACACCGGACGGATCACGCTGCGTCGCCGTGGTGGGGGCGCCAAGCGCCTTTATCGCGTCGTCGATTTCAAGCGGAACAAATTTGACGTTTCGGCAACCGTGGAACGGATCGAGTATGACCCGAACCGGACCGCGTTCATCGCGCTCGTTCGCTATCAGGATGGCGAACAGGCCTATATCCTGGCGCCGCAGCGACTCGGCGTCGGCGACCAGATCATCGCCGGCACAAAGGTCGACGTAAAGCCGGGCAACGCGATGCCGTTCGCGGGCATGCCGATCGGGACAATCGTCCACAACATCGAGCTGAAGCAGGGCAAAGGCGGCCAGATCGCGCGCGCTGCCGGTACATACGCCCAGTTCGTCGGTCGTGACGGCGGCTATGCCCAGATCCGCCTGTCCTCGGGCGAACTTCGCTTGGTCCGTCAGGAATGCATGGCGACCATCGGCGCCGTGTCGAACCCCGACAACTCGAACCAGAACCTCGGCAAGGCCGGTCGCAACCGCCATTTCGGGCATCGTCCGGCGGTGCGCGGTGTCGCGATGAACCCGATCGACCACCCCCATGGTGGTGGTGAGGGCCGAACCTCCGGTGGCCGTCATCCGGTGACCCCGTGGGGGAAGCCGACCAAGGGTGCAAAGACCCGGAACAAGAACAAGGCGTCGTCGAAGCTGATCATCCGCTCGCGTCACGCCAAGAAGAAGGGCCGGTAATCATGTCGCGTTCTGTATGGAAAGGCCCCTTCGTAGATTCCTACGTGCTGAAGAAAGCCGAGAAGTCCAAGGAATCGGGTCGTAACGAAGTTATCAAGATCTGGTCGCGTCGCTCGACGATCCTGCCGCAATTCGTCGGCCTGACGTTTGGCGTCTACAACGGCCACAAGCATATCCCTGTCAACGTTTCGGAAGACATGATCGGTCAGAAGTTCGGTGAATATTCGCCGACCCGGACCTACTATGGTCATGCTGCGGACAAGAAAGCGAAGCGGAAGTAAGTCATGGGCAAGGAAAAGAACCCCCGCCGCGTGGCCGACAACGAAGCCATCGCCAAGTCGAAAATGCTTCGCACCAGCCCGCAGAAACTCAATCTCGTGGCTGCTCTGATCCGTGGCAAGAAGGTCGAAAAGGCCCTGACGGACCTGACCTTCTCGAAAAAGCGGATCGCCGAGGACGTGAAGAAATGCCTTCAGTCCGCGATCGCGAACGCAGAGAACAACCACAACCTGGACGTCGATGAACTGGTTGTCGCCGAGGCTTATGTCGGCAAGAACCTGGTCATGAAGCGTGGCCGTCCGCGTGCCCGCGGCCGGTTCGGCAAGATCGTCAAGCCGTTCTCGGAACTCACCATCAAGGTGCGCCAGGTAGAGGAGCAAGCATAATGGGTCACAAGGTCAATCCGATCGGCATGCGCCTTCAGGTCAACCGGACTTGGGACAGCCGCTGGTACGCCGACACCAAGGACTATGGCGACCTGCTTCTTGAAGACCTCAAGATGCGCGACTTCATTAATGAAGAATGCAAGCAGGCCGGTGTTTCCAAAGTGATCATCGAGCGTCCGCACAAGAAATGCCGCGTGACAGTCCATACCGCGCGTCCGGGCGTGATCATCGGCAAGAAAGGCGCGGATATCGAAACCCTGCGCAAGAAGCTCGCCAACATGACCGACAGCGAGCTGCATCTGAACATCGTCGAGGTGCGCAAGCCCGAGCTCGATGCGCAGCTGGTCGCGGAATCGATCACCCAGCAGCTGGAACGCCGCGTCTCGTTCCGGCGCGCGATGAAGCGCGCGGTTCAGAATGCGATGCGCATGGGAGCGCTCGGGATCCGGGTCAACGTGTCGGGCCGTCTTGGCGGCGCCGAGATCGCCCGGACCGAGTGGTACCGCGAAGGCCGCGTGCCGCTGCACACCCTGCGCGCGGATATCGATTATGCCCTGGCTGAAGCCAAGACGGCCTATGGCATCATCGGCGTCAAAGTCTGGATTTTCAAAGGCGAGATCATGGAGCACGATCCGGGTGCCCGCGACCGTCGCCAGCAGGAACTCCAGGATGGTCCCGCACCGCGTGGCTCGCAGCCGCGTGGCCCCGGCGGCCGCCGGTAAGGAGAGAAAAAGATGCTGCAACCAAAGCGCACCAAATTCCGTAAACAGCACAAGGGCCGGATTCACGGCGATGCCAAGGGCGGGTTCGAGCTTGCTTTCGGCACCTACGGGCTGAAAGCGACCCAGCCCGAGCGGATTACCGCCAGGCAGATCGAGGCCGCCCGCCGGGCGCTCACCCGCCACATGAAGCGGCAGGGCTCGGTCTGGATCCGGATCTTCCCGGACACGCCGGTCACCTCGAAACCCACCGAGGTCCGGATGGGCAAGGGCAAGGGCTCGGTCGATTTCTGGGCCGCCAAGGTGAAGCCCGGCCGGATCATGTTCGAGATCGACGGCGTGAACGAGCAGACCGCCCGTGAGGCGCTGCGGCTGGCGGCGATGAAGCTGCCGATCAAGACCCGCACGATCGTCCGTGAGGACTGGTAGAAGGCGGCTCTGCCGGGAGAGAATTCAGGAAGGGCGGGGATTTCCCCGCTCTTTTTGCTTGGAAAAGTGTCCGCGCGCGGGCAGCAGGGGTTTCAGTTTTAAATCAATGGGTTGCGAATTTTCGTTTGGACTTTCTTAACGGATGTGATGTGGCGCGCGGTGGGGATTGACGCAAGGGGGTAGGGAGGTCATGGCTATGGTCGTTGCGGAGATGGTGGGTTGAAAACACACCCTACGCTTGCTGCCGCATCAGCGCCTAATCTTCAACACAAGCATGTGTTGGATGTTTTCTTGACCATTGGTAGGATAGCGACCGATCGTCAATCGATCTGCTGCTCACGAGGAACGTAGACCCATGTTGACCAGACGCCATTTCGTGATTTCGGCTGCGGCATTGTTTTCGGCCCCAATTCCCAACAGTGTTTGGGCGGCGCCAACGTCAGACAGGTCAAGGTGGTCGGCTTGGGACGCTCAGGTAACACCGGCCAACTACAATCCGGCCACGACAAACCCCTGGGGTTTTCATGCACGCTTTCTGCCTCGCCGCGTCGAGGCAAATCCAGGCCTGACACCGGGGGATATTCACGTCGATGCCGTGGCAAGATACCTTTATCACATTGGACAGGACGGAACCGCGATGCGATATGGCGTGGCCATTGCGCGCGGGAATCTCTACGAACCCGGCACCTATTCGATCCGTCGGAAGGCCAAGTGGCCGACCTGGACACCTACTGACGCCATGATAAAGCGCGAGCCCGACCTCTACGCCCAGCACGCCGATGGCATGGATGGTGGGCCAACCAACCCGCTCGGCTCGCGCGCGTTTTACCTGTTTGTCGGCAATCGAGACACCTACCTGCGAATTCACGGCTCGCCTTACCCTCGATCTATTGGTGGACGGGCCAGTTCAGGATGTGTTCGTATGGTCATGGCCCATATCATCGACCTCTATGACCAGGTCTCGACCGGATCGACAGCTTACTTGTATCCGCCCGAGGATGCGGTCACGGCTCGAAGCTGAACGGCAATCCGTTGAAGACAGGTGGGCTAAAGTCGCAATCGCCGGCCGTTCTGCAAGATCAGCCTGCCGGAGCCGCGTCAGCCGGTCGCGTGCAAATCGGTCGTCCATCCACAGATTTCAGCGGCAGGAACGTCGTTTCGACTGGTCCGACATGACGATAGACATAGCACCCATCCGCTGGACTGATCCGGACGGCCTGCAGATCCTGATTTGTGGCTGCGATCGCAAGCACGCCCTCCGGCAACTCACGAATGAATTGGCTGGAAGGATCGCCGTTCCCGCCTTCATAATTTTCGCAGGCAGCCAGCAGCCACGATGCGGATCCTATCAGCCAGACAGACTTCTTCATAAGAGGCACTTCCTCGGATTTCTGCGAAGAATGGTTCATTTTGCTCATGAAAACCAGTGTTCTTGGCAACCGACAGCGCATCTGCCGACTCCCTAGCCATTATTCATGCACCGTTATGCGACAGGATTAAGGCAAGCACGCTGTCAGTCCGAAAGACTTTTTTTGGAACGGGCGGCACTCAGGGATTTGTGACTCGATTTGGGCCCGGCTGTGATCTTGTCCCTTCGACCCGCGGCACGCTGGCAGCGCCCCAACGCCCGGATGAGGAGGCGCTTCTTCGCCGGCGCGCGGATTGGAGGTTGGATGTGGCAGGGCGACAAGGTGATGACCTCGCAGGGTGGAGAGGCCCGCCCGCGGTCGGGCGCTGCCTTGCGGTGTTGGAATCGACCTGATTTGGAAGCTCTCCTTGCGGCAAGACCCATTCCACCAAGTCCAAGGATCAGTAGAGGAAATGTCGACGGAAGCGGTATTGGCGCTACGCTTGCCGAATTCACGGCCGCAAACGCGACAAATGCAGACGAGG
>JBFKFZ010000109.1:0-7173 GCA_041633555.1 Paracoccaceae bacterium | reverse complement strand
TTCCGCCCTGACGACGTGGCGCATCGCCGCCAATTCGGGCACTGGGAGGCTGATTTGATGCTGTTCAAACAGAAGCTTGGCCAGTCAAACGTGACCTCGCTGGTCGAGCGTGTCAGTCGCTTCACGGTGCTTCTGAAGAACCCGAACAAGCGCACGAAGCCGGTGATGGGCAAGATCATGAAGGCGATCCGCGACTTGCCCCACCTGGTGCGCAGATCCATCACCTTTGATCGCGGCACCGAGTTCGTCAGCTGGCCGCATCTTCAGGCAGAGATCGGGACACAGACATGGTTCTGTGATCCCTCCTCGCCCTGGCAGAAAGGTACCGTGGAAAACACCAACCGAAGGATCCGAAGATGGCTGCCCCGCAAGCGCGACATGACGGCGGTCTCAGATCATGAATTGAAAATGATCTGCGACCGCCTCAACGCGACGCCCCGAAAGTGCCTCGGATGGAAGACCCCAGCCGAGGTCTTCCGCGAAAAGATGATGGAGGAAATGCGCCAAGCCCCCTACCCTCAGAAGCAATAGGAGTCGCGGTTCAGGTATCGTTCACCCCCCATGACACCAACCCTCAGAACGCTCTTCGCCGTCTTCGCGGTCCTGCTTCTCATCACTGGTCCCGCCCTCGCCCAGAGCATCGACCTCTCCCCGATCCAGAATCTCCTCCAGGGGATCGTCGATGCGCTGACCGGCCCGCATCTTCGTCTTCGACTGCGGCCAGGGCATGGAGATTGCCGTCCAGGCCAATGGCGGCCGCTACGCCGCGCTCACCGCGCTCAGCGAAATCAAGCCGCGCCGGGCTTGCCGGCCATTCCGCAGAGGCGCTTTCCCCATAGGCCCCGCCCAAAGGCACGCGGCTTCCACCTTGTCAGATCTTTCAACGCAAGCCACAGCACCGACACGAAACCCAACCGCTTGGCCTGAATCAAGAAATCTAAGACAACAAGACAAAGGCGTCGTCAGAACACGACGCTTAGCATCGTCAACGAGACCACTAGAAACAGGACCGTCATGATCCCGCCGCTCTTGATGAAGTCGGTCACCCGGTAGCCCGCAGGTCCCATGATCAACGCGTTGACTTGGTGCGTCGGGATCAGGAACGAGTTCGACGTAGAGATCGCCACGGTGAGCGCGAAGAGCGCCGGGTTACCTCCGGCAGCAAGGGCGATGGAGACCGCGAGCGGCACCAGAAGGACGGTCGCCCCGACGTTCGACATGATCAGTGTGAAAATCGTCGCGAGGATAGCAATTCCCACTTGGAGCGACCAGACCGGCCAACCGCCGAGCAGGTGTAGGATCTCTTGTGCGATCCATGCAGCCGTTCCGGTGGACTGGACGGCCTGCCCCAGCGGGATCAAGCTCGCCAAGAGGAAGACGGTGCTCCAGCTGATCGACTTGTAGGCTTCATCGATGTCGATGACGCCTGTGAGGATCATGCCCGCGGCACCGGTTAGCAGGCAGAGCGACAGGCGGAGATCGGTCAGCAGGATCAGACCAAGCGCGATCGCGAAGAAGAAAAGCGCCCAGCCGACCTTGGTCGGGCGCAGCTCCTCGCGTGGGAATTCGGAGGTCACAACCACGAAGTTGCGGTCCCGCGTGAGGCGGGTCAGCGCGTCCCAAGTGCAATGGATGACCAGTGTGTCGCCCGCCAGAAACGGAACCTCGCCGACCTGTGTCGGCTCGTGATCGTCGGTTGCAACGAGACTCATCGTCTCCTCGCCCCTGTGGATGGCGAGAAGGCTTGCGCCGTAAGTCTTCCGGAAGACGAGATCGTGGGCGCATTTTCCGATCACCTGTGACCCTGGCGGGATGACCATCTCGGCGATACCGGAGCGCGTAGGCGAACACATCTCGGCAAAGACATCGAGGTCGCGGTGCAGTTCGAAGCCCTGCTCCTCGACCATGTGGCGGATATTCTTTTCACGCCCGAGAAACGCGAGCCGGCACGGTACCGTGATCTTGGTCTGGATGACTGGCGCGAACCATGTCTTGCCCTGATAGGCGCTGCCGATGATGTAGACGTGATAGTGTTTCATCAGGTCGTCAAAGGTCTTGCCCTCGCTGGGGTGGCCGGCCGGGATGGTGATCTCGAAGATGTCGGTCTTTAGGCCATAGATGGTCTTGAGATAGTCCTTTAGGGCCCGCCCGCTTGTAGCGTCTCCCTCGGCCGGCCTTCCGGGCAGAATCCAGCGCCCGAGTAACATGAAATAGAGAATTCCGGTCACCACCAAGGCGATGCCGATCGGTGCCACCGAGAAGAGGCCGAAAGTGTCCATTCTATCGGCTTCGGGCAACGTCCGGTTGGCGTTCAGGATGAGATCGTTCAACAGGATGAGGGGCGATGAGCCAACCATCGTCATCGTGCCGCCGAGGATGGCGCAGAAGCCCATCGGCATCAGCAGACGTCCGAGCGGGATTTCAGTGCGGACAGATATCCGGCTGACCACAGGTAGAAAGAGCGCGGCCGCGCCCACGTTCTGCATGAAGGACGAGATCACGCCCACCGTCCCCGATACGATGGGAACGACACGTGCCTCGGATTTCCCGCCGTGCCTCAGGATCAGCGCGGCGGCGCTGTTCATCATGCCGGTCTTGTCGAGACCCGCTCCGATGATCATGACCGCTATGATCGACACGACGGCATTCGAGGCCAGACCATCAAATAGGCGCGAGACATCGGCGAGCGACTCAAGGGTCGGTACCTGACTCAGCAATCCCAGGAGAACCATTACGAGGATCGCCGCGAAGTCGATGCGCACGACCTCGGATACGAAGAGGATGACCGTGAACAAAAGGAGGCCGAGGACGACCATCATGGGCAGTGTCAGGCTGATTGTCTCCAAGGCGCTTCCCGATCATATTGCCGCCGGTATCGCACCGGCGTCGTCGCATAGAAAAGCCCGGTGCAGCATCCCCGAAATCTTCTCCCTGCACGACTTTAGCACAGTTGTGCCAACGAGGCTTGCCACGTGAAAGTATTGCGGGCGGCTGCTTGTCGGCTCACAGTCGACCTCGGACGCGGCACAGCATTTTGTGATACTGTGCAAGGTCAACGTCGGGTTGTCGATGTGGGAGGGCAATGGCGGATCGGAGGAATTGTCATGCAAACACCAAACTTACCGGCCATTCGCACGCTCCACCCCGCTTGGAACAAAGGGCGGATCGTCGGTCAGGAACGCCCACTTAAGCCCAAACATGTCTGGGCGATTCGCGTACGCCTTGAACTGACCGAAAACCATCGCGATCTTGCCCTGTTCAATATGGCCATCGACAGAAAATTGCATGGATGTGCCCGCCAGCCGGTTCCACAGTCGCGCAGAGCTATGCCTGCGCCTTTTCCAGCTGCTCCTTTGCCGCCGTCACGATGTTTTCCGGCGTGAACCCATACTGCCGCTGCAATTCCTTGAGTGGCGCGGACGCACCGAAGGTTCGCATGCCGATGATCTGGCCCCGCAGACCAGTGTACCTTGTCCATCCGAGTATCGAAGCTTTTTCCACGGCCACGCGGGCCACAACGCCCGGTGGAATAACCTTATCCTTATAGGCCTGGTCCTGTATCTCGAAGAGCTCCCACGAGGGCATGCTGACCACGCGCGCCGCAATGCCTTCCGCCGCTAGTTGCTCATACGCGGCGACGCACATCGATACTTCGCTGCCCGTTGCCAGCAACAGGACATCCGGTTTGTCGTCTTCCGCGTCGGCCAGCACGTAGGCGCCCCGCGCGACGCCATCGGCCGATGCATAGCGGTCGCGGTCGAGCGTTGGCATGTTTTGGCGGCTGAGGATCAGCACGGCGGGCTGGTGGCGCAACTGCATGATGACGCGCCAAGCCTCGACGATTTCGTTGGCATCGGCGGGGCGCAGCACGATCAGACCCGGGATCGCCCTGAGCGAGGCAAGATGTTCCACCGGCTGATGCGTCGGCCCGTCTTCGCCTACTCCGATGGAATCGTGGGTGAAAATGTGGATGGTTGGGATCTCCATCAAGGCGCTGAGGCGGATTGCCGGGCGCGCATAGTCAGAGAAGATCAGAAAGCCCGAGCCATAGGGCCGGATCTTGGACAGCGACATGCCATTGAGAATGGCGGTCATCGCGTGTTCGCGGACACCAAAGTGGAAATTGCGGCCGGTATAGTCCTCGGCGCTGAAATCGCCAGCGCCGTCAAATGTCAGCCGGGTGTTGGTCGAGGGCGCCAGATCGGCCGAACCACCGATCAACCAGGGCACCTGCTCGGCGATGGCGTTCAGGGCCTTGCCCGAGGCGACCCGGCCTGCCAGACCCTTTTCGTCCGCCGGAAAAGCGGTCAGGCCCTTGTCCCAGCCCTCCGGCAGTACGCGCTTTTGCGTGCAATTCAACTGGTGGGCCAGGTCCGGGTACTTGGCTTCATACTCTTTGAAGAGTTCATTCCAGGCAGTGGTCAGGTCGTTGCCGCGCTTGCCCAGGCCGTTACGAAAATGATTGACGACCTCGCCCGGCACTTCAAACTGCGCATCCTCCGGCCAGCCGTAGAACCGCTTGGTCAAGCGGATTTCTTCGTCGCCAAGCGGGCTGCCATGTGCGCCGTAGGTGTCCTGCTTGTTCGGGGATCCATAGCCGATATGGCTGCGCACTATGATCAGGGTCGGACGATCATCGGTTGCCCTAAACCCTTCGAAGGCCTGCTCAAGCGCGCCGAGGTCGTTAGCGTCGTTGACCCGGAGTACGTTCCAGCCGTAGGCCTCGAAGCGCTTCCCGACGTCTTCGGAAAATGCAAGTTCGGTCGGTCCTTCGATGGTAATCTTGTTGTCGTCGTAGATCCAGCAAAGGTTGGAAAGCTTGAGGTGCCCGGCGAGCGAGGCGGCTTCGCCAGAGATCCCCTCCATCATGCAGCCATCGCCGGTGAGCGCATAGATGTCGTAGTCGAACAGCCTGAAACCGGGACGGTTGTAGGTCGCCGCAAGCCATTTCTGCGCGATCGCCATGCCGACGGTAGTGGCCACACCCTGCCCTAGCGGCCCGGTCGTGGCCTCGACGCCTGTCGTCCAGCGGTACTCGGGATGGCCGGGACACGGGCTGCCCATCTGGCGGAAGCGCTTGATCGCATCGAGCGAAACCGCCGGCGCGCCCTGTGTCTCGTAATCCGCATTGACGGCCTTCACGCTCGCGACATGCAGAATCGAGTATAGCAGCATCGAGGCATGGCCCACCGACAAGACGAACCGGTCGCGATTGGGCCATATGGGCCGGTCGGGATCGAAACGCAGGAAACGCTGCCACAGCGTGTAGGCGACCGGCGCCAGGCCCATGGGCGCGCCTGGATGTCCCGAATTCGCGGCCTGCACCGCGTCGATCGTCAGCGTTCTCAGCGTGTTGATCGACAGTTGATCGAGATTGTCGGACGCGTTCATGAATGATTTCCCTCTCGGTTTCGACTTGCCGGAAGCCGCACCACAACATGGAGTCTGGCCAGGCCACCAGGGTGCAGGGCATGTCCCAGGTTGACACGCCAAGCTTGGCGGAAGACTGGTGTTGTCAGGTCACCGCAAGGGCGGCCAACTTGTCCTCGATGCCATTCAGGAGCTTTTGGTGATCGGCGTCGAAGTTGCGGATACCCTCGGCCAGTTTTTCGGTGGCCATCGCATTGGCATTCAGCCGCCAGCGGAAGGCCGCCTCGTCGAGCACAATCCGCTCCATTCCAGACGCATCCTCGGGCGACAGAACCCGCGCGAGCTGGGATTCTTCGGCATCCAGTTGCTCAAGCAGGTTAGGCGAAATGGTGAGCCGGTCACAGCCCGCCAAGGCCTTGACCTGGTCGATATTGCGGAACGACGCGCCCATGACGATGGTCCCGATCCCGTTCGACTTGTAGTAATCGTAGATCTCGCGCACCGACAGCACGCCGGGGTCTTCTTCCGCTGCAAACACGCGTCCCTCCTTGGCGGAGTGCCAGTCAGTGATCCGGCCCACAAAGGGCGAAATCAGCGCCACGCCGGCATCGGCGCATGCCGCTGCCTGTGCGAGGGAAAAGAGCAGCGTCAGGTTACAGTCGATGCCCTCGTTCTGAAGGATCTCCGCCGCGCGAATGCCTTCCCAGGTAGAGGCGAGTTTGATGAAGATCTTCTCACGCCCGACGCCGCGTTCGTCATAGGCGGTAACCAGTGCACGTGCCTTGGCCACCGATGCCTCGGTGTCAAACGACATGCGCGCATCCACTTCCGTAGACACCCGGCCCGGCACGAGCTTCGCCAACTCGACGCCGACACCGACAGTCAGGATATCGGCGATCTGAAGCGGGGTTTTCCCGGCTGACTTTCCGGCTTCAATTTCACGCGCAACCAATTCTTCGAAGACAGGCATCTGGAGCGCCTTCAGGATCAGGCTTGGATTGGTGGTGCAATCATATGGCTTCAATGTCCGGATGGCATTGACGTCACCAGTGTCGGCGACGACAGTCGTCATTTCCCGCAATTGGCTCAAGCTACTGGCCATGAATTTCTCTCCTTTGATAGATGGTGTCGGGGGCGCTTGTCACGTCGGGCTGTCCGCCACGGAGAAGGTCACATCCGCTTGCAAACGGGCCCCGAGAATGCGCCGCGCGTTTGGCAGATCGTTGCTCTCGGCACGGGCAAGCGCACTGTCGGCAGCGTGATCGTGATCGAGCCAACGCTTCACGAGACGTTCGCGCAGCACGTCCTCGGGCGTGTCGAGCCAGACGGACAGGTCCCAGAGCGGCGCGAGGGATGACCACGGTTCTTCGTCGAAGAGCAGGTAATTGCCCTCGACGATAGCGACGTCGCAATCCGCCTCGATCGCCGCCGCTCCGGCTACAGCCAGGTCACGGCCGCGGTCGAAGAGCGGGTAGACAACTTCGCCGCCCTCATTCAGCCGACGAATGAGGTGGATAAAGCCCTCGGCATCGAAGGTTTCCGGCGCTCCCTTGCGCGCCCGCAGGCCGCGTGCATCCAAGATGCGGTTGTCGAGGTGAAAACCGTCCATCGGAATGTGGCGGGCCTTGCGGCCGGCCTGGTTGACCGCCGCGGTGATTTTCGCGGCAAGCACCGATTTGCCGCCGGCCGGCGCGCCGGCGACGGCAACCAGCCAGCGACCGCGATCCCGGGGCAATCCGGCGATGCGCTTCGCGAGGTCGGCAACGGCGTTCGGGGTCATCCTTTCAGGCAAATTCATCCTCT
>JBFKFZ010000108.1:0-7224 GCA_041633555.1 Paracoccaceae bacterium | reverse complement strand
TGAATACGATTGCAAGAAATTTTGCATAGGATTGCAAAAGGTCAGGATTCGGTGTCATGTGAAAAAGTTCGTGACCAGGAGGCGGTGATGCAGGGTAGATATCTTTCAAATAAAACAAAGTTTTACGATCTCTTTTCTCGCCTCGCCGAATCACGGCCCGAAGCAATTGGTCAGAGGCTGGAAGAAATCTATTCGGTGGATGCCGAATGGCGCGGATCGCATCCGATCAACGAAATGAACGGCCGGCGCGCGATTCTGGAACGGGTCTGGCAACCGCTGATCGCCGCCTTCCCCGATCTGGAGCGCAGGGACCTGTTACTGACCGGAGGGAGCTACAGGGACCGGGATTTTGTAGCCATGGTCGGGCATTATTGCGGAACCTTCCGCGACGACTGGCTGACGATCCCGGCGACCGGCCGTCCGGTCTATATCCGGTATGGCGAAGTGCACGAGGTCCGGGACGGCAAGATCATGCAGAGCAACTGCCTTTGGGACGTCCTAGACGTGATCCGCCAGGCCGGTTTCTGGCCGATCGCGCCAAGCCTCGGGACCGAGGGCATGTGGCCCGGCCCGATCACCGGCGACGGGCTGGTCCTGTCGGAGCAGGATCCGGATCTGTCCTCTGCCAGCATTGCGCAGACGCTCGCCATGCATAAGACGCTTGGGGATTATGACGACAAGGAAGGTCTGGGGCGGAACGGCTTGCTGCAGATGCCCCAGAAGGAGCACTGGCACCCGAAGATGATGTGGTACGGGCCATCTGGCATCGGAACAGCGCGCGGCCTGCAGGGCTTCGTCGACTATCACCAGATGCCGTTTCGCGCTGCCTTCCCGAACCGGATCGGCGGCGGCCAGTGGAACGAGATTGCGAAGAAGAAGGCCGAACATGGCGGCGGCCACTATATCCGGATCGGGGACGGCCACTATTCCGTGACCGGAGGCTGGCCGAGTGTGTTTGCCGTCCATAGCGGCAACGACTTCCTCGGGATCGGTCCGACCGGGCGCGAAGTGACGATGCGGGTGATGGATTTCTACAACCACGACGAGGGTCTGATCCGCGAGAACTGGGTCCCGCTCGATACCCTCAATCTGCTGTTGCAGATGGGCGTCGATGTGATTGGACGGATGCAGAGCCATTTCCGCCGCGGTGGTTAGGGTCGCCTCAACAATACCCGGCCGGTGGGACCGACGATTAGGGGGGTCCCAACTGCTACCTTGAGCGTCCAACGAGCTTTCGGCTCATCTCCTTATCCACAAGGCAATGCGTTCCGTCGCTTGGATCCTCGGTTCGGCGCGGACGCTTGCCATTGCACTCGCTGCGGTTGGTCGGATCATCGATGCCATAGAACGCATTGATGATTGCCTGTTCCTGCTCATGGTCGAAGGCATGGGTCTGCGCAAACATGAGATACTGGAAGATCAGCGGCTGGCTGCCCGGGACAAACCGGAAATCTCCTGCATCTGCCAACTGCCCGTTGGCGCAGCCCTCATAGGCTTCGGGACGCCCCAGCTTTCGCCCGCCCGTCGAATTGCCGGCCAGCGCGTTGGTGAAACAGCGCCGGGGCAACGACATCTGGCAATAGTAGTGGATCGTGATGTCGGACCAGTGGTCGGGGAAATGCGTGGTCTTCAAGCATCCCGCCAGCGCCTTCAGGCCCTGCTCTGTATGTTTCGGGTGGCCGGGCGCGCGACTGCCATAGGTATCGGCGCTGAGATTCATCGCCTCCAGAATGGCCTTGCCTGGCAGACCAAGCCCGGCTGCCGGGGCCTGCGGGCGGTAATCGGCATAAGGATTGTCAGCCGTGTTGATCGGTTCTTTCAATTCGTCGATCTCGGCTTGAGTGGGCACGGCCTGCCAATCCTCGACGCTTCTTGACAGATCGACAGAGACACCGATCGAAAGGTTCTCGAGCGTGGCCGCGTCAAGCGCCCCGGTTGCTGGCAAACCCTTGCTGGCTTGATAAGAACTGATCGCCCGACTGGTATTGGGCCCCATGAAGCCGTCCAGCATGCCCGGGTCGTGACCTTCCGCTGCCAGCTGCGACTGCGCCTGATGCACGATGGCGGAATAGCGCGCCTCGGCCGGCGCCGCGGCCAGTGTCAGGATCGCAAATGTACCAATGGCAATACAGCTTCTGACTTGGTTCCACATGATAATCACCTGCCGCTTATGGATGAAGGAAATGTCTGGAAACAATATCAGAAAGTCTTCAAATATTCCAGCAAGTCGCCGATCTCAGAGGCGAGGATCCGCTCGACGATCTGCCTGCGGTCGGCGACCGGATCAAGGCCTTCGGTATCCGGGCAAAGATCCTCGGCAAAGGTATGGCCGCCATTGCTGCGTCCAAACTCGCCGGTGTCATATTCCTTGATCAGCATCGTATCATGCGGGCTGTAGCGCTCTTTTGGCAGGATGCTCCATTCGAACCCGACCATCGCCTGGTCATAGTAGATGTTGCCACGCAGAAACTTTGCGGGACGCGTATCTGGGCACATCAGATGCATGAGCGTTGGCACGGATCCGTTGTGCAGATAGGGCGCGCGGGCCCAGATGCCGTACAGCATATCCGCCTTGTAGCCGTTCTTGCCCGTTCTGATCCGCTCCGGGATATCTCTGAAATAGTCGTCATAGGCCGCAGCGGCATCGCTGATCACGGTGCCCTCTGCATCGCGCGGAAGGCACCAGTCATTGCCGGGATTCTTTCGGATGAAGATCCGGCAGGCCTCCATGACCAGACCGGCCAGGCCGAAGCGAGACACTTCAGAGGTCAGGCGTGATCGGTTCTGATCGACACCGAGTCCAGCTGCCGGAAAGATTGTCCCGTTGTTCGGCTTATGACAACTACCACATTTAGCCGCCTCGTAGACAGCCGTGCCGCGGCGCGCCTTCTCCTTGTCGATCTCGAACGGATAGGGCGGTGGCGGCAGGTGATTGATGAACGGGTTGAGCGGCTCATGGATCCGGACATTGGTGTCCAGCGGACTGCCGGTTGCCGAAGTCCCCGAGGCCAATGCCCGCGCCGCAGCGCCCTGGTTGCCATCCCAGTTGGCATGTTCGCGATGCTTCGCCCAGTTCAGGCTCTTGATGTCGATCGGGGCCGGAACCGCAGGGGCCCAGTCAGCGACGTTCGCAAAAATCCGCTGGCCAGCCTCGTCAGGACCTGCCGCTGTCTCGAACCCGGGCAAGGTTGCTATTCCGGTAAAAAGCGGGTTGCCGGGAAAGTCCCCTTGCATGAACTCTACATATGAACTGTCCGGACGCTGAGTGTGGATTGCAACAAGGCCGGAAGCAACGCCGAAAGCATCCATCTGCCCCGGGCGGTTGTTCATGAGATCAGGTATCTTCTTTGGCGATCGGCCCGGGTCATAGGCATATTTCTTGCCGATCTGGTGATAGATGTACTGGGTCTTGATCGCAGTGCCGATCAGGTTTCCGACATGGGATGCAAAGTCCTTCGCCACCCAGTAGGTCTGGAGCTTGGCGCGGGTCCTTTCCTCAGGTGCAGAACCATAGATGCCCGGCAATGTGTCATCATCCCGCGCCCTGTCGATCATCCGGACGAGCAGTGCCTTGATCAGGTCGCGGTTCGGCTCGATGTCATCAGGCTCGGGCAGGCCGACGCTGTCGATACCAAATCCGCTCTCAATCAGCGCGAGTCCGGTTTCGAGGAGCAGTTCGGAATAGTGTTGCGCCTCGATCTCGGTGTTCGGCATTCCGATAAGAAACTCGACCCTACCCTGCCGCACCTTGGTTCCGGTTTCGTCGAGTTCACCGCCGACCACGACCCGCCCGACATGGCAGGCCGAACAGGCAAAAGAAACCGCATCGACCTTCGGCGGGGTCTGGAACTTATCGACCTCAGCCTGGTAGTCCGTATCCTCGTCGAACAGCATTTGCCGCAAACCGCTTCTCAGCAGTGTCGTGAGATCCAGTTGGCGCATTACAAACAGGCGGGCATTCACTCTGCGGACGTCGTCTGGCCTCACCGTAGGATCGAAGACGAAGCCGCTGGGCAGAGTATGCCGTCTTTCCGCGGCCGGCAAAGCCACCCCGTCTACATAGTCCGCCGGGTTCGGCCCCGCCCCGAGATGGTCGAGGGTGAAGGCGCCCTCCTCCCCTGCGACGGCCGACGCCCTGCGCCAGATCCGTGCCAGCGGCAACAGGTGCGGGTCGGTCTCGGTCGCCGGATCAAGCGAGAGCAGCGTCTGCAGCAGGACTAGCGGGACTCCGTTGAACCCGACCGGGTGACGGTCGAACCAGTTCCAGGCAAGAGCCGGCGAATGGGCAGGTGAGAAACCGTAGAGCCCTGCCCTTTCGGCATCTTGATCCGCCAGATAGGCTGCAATCTCGGTTCCGCGCCGCGCGCGTTCCACAGACCAGGAGTTTGCGCTTTCCAACCAGGCGTCCGAGGCTTGGCCGTTTTCTGGCGGCGCAGCGCCCTGTGCACTGGCAAATGAGCCTGCAAAGACGAAGTAAGCGATCGCGAGGACTCTCATCGACTGCTCCTAGCTGAAATAACGGCTTGTCGTCCCACCATGGTCAAATTCCAGGGTGAAGGTCTTGGCGTAGAGGTTGTTGTCATCCAGTTGCAGCCTGCCGAAACGGCGTTCGAGCGGGAACGCGCTGTCTCCGGGCAGAGGATCGGGCCGTCGCAGGGTCTCGAGCGCCAGAACGGCGATCAGCGTTTCAACCAGTATCACGGGCGAAACGTACTGGCCGAGGCATTTGTGCCTTCCAAAACCGTAATGCAGATAATGCTTCGGGTCCCGCCCGATAACGAAGGCATCGGCATTCTCGATATCCTGCATCGCTGAACCATGCGCTGCAAAGATAAGCGTTCCGGCACGAATGGGCCGGCTTCCGGCGATCGTAGCCCCTTCCTTCCGGCATTCCCGCAACAAGGTTTCGGCCTGTGGCTGAAGCCTGAGGGCCTCCATCGCATATTGCCGCAACTGCCGCCGGCTCTCGTCGCAATTCCGGCCTTCGAGAACATTCAGGGCAAGTTCACGCGCCTCATCGAAGCTGCCGATCCGCTCGCCGCCAGACAGGGTTCCGCCGGCCGCATATTCTCCTTCCTTGAGCCGCAACATTGAATCGAGCAGCCGGCATGTTGCCTCTTCTTGTCCGGCGACCGCGCCGACCACCGTCCCCATTATATTTTCGGCGATCCTCAAATTTCCAAGCCGCATGGCATCAACCTCGGGGTTCGGTGACAGTTCCGGGTCGGCAATTCCCATCTGCAGCTTCAATAGCCGGGTCAACATAGTATCCGAAACGGCCTCGCCCACCTCCAATTTGTCGCGCTGGATATTGATCTCGCGCAGAAGATAGACCAGTAATTCGCGGTAGGCCCGGACCCCCCGGGCCTGTACCTCGATGTCTTTCTGCACGTTGTTGAAGAAATTCTGGAAAGCGGCCTTGATCCATTCGTAGATCTGCGCTTCATCCGGAATCACGCCATCGGCCTGTCCAAGTGCCGTATCGGGAAGTTCGATCACGCTTCCATCGGAGCGCTCAAGTTCGGTTGGCAAGGGCGTATGGCCGTCGGGCCCGGCGACCTTCTTGCCATAATAACGGAGCATGTCGTCATTCAGTGGAAATCGTCCGCGTTCCTTTGCGGCCGGCAACCCGAGGTAGTGGTGCGACAGCGTCACCGGAACAAATCGTGCAATTGCCGTCACGAGGTCGATCTGTCCTTGGGGGTTTCCGCGTGTTTCCTTCACCGTCCGCTTGAGACGGCACATGCAATCCTCGTGAACAAGCTCCGTGATCCTTTCCGGATCGTCGCTGTTGACCACCGTGGTCAGGAGACGCTTGTCTTCAATATACTTCTCGGCATCGTCCGTGCTCAGGATGAATGTATCAAATCCGCCATTCTTGGCAGGCGTCATCGACTTGATCATTTCGCGCCCATAGGGATCCACGGTGAATTCGTCATGCCGTTGCAGCACCTCCCGCACAAGATCACCATCTGCAATCATGATCGGGCCGAACAATGGCTGAAACAGCTTCTCCTTCTTTCGGATTTCGGCCAGCATCGGGTAGGGCCGAAACTTCAGAAAAAAACCGTAAACAGCGCCTATCGCCCGCCCCTGTCGGGTGGCTAAGTTCCTGAGTGTTTGCAACTCAGCTGCCTCTTCGGCCGAGATCGACCCGGCTCCAGCCTTGCCCGCAAGCTCCGAAAGCCGACCCGCATCCACTGGGTTGCTGTCCACGATTCGGGCGACCGTTGCATGGAACGACTGCAAGGCCTCGGAGAAATGCGACGTCAGATAGCGGACATCCGGCGCGGTGGGGTCCGCGGACGGCGAAGCACCAGAGTCCTGACCCGGCTGACCCTCTGAGGTTACGAAGCCGTCCCTCTCCTCTGGATTCAACCAGCTCCTGAGCCACTCAACATAACCAAACCGCAGCATTTTCCCACCTAGCGAGATACCTCTGACAGCGGTTCCGGGCGCTGACAGGCCATCTTTCGGACAGCCAATCCGAAAATCACCCTCAAAGCAATCATTCCGACAGCTTAGCCCCTTAGCCGCCCATCGGCCAGCTTGAGTCCGGCCGTTGGTTGCGCAAGCCAGGCGCCAAACATATGAATGCGCTTCAATTCCGACAGGGAGACAAGAATGGTTGGGTGGCGACGAGTAACTACCTGCCGAATGAGGCTTAGTAGCCCTCGATTGCCGTGCAGCTTTTGCCGCACTCGGCAAGCCGTCTGACGATCGGTCTTGCCCTTTGAGATACAGAGCGAATGTTCTCTCCACGTTTCGGCTTTTGACATAGACCGATGCAAGCCCTTTGGCCGCCGAATCGACAAGGACGCCCCTCGCCGAACTTGAGCGTCGGGTTTGGGTGCGACGATGCGATCCCTCGATGCCGCCGCCAGTGATCAGCCCAGCATTTCTGGAGCTCTCGGAAGACAGCAATACGAACCAATGAGGATATAGTGAGTGAAACGGATGCGCCGAACAGACTGTCCGAGGACTTGCATCTTTGGACGGTCCCTAGTCTGGCGCCTCACTGCAACTTCCATGTGATCGTGCAGCGAGAGACTTTTCTGCTGTCGATATTGAATCAGTGCTTGGTCACTCGATCTGACCATTCGGGAATTCGCCTGAGATCATATGCAGATCACGCTCCCGGCCATTCTCATCTTGATCGCTTGAACGGCTCGTCGCAAGCGCCCGAAGTGGGAAACCTGCTCGGCTATTTCGAGGAGTTCACTT
>JBFKFZ010000107.1:0-7566 GCA_041633555.1 Paracoccaceae bacterium | reverse complement strand
CCCCGCTACAAGATGTTGTACAGAAATCCAATGTGAGCGGATTGTGGATCGCCCCGGCAACTACCGACCTCAGCTCCGCAGACATCGAGCTGGTAGCCAACGAGAAACGCAGCTACTTGCTGCATGACGCGCTGCGCCAGCCGTCTATCGATCGGTTCGATCTGGACTACGTGCTGATCGACTGTCCACCCTCACTCAGCCTGCTGACGGTCAATGCGATGGTGGCCGCCCATTCGGTCCTGGTGCCGTTGCAGAGCGAGTTCTATGCGCTCGAGGGATTGTCGCAGCTGATGCTGACGATACGTGAGGTCCGCCAGTCCGCCAATCCAGTACTTCGGATCGAAGGTGTTGTGTTGACCATGTATGACAAACGCAACAACTTGTCCCTTCAGGTTGAGGCCGACGCCAGGGACAATCTTGGCGATCTTGTGTTCAGAACGGTTGTTCCGCGCAACGTGCGGATCAGCGAGGCGCCGTCTTTCGCATTGCCGGTGCTGGAGTATGACACGCTGTCAAAAGGCAGCGCGGCCTACCGCGACCTGGCAACAGAAATGATCGTTCGGCACGGCCACGCAGCGTAAGCAGGAAAGGGCTCTCTCATGGCAGACAAATCGCAGAACCGGCGCGGACTTGGGCGCGGACTTTCGGCGCTGATGGCTGACGTGGCCCCTGCGCAGGACCAGTCGGAAGCTTCAGGGCGCCGGCGAGGCGACATGTTTGTCCCGATCGAGAGAATCGACGCCAATCCGGATCAGCCCCGGCGCCTGTTCCGTGCTGATGAGCTGGAAGAACTCGCGGCCTCGATCCGGGAGAAAGGCGTGCTGCAGCCCCTGATCGTTCGGAATAACCCAAGAATTCCAGACCATTATGAGATCGTCGCTGGGGAGCGGCGTTGGCGCGCCGCACAGATGGCGCAACTTCACCAGCTCCCGGTTCTCGTTCGCGATTACAGCGATACCGAAGTTCTGGAAATCGCCATTATCGAAAACGTGCAGCGGGCGGATCTCAACCCGGTTGAAGAGGCAGCCGGATACCGGCAACTGATGGACAGGTTCGGTCATACCCAGGAAAAGCTTGCCGAGGCGTTGTCGAAGAGCCGCAGCCACATCGCCAATCTGTTGCGCTTGCTGCAACTGCCAGATGATGTGCTCGATCTGGTGCGCGCCGGGGATCTGAGTGCCGGTCATGCGCGGGCCTTGATCACCACCGAGAACCCGTCAGACCTCGCCCGCCAGGTTGTCGCCAGGGGGCTATCGGTTCGGGAAACCGAACAAATCGCCAAGGGGCCAAGGCCGAGCCGGTCCAAGACGCCGCCGAAGTCTGCCGCCAAAGATGCTGATACGATTGCCCTGGAAAACGACCTGTCCGCCAATCTGAAAATGAAAGTTCAGATCGACCATGTGGCCGGTCAGCAAAACGGGCGGCTTTCAATCAACTACAAGAGCATGGAAGAACTGGACGAGATCTGCCGGATCCTGTCTTCGGCCGATATGAGCCGGTTCAGCTGAACGCGGAAAAAAGCTGGGCAATCACTGCATTCAGCACCGGGCGGCCTTGGGCGGTTGCGCGAAGCCTGTCGCCTTGAACTTCAACCATCTCGATTTCGCGCAAGTAATTGATTTGCCGGGTTAAATCAACATCTGTGCCGATGCCGCCAAAACGCTCAAATGACAATCCGTCGCGCAGCCTAAGCCCCATCATCAAGAACTCCATCGCCTGATCGGCCTCGCTCAATTCCTCGCGCGCAAACTCGCCCGAGCTCTCGGTCTCGACCATCTTCAACCACTTGCCCGGCTGTTTCGGGGTGTCAGTCGCCCAGCGACGTTGGTCCAACGTCAGCCGACCATGTGCACCGGGACCAATGCCCACATAGTCGCCGCAATTCCAGTAGATCAGGTTATGTCTCGACTCACCCCCCGGGCGTGCATGGTTTGAGATTTCGTAGGCCGGCAACCCGGCCTCCTCGCAGATCTCCTGCGTTGCAAAGAACATGCCCGCCGCGCAATCCTCGACAGGCAGTCCCGGCAGGCGACCCCTGGAAAACCGATCACCAAAGGCCGTGCCTTCTTCGATCGTCAGCTGGTAAAGCGAGAGATGATCCGCGGCCATGTCCAGCGCTTCGCGGAGCTCCACCTTCCAGCTTTCGACGGTTTGGTTTTGACGGGCATAGATCAGGTCAAAACTGACCCGGTCGAACACATCGCGCGCGAGATCAAAGGCGGCGCGGGCTTCGGCGACAGTATGCAACCGCCCGAGCTCCCGCAAATCGGAATCGTTCAACGCCTGAATACCCATCGACACCCGGTTGATGCCAGCAGAACGATAGCCCCGAAACCGGCCGGCCTCGACCGAGGTGGGATTGGCCTCAAGTGTCACCTCGAACGAGTTGGAGGTCCGCCAGGTCGCACGTACCTTTTCAAGCGCGGCAGAGACCAGCTCTGGCTCCATCAGGCTGGGTGTGCCACCGCCGAAATAGACGGTGTCGAGAACCCGGCCTTTGGTTTCGGCGCCGACCCGTTCGATCTCGGCAAGATAGGCGCGCTGCCACCGGGCCTGATCAATCGACGCTGCAACGTGGGAGTTGAAGTCGCAATAGGGGCACTTGGCCTGACAGAACGGCCAATGCAGGTAAAGGCCGAAACCGCCGTGCTGCCAGTCCTCAACCAAGAACGGCTACCAACTTTTCGAAAGCCTTGGCGCGGTGACTGATGCGGTTCTTTTCCCAGCGATTCATCTCACCGAAGGTCAATTCATGACCATTGGGCTGGAAGATCGGGTCATAGCCGTGGCCCTCCTGCCCGCGCATTGGCCAGACGATCTGCCCCGGCATCTGCCCGGCAAACACCTCGTCATGACCGTCGGGCCATGCCAACACGAAGGTGCAGCAGAACCGCGCGGTCCGAGGATAGGGCGCATTCACCGCTTCCAGTTTCTTCCATGTCTCAGTCATGGCCTTGGTGAAATCGCGTTCGGTCGGAGTTTCGGCCCAATCCGCAGTGTACACTCCGGGCGCGCCGTCCAGGGCGTCGATCTCGATCCCGGAATCGTCAGCCAGCGCCGGCAATCCACTGGCCTTCGCCGCGGCATGGGCTTTGATCCGGGCATTTCCGACAAAAGTCTTTTCGGTTTCCTTGGGCTCATTCAGCCCGAATTCAGCGGCTGAAATCGCGCGAACACCGTAAGGACCCAGAAGATGCTGGATCTCTTCCAGCTTGCCTTGATTATGAGTGGCGATGAGCAGTTTGCCGCCCTGAAGCTTGCGCATCTCAAGCAACGGCAGCCCTTTGGGCGGCAGCCAACTCCGTAACACCTTTGTCAGCAAGATCAAGGAGTTGCGACATCACTTCGCGGGAAAAGGTTGCCCCTTCCGCAGACATCTGAACCTCAATCAATCTGCCGCTGCTGGTCATCACGAAGTTGCCGTCTACACCGGCCTCGCTGTCTTCGGGATAGTCCAGATCCAGCACCGGTTGGCCCGCATAGACCCCGCAACTTACGGCGGCCACCGGATCGACCAGCGGATCGGATATCACGTCGCCCGCCTTCATCAGTTTGTTGACAGCAAGCCGCAGCGCGACCCAACCGCCGGTAATCGCGGCGCAGCGGGTGCCGCCATCGGCCTGAATGACATCGCAATCGACGGTGATCTGCCTTTCGCCAAGCGCGACGCGATCAACCCCGGCCCTCAAGGAACGACCGATCAGCCGTTGAATCTCAACCGTCCGTCCGCCCTGCTTCCCCGAAGCCGCCTCTCGCCGCATCCGGCTGCCGGTTGACCGCGGCAACATCCCGTATTCCGCCGTCACCCAGCCAAGTCCGGTATTCTTCAGGAACGGCGGAACCCGTTCTTCCAGCGACGCGGTGCAGAGAACATGGGTATCACCAACCTTTATTAGGCAGGACCCTTCTGCGTGCTTCGTCGCGCCGACCTCGATTGAAACCGGGCGCATTTCGCTTACATTCCTGCCAGAGGGTCGCATCGCATGTCCTTCCATGATGATGGGCTGACATATCCAACCCAGCCCCCAAGGCGCAACCCCGATTGACGCTCGCCCTCCGCTGACTTTAATTGGCAGGCCGACACGCAGACGGATCAGGATGAACGACGGATCGAAATTGCTGGCCGAGATGAACGACCGCAGCCGCGAGGTCTTTCGCCGTGTCGTTGAAAGCTATCTGGAAAGCGGCGATCCGGTCGGCTCGCGCACGCTGACGCGCAAGTTGGACGAGAAGGTCAGCGCCGCTACGATCCGTAACGTCATGCAGGATCTGGAATATCTTGGCCTTCTGGGCAGCCCGCATGTGTCGGCTGGCCGCATCCCGACGCAGCGGGGTCTGCGGATGTTCGTCGATGGATTGCTGGAGGTCGGAAATCTCGATTCCGAAGATCGCGAGAAGATCGACGCGACGCTCGGCAGCAGTGAGCGGGATGTCGTCACTATGCTCGATCGCATCGGATCGGCGCTGTCCGGACTGACCCACGGTGCAAGCCTTGTTCTTGCGCCCAAGCACGAAGCTCCGATCAAGCATATTGAGTTCGTCGGTCTCGGGCAGGATCGCGCGCTTGTGGTGCTGGTCCATGCTGACGGCCACGTCGAGAACCGTGTGTTCACCCCGCCGCCGGGCCAGACGCCGTCATCAATGCGCGAGGCTGCGAACTTCCTAAACGCTTTTGCAGAAGGCAAGACCCTCACCGATCTTCGCGGTGCGATTTCCGCAGAAATCAAGAACAACCGGCGCGAATTGGATGTGCTGTCGCAAGATCTGGTCAAGAGTGGCCTGGCCGTCTGGGAGAACCAGGGCGGATCTTACGAACGGCTGATCGTGCGCGGACGTGCAAATTTGCTGGCCGAAGAAGGCCAGGCCGAGGATCTCGACCGTATCCGTACCCTTTTTGACGATCTTGAGCGCAAGCGCGACATCGCCGAGTTCCTTGAATTGGCCGAAGAGGGCGAAGGTGTACGCATTTTTATCGGGTCAGAGAACAAACTTTTCTCACTTTCGGGTTCCTCTTTGGTGGTCTCTCCATATATGAACGCTGATCGAAAAATAATCGGTGCCGTGGGTGTGATCGGGCCGACTCGTCTGAACTATGGACGAATCGTGCCGATCGTCGATTACACGGCGCAGCTGGTCGGCAAATTGCTGTCCGACCGGGGTTAGAGGACTAGAAGATGGCCGAGGCAAAGAAAGACATAATCGAAGATATCGAGGAGTCCATCAACGAGATGGAGATTGACGACGCACTCGATGATGTCGAGGCATATGTCGATGAAACCGAGATCCTGCGAGCCGAGCGCGATGAGTTCCGCGATCGGTTCATGCGGGCGCTGGCTGATGCCGAGAACGCGCGCAAACGTGGTGAACGGGACCGGCGCGAGGCAGAGCAGTATGGCGGCTCGAAGCTTTCGCGAGATATTCTGCCTGTTTACGACAACATGAAACGGGCATTGGACGCAGTCGGTGAGGAACAGCGCGAAGCCTCGAAGGCACTGATCGAGGGCATCGAGCTGACGATGCGGGAACTGCTGAACGTGTTCCAGAAACATGGCATCGAGCGCGTTGCACCGGAAATCGGCGACCGCTTCGACCCGCAGCTACATCAGGCGATGTTCGAGGCCCCGATGCCCGGCACCAGGGCCGGTGACATCATTCAGGTCATGACCGAAGGCTTCATGCTGCACGACAGGCTGCTGCGACCGGCGCAGGTTGGCGTCAGTTCGACTCCGGCGTCGTAAGCGCCTTCAACTCATAAAGCAGGTTCAACGCCTGCTTTGGCGTAAGCTCGTCGGGAAGGATCCCGGCGAGCTTCTCTTCGGCTGGCGACGGCACCTTCGATACCGGACGTGAAGGCGCGGCAGCAATCGAGAAGAGAGGAAGGTCATCGATCAGAGCTTCATGCTTCGACCCGCCCTCTCGCTCTCCCTTCTCTAGAGCATCAAGAACGACCCGCGCGCGCTCAACGACCGCGGGGGGCAGGCCCGCGAGTTTGGCCACTTGGACACCATAGGATCGGTCGGCTGCGCCCTTTCGAACCTCGTGCAGAAACACCACGTCACCGTCCCATTCCTTCACCGCCACGGTCGCGTTCTCGACCCCAGCAAGCTTCTCGGCCAGTGCCGTAAGCTCATGATAATGAGTCGCAAACAGAGCCCGGCAGCGATTGGCGTCATGCAGATGTTCCAGCGTCGCCCAGGCAATCGACAGTCCGTCGTAGGTTGATGTGCCGCGGCCAATCTCATCGAGGATCACCAGTGCCCGGTCATCCGCTTGATTGAGGATGGCCGCGGTCTCGACCATCTCGACCATGAAGGTTGAGCGACCACGCGCCAAGTCATCGGAAGCACCTACCCGACTGAACAGTTGCGAAACCAGCCCGATATGCGCTGACTCCGCGGGGACAAAAGACCCCATCTGCGCAAGCAGGGCGATCAGGGCATTCTGCCGCAGGAATGTGGATTTGCCAGCCATGTTCGGCCCAGTCAGCAGCCAGACGGCGGCGCCATCATCCCCTTCGGACAGGTCGCAATCATTTGTGACAAAGGCCGTGCTTCCCTGCTTGCGCAAGGCCCGCTCGACCACCGGATGTCGACCTGCGCAAACCACAAATGTCCGACTGTCATCGACTTGGGGGCGCGACCAGTTTTCGGCCACTGCCAGATCGGCCAGCGCGGTGGCCAAATCAATCTCTGACAAGGCTCGGGCACTTGCGCCAATTGCCGTCGCCTTTTTCAGAATTTCGCCTCTTAGCCTTTCATAGAGACGCTTTTCGATCTCCAAAGCGCGATTCCCGGCATTCAAAATCCGGGTTTCCATCTCGGACAATGGCACGGTCGTGAACCGGACCTGACTGGCTGTCGTCTGACGGTGAATGAACGTCTCTGATAGGGGCTGAGACAGCATCTTGTCGGCATGGGTCGCGGTGGTTTCGATGAAATATCCCAACACGTTGTTGTGCTTGATCTTGAGTGAACCTATCCGGGTCTGCTGTGCGTATTCTGCCTGCATCTCGGCAATAACGCTGCGCCCCTCGTCGCGTAGCCGGCGGGCATCGTCCAGCTCGAGGTCGTATCCCTTGGCGATTAAGCCTCCGTCACGGGCCAGCAATGGGGGTTCGAGAACCAGCGCTGCGTCCAACAGGTCGATCAGTTCCTCATGCCCGCCGAGGTCTTTCATGGCCACGGACAGCAGCGAAGGCAGATCATCGGTTGTCAGGTGACGGCAAATCTCCTGCGCCTGGGTTAGCCCTGCTCGGATTGCCGTAAGGTCCCGTGGACCTCCCCGATCGAGGGCAAGCCGCGACAGCGCGCGGTCAATATCTGGCACCTTTCTAAGAGCGCCCCGCAAACGGCCTCGCAAGCGTGGGGCCCCGACCATCTGCGAAACGGCGTCCAACCGGTCGTCAATCACGCCCAGATCTCGAGACGGGCTAGACAGCCGCCACTCTAGGAGCCGCGCACCCGCCGCGGTTACCGTTCTGTCCATGGCCGCAATCAGTGACCCATCGCGGCCGCCCGAAAGGCTTTGAACCAGTTCAAGATTGCGGCGCGTTGCCGCGTCGATCTG
>JBFKFZ010000106.1:0-7586 GCA_041633555.1 Paracoccaceae bacterium | reverse complement strand
GCCGAGGATCAGGGGCACGGCGATACCAAGACCGAGTTGAAACTTTGTCCGCGCCGCAGGAAAGGCAGCGAATGCAAGGAATATGGCAAAAGCCAAGTGAATTGAGCGGGCCTCGGTGTCGTTGAACACACCAAAGCCCACCATGAATGGAATCGGAGACGCGAACCAAAGCTGAAATAGCGACCATGCCAACGCCACCAGTACGATGAAGGTGCCAATTGGTCCCGTTGCGGCGCGACCGCCGGTGTCGGCGGAGGCGACGAGTTCATCTAGCTCTGCTTGGCTGAGGCCACCTCGACCGGCGGCTTCGTTTTCTACAGCTGCAGCTTGTTGCTGTTCATTGTTCGCCATTTGTGTCCCCATGCACCCACATTACCTGGGTGTCCCTGTTCGTGATGGTAGCGTTCCATGGGTTGAAGGCGCAGGGCGCCTTCAACAGTCTCAGGAAGGCTGGGCCGACCTACATCCAGCCACGCTCTTTGTAGTACTTCTCTGCACCGGGATGCAGAGGCGCGGACAAGCCGTCCTTGATCATGTCCTCTTCCTTCAGGTTCTCGAAGGCAGGATGCAGGCCTTTGAAGCGATCGAAGTTGTCGAAGACCGCCTTTACGACTTCGTAGACAACATCCTCTGCCACATCTGCCGAAGTGACAAACGTCGCCTTGACGCCGAAAGTGTTCACGTCGCTGTCAGAGCCCTTGTACATTCCACCCGGCACGGTGGCCTTGGCGTAGAACGCATTGTCGGCCACGAGCTTGTCGATTGCCTCGCCCTCGACCGGCACCAGGACCGCGTCAACAGTCGAAACCGCTTCCTGGATCGAACCATTTGGATGGCCAACGGTGTAGATGATGGCATCGACCTTGTTGTCGCCAAGCGCAGCGGCCTGCTCGGCAGGCTTGAGTTCCGAGGCGAGTGCAAAGTCATCCAGCGTCCATCCCAGAGCATCCATCACCACTTCCATGGTTGCGCGCTGACCGGAGCCCGGATTGCCGATATTGACGCGCTTGCCCTTGAGGTCGTCGAACGAGGCAATGCCTGCATCGGCGCGGGCAATAACGGTGAATGGCTCACCGTGAACCGAGAATACTGCACGCTCCTTGTCGAAAGCCTTGCCCTCGAACTCTGACGAGCCGTTATAGGCGTGGTACTGCCAGTCCGATTGCGCCACACCCATGTCCATGTCGCCGGCCGCAATCGCGTTGATGTTGGCGATTGATCCACCGGTGGACGGGGCCGTGCATTTCAGGTTGTGATCCGCAGTGCCGCGATTGACAAGGCGGCAGATCGACTGGCCGACCACGAAGTAGACGCCGGTTTGTCCGCCGGTCCCGATCGTGATGAACCGCTCCTGAGCTCCCGCAGCCGTCGTGGTCAGCGCCATGGCTCCTGCCAAAGCGAATTGCTTCCAGTGCTTCATTATGTCTTCTCCCTGTTAACTACTGTTCTGCTCAATGACGTCCCTGCACTGCTGGTCAGGTTTGTCACCTGGGTTCTCGGATCCTTCCGGAATTCCGGCCCAATGCAATTTGCCTTGCATCAGGCAAGCTTAGCACCACTCCTGCATTTGTCACGAATTGATGCAACAGCGTGAAAGGGGCCTGAACTGAACGGAATATTTTGAGGCACGCGGCCGTGAGTCTCCCGCTTTTCGTGGGCTGGTCCCGAGGATCCAGCCGAATTAGAACGCATTAGTCAAATATATCAATAGAGGTGTTTAAAATATTATTCAACGATTCCATCGGCCGACAGCGATTGCCTGACGCTCGATTGACTCAAATCAGCAATCGCAGTTCGTTGCACTGGACGCCGAGGGGATGGTTGGTCAATCTTCTGCAGACAACGTTTTGGGGGGATTGCCGTGACCTACATTCTGGCCATCGATCAAGGCACTACGTCCAGCAGGGCGATCCTGTTCGGGCAAGACCTGCGAATCAAGGCGACGGCGCAGGAAGAGTTCCCGCAGCATTTCCCGCATTCCGGCTGGGTCGAGCATGACCCGTCGGATCTCTGGGCGACGACAGTGGCAACCTGCCAGGCGGTGATCAAAGCTGCGGGCATCGAATCGAAAGAGATCGCCGCCATCGGAATCACGAACCAGCGTGAAACGACTTTGGTCTGGGACCGCAAGTCAGGCGAGCCTGTGCACAACGCGATCGTCTGGCAGGACCGGCGCACGGCCAATCTTTGTGCCGAGCTGCGCGAAGCCTGCCACGAGAAGATGATCACCGAGCGCACCGGACTGCTGTTGGATCCCTATTTCTCGGGCACCAAGCTGAAGTGGATTCTCGACAACGTGGAAGGCGTCCGGGCTCGGGCCGAAAACGGTGATCTGCTGTTTGGAACGGTCGACAGCTATCTGATCTGGAAACTGACCGGTGGTCGTGCACATGTCACGGATGCGACCAACGCAGCGCGAACGCTGCTTTACGATATCCGAAAGGGACGCTGGTCCGCCACGATCTGCGAGCTTCTGAACATCCCGCAATCCATGCTGCCGGAGGTTAAAGATTGCGCCTCGATCTTCGGTGCGGCGCAGTCGGAACTGTTTGGCCGGGAAATCCCGATCCTTGGCGTCGCCGGAGATCAGCAGGCCGCTACGGTCGGGCAGGCCTGCTTTGAACCCGGAATGCTGAAATCCACTTACGGTACCGGGTGTTTTGCCTTGCTGAACACGGGCTCCACTCCGGTGACCTCGCAGAACCGGTTGCTGACGACGATTGCCTATCAGTTCGACGGCAAGCCGACCTACGCGCTTGAGGGTTCGATCTTCATTGCCGGGGCCGTAGTGCAATGGTTGCGGGACGGGCTGAAGATCATCCGCGAAGCCAAAGAAACGCAATCTCTCGCCAGTTCCGCCGATCAGGGCCAGAATGTCGTGCTGGTGCCTGCGTTTACCGGGCTGGGTGCCCCTTACTGGAATGCGGAATGCCGCGGAGCGATTTTCGGACTGACGCGCAACTCTGGTCCCGCCGAGCTTGCCAGGGCGGCGTTGGAAAGCGTGGGCTTCCAGACCCGGGACCTGCTGGAGGCGATGCGGGCCGACTGGTCGACCAGCGGCGAGGCGATTCTGCGGGTCGATGGGGGCATGTCGGCATCTGACTGGGCGATGCAGTTCCTGTCAGATATCATCAACGCGCAGGTCGACCGCCCAAGGGTGCTGGAAACGACGGCCCTTGGTGCAGCCTGGTTGGCAGGGATGAAGGCCGGACTTTATCCCGATCAGGAAGGTTTCGCAAGGAACTGGGCGCTCGAGCGTCGATTCGAGCCGTCGATGAAGGTGGAAGATCGCGACGCGAAATATGCGGCGTGGAAAAGGGCGGTTCAGGCGACGCTGACCGTCTAGGGCAATGGCTCCCAATCGACCCCGGCCGCCGGGATGTCCCGGCCGCCGAACTTTGCGGGCCGCTGATCATAATTGAACACGAACCGGTGGGTCGCTGTGTCGCGTATGCGTAGCCCGTCGCTGACGGGTGTGATGGCAATGTCCTCACGCTTGCAGGCGTCCGTCACCAACCGGCTCCAGCCAACATCGTCCAGCCATCCTGCCAGGTAGTGCTGCCGGTCGGCGGAAACCAGGACGGGATTGCCGTCGCTGGTTTGCATCGTGACTTCAACGCTGCCGTCGAGATGTTCAAGCCAGTGTCGAACCGATCCGCCGATTTCAAGTGGCAGTTCTATCGAAGGCGGCAGGCTTTCGACGAAACTCACGCGCGTGCCGAGGTAATCGAGCGCGGGCGGCAAGGGCACGGGAATCGAGAATTCCGTGGTCTTGGAGTTCGTGCGGGGGCCCAGTATTGTAGAGCCGGTGTGTGTCCTGATCGCCGACATCAGCGCCGGAGAGAGGGTCATCAAGCCGGGAACGAAGACCAGCTTGTACGCGTTCAGGCTGACGATGTCAGGCGGCAGGATGTCGACGGACAGCCCGGCCCGGCGCAAGGCGCGGTAGACATCGAAGACCAACCGGAAATAGTTGAAATCGCGGCCCTGTGGCTGAACTTCCCATGCCCAGGCCGAGGCATAATCAAAGACGATGGCAACCTCCGCATTGGCAGTGCCGACGTCCGGAAGAGCCTCAATCTCATCGGCAACCTGGGCGGCTTCGTCAAGAGCGGGCGCAGCCGTGCTATCGGGACGCAACAGCCCCGCATGCATCTGCTCCTGCGCGAACGGAGCCTGCCGCCAGCGAAAGTAACAAACGGCCTCTGCGCCGTGCGCGAATGCCTCCCAAGCCCAAAGGCGGGCCATGCCTGGTATCGGCGCGGGGTTCCAGGGGGCCCAGTTCACTGGCCCGGGCTGCTGCTCCATGACCCACCATCTGCCCCGCCCAACGGCCCGGTAGAGGTCATGATGGAAGGCTTGGAAGTCGGGATCGCCCTGACGCAGGAATTGTGCCTTGTGCTCTTCGCTCGCCTCCAACCGATCCGAGAGGAAGCCAAGCGGGTAGCTGTCCCAGCTGGCGATATCGAGGTCCGCCCCAACCGCAAAATGGTCGAACTCGGTGATCCGCCCCATGTAATTGTGCAGGATCGGGGCGTCGCTATGCTGGCGAATGATGCTGGTCTGGATCCGATTGTAGGCCGCGACCTGATCCGACGAGAACCGGCGAAAGGCCATCGCGTGGGCCGGATTTGCCTCGGTCACGGTCTGGTTGGGCAAATCGACGTCGTCAATCTGCTGGTACTCCATCGACCAGAACACATTGCCCCAAGCGCGGTTGAGGGCCTCGACCGATTGATAGCGCTGCGCAAGCCATGTGCGAAAGCCGTTGCGAGCCGCGGCGGAATAGGAAAGCACCGAGTCGTGGCAGCCATATTCGTTGTCCGTCTGCCAGGCGGCGACATGGAGATTGCGACCGTAACGCTTCGCCAGCAACGTGACGATCCGCGCGGATTCCTCTCGAAAGCCCTGATGGCTGAAGCAGTAGTGCCGTCGAGAGCCAAACTTGCGCGGCTGACCGTCCGCGCCGAGCGCCACCATGTCGGGATGCCGATCCAGAACCCAACGTGGCGGGGTTGCCGTAGGTGTGCCCAGTACGACCTTCAAGCCCGCCGAGCCGAGCACCTCGATCGCCCTGTCCAGCCAGTCGAACTGCAAATCACCGGGGCGGGGTTCGAGGCGCGACCAAGCGAATTCACCGATGCGGACCCAGGTCAAACCGGTATCCGCCATGCGGGCGGCATCTTCCGGCCATTGCTCCTCGGGCCAATGCTCCGGGTAATAGCAGACGCCAAGCGTTCGTTTCATAAGAGCAAATGCTGTTCAGTTGGTCCGCGGCCGGAAATGCGATCAGAAAGGGATTCGTGCGCAAGGGGGTCATGCGCATGGCCAGCACGCTCACATTGCGCGTGCTGCCTGCCGATCCGTTGCCCCAGCCACGGACTGCCAGCGACATCGGCGTCCATACCTTCCAGTGTCGGCACTTCATCGCGATGGTCCGAATCCGCCCTTGACCCGACCCCCTTGTCCCCGGGCGGCACACTTTCCGGACCACGCGGTGAGAGAACGAACATCCCGCTCACGTCATCCCCATGCAGCATCGTATGCGCCGACGATCGCGGACGCGCGGGCAGCGATGTCGTCCACCGCCATACCGGGCGTGTAGAGTGCGGTGCCAATGCCAAAGCCGTCGGCGCCGCTGGCACGCCATTCGGCGAAGTTCTCGGGCCCGGCGCCGCCAACGGCATAAACGCGTAGGCCTTGCGGAAGGATCGCGCGGATGGCCTTCAGTCCCGACGTCCCGATCAGGGATCCGGGAAAGAACTTCAGCCCGTCTGCTCCGGCTGCGAGCGCGACAAAGCATTCGGTCGGCGTCATCACACCCGGCCAGCTTTGCAGCTGCTTGGCCTTGGTTGCCGCTATGACGGCGGGATCGGTATTTGGCGAGACGATCAGCCGACCGCCTGCTTTCGCGACTTCGGTCACCTCATCCACAGTCAGGACCGTTCCGGCACCGATCACTGCGCGGTCGCCCGCGGCCTGAACCATCGCCTCGATGGAACGGATAGGCTGCGGTGAATTCAGCGGTACCTCGATCATCGTGATACCTGCCCCGATCAACGCCTCTGTGGCCGGAA
The DNA here is from genome assembly GCA_041633555.1 of Paracoccaceae bacterium. Taxonomy (GTDB): domain Bacteria; phylum Pseudomonadota; class Alphaproteobacteria; order Rhodobacterales; family Rhodobacteraceae; genus JAHEAO01. The sequence continues at coordinate 1,509 of JBFKFZ010000106.1, read as the reverse complement.
TGGCTTCGTCCGGCCGAATTCCGCGAAGAATTGCAATGATGTTGCGGCTCAAGAACTGGCTCCCTTCAATGATTGATGCGCGGCAGCAAGGCCGCTGAGCGTCATGCTCGTAACATCGGCCATGGTTGCGTCGAGCCCCTGCGACGCAAGGCCGGAGCGGTAAAGTTCTGCCACGCGGTCCGCACCGATAATCGCGATGTTCTGCCCTAGCCAATAGGGCCGCGCAGCAGCAAGCTCGGCACCAATGAGCAGCCCTGACAATCGTGCGCTTGCAATCGCGGCGGACATATCGGCGACCAGCGTGGCGGCCCGCACGCCGAACAGATGGGAGGCAAGCGACTGCGGCCTGGCCATTGCGTCGTCAAGCGCTGCGGCAAAAGCCGGCCGGTCGAAATCATCGGTGGCGACGCTGTGGCGCAAGACCGACTGCCTTGACAGGAGTGCGAACAATTCGCCGGTCATATAGGTCTGGAAGCTTGCGATCTCTCCGGCACTGACCTGCGCCCACTTGGTGTGCGTTCCGGGCAGGCAAAGCACTCCGTCAAATCCGGGATTGAGGCGCACATATCCCGCGATTTGGGTCTCTTCACCCCGCATCACGTCTGGCGGAGAAGATTGCTTGACGCCAGGCAGAATGACTACTGAAATGCGCCGATCCTGAGTATTCACACGAGTTGCCGTCAGACCGTTCGGCGGTACGCACGGCACGCTTTGATAAGCGGCCTCGGTCCAGCCCTGACGTGAGCCCGCCATCCCGCAGCAGACAACCGGCAACGCACGGCCAGAGGTCAAGTATGGATTGATCAGTTCCAGCAGCGCGGCTTCGAATTCGTCACGCTGCAAAACTCCCATGCCCTTGTCCGAGCCGCTGCTTTTGACGATCTGACCATCTGGGCCCATCGCCCAGACCCGCAGGTTCGAAGTGCCCCAGTCAACGGCGATCCACTCGATATCTGGCAATGCCCCGGCCCTCAAATCGTCACCATTATCCCGCTCTCGGGGAATCGCGCCAGAGCGCTGCCCACCGAGCCGTGCGAGCCTGAGCCGTGGAGCGCATGATCAGACCAGAATTCGCAGTTGCCGATCACCCGGCGTCCATCGGACACATCACGATGAAATCCACGACACCAAATCCAGTCGCCGTTCACAGACCCGTCGCGGTCCGGTTCGGGGTAACATCCACTGCTTCGATTTGCCTTGATCATGCCAGGCGTCCCTCTACGACCCACATCGTTTCGGGAAATGCCCATGGCAGGGTTAGACCGTGGCTCATCAGATAGCTGCCGCTCAGCTTCAGCGGGGCTGATTTCAGCGGCTGATCACCGCGTGACAGGGAAACGGCATCCTTGCGATTGACCAATTCAACCCGGTATTTCGCATCCGGCGACAGGCGGGACAAGCGCAACGGGCGCGGCGCGATCTGGTCTGAAGTCGCGGACTTTCCCGCGAAGACCACGAAATTCGCCCCCCCCTCGGCCAGCTGCTGCTCGGCGATCACGGCAGGGTCGG
>JBFKFZ010000105.1:0-7684 GCA_041633555.1 Paracoccaceae bacterium | reverse complement strand
TCTCGTTCACCGCGCCGGATCGCAGCGGCGAAGAGATCGTCGTCGACGCGGACTTCGTCAAGAAGAACCTCGGTGACATCGCGAAAGCAACGGATGTCGGGCGCTACATGCTGTAGCCCCTTTCCATTCCGGCCCATCCCGGCGAAACCGGGTCATGGGTTATCTCGGCTTTCTTCGTGACAATGCACCTTGGCTGACAGCGGGTTTCCTCCTGACATTGTCATCGAGCTTCGGGCAGACCTTTTTCATCTCGATCTTTGCTGGTGTGATCCAGGCGGAATTCTCTCTGTCACACGGCGCCTGGGGCGGGATCTATACGTTGGGCACCGCCGCCTCGGCCATCGCGATGATCTGGGCTGGTTCACTGACAGACAGATTTCGGGTCCGGCAAATCGGTGCGGTGGTGCTGGGATTGCTGGCACTTTCCTGCCTTCTGATGTCGGTGGTCTCTGGCCCGCTGATGCTGGTTCTCGTGGTCTTTGCCCTGCGCTTCACCGGCCAAGGCATGATCAGCCATCTGGCAGTTGTCGGCATGGCACGCTGGTTTGTTGCAACACGAGGCCGGGCGTTATCGATTGCAAGCATGGGTTTCGCGATGGGACAAGCCGTCTTGCCAGTGGTCTTCGTTGCCTGTCTCGCAGTTGTCGAATGGCGGTCACTCTGGATCGTCGCGGCGGCATTGGCTCTGGCGGCGGCTCCGGCGCTCGTGGCCCTCTTGCACGAGGAGCGCACGCCGCAATCGCTTGCCGAGATTTCACATGCCGCCGGCATGAAGGGGCGGCACTGGGTGCGGAGCGAGCTGTTAAGGCACTGGTTGTTCTGGCTGATGGTCCCCACTCTTCTGGGCCCGGCTGCCTGGGGGACAGCGCTGTTTTTTCAGCAGGTGCATCTCGCAGAAGTAAAAGGCTGGAACCATGTGGAGTTCGTGGCGCTCTTCCCGCTTTTCACGACCGTGTCCATTGCCTCGACCTTTGCCTCGGGCTGGGCCCTGGACCGGATCGGCACCAACCGGTTGATGCCGTTCTACCTGTTGCCCTTTGTCGCGGCCTTTCTGTTGTTGGCGCAGGCCGAGAGCCTGTTCGCGGCCGGCATTGCCATGATGGTTTTGGGGCTTGGCGTCGGTGGCGGGGCTACCCTGCCAGGCGCGTTCTGGGCCGAACATTTCGGCACCCGCTATCTCGGCGGTATCAAGGCCATCGCCGCTTCCATCATGGTTTTGGGCTCGGCCATCGGTCCCGGGATTACAGGCTGGTTGATCGATCTTGGCATCTCGTTTCCGGATCAGATGGTCGGGATCTCGGTCTATTTCGCTGTTGCAGCCGCCCTTGCGACGATTGGAACCAGGCGGGCGCGTGGAATGCTACCTGGTGCGCCGAAGGTAGACGTAATAGGCACCTGAGCCGCCATGTTTCAGATGCGCCTCGGCCACCTGCAGCACCAGCGGTTTGAGCGGCATTGAATTCAGCCAATGTGGCACCTGACGCTTCAGGATCCCGCGTCGAGCCGGGATCGGTCCGCTATCGTTGCCCTCCCGGCCCTTGCCGGTAATCACCAGAACAAGCCGCGCACCATCGGCATGAGCCTCTTCGATGAACCGCAGCAGCGACAGATGCGCGCCGGCAATGGTCATGCCATGCAGGTCGATCCGACGCTCGGGAGACAAATTGCCCCTTTTCATCAAACCGTACTTTTTTCGGTCCATCTGAAGGGGAGCGCGCGAAAGCCTGTCCTGCAAGGTGGGCGACAGATTGTGCGGCCTTGGCGCGGTGCGGGCCGATCCTCCGATCGTGAAGGGCGACAGCTGGTCGGGAGCCGTGAGCGGTGAAGGTTTCATCGCCTCGACGGCTTCCCGCAGAACAGTTTTCTTGTCGGGGTGCAGTGGCACCGCGCTGTGTCGCACCTTGTCCCAGAGCTCCCTTTCCTCGGGCCGCAAACCCCTTGGCTTGCGGCGGGTCACGGACCGAACACCTCGGCCCGCGCGTAGGCTTCCTGCGTCGGCATCAATACGACCATACGGCCGGGATCTCGGACTTCTCCGGCAAGTCGCCCCGCTTCCGGTCCCGTACCAAAGAAGATATCCGCGCGCTGCGCCCCCTTGATCGCAGACCCGGTATCCTGCGCGATCATCAGCCTGTTGAGCGCCTCCTCGCCTTTCTTTTCGATCCAGACGGGGGCGCCCAGTGGAACGAAAGCAGGGTCAACCGCAATGGTCCGCATGTCGGTGACCGAGCGGTTCATTGCCCCAAGCGGACCCCGCTCGGCTGGCACTTCGTTGACCAGCCGGAAAAACACAAAGGATGGATTGTGCCAGAGTAGGTCGGTGCCACCCGTTGGATTGGCTTCGATCCAGCTTCGGATCACCTGGGCCGAGACCTCATGCGCCTCAACGACACCCCGCCTTACCAGTTCTTGTCCGATGGACCGGTATTCATGGCCGTTCGCCCCGGCATAACCGACCCGGATCATCGAGCCGTCTCTCATGCGAATGCGGCCCGATCCCTGGATCTGCAGAAAGAAGACGTCGACAGGATCGTCGATCCAGGCAATCTCCAGTCCTCGGCCTTCCAGAAGTGCCTGACCCTCGATGTCCGCGCGGGTATACCACTGACCGTCCACAGCCTCTGCCGGTAGGTGGTAGATCGGATGCCGGAACCGACCTGTCCGGTCCCGCGAGCCGTTAAGCTCCGGCTCGAAGTAACCGGTGAACAAGGCTGGCGAACCGTCTTCGATCAGGACGGGGAGGAAGAGCTGTTCGAAGAAGCCCCGCGCATCGGAAAACGAACTCGCCAGCGCGCAGGGCCGCGACCAGCCGGGCGCGCGCATGTCCCCGCAGGTCTTGAGAAAAACTGTGAGAGCTTCGGCGTGGTCATCCTCGCCCCAGCCTTCGAGGTCCGCGAAGCTCAGGACCTGATGAACTGGTTCGTCGTCCTGCGCCTTTGCATCGGTCATGGTCAACACCACCAGCACCGACAAGACGCCGAAGACAAGCCTCATCCCCCGGTGGCGACCAACTGCCAGTTCGGATCATCGGTTCCCATCGGGCGAGCAAAAGTCCACACGTCCTTTTGCCGCTTGATCTCGTTGGGATTGCCTTCAACGATCTGGCCATCCTTGTCGCGCACCACGGAAGTTAGTTCTCCGACAAAACGAACGGTGATCTCGCCTTCGCGCGTGGATTCGTCGAACTCCGCATCAACCAGCTTCAACTCCCGCACCCCGACGAAATGGGCGTCGATGGTCAGCCCCTGTTCCTCACGAGCTCTTACCACCTCTGAAAATGTCTCGAAAACATCCTCGCCCAAGAAGGGCCGGATCTGCTCCAGATCACCCTTTTCAAAAGCCATCAGGATCATCTCGTAAGCGCCGCGCGCACCGGACAGGAATTCGCCAACCATGAAGGACGGCTCTGCCTTCTTCATCGCTGCCAATCCCTCGGCGGCCCCCGTGTTCTCTCCGACGTTGTCACTGATATCCCGATCGGGCCCGCCCTCGATCACCTCGAAATCGCCGCGCTTGCGCGAAGATGTAATCGAAACCGGCGGCTTTTCGAAACCGTCGCGAGTTCCCAGCACATTTTTCAGGCGAAGGATCAGGAACACGGCGATGCCGGCAAGCACCAGCAGCTGGATGACGGCAGAACTCATCTTTACCTCTCAGAAGGCGTTTGGGTGGTAACAGGCCTTTTCCGCACTTATGTAAGGCAGCGTCAGGGTCAAGTCCACCGCGGCCCCGTAACATTGGCTAGAGGTTCATATGTGGTTGTTCGTACTCTTCGTGACAATACCCATTGTTGAAATCGGGCTGTTCATCCAGGTGGGCGGGTGGATCGGGCTTTGGCCGACTCTGGGGATCGTCATTCTGACCGCGATCATTGGGACGTGGCTGATGCGGCAACAGGGGCTGCGGGCGCTCGATGATCTGCGCCGGTCCCTGAACGAAGTCCGCGACCCGACCGAGCCCTTGGCGCATGGCGCAATGATACTTTTTTCTGGCGCGTTGCTTCTGACGCCGGGATTCTTCACTGATGCTGTCGGCCTGTCACTGTTGCTGCCTCCAGTACGGATGGCCGTCTTTTCCTATCTTCGCTCGCGCATTCGCATTCAGAGTTTCACCGTGCGATCCCACGCTGCCGGAGGCCAGAATCAGGACAGGGACACAATCACCGACGTCGAATACGAGGAGGTTGATCCGGATGAGCCAGTCAAGCGGGGCGATTCTGGCTGGACCAGGCATTGAGGCCAATGATCCGACCTGATAGCAGGTGGAAACCGATCAAGGCAGGAGAGTAAACATGGCCGACAAACCCGAAGGCAACGGCGCTGCCGCAGAAACACCGCAGGTCAAGATGCAGATCCTGGGCCAGTTCATCCGCGACATGTCGTTCGAGAATATCTTGGCTCAGAAGGGTGTTGGCGGTGATGCCACACCGGATGTGAATGTTGCCGTCAGTCTGGACGCGAAGAAGCGGCCCGTCGATCATCAGTACGAAGTCGTGTCGAAATACAAAGTCACCGCCAAGAAGAAGGGCGCCGACGAGACGCTGTTCCTGATGGAGCTTGACTACGGCGGCATCTTTCATATCGAGAATGTCCCGGACGAACAGCTGCACCCGTTCCTGATGATTGAATGTCCGCGGCTCCTTTTTCCGTTCGCACGCCAGATCGTCCATAACGTCATCCGCGACGGCGGCTTTCCGCCGCTCAATCTCGACAGCATCGATTGGGTAAACCTGTACCGTCAGAACCTGGCCCGTCAGGCCGAAGCCAAAAAGGCCGCGAAAGCAACTTAGGCGAGCTTTTTCCAGAGCGCCCCGCCACCGATTTCGTCGATAAAGGCATCATGGGCGGCGACCTCTTCCGCGGTTAGACGCGCTGGCAACGCCCGACTTCGCGGACGCGGTCGCCACTCGGTATCGGGTCCAGAGGTCTCGGTCCCGCGCCGTTCTTGCGACAATACCAGATCGGGTTGCCGTCCGCCGATCAGTTCCAGATAGACTTCTGCGAGTATTTCACTGTCGAGCAAAGCGCCGTGAAGCGTGCGTGACGAATTGTCGATGCCAAACCGCCTGCAAAGTGCGTCGAGAGAAGCTGGAGAGCCGGGGAACTTCGAACGGGCAATGGCCAGAGTATCAACCGCCCGTTCCCAGGGAATCGCAGACAAATTCATCCATTTGAGCTCGGCATTCAGGAATTTCATGTCGAAGGCGGCGTTGTGAATTACCAGTCTTGAGTCCGAAATGAAGTCGAGAAATGCCTGCCCGATCGCGGCAAATACTGGTTTGTCGCGCAGGAAGTCGTCGCCCAGCCCATGTACTTCGAATGCTTCCTGGGGCATTGAGCGTTCTGGGTTGATGTATTGATGATAGGTTCTGCCGGTCGGAAGGTGATTGTGAAGCTCTACCGCGCCGATCTCGACAATCCGGTCGCCCGATTCGGGATCAAACCCCGTCGTTTCCGTGTCGAGTACGATTTCACGCATCAGTTCGCTGTCCTCTTATGGTGCTGATCAGTTGTCGCACAGCGGCGCGCGCCGCTTCAAACGAGGTCGTCTCGATCACCGCGTCTGCCCGAGCACGCTTTTCGGCATCGGGCATCTGTTTTGCCAGGATTGACGCGAATTGCGCTTCGGTCATTCCGGGTCGCTCCAGAACCCGCTTTCGCTGGACTTCCGCGGGTGCAGAGACAACCACGGTCAGGTCCACTTGCGCGTCGCCGCCGGTCTCAAAGAGTAATGGCACATCCACCACCGCGATGTCGCCTCCTGCCGCGGTCAGAAACGCCGCCCGGTCTGCGGCGACTAGCGGATGCACGATGGATTCGATTCTTGACAGCGCATCAGGTTCCTTGGCGATCCACTCTTTCAGCGCCTCGCGGCTGACGGCACCGTCGATGATCGCCTCCGGCCGGATTGCAGCAATGAGCGGGACGGCAGCGCCGTCCTTCGAGTAGAGTTGATGCACCGAACTGTCCGCGTCCCAAACCGGAATCCCTTCTTTCGCAAATAGATCCGCGGTCGTGGATTTCCCCATCCCAATCGATCCGGTGAGACCGATAACGATTGACGGTTTTCGAGTCATGCACCCTGCACGACTCTGCGTACATCCTCGTCAACTTCTGGCCGCATCCCAAACCACCGCTCAAAGGCGGGCGCGGCCTGGTAGATCAGCATGCCCAGACCGTCGACAGCAGTGCAGCCAAGATCTCGTGCATGTTTCAGAAGCCCGGTTTCCAGCGGTGTGTAGACAAGATCGTTCACGACGGCCTTTCGCGAGAGCGCATCCAGGGGCACCCGGAACTCGGGTTTGCCCTGCATGCCGAGCGAGCTTGCATTGATGACTGTCAGCGCGCCGTCCAGCATATTGCCGGCCTGGACCCAATCGAAAACCTTGACTTTGGCGCCGAACTCTTTTTGCAGGGCTTCGGCGCGCGCGCGAGTCCTGTTCGACAGCCGAATCTCGGGGACACCGATCTCGATCAATGATGCGAGGACCGCCCTTGCCGCGCCACCTGCCCCAAATACAGCGGCCGGTCCAGATTTCGGAGCCCAACTCTTCGCCCCAGTGCGCAAATTCTCGATGAAGCCGAATCCGTCCGTGTTGTCAGCATGGATCTTGCCGTCCTTGCGGAAGACCAGCGTGTTTGCCGCCCCGATCAGTGCCGCCCGGTCGGTGACGAGATCGGCAAGACCCAGAACCGTTTCCTTGTGAGGAATCGTCACGTTCGCACCGACGAATCCCATTTTCGGCATGGTATGGATTACCGCTGAAAGATCATTCTGTGATATGTCGAGTGGGACGTAGTGACCCCGAATTCCCAGTTTCCGCAACCAATATGTGTGCAGCGCAGGCGATCTGCTATGGGCAATAGGCGAACCTATGACGCCGGCCAAAGGTATCTTGTTATCGCTCATCCCTTCAATACCCCCCTGACCGTCAGATAGCCAAGCAGCTCGACCAGCGGCAAGCCCAGAACGGTGAAATAGTCGCCGTCGATGCGGGAAAATAGCCGCACGCCCTCCTCTTCCAGCTTGTAGCAGCCGACCGCGTGGCGAATGCTCTGCCAGTTTCGTGTAACATAGTCATCGATATAAGCCTCGGACAATTCGCGCATCTGCAACCGGACCTGCCCGATATGCCGCCAAACCGGCCGGCCTTCCTGGCAAATGACGGCGGCTGACAACAGGCTGTGGCGCTGGCCCGACAAGGACCGAAGCTGCTCGCGGGCCATCTCGACCGTCGCCGGCTTGGTCATGCAGGTTCCGGCAAAGTCGAGGATCTGATCGCTGCCGATCACCAAGGCTGCCGGGTCCTTAAGCGATATCTTCCGGGCCTTCTGTTCGGCAAGTGCATCGGCCAGTTCCCGGGGTTGCGCGCCCTCGGCCAGCAGTGACGCGCGGATCGCTTCCTCGTCCAGTCGGGGCACTTCGATGTCGAACTCCACCGCCGAATTGCGCAGAAGCGTTGCGCGGATTTCCGAACCGGAAGCCAGAATGATGCGGTCAGCCATGTTTACAGCCTTGTGGATATCCTGGCCTGAGAAGCGTGGGGCAAAATGTGTGTAATCAGCAAGTTGATCCTATCCGTTCCGATCCTGGTAATCATGTCGTCCAATTGCTGGTCTTGATCCACGGTGGAGAAATCCGAACTGGCCCCTTGGAAAGTACGGCAGCCTGAGCAAACCAGTTC
>JBFKFZ010000104.1:0-7750 GCA_041633555.1 Paracoccaceae bacterium | reverse complement strand
TTTTTCCTTTCGTCCTTGGCTCGCTCTGAAGGGTCGGCGCCGGTTGGTGGCATCGCCCTTGACGAAGGGGACGCTTACATCGGTGGCAGAATGACTGCGTCGATGACATGCATGACGCCGTTCGAGGCATCGATATCGGCCGTTACAACATTCGCGCCATCGACCTTCACCCCATCGGCGGTAGAGATCGTCACTTCGGCGCCGTTAACGGTCGCGGCCTTCATTTCGCCGGTCAGGCCGTTCGACATCACCTTGCCGGCGACGACGTGGTAGGTCAGCACGGCCGTCAGCTTGTCCTTGTTCTCGGGCTTCAGCAGATCCTCGAAGGTACCGGCCGGAAGGGCCGCGAAAGCCTCGTCGGTCGGGGCGAATACGGTGAAGGGCCCGTCGCCTTTCAGCGTGTCGACAAGTCCAGCCGCATCGAGGGCTGCGGCCAGTGACGTAAAGCTGCCGGCTGCAACTGCCGTGTCGACGATGTCGTCAGCCTGGGCTGCCGCGCCGAAGGTTGCGACCGTGGCGGCGAGGATGGCGGTCTTCGGGGAGAGAAGGCTGCGCATCTGAATAGCCCTTTCATCATGAAGCTGTGCCAGAACTTTTCTGACGAGGAATTTAGTGATATGAAATTTTATTAAATGACATGCAAAATTGCGTGATGCGAACAAGTATTCATCTTAATGCAAAGGTCTGGCGAGATAGTTTCCTGCCATGCAATCGGGAGCCATATTGAAGATGCCCGACACCCTTTCCGAGCAGATTGGGGCTTATGAAATCGGTCCGACGATTCGCGGGCTGCGGCAGGAACGCAGCCTATCGCTGGCGCAACTCGCCGGCCATACCGGGCTGTCAGCCGGCATGCTGTCACGGATCGAGACGGGTCAGGCCGTGCCCACCCTGCCGACCCTGATGCGCATCGCGCTGGTCTTCGGCGTCGGGCTAGAGCATTTCTTTGTAGATGGGGCCCGCAATCCGGTTCTTGCCGTCGTCCGCCGCGATGACCGTCTCCGGTTGCCAAATACAGGCAGCGGCGCGGCGGCATTCGAATTCGAAAGCCTCGATTATCCGGTGACCGATCGGATGCTCGAATCCTATCTGGCACATTTCCAGCCCGATGCGCCCACGTCAGAGCCGCATGCCCATCTCGGCGTCGAGCTTCTCTACGTCATCAGGGGCGGCGTCGAACTGACGATCCGCGGCCGGACGGAACGACTAGAGGAGGGGGACTCGGTCTATTTCGAGTCCGACTTCGACCACTCCTACCGCGGCACCGCAAGCGAACCAAGTTGCGCGATCGTCGTGGTCTCTGCCGGCGGCTGAACAGTCCCCCACCGCGAATGTTGGCATTTGAAGGGGGCAGCGGTTTTATTGCATCGCTTCGGCAAGTGATGTCTAATTGCGTACCGGCAATCCGGCACCGCATGGCCAGGGACACTTCCGAAAAGATGAAGGAGAGGAATTTGACCGATATCTCATTGCGCAGGGCGCGGACGGTCATTCGAGGGACCTTCGCCAAGGGCCGTGAACTGGAGCTGAAGCCGCTTTCTGTGGTGGTTCTGGATGCAGGGGGTCATGTGAAGGCTTTCGAGCGCGAGGATGGTGCCAGTGCCGGTCGCTTCGCGATTGCCCACGGCAAGGCATACGGGTCGGTGATGCTGGGCATGGCCGGCAAGGCGCAGATGGCACGGGCCGAGCAGCAGGCCTATTTCATGGGCGCGATAAACGGTCTCTTCGGCGGTCAGGTCGTGCCCGTGCCGGGCGGCGTCTTGCTGCGCGACAGCAAGGGCAGGCTGGTTGGCGCCGTCGGGGTGACCGGTGATACTTCGGACAACGACGCAGCGGCGGCCATAGCCGGGATCGAGGCGGCGGGTCTCATCGCGGAGACGTGACCGGCCTCCGACCAGCCGAAGACGCGGTCCGCGACCGCGCCGCTTGCCAAAGCAAAACCCTTTTTTGCGCCCGGATTGCACTCTATGCTGGTGGCAGAAGGGAAGACGGGCATGAAGCGACCGATTGTCGGTATCATCGGCAACAGCTACCTGATCAATGATCAATATCCCGCCCATGCCGGCGGCACGATGAATTCCGAGGCCATAGCCGAGGTCTCAGGATGCATGCCGCTGCTGATCCCCGCCGATCCTCGGTTCGTAACGGTGGAGGAGCTCTTGGAAACCTGCTCCGGGTTCCTGTTTACAGGCGGGCGCCCGAACGTGCATCCCGAGGAATACGGCGAGGATGAAACCGACGCCCACGGCGCCTTCGACAGGGCGCGCGACGCGATCACGCTGCCGCTGATTCGGGCCTGTGTCGAGCGCGGCCAGCCGTTCTTTGGCATCTGCCGCGGTTTTCAGGAGGTCAATGTCGCGATGGGCGGGACGCTTTACCCCGAGATCCGCGAATTGCCGGGCCGGATGAACCACCGGATGCCGCCGGACGGCACGCTGGAAGAGAAGTTTGCCCTACGTCACCCGGTCCATTTCACTAGGGGCGGCCTGTTCGAGCGGCTTTTCGGTTCGGATTGCGTGATGACCAACACGCTGCACGGGCAGGGGATCAAGACGCCGGGCGCACGGATCGTGATCGAGGGGACTGCGGAGGATGGCACACCTGAAGCGATCCATGTCGACGGGGCCTCCGGTTTCACGCTCGCGGTTCAATGGCACCCGGAATGGAACGCCGCGAATGATCCTGTATCACGGCCGCTCTTTTGCGCGTTCGGTGACGCGGTGCGTGCCTGGACGGCGGGGCATTCCAGCCTGGTCCTGAAGAGCGCCTGAATATTTCTTTTGCCGGTATCTACCGACGCCTTCGGAGGCTATTCCACCGCTGAACGCTAAGCTCCACCGGGGGTAGGTGCCAGACACTGGACCCATGTTGAAATCGCTGCTCCGTCAGGCCGCAAGCAGACGCGCCTCGTGGCTCTTTAGGCACTTGCGCGCCGTCTGACCGCGGGCGCCGAAACCGCTGCGCAGATCCGGAAACAGGCCGAACAGCTCGGCGCGGGACGGGGCAGAGACCGCGGCGAGACTCTGGTCGGAAATATGGAAGCTTTCCGCGGCCACGCCGTCGGCGAAGATCACCTCGTGCCGGTCGAACATGATGTGGAAATAGGACACGGTCGGCTGCGGCGCCAGCCGGATCGTTTCGCCGTTGATCAGGTGCTTGGCCGCAACCAGAACCTCGGGCTGGCCGACCAGCAATTCCGCGCGGAAGCCATGGTAGAGCAGCCTGTGTTGCGGCGAGACAAGGAGTGGCCTTGTGCCGCCAAAGCCCGATTCCGGGGCAATCTGCACTGGCGCGAACCTGCCTCTGGCCGGAACGGTCGTTGAGCTGGCCCAGCGGATCGGCTGTAGGCCATTGTCCCGCGTGACGACCAGATCGCCGCACCGCAGATCCTCGATCGGGCGCTCGCCCTTTGCGGTCAGAACCCGGGTGCCCGTCGTGAAACAGATGATGTGCTCGATGTTCGAGAAATTGACCACGGACCCGTCGAGCATGGTCACCGAGCCGCTCAGCCCGCCTGCACCGTCATTCGGGTTGCTGATGGTCAGAGTCGATCTGTCCACCAGACCGTTGAGGTTCAGCGTGTCGCCGTTGGTCTCGTTGCCTTCGCCACCCACGATCGTGATGGTGCCGGTTCTGGCCTCGCCAAGATCCTGCAGGATGAAAGTGTCGTCGCCATCGCCGCCTATCGCGGTATCGCCCTGCGCAACATGCAGCGTGTCATTGCCCGCCCTACCGGACAGCGTGTCGCTGCCGCGCCCGCCGATAAGTGTATCGTTGCCGGCCTCGCCATACAGCATATCGTTGCCGTCGCCGCCGTTGATCACATCGTCGCCGGCACCCACGACCGGCATCGTTTCGAAATGGATATCGCTCACCCAGATGGCCTGGGTGCCGGAAAGGCCATTGGAATAGACGATCGTGATAGAGGCGACCGGGCCTGCAATGTTGATCAGGGCAGAGCCACCGGCACTGGTCGTGGTCTCCGCCTTGTTCCCGGCCGTGATCGTGTTTCCCGATAGGGTATCGCCGGCGCCCGGGGTTATCGTCACCGTCGCGGGGATTCCGTTCCCGTCGAGTGCGGTGACCGTCACGATGTCGTGGTGGTTGCCGCTGCCCCAATCGATGTCGTTGATCCGAAAGACGACATTCCTGACCTGATCCTGGTAGCTGCCGCCGCTCCCGTCGGCAAAGGATATCGTCGTGGTCGAGGTCGCCCCGTCGCCGTTGCCGTAAAGAAAGGCGCTGGATTGGGGGTTCATCGGCTCGCTGGCGAGTTTGTAGAGCGTGTCGCTTGTCTCGACCCGAAAGAGCGGGTTGTTGTTGCCGCTGTTCGTAAAGGCGACCGAGACATTCATTGCCCCGGTATCCTGGACGAAACCGGCCGCGATATTGGTGCCGTCGCCGCCTTGGGCGTTCCAGTTCAGCGATTCCGATGTTGAAACAACGGTGGGATCGCTGTCTCCGTAGATCGTATCATTGCCGGCCCCACCGTTCAGGTTGTCGTTCCCGCGGCCGCCATAGAGGGTGTCGTTGCCGATTCCGCCATCGACGGTATCATTGCCGCTGCCGGCATGTACCGTATCGTCACCCATTCCGGAATTGATCGTGTCATTGCCGGCACCGGCTACGACGATGTCGTTCAGGTTGCCGGGTCCAGTCCCTGTGCCGCTGTCGATGCGGTCGCCTTGCGGATCGGCATAGGAACTGTCCAGCACATCGTCACCGGCTGTCCCATCGACCTGTCCATCCCCCGCTGTGTATGCCGGCGCGGAGTCCACCTTGGCCGTCGTTACCGAGTTAGGTATCTTGTCCGGTTCGAAATAGACGTTGCCGTTGGTCGCGGTGTAATAGGTGCCTTTGGCGACCTTGTTCGTGACCGTCTTGCCCTTATCGTTAACCCCGGAATAGCTCCACTTGCCACCGCCGAGCGTGGTGCTAGGCGTGAAAACGGTCGGCGTTCCCGAAATCTGATCATTCGGATCCAAAGAGCCGTTACCGAGAGTTACGAGATAACCGGTGGGCATCGCACTTTCTTTCGTCGCTAGGGCAGCTTCGGGATAATCCGGCTGCGCTTGGGAGGTCATCTGTCGGGCAGGTGTCGCGTTCTGCGATGCAGGAAGATCATCTGGCCGAGTTCCGAGCAGAAATATGGCGGGAATCTCGGGCCGCATTCTGCCGAAAAAACGATAAAAATATGGCGAAAGGGCCGCTCCAGCGCTTGCGGGGCAGCTGACGCGGGGAGAGTTCACGAATCCGTTAGCTGCGACCGGGTCAAGGCGATCTGCCTACGGTCGGAACCGGGTCAATGTCACCGGGCATTCGCCTGCAAATTCGGCTGCCGGGTGCAGGTCATTGTCGGAACGCAGTCCCGCCGACCTCAAAGTTCAGTGCGCAGATGCCAGAGTTCGGGGAAGATCTCGACATCCAGCATCCGCCGCAGATAGGCCGTGCCGCTGGTCCCTCCGGTGCCACGTTTGAAGCCGATCACCCGCTCGACGGTTGTCACATGGTTGAAGCGCCAGCGGCGGAAATAGTCCTCGAAGTCGACCAGCTTCTCGGCAAGTTCATAGAGTTCCCAATAGGTTGCAGAATCTCTGTAAACTTCTACCCAGGCCGCGACGATGTCGGGATCGGCCTCATGCGGCTGCGAGAAATCCCGGTCCAGCACGGCGACAGGCACCGCCAGTCCGGCCGAATCGAGCGCCCGCAAGGCCAGATCGTAAAGGCTCGGCTCTGCCAGCTCGGCCATGAGTCTCGCGACAATGTCGGGCCGGCGGGCATGCGGCTTCAGCATCGCCGGGTTGCGGTTGCCGACCATGAACTCGATCAACCGGTATTGCCAGCTCTGGAACCCCGAGGACTGCCCGAGGCTGGGCCGGAAGTGGGTGTATTCCGAGGGTGTCATCGTGCGCAGCACGTCCCAGGCATTGTTGAGTTGCTCGAAGATCCGCGCGACCCGGGCCAGCAGCTTGAAGGCGGGCCGCATCTGCCCGGCTGCAAGGGCCCGCCGCGCCGCACCGAGCTCATGGATCGCCAGCCGCATCCAAAGCTCCGACGTCTGGTGCTGGATGATGAACAGCATCTCGTCATGGGCTTGCGATTTCGGATGCTGCGCCGTCAGGATCGTGTCGAGCGACAGGTAGTCGGCATAGTACATCTTCGCGTCGAACGACATTTCGGCGCTGTCATCGGCGGGATTGTAGGGATCGGTCATTCTGGCCTCATGTCACGCGGGCGCGGGTTTTGTATTCGGGCCGGTCCCATAGCCGGTTCTGGATCACGTCGGCCATTATCCGGACGGCCGCCTTCACGTCTTCCTCGTCGTTATAGAGCGGGGCGAAGCCAAAGCGCATGTTGTCGGGCGCGCGAAAATCGCCGATCACGCAGCGTGCAATGAGCGCCTGCATGACCGCGTAGCCCTCGGGATGCCGGAAAGAGATCTGTGAGCCGCGCCCCCAAGGATCGCGCGGCGAGGTCAGTTCCAGTTCGGGGCAGGCGGCCTCCGCCAGGGAAACGAAAAGTTCGGTCAGTTCGATGGATCGCGCGCGAACCGCGTGAATATCGGCGCGATCCCAGATATCGAGAGCGCATTCGAGGGCCGCCATCTGCAGAACCGGTGGGGTGCCGACCCGCATCCGTTCGATGCCCCTTGCGGGGCGATAGTCGAGATCGAAGGCAAAGGGCGCTTCATGGCCCAGCCAGCCGGAAAGGGCCGGGCGGACGCGCTCGGCATGATCGGGCGCGATATAGATGAAGGCAGGGCCGCCGGGGCCGGAATTGAGATACTTGTAGGTGCAGCCAACCGCGAAATCGGCCTTCGTTCCGGTAACATCCACCGGCAGGGCGCCGGCGGAATGGGCCAGGTCCCAGATCGCCAGCGCGCCCGCGGCATGCGCCTTGGCGGTCAGGGCTGCCATGTCGTGCTTGCGCCCGGTGCGGTAATCGACCTCGGTCAGCATCATGACGGCGATCTTGTCGGTGATGTTGGCCTCGATCTCCTCGGGAACAACGACGCGCAGTTCATGGCCCTTGCCGAGCGAGCCTATCAATCCCTCGGCCATGTAAAGATCGGTCGGGAAATTACCGGAATCGCTCAGGATTACCCTGCGATCCGGACGCATCTCCAGGGCCGAGGCGAGGGCCTGGAAGACCTTGATCGACAGCGTGTCGCCCAGCACGACGGTTGCTTCCGGCGCGCCAATGAGCCGCCCGATCCGATCGCCGAGCGCCGCGGGCCAGCCCATCCAGCCGGCCTTGTTCCAGCCGGTGATCAGCATCTCGCCCCATTCCTCGGTGACGGTCCGCGCGACACGTGCGGCAGCAGCTTTCGGCAGCGGGCCAAGCGAATTGCCATCAAGGTAGATGACGCCCGCGGGAAGGTGGAACAGGGATTTGGTTTCCGCGAAATTCATGCTGTCTCTCTGCTGAGCGCGCGCGACTTCAGGTCTGTCCGCCCGCGATTTCGATACATTGTCCATTGATGCTTCCCGAGCCGGGGGGCGCAGAGCCACAGGGCAGCGGCGGCGATCTCGGCCGGGTCGATGAGGCGCTTGTGACGGTCGGCGCGAACCATGCTCTGCAGGGCTTCGTCGGCACTCATCCCGGCGCGTTCCGAAATCGCCGTGATGTTGCGCTCGACGATCGGCGTATCGACATAGCCGGGGCAAAGCGCGTTGAACGTGATCGGACCTCCACGATAATCCTCCGAGAGGCCCCGGATCAGTCCGATCAGTCCGTGCGTCGAGGCTGT
>JBFKFZ010000103.1:0-7868 GCA_041633555.1 Paracoccaceae bacterium | reverse complement strand
TGATGTTCAGAAGATATTGGCATCGGGCTGACCCGCTGAAGCCAATGGTCTCTGCGGCAATCGGATGCTGACATCGCGGTAGGAAGGCGATCCTGGGAGGATGCGTGTCGTCGTGCCTCGTTGCTCCAAGCCGGCACTCAGAGAGATGTCGCGCAATCGATCAAGGTCCGGTTCGACGGGCCAAATCGCAGCATTCACATTGGACAGGGACTTGCCGGATCGGGCCGCTCGCATTGCCCGAAGCCATTGCCTATCCCCACATCCCACGCATGCGCGCTCCGACGTCGATCGGGGCCGGAGCTGGCGCCACGGCGCCGTTGCCCTGCGGCGCAGGGGACCAATAGACCGGCTCGAAACCGTTCAGGATCTCTTTTGGGATAAACCGCGTGCGGATGGCATAGAGATGACGATCCCCGTTGCGGGTTTGCTGGGTGACATAGAACCGCAGCGGAATGCCCAGAGTCAGACTGTCCTTGGCGCGCGTCATGGCCACGTAGAGGAGCCGCCGTTCTTCTTCGAGCTCGTCGCTGCACCCCGCACCCAGATCGGAAGGGATGCAGCCATCAACTGCATTGAGGACAAAAACCGACTTCCATTCCTGCCCCTTGGCGGAATGGATCGTGGAGAGGATCAAGTAATCCTCGTCCTTCAACGGAACCCCGGCCTGCCCGCTGGTGGCGTCGGGCGGATCGAGCGTCAATTCCGTCAGAAAGCGCTCGCGTGAAGGGTAGCCTGTGGCGATCTGCTCCAGCTGCAACAGGTCACCGCGGCGCGACTCCGCGTCCTGATGTATCCGGTCGAGATGCGGGTCATACCAGGCACGGGCAAGGCCGATCGCGTCAGGCCAATTAGCCTTGGTGGTCAGCGCCGTAACAAGGGCGGGCCATCCTTCCGCGGCGCGCGGCGGCGGTGCGACCGTTTCCAGAGCCCACAATGGGTCCGGTGCAAGATCAATGGAGTCGAGCACCTGTCCGGCAGCTGCTGGTCCCACACCAGGGATCAGTTGAAGCACCCTGAACCCCGCCACCCGGTCGCGCGGGTTCTGAGCAAAACGGAGCATTGCCAGCAGGTCCTTCACATGCGCCGAGTCGAGGAACTTCAGCCCGCCGAACTTCACGAACGGCACGTTGCGACGGGTCAGCTCGACTTCCAACTGTCCGGCGTGGCTGGACGTGCGGAAGAGGACGGCCTGATCCATCAGCCGCAGGCCGACCTCCCGATCCGCTAGAATCCGGTCGACAATGTAGCGCGCCTGATCGGCCTCGTTTGCCAGTGTCACCAGGCGGGGCTTTTCTGCCGATTGTCGCTCGGTCCACAGGTCCTTGGTAAATCGCTCCCGCGCCTGTCCGATCACCGCATTGGCCGCATCGAGGATCGGCCTGGTCGAGCGATAGTTGCGGTCAAGCGTGACCACGTTGGCGGGCGGTGAAAAGGCGGCTGGGAAGTCGAAGATGTTGCGCACGGTCGCTGCCCTGAAAGCATAGATCGACTGTGCGTCATCGCCCACGACGGTCAGACCGCGGCCGTCGGGCTTCAGCGCCAGCAGGATGCGCGCCTGCAACCGATTGGTGTCCTGATATTCGTCGATCAGCACATGGTCCCAGTTGGCGCCAATGTGGGCAGCAAAGGCAGGGTCTTCCATTGTCTGCGCCCAAGCCAGCAGCAGATCATCGTAGTCGAGGACATTCTGCTCTTGCTTGGCACTCACATAGGCACCAAACAGGCGTTTCAGATCTGCTTCCCAGGCCGCGCACCAGGGAAAATGACGCGGCAGGACCTCGGACAGCGGCTCTTCCGCGTTCACCGCCCGGGAATAGATCGAGAGACAGGTGCCTTTCGCCGGAAACCGGCTCTCGGTCCTGGACAGCCCCAACCCGTGGCGACACAGATTCATGAGATCGGCACTGTCTTCCCGGTCGTGAATACTGAAGTCTGGATTGAGTCCGATCGCCAGCGCATGTTCGCGCAGTACGCGGGCACCAATGCCGTGAAACGTGCCCGCCCAGGTCAGCGCCTCGGCAGCGTATCCGGTTCCCATGGCCTGTGATGTGATCCGCTCTACCCGTCGGGCCAGCTCCGTTGCTGCCCGGCGCGAAAAGGTCATGAGGAGGATGCGGCGCGGATCGGCCCCTTTGACAAGAAGATGCGCGACCCGGTGCGCGAGGGTATTGGTCTTGCCAGAGCCCGCTCCGGCGATGACCAAGAGTGGCGGCGGCAAACTGTCACCATCAACCCCGAAGATCGCAGCCGCGCGTTGATTGTCGTTCAACTTCTCAAGATATGCAGAGTTCATGTCGTTGCGCAGCCTGCAAATGACGCCAAATTTCGGCAACGATAGTGGAGCGCGAACGAAAGGGGAACAGTTTTCGAGGCCTTGACACGGATCGGCGGATGAATTGACGGTCCAACAGAGATCTGCATCACCCCGTAGTGCAGGGGAGCACTATTCGATTGGGGCAGTGACTCGTTGCCCATGCCAAGGGAGACCTGACCGTGCATTTCGGATGCCCGCGGCGTTCCTGCTTGACCTCCGAAACCCAATGAAATATGACGCAAATCTGTTGAGCGGGCGTTGTGTAATGGTAAGACCTCAGCCTTCCAAGCTGATGACGCGGGTTCGATTCCCGCCGCCCGCTCCAGACCCTTCGACCTGGCATATTTCTGACGATCCTGGTTTCGCGGATCCCAAACTCTGAGGAGACGCGTAAAGATGAATGACTCAGATCTGCAACGCTGAAACTCTGGGCCCTTCTCTGCTTGCCGCGGCCCCTGGTTGGCCTTACATCGTCCGGACCAAGGAACTAGGGAAAGTGGATGAACGCGCGCAGCCCCAATAACGTCGAGGAACGTGCCGGCTCCAAGCGGATTGGGGCGCTTTCGGGACTTTGGAGGTTCGTGCGGCCCTACCGCCTCATGATGGCGCTTGCCGGTGTCGCGCTGATGTCAACGGCCGCGATTTCCCTGATCCTTCCGATCGCCGTTCGCCGCGTCGTCGACGGATTTGAAACCTCGGCAGGCGCGTTGCTCGACCAGTATTTCATCGCGGCGCTGGCGATTGCGGGTGCGCTGGCGCTCGGAACTGGGCTGCGTTACTATCTGGTGACGCGTCTTGGCGAGCGGGTGGTCGCAGACATCAGAAAGGCTGTCTTCGACCGGATGATCGGCATGAGTCCGGTATTCTACGAAAAGACCATGACCGGTGAAGTGCTGAGCCGCATCACGACCGACACGACGCTGATCCTGTCCGTCATCGGATCCTCGGTATCGGTTGCCCTGAGAAATGTGCTGATCTTCATCGGCGGTCTGGTCCTAATGCTTTTCACCTCGGCCAAGCTGACTGGGCTGGTGTTGTTGATCGTGCCTGCAGTGATCGTTCCGATCATCGTTCTGGGGCGGCGATTGCGCGCGCTGAGCCGTGAGAACCAGGATTGGATCGCGGCATCCTCGGGCAGCGCTTCCGAGTCTCTCCTGTCCGTGCAGACCGTGCAGGCCTTTACCCACGAGGCCGCCAGCCGCGAGGCGTTTTCCAGTGTGACCGAAAAGAGTTTCGACGCCTCCCTGCGGCGGATTACCACTCGGGCCGGCATGACGGTGATCGTCATTGCTCTGATCTTTTCAGGCGTCGTCGGCGTGCTCTGGATCGGGGCGCACGATGTCCGTTCGGATCAGATGACGGTGGGCGAACTGGTGCAGTTCGTGATCTACGCGATCATGGTGTCCGGCTCTGTCGCCGCGCTTTCGGAAATCTGGGGTGAATTGCAGCGGGCCGCCGGGGCGACGGAGCGGCTGGTCGAGTTGCTGAATGCCGACGACGCAGTGCGGGATCCCAAAGAGCCGCGCCGGCCGGAACAGACGGCCGGCGCGATCCACTTTGATGATGTCACCTTCCGCTATCCGGCGCGCCCCGAAATCTCGGCGCTGGATCGGGTCAGTTTTGAGGTCAGGCCGGGCGAGACCGTTGCGCTGGTCGGCCCGTCAGGGGCGGGCAAATCGACGATCATTCAACTGCTGCAAAGGTTTTATGACCCCTCCGATGGACGCGTGCTGATCGACGGGGTGGATCTGAAGGAACGATCGCGGGACGAATTTCGCCGCCACATTGCGCTTGTGCCCCAGGATCCGGTGATCTTCGCCGACACGGCCAGGGAGAATATCCGCTTCGGGCAGCCCGATGCCTCGGATGCGGATGTAGAAGCCGCGGCAAGGGCTGCTGCCGCACATGACTTCCTGATCGAACTGCCTGATGGCTACGACACCTACGTTGGCGAGCGCGGCGTAATGCTCTCGGGCGGTCAGAAACAGCGTATCGCCATCGCGCGGGCAATTCTGCGCGATGCCTCCATCCTGTTGCTGGACGAGGCCACCTCCGCCCTTGATGCCGAAAGCGAGCAGTTGGTCCAGCGCGCGGTCGATGCGATGGCGGCCGACCGCACAACGCTGATCGTCGCCCATCGGCTGGCGACGGTGAAGAAGGCCGACCGCATTCTGGTATTCGACCAGGGCCGGATTGTTGCAGAGGGTGGGCATGACGCCCTGGTCTCCGAGGGCGGTCTTTATGCACGCCTCGCACGGCTTCAGTTTACTGAGGGCACTGAAGCGGCCTAGCCGATCTGATTGGTTATTTCCTGACGGAAAAGACCGCGGGCCCTGTCATCCTCATCGATCCGGGTGATATGGCCAGCAGGATACCGGCAAGAAGAAGAACACTTCGTCCTCGCGTTCATCTGACGTTACGCAAGGCAACCGCACGAGACTTGCGGGAAATGCGATTTGCGCACATCCTGATCTTGCGGAACACCAAGAACCCGAAAAGGGGACGTCGGGGAGGACGACATGGCAAGATTTGCGACTCATGCGGATATCGAGGCTATCGAGCGGGAGGGAACATGGGAGTCGCGCGATGTCGCCGCGACGATGTACCAGCTTCTCTCCAACACCGCCAAGAGGCACGGCGACCGCAATGCGATCACCTTCCAGCTTCTCTCTGACGACAATGCAAAGGCCGAAACGCTGACCTGGCGGGCTTTCCACGAAAAGGTCACTCAGGCCGCCAACCTCTTCCGGGAGCTGGGTATCGGCGAAACTGACGTCGTCGCCTATGTTCTTCCCAACTGCAACGAGACGGCGATCACCTTGATCGGCGGCACAGTGGCCGGCATTGCCTGTCCGATCAATCCGCTGCTGGAGCCGGAACAGATCAGCTCGATCCTGCGCGAAACCGGCGCCAAGGTCGTTGTGACACTGAAGTCCTTTCCGAAAACGGAAGTGGCGCAAAAGGTCGCCAAGGCCGTGGGCCATGCACCCAACGTGCGCACCGTGCTCGAGGTCGATCTTCTGCGCTACCTTACGCCTCCGAAAAGCTGGATCGTCCCGCTGGTGCGGCCGAAGAACCCAGTATCGCATACGGCGAAGGTTCGCAGCTTCGGAACGGAACTTGCCCGCCAGCCCAAGACGCTGAAATTCGCGGACAGCAAGGGCGACCGCGTCGCGGCCTACTTCCATACCGGAGGCACGACCGGAATGCCGAAGGTAGCGCAGCACACATATTCCGGAATGATCTACAATGGCTGGCTGGGGCACACGCTGCTGTTTTCCGAGAAAGACAACATCATATGCCCGCTGCCGCTGTTTCATGTATTCGCCTGCCATGTGATCCTGATGGCGATGATCTCTTCCGGCGCGCATGTCGTGTTTCCGACGCCGGCGGGCTACCGGGGCGACGGTGTCTTCGATAATTTCTGGAAGCTCGTCGAGCGCTGGAACATCACCTTCATCATCACGGTGCCGACTGCCATCGCGGCGCTAATGCAAAGGCCGGTCAATGCGGATGTCTCTTCCGTGAAGACGGCTTTTTCCGGATCGTCGCCGCTGCCGGTTGAACTGTTCAAGCGGTTCGAGAAAGCGACCGGCGTGACCATCGTCGAGGGGTACGGCCTGACCGAGGCGACCTGCCTGGTATCGGTGAACCCGGTGGATGGCCCCAAGAAGATCGGGTCAGTTGGTGTTCCCCTGGTCTATTCGAAAGTGAGGATTTTGGATTGCGACTCCGATGGGACCGTAACGCGAGAGATGGACATCGACGAGATCGGCGAGATCTGCGTCAGTAATCCCGGTGTCTATCCCGGCAAGACCTATGTCGAGCCGGATCGCAACAAGGGCCTCTTCGCAGACGGCACCTTTCTGAGAACGGGCGATCTTGGGCGGGTCGATGCAGATGGTTATGTCTGGATAACCGGCCGGGCAAAGGATCTGATCATCCGTGGGGGCCATAACATCGACCCGGCGATAATCGAAGAGGCGATGGCCGGTCACGAAGCCGTTGCGATGGTGGGGGCGATTGGCCAACCCGACAGCTTTGCCGGCGAATTGCCTTGCGTCTATGTCGAACTCGTCAAGGGGGCCAAGGCGACCGAGAAAGAGCTTCTGGCCTACGCCGCCGAACATATTTCCGAGCGAGCCGCACAACCTAAGCATGTCGAGATTATCTCTGAAATGCCCAAGACCGCGGTCGGAAAAGTCCTGAAGAACGAACTGAGAAAGCTGGCAATTGCGCGGGTCTACAATGCTGCGCTGAAAGAGGCCAATATTGCCGCCGAAGTGGTCGAGGTCTACGAGGACAAGAAAAGCGGATTGGTCGCAAGGGTCAGCAAAACAGGGACGGTGGATGACGAAGAGTTAGGGAACCTGCTCGGCGGGTTTACGCGCCCCTGGGAACCGGCAAACTGACATCGCTGGGCGGATGTCCGCCACTTAGCTCGAACTTGGTGAAAATTGAGTTTTTCACTGTTTCTAAAGTGTAGCGTCGTATTCATGATTCCGAATCGACTAACCCTTTGGTTGAGTGCCATGACTTCAACTCGTGTTTGCCGCAGTAGTGCCGTGGCAATGACGCAATTGGCCGGTTCACTTTGTTACAGGATCGGGAGGGTCTGACTTGATCATCGGGATTGTTGCGATAGCCATGGTTCTCGGCACAGCGGCCAGTCTTGCTACTCTGGCAACTGGTGGGTCGCTGCTGTTCGCGCTGGCAATGTACAGCAGCATCGGGATCTTGGCTGCCCTGGCGGCGCTTGCATTCGCCATGCTCGCCGCAGCGGAGAACGCCGCGGAGACCGACTGGTCAGACTGTGAACCCGAAGGTCGACAGGCGTCAGTCTGAGTCACCACTCACCGCAACTGACTACCTTACGGAACGGTTATTGCCGGTATGAGAGCTGCGCAAGAACGACGAATGCGGTCAAGCGGGTCATGAGCTCCAGCCGCCAACCGTGCGTACATTGTTCACTGAGTTACAGCGAGTTTTCCTGAGTCAGGACTCACAACCAAAACAAGCCGGGGGCTGCGAGGCGGAAGGCTAGAGAGAGAATATTCAGGCAAAGGTCGTTACGTGCTGCGATCTGGCGCAAATCCCAATGGCGAGCGAAGCTGTTCGCGATACGGGGGCGGTGTTTGTAGCGGTGGTTGTCGTGTGAGATAAGGATCTTGCGCCCGCGTGGAGACGGGTGCAGCGCAAAATTGCAGCATAATAGGCTCTGCCCCGGCGGCAAAGTGAGGGACGGCGTATTCTGTTCTCTAATCTGTCAATTCGCCTTTCCTTCATTGTCGATGTCTGGGGTGCCTACGTTCTCTTTGAGCTCCAGGGCTCACAATGGGGTTGGCTGGAGGTCGGTCGGCAAGGTTGAAACCGCAGTCATGCTTGGTGCGCTGCTACGGAATACCCGCCGTGTCCTACGCCCTCCCTCTGGCATCGTTCCCGCTGGGAACCCGTTTTGGGAATCCTCGGATGAATGGGTGTCAGGCGGCTTTGAAGTCGGTTTGGTCTCGCATTACTGCATGAAGGATGATTGCCAGCCGACGCGCGAGAGCCC
>JBFKFZ010000102.1:0-7901 GCA_041633555.1 Paracoccaceae bacterium | reverse complement strand
TTCATCTTTGGTCCTTACGTCAAAGAGGTACTGGGCGACGGATCAGCCGCGCAGACCGCCTGGGGTTTCGGCATCGGTGCCGCGGGCGTCATCATCGCGGTTGCGGCACCGGTTCTGGGGGCGCTCGCGGACACATCCGGCAACCGGCTGCACTGGATCTGGGGATTCTCGGTCCTTTATGTCGTCGGCGCTTCCGGCCTCTGGTGGGCCGCACCAAATGACTTCAACCTGCTGCTGACGCTGGTCTTCTTCGCGGTCGGCCTAATCGGCATGGAGTTCGCGACGATCTTCACCAACTCGATGCTGCCCGACCTTGGCAGCCGCGCCGAGATCGGTCGAATCTCTGGCAATGGCTGGGCCTTCGGATATGTCGGCGGGCTCTTCGCGTTGGTCACGATGCTGGTCTTCTTTGCCGAGAGCGGCGCCACCGGCAAGACGCTGATCGGCATTGATCCGTTATTCGGACTGGACGCGGAAAACCGCGAGGGGACGCGCTTCGTCGGACCGCTGACCGCCATCTGGTTCGCGATCTTCATGATTCCGTTCTTCCGTTACGTGCGCGAACCCAAGCCCTCCAAGCCACAGCCGGGCGCGACGCGGCAGGCGCTGCAGGGACTGGCGCGCACCATCCGGGCTCTGCCGCGGTCGCGCAGTCTCTTTGCCTATCTCGGGTCCTCGATGCTCTATCGCGATGCGCTGAGCGGAATGTACGTCTTCGGGGGCATCTATGCCGCCGGCGTTCTGGACTGGAGCGTCGTCGATACCGGCACATTCGGAATCCTTGCGATCATCACCGGCGCGATCTTCGCCTGGCTGGGCGGGCGCGCCGACAGTGCCTTTGGCCCCAAACCGGTGATCCTGGTGACTGTCCTGATCCTCACGCTTGTCGCGGTCTCGATCATCTTCATATCGCGCGAGACCGTTCTGGGCGTCGCGGTGGAGCCGACATCCAGACTGCCCGATATCGCCTTCTACATCATCGGGGCAGCGATCGGCGGGGCGGGCGGCGCGCTGCAATCGGCAAGTCGGACGATGATGGTCCGGCAGGCCGATCCGAGCCGGATGACCGAGGCCTTCGGGCTTTATGCTCTGGCCGGCAAGGCCTCATCTTTCATCGCACCGGTTTCAATCGGGACAATGACTTACATTACCGGCAGTCAGCAACTGGGCGTAACCCCGCTGATTGCCCTTTTTCTCGCTGGCCTATTCCTGCTATTCTGGGTCCAACCCGACCTAAACCGAGCAGAAACATGGTCAGATACACCCTCACCCTCCTCCTGACGCTTTGCCTTGCCGCACCGGCCGCCGCCGAAACGCCGGCCAAGCAGCTATTCGGCAAGATGCGGGACGCCTCGCCGCACAAGTCAGCCCCCTTCGGCAGTTACTCCAAGGGCTGCGTCGCCGGGGCCGTCCAGTTGCCCGAAACCGGGCCGACCTGGCAGGCGATGCGGCTCAGCCGCAACCGCAACTGGGGCCATCCTGAGCTTGTCGCCTTCGTCGAGCGGCTCAGCAAGTTCGCCGCCCGCCAGCCCGGCTGGAACGGCCTTTATGTCGGCGACCTGTCGCAGCCGCGCGGCGGCCCGATGCTGAGCGGCCATGCCAGCCACCAGATCGGTCTCGATGCCGATATCTGGATGCTACCGCCGAACCGGCTGAACCTGTCGGCCAACGAACGCGAGAACCTGTCCTCGATATCGATGCAGCGGGCCAGCGGCGCCTATGTCAACGACAGCTGGACAAGGGCGCATCACGAGATCCTCAAGGCCGCCGCCAAGGATAAGGCCGTAGCCCGGATTTTCGTCTTTCCCGGCGCCAAGGTGCAGATGTGCCGGGACGAGAAGGGCGACCGCAGCTGGCTGCGCAAGATCCGGCCGTGGTGGGGGCATCACTACCATTTCCATGTCCGCCTGGCCTGCCCGCGCGGCGCGCGAGGCTGCACCGACCAGGCACCGCCCCCGGCGGGCGACGGCTGCAATGACGCGGTCGACTGGGTCAACAACATCCTGAACCCGCCACCGCCCGACCCCAACGCCCCCAAGCCGAAACCGCGTCGCGAACTGGTGATGGCCGATCTGCCCGAACAATGCGCACCAGTTCTCTCGTCGCGCTGACCGCGGCGGGGCTGGGGCTGGCAAGCCTCGGATCCTCTCAGGGTACAACGACCGGCGCGGAATATCTCGGCAGCTACCGCTGGATCGAGGATGAGCTGGATTTCGGCGGCTTCTCGGGCCTTGAACTGGCCGCCAACGGCCGCGACTTCTGGGCGGTCAGCGATGACGGGCTCATGGTGACCGGCCAGCTGGAGCGCGCGCCGGACACCGGAACGATCACCGCAGTCTCGAACTATAAAAGCGCGCTCCTTCGGATCTCGACCGGCGAGGATGTGGCCGGCATCTACAACGATGCCGAGGACCTCGCCGTGGCCGAGGATGGCACGATCTACGTCTCGTTCGAGGGCTATCACCGGCTGGCGATGTATCCCGAAATGACCTCGGCCGCAGTCCGGATCGAACGACCGCGGGAATTCGAGAAGCTGCAGAATAACTCCTCTCTGGAAACCCTCGCGATCGATAGCGACGGAACCCTCTACACCCTGCCCGAGCGGTCGGGGCAGATCTCACGCCCGTTCCCGGTCTACCGCTACAGGGCCGGAAAATGGGACCAGCCGTTCTCGGTCCCGCGTCGGCCGCCCTACCTGCCGGTCGGCGGCGATTTCGGCCCGGACGGCAAGTTCTATCTGCTCGAACGCCACCTGAACGGCATCTTCGGCTTTCAAAGCCGGGTGCGGCGCTTCATCTTCGGCCCCGATGGCGCGACCGGCGAGGAAACCCTGCTCGAGACCGCGACCGGCACCCATGACAACCTCGAAGGCATCGCCATCTGGCGCGACGCTGCCGGTTTCATCCGCATCACCATGATCTCGGACGACAATTTCAAATCCTTCCAGCGCACCGAATTCGTCGAATACCGCCTGGCCCAGTGACTTGAACTTTCCGGCGCGGGGAAGTACGAGACGCCGTTCCCGGATCGTCCGGGGGCCAAGTCTCCGCGACCTTGCCAAAACGGAATACATGATATGACCCGCATCCTCCCCGGCATCCTTGCCATGGCCACCGTCGTCGTGGCCTCGAACATCCTCGTCCAGCACCTCTTTGGCCAATGGCTGACCTGGGGCGCCTTCACCTATCCGGTGGCCTTTCTTGTCACAGATGTAATGAATCGTGTTTACGGCCCCAATGCCGCGCGACGTGTTGTTTTCATTGGTTTTTTGACCGGTGTCGCCTGTTCCCTGATCGGCACGCAGATCATGGGCGAATTCGGCCCGCTGGTGACCTGGCGGATCGCCTTCGGCTCCGGCATCGCCTTCTTGGCGGCGCAGCTTCTCGATGTCGCGATCTTCGACCGTCTGCGCGCCGGCCGCTGGTGGCGGGCACCGCTGGCAAGCACGTTGGTGGGCTCGACCGTCGATACTATCCTCTTCTTTTCAATCGCGTTTTCGGCGTCACTGGCATTTCTTGAACCGGCCAATGACGTGACCTGGGCGAATGAGGCGCTGCCGCTTCTGGGGGCCGGGCCCGTGGTGCCGCTCTGGGTCTCGCTGGCGGTTGCGGACTGGGGCGTCAAGCTTGCCCTGGCGCTCGTCGCGCTGGTGCCATTTCGCATGATCGTGACCCGGATGACAGCACCCCTTGCGTAAAAAGTTTTGACAAACACAAAATATGTGCCAACCTCCCATTATCGGCAATTCAGAGAAAGGAGGTGGTCCAGTGTCTAGAGTGATATTGGAGAGCGAGGTCGGAACAGTCAGGAGGGCCGTAGTCTAGAGGCAAACCTCGAGGCTAGAACGCTGCTGATTGGGTCCAGGCTCTAACTGGCCCGTCTCCGTAGATCTCGAAGGGCTGCCGGGCAACCGGTGGCCCTTTTCGATGCGCCGCGCACTGACCCGCCTGTCAGTCCTTTCACGCCGGGAAACCGCAGGAACCGCCATGCTGACCGTGAACGACCAGATCACCATCCAGGACTGGGAGCTGGCCGAGCAGTTCGTCCGCGCCTCGGGTCCGGGCGGCCAGAACATCAATAAGGTCGCCACTGCCGTCGAGCTGCGCTTCGAGGCCGAGCGCAGCCCGAACCTGCCCGACCACGCCAAGCGTCGGCTGCGGCGGCTCGCCGGGCGGCGCTGGACCCGGGACGGCGCGGTGGTGCTGCAGGTCGACGAGACCCGCAGCCAGGCCCGCAACCGAGAGATTGCGAGGCAGCGCCTGACCGATCTGCTGCGCGCCGCCCTCGAACGCCCGAAACGCCGGATCCCGACCAAACCGACCCTCGGCGCCAAGCGACGCCGCCTCGCCGCCAAGACCCAACGCGGCCAGGTCAAGGCACTGCGCGGCAAGGTGACAGGAGAAGAGTGAGGGTGGGTATGCAGACTCACCAGACATTGGTTGCGGGGCGCTGATCGGCCCGGAATCAAGCCCTTCCGCGCGGGGGCCGATTGTTTTCCTTCGTGAAAATCATGCCATCCAGCAGTTCGAACAGGTCCGGACGTGCCGAGGGGCCGTTTGATATGGAAATCAGCAGAAGGCTGCCATCGGGGCGAAACACGAAGACGCCGGGCTCTGCAAACTTGCGATCGGTTTCGGTCTCCGAGAGGGGATCGCTGACATAGAGACCAAGGGCTGCCATTTGCTCCTCGGACAGGTCGTAGCCAAGATCGAACGCCCAACCGAACGCATCCTGATCGGCCTGTGCCTTTGCGACCGGGTCGGCAGAGGCAACTAGAATGTCAAAACCTGCGTCGATCCATTTCTGCCGCATTTCATCCAGGTTGTTCAGATACTTCTTGCATCTTGGGCAGTGCTTGCCGCGGTAAATGACGACCAGCGACCAGTTATCGCGGGCGCCACCGATGACGGCATCACCACCTCCCAATTTGGGAATGTAGAGCGGCTCGGGAATACCGCCGGCGACTGGTTTCTTGTTTGGCAAGGCTTTGACTTTCTGTTGTCTCGACACAACCCCCGCTTCGAACTCCATGGGTTGCAGCGATGAATGCATTGCCGTCGGTCAACGTTCGCTGGCTGCCTTTGCTGCCATTCATGACACATGTCCCAATGAATTTGCGAACCTGACACATCCGTTTCAGTTCCCGTCGGCTTTGGGCTGCGCAGGCATTGCTGAAGTTCTTTCTTCAAGACGCCGCGGGTCTGCACATGAAGGCTGCGATAAATTGTCTCCTGGCTCACACGTTCTTGCTCTTCATTTGGGTGCCTGCGCATCAGCAACCCCGCAATCTGTTGAGGGGACCACTTCAGCCGTAGCTTGCGCGTGATGAACGCACATAAGCGGTTGTTGAAAGAGAGCTTACAGGCTTTGGGCCGTTTTGCGCAGTCCCAGGCGCGTTTGTAAGACTGGGCCGCGCGATACGCCATGCGCCCACCGTTTCTGCGAACCTCCCGGCTGATGGTTGATGCAGCGTGTTTGATATCGCGGGCAATGGAACGCAACGAACGCCCAGTTGCCACTCCCCGGGAAATCTCTTCGCGGTCCTCCAGGCTCAATGCCAGCCGGGATCGGACGCGTGCTGGTGGGCGAATGCCACCTGTCAGTGCCAGATGCGGAAATATCCACGAAGACGCCCGATCGGATCTGCGTCCAATTGAACTCAATGACACCCCGCGCTGCCAGCGATCCCACATCTCTGATTTCTGCTCTTTTCGTGTAAAACGTCCGCGTCCTGTATTTCATCTCTCAAAGAAGACCAAAGGGTTGCGACCATCCGTTGAAACCACAGCTCGAAGCTGCCGTTTCGTTGGCCCGAATGCGAAGAACCGGCTCTCGCTCAAGTCAGACCACGCGGCACACTCTGCCGTCGCTGGCCCATGAACCTGCCCAGGACCACCTCCCCTCATTTCGCGTCCACCCCCACCGCGCGCCACGAGGAAAGTGTTTAGAAAGTCTGAACGCCGGACCCACTTGTTATTTTTTGTCAATGGGTTGAGTGTTTGTCCGCGTGCGGACAAACGGGCCCTCAGAACGCCTTCTCCCGCTCGAACGAATCATCCGAAACCAGATCAGCCAATCGCAATCGGAGGGCTGTATGCCGCCGTCTTGGCCTCAAAGGAAACCTCGGATTTCTGGCATCAAGCCAACTGGGTAATGACCATCTTGGCCGGGCTTTCTCCTTGCGACGACGAGACGTGGCCGGCGCCGGTCGTGTCTTCCATCCAGAACAGATCACCGGCAGTAAATTCTCGAATCTCACCTGAGCCAGCCTCGACCCGAAATATGCCCGATAATATCGCGGCTATCTGGCGGTGCGGGGAACAGTGCTGGACGCTTTTCCAACCAGTTGGAAGGGTCAGAAAGACAAACCCCGTTGCGGAGATCTGGTCTGAAACCTGCAATGGTCCGGCAGGTGGAACGAAATCTTTCACCTTCAGATCGGCTTCCCGATCCTCGAAAAATGCCACGCCGTCGGCGTCTTCGAGAAGTATGGAATAGCGCAAGAGTTCCATCACAGTTTGAAACGGCAGGGTGCACTGCTGAGAGTAGTCTGCTGTCCCACCACTCTGCAATTTCTCTCGGGCCGATTCTATATGGTCCTTCCCTGTTTCATATTTCGGCTAAATCACTCGTTTCCGCGCCCGCTCTGGAATCAAGACTGGCGTCGAACTCCCCCTGTTGAGCTTGGAAAGCAGGGACCTGCCTTTGAGCTTCCGGGCAAAGCGTTGGCGCAAGCCGGTGCCGCTGCCCCAACCAGCCCGGCTTGTTGCTTGTTTCCCGCCAAGGCTCAGTCCCGCCATTTGCGGCAGGGTTGAGCGCGGGCGGC
The DNA here is from genome assembly GCA_041633555.1 of Paracoccaceae bacterium. Classification (GTDB taxonomy): domain Bacteria; phylum Pseudomonadota; class Alphaproteobacteria; order Rhodobacterales; family Rhodobacteraceae; genus JAHEAO01. The sequence goes on along the minus strand of JBFKFZ010000102.1, from coordinate 1,075 downwards.
CTTGACGGTCACGTATGACAGTCGTTCGAACACGGAAAACCCCGCCGGGGTGGCGGGGTTTTGGTGGGCGCGCGGCGGGCACGCGCCCGTGTGGTCAATGACCGTCCGAGGGTCAGGCGGATTTTTGGGCCGATTTCTTTTCGACCGCTTTCACATTGACCGTGTCGCCGTTGGAAATCTCGATCCGGCGCGGTTTCAGCGCTTCGGGGACTTCGCGGGCGAGGTCGATGTGGAGCATACCGTTGGCGTGGCTGGCGCCGGTCACGCGGACATGATCGGCAAGGTGGAAGCGGCGCTCGAAGGCGCGGGTGGCGATGCCGCGGTGCAGGAAGGTGCGCTCACCTTCTTCGGCGGCTTTCTTCGCGGAGACGATCAGGGCGTTCTCGCGAACCTCGACATTGAGTTCGTCATCGGCAAATCCGGCCACGGCGATGGAAATGCGCCAAGCATCGTCGGCGGTCTTCTCGATGTTGTAGGGCGGGTAGGTGGGCTGGGCGACATCATTGGTCAGAACCCGGTCCATCAGGTCGGCGATCTGATCAAAGCCGACGGTTGCTCGGTAAAGCGGTGCAAGGTCAAAAGTACGCATGGGGTCATCCTTTCCAGAAGCGATAACGATGTTGTGCTTTCCACGGGGGACAAGCGTTGATCCGGACCCATTCAAGGCATCCGTGGCTTGAATCTAGGAACGCGATTTCAGGCTTTCAAGACCCGGGGAAGGAGATCAATGGAGCTGGTCGGCCGCGCTTCTGAGGGCCTCCAGTAGGCTGGGCAGCCCGCTGCCGAGTTCCGCTGTCAGGGCAATCGGCTGGCGGCCGGAGCTGGTCCGCGAGGAGACGACCGAAACGACGGCGGGGCGGCCGTCCTTGACCACGAAGAACGGTGAGCCGGACTCGCCGGACTTGACCTCGCATCCCAGGAGCAACAGTCCCTTTTCGAAGCTGATGGGGTCGCATTTGCGCTGGCGCGCTGTGCTTTCCTGGCCCTGATAGGCCATGATGAAACCGCGATCCTCGAAAAGCTCGACCCCGCCCGGCGGGATCGGGGTCGCGAGTTCCGCGGGCACCGGCCGTTC
>JBFKFZ010000101.1:0-7985 GCA_041633555.1 Paracoccaceae bacterium | reverse complement strand
TGCGCGCTGGCAATGCCGGCTGCGCCAAAGATTGCCGCTGCGGCGACCGCCGCCTTGAATAGTATGTTCATTTTTGTCCTCCCGGAATTGCAGTTTATCAACGGTATCCACTTTGCGTGTGCAGGCAAGATATTTCTGGCTGTCATTGACGTTGCGTAAATGTGCGAACTCTTGCCGGATCATGTCCCTCATTACGGCAGATGGGCCGTGAAAGTGCCTCCGGCCCGCATTCGCCTGCGACTCGAGGCGCTGCCTTGAAAGCCGAAGCGATCAGCAGGGACATCATGCCGGACCATGCCGAGCATAGACCTCAGATCGTCCCGCGCAGTTCACGGCGCCGAGTCACCTCCAGATCATGGACCGTCAGAATCGGCTAAGTCTTGAGGCGGGCTGCCGTGCCCACTTCGAAAGTGGTGTCGGTCCGCCTGACCGCCGTCAGACCACTTGGACGGTCAGGCTGCCCAGTCCTTCCGCGGCGGCTTCCATCCTGTCGCCCTTGACGACCGGACCGACGCCTGACGGCGTACCGGACAGGATCACGTCGCCGCCTGCGAGATTGATGATATTCGGAGAGGTAAGAGATCATCTCGGGCACCTTCCACATCATCTGCTTGATATCGCCCTCCTGACGCAGCTCTCCGTTGACCTTCAACGTGATGCTGCCCCTCTCTAGATGCCCGGTCTTGCCAACTGGATAAACCGGTCCTACGGGTGCCGAACGCTCGAAGGCCTTGCCGATCTCCCAGGGCCGTCCCTGTTTCTTCATTTCGCCTTGCAGATCGCGGCGAGTCATGTCGAGCGAAACCGCATAGCCATGGACATGGTCGAGCGCCCGTTCGAGAGGGATGTTCGTGGCGCCGGATTTCAGCATCCCGGCGATATCGACCTCGTGATGGACATCAGAGGAGTGCGGCGGATAGGGAAACTCTCCAGATGTGTCGAGGTTGCTTGCGTTCTTCTAAAAGAAGCGCGGTGCCTCACGATCGGGATCTTGCCCCATCTCGATCGCGTGGGCGGCATAGTTCCCTCCGATGCAATAGACCCGTCGCACCGGAAAGCGGGAATCCGAACCAACCACGGGCAGCGCAGAGATGGCTGGCGATTCAATCACGAACTTCGACATCTGATCCTCAAATTTCCCTATGCTTTCTTTCCGGGCCAGAGAGCCAATCCCAAGTTTCGGCGATAATCGTTGCATGACCTGGCCAATTCAGGCATTGGTAGACCAATACGACCACATTGATCAACCAATTCTTGAGGCTGACACGTGCTCACAAAACCAGACTCGGTTGACCGGGAACACGCGATCGCGGTGCTGAAGGCGTTCATCGAGACCGGGTCCTACAAACCCGGAGACCGGCTGCCGCCAGAACGCGAACTTATCGGCAGCCTTGGGATGAGCCGAAACACCCTGCGCAAGGCACTGGAAGCGCTCGAGCGCGACGGCGCGATCTGGCGGCATGTCGGCAGAGGTACGTTCGTGGCGGCGCATGGGGGCGCTTCCGGCCTTGGCAGCCTCGCGGAACTGAGCCAGCAGGTCTCGCCTGTCCAGTTGATGCGGGCGCGGCAGTCTCTCGAACCGGCGATTGCGAGAGAGGCCGCAATCAATGCCTCTGGAGAGGTGGTCATCCGGCTGAAGCTTGCCCGCGACCGCTCGGTCGAAGCGTCGAGTTGGGAGCATTACGAGGCACAGGACAACACCTTTCACCGGACCATCGCCGAGGCTACCGACAATGTCCTGCTGTTGTCGCTGTTCGATCACCTCAACCAGGTGCGCCGGGCCGTCGCCTGGAACAGTGTTGTGCGCAGTTCGGAGCGGCCCGCACGAGATCATTCCAGTTTCGCCGAACATGACCGCATCACTGCCGCGATAGAGGCCCGCGACCCCGCCGAGGCCCATGCGGCAATGCGGGCGCATCTGGGGTCGGTTTCGGCGCGGCTGTTCGGCGACTATTGATATGGCAGGAAACGGGTACGCAGCCAGAATTCGACAGATAGCAAGACTATAGGGAGAGACGAGATGACACAGTTATTCAAGAAACTTGCGGCCATCGCCTTGGCGCTGCCGCTGATCATCGGACTGGGTGTCACAAGGTCCGATGCAGATACGATTCGCATCGCGCTTGCAGAGACGCCTTCTGACGAACTTGCGGCCTTCTTTGTGGCGCTGGACCGAGCCAGGGCCAACGGGTTGGATTACGAGTGGACAGCCTTTTCAGACGAGGAACTTGCCATCCAGGCGGTGCTGAGCGGCCAGATGGATATCGGCTTCGGCACGCCCTACGCGGCGATGCAGCGGTCCAAAGCGCCGCTCCGGATCATCTTCCAACTTTCCAAGCTGAAGTTCTTTCCGGTGACAACCAAGAAGTACAGTAAGCTTGAAGACCTCAATGGAGAGCCGATCCTGCTGCATTCGCGGGGCGGCGGAACAGACTCGATCGCCAACGTGATCGAGGAGCGGCTTGGCATCACCTTCGGCGAACGCTCCTATGTTCCGGGCTCATCGAACCGCGTTGCGGCGCTGCTTGGCGGCCGTGCCGATGCCACGATCATCGACCTGTCGAACAAGAACAAGCTGATGCGCAGCGAAGCCAGCGGCGATTTCAACGTGCTGGAAATGTTCGAGGTCGAGGCCAGCGACGAGGCCCTGTTCGGCAATCTGAACTGGATTCAGGAGAACGAGAAGGATGTCGATATCTTGGTCAAGGCGCTGCTGGGCGTCTGGCAGGATATGGCGGAGGATCCCACCATCATCCGCCGCGAAACCGATCCAGACGGACCCATCGGCCAGCTGCCGCAGGAAATCCTTGATGAACTGGACGGCTTCTATGCCGATGCCGTTGAGGGCGGGCTATATGATCCGAATGGGGGTGGCCGCAAGGCCGCGATGGCCGACATGGAATGGTACTCGGCGGCCGGCCAGCTTGAAGGCGATGCGAGCACGCTGAATATCGAGGACTTCTGGTATCTCGCCCCGCTCGATAGCGCGATGCAGTAACCAGAGAAAGCCACCTCCGCCGTCTTCCGCAGAGCGGCGGAGGTGATGCACTGAAACAAAGCAACTGGACTCCGATCCATGCCGAACCGCGCCTTGCTGCTCAAGCTTCTCTCTGCCGTCATCCTGTTCGGCGCGTGGGAGATCGCTGGCCGGATACCGGTCAGCTTCGCGTTTCCGACCTTCATCGAATCGATGGCTGCGCTACTGCGGATGACGATGGACGGCACCATCTTCGATGCCTATGCCGAGACCCTCAAGCCACTGGCAATCGGCGTGGCGATCTCTGCCGTACTCGGCATCGCCATCGGGCTTTGCGTCGGTCTGAGCCGGATGTTCGACTGGCTCTTCTCCCCCATCTTCATCGTGATGCAGGCCGCACCGCTCGCCGCACTAATCCCTCTCTTGGTGCTGGCTTATGGGATCGGCCTGACATCGAAAGTGCTCGTCGTGTGCATCATGGCGATGCCGGTCATTGTGCTGAACACCAGCGGCGCGGTACGCAACACGCCTGAATCCTACAAGGAAATGGGACGGTCTTTTCTGGCCTCGGACGTGGCAATCATTCTTAAGATCATCATCCCGGCAGCCTCACCCGTGATATTCGCGGGTTTGCGCTTGGGTATCTCGGCGGGCTTCATCGGGGCCATCCTGTCGGAACTGAAGATCACGCCGACCGGGGTTGGTGACATCATCACCTACAGCCGGTCGATCGCGGACTATCCAAGCATGTACGCGGCGATCTTCTCCATCATCCTGCTCGCGGTCCTGTTTCTGAACCTTCTGGAAAAGACCGAGGCCGTCCTCTTCAAAGGAAACCAGCGTGGCTATGTCTCAGATTGAAGCGGCCTTCGGGCATGCCGAACCCGCAATCGGCGACATCGCCGTTTCGGCGCGGAACATCACCAAGAATTACGGAAAGGTCGAGGCGCTGCGCGACCTGACGCTGGAATTTCCGCGCGGCCAGCTGACCTCGCTGCTTGGTCCGTCGGGCTGCGGCAAGACCACGCTGCTGAAGATCATCGCGGGGCTTCTGGAACCCACCGCCGGCAAGGTCGAGGTCAATGGCCGTGAAGTCACCGGCCCCGGCCCCGACCGGGCCTTCGTCTTCCAGGATTTCGCGCTGCTGCCCTGGGCCAGCGTCGTGCGCAATGTGGCTTTCGGTCTGGAAATGCGCGGTGTCGGCAAAACCGAGCGGGAGGATATCGCCACGAAATACATCAATGACGTCGGCCTTGGTGGCTTCGAGGGCAGCTATCCGCACGAACTGTCGGGCGGCATGCGCCAGCGGGTTGGCCTCGCCCGCGCGCTTTCTGTGGATGCCGATGTCCTCCTAATGGACGAACCGTTTTCGGCAGTCGACGAACAGACCCGCCGCAAGTTCCAAGAGGATCTGCTGGCGCTTGTGCAGAATGAAAACAAGACGTTCATCTTCGTGACTCACTCGATCGAAGAGGCCGTCTATGTCTCTGACCAGATCGCCATCCTGCTGCCACGCCCCAGCCGGGTGTCCGAAATCATCCGGCCGACGAGCTTTCGCAGGAAGGGCGTCGACAATATCCGCCGCGACCCGGAATATCTCGACATCGTCGACGAGATCTGGGCCTCGCTGCGCAGCTATGTGGAATAGGGGTCAGTGATGAAGCTGTTTGGCTATACGCTTCCTGGAATGTCCTCGCTGCTGGTCTGGGGCCTCCTTTGGGAAATCATCGGCAGGACAGGTCTCACTTTCTTCGTGCCACCACTCACTAAGGTCATCGCGACGCTCTTCGCCGTCATCGGAACGCCTGCATTTCAGAAGGCGCTCTATGAAACATCCTATGCGTTCACAGCGGGCGTCTTCTTCGCAATCGTAATCGGCATCCCCGTCGGTATCCTGATGGGCAAGAGCAGGCTGCTCGACGAACTGCTGCTGCCATGGGTGAACGTGTTCCTGAGCGCACCGCTGACGGCACTGGTTCCGGTCCTGATGGTGCTGTTCGGTTTTGGAATGAAGTCGATAATCATCACCACCGCGCTTTTCGCAATCTGGATCATCATTCTCAATTCCCGCGCCGGTGTGCGCCAGATCAACCGATCCCTGGTGGAGATGGCGCAGAGCTTCGGCGCCTCGCCGCTGGACGCGTTCTTCAAGATATATTTCTGGGCTGCCCTGCCGGAGATTCTGGGCGGCGTGCGCATTGGCGTGATCCGCGCCGTAAAGGGTGTGATCATCGGCCAGTTGCTGATCTCGATCGTCGGATTCGGTGCGCTTTTCGAGCTTTATTCAGCGAACTTCCTTATGTCGCATTTCTGGGCAGTGCTGATCGTGCTCTTTGCGCTGGCATTCACGATTTCAGAGTTCCTTGCCTATCTAGAGCGCAAGGTTTCCTACTACGCCGCCAAGCGGTGACGGCCCCTGCCCCGCCAGGTCGATTGTCCTGGCCGGGCAGAGTTGTCTTCTGTCCTACCCGATGATCCTGTTGAGCGTCGCTGAGGCACGCATCACCGCCTCGGTCTTCGCGGCATCGGTGTGATAGTAGCCTCCCAGATCCGCAGGTGCACCCTGAACGGCGGCAAGTTCGGCCTCGATGGCCTTGCCGTTCTCGCTTAGTGCCGCGGCAATCGGCGCGAAGTGACTGGCCAGATCGGCATCCTCCGACTGCTCGGCAAGCGCCTGAGCCCAGTAGAGCGCAAAATGGTAGTGACTGTCGCGGTTGTCGGGCTGACCCACGCGGCGGCCCGGTGACTTGTTGTGGTCGAGAATGCCCTGTGTCGCCGCATCGACGGCCTTGCCAAGTATGGTGGCCTTTGCGTTGCCCTGTACCTCACCGAGGAATTTCAGGCTTTCGCCTAGCGCGCAGAACTCTCCCAGCGAGTCCCAGCGCAGGTGGTTTTCCTCGACCAATTGCTGAACATGCTTCGGTGCGGACCCGCCTGCCCCGGTCTCGAACAGACCGCCACCATTCATCAGCTTGACGATCGACAGCATCTTGGCCGAGGTGCCGAGTTCGAGGATCGGGAAAAGGTCGGTCAGGTAGTCGCGCAGCACGTTGCCGGTCACGGCGATCGAGTTGTCGCCCCTGCGGATCGTCTCCAGCGTCAAGCGGGTGGCTTCGCGCGGCGCGAGGATCTGGAATTTGTCGGCCACGCCAGCCGCATCGAGCAGCGGTGTGACATACCTGATCAGTTCCGCATCATGGGCGCGGCACTTGTCGAGCCAGAAGATCGCCTGACAGCCCTCGGCCTTCTGCCGCGAGATCGCGAGCTTGACCCAGTCCTCGATCGGCGCCTTGCGGGTCGAGGCCGAGCGCCAGATGTCACCGGCTTCGACGGCATGTTCGTGCAGCACGTCGCCATTGGCCGCGACCATCCGCAAGGTTCCGGCCCACGGTATCTCGAAGGTCGTGGGATGAGAGCCGTATTCCTCGGCCTTCTGCGCCATCAGCCCGATATTCTGAACTGTTCCGGCGGTCGATGGGTCGAGCGCTCCGGTCTCTTTGAAGTAGCTGATCGCTTCGTCGTAAACCGCCGCATAGGAACTGTCAGGAATAACGCAGTTGCTGTCTGCCTCCTTGCCGTCCGGCCCCCAGCCCTTGCCACCCGCGCGGATCAGGGCGGGCATCGAGGCATCAATGATGACATCCGAGGGCACGTGCAGATTGGTGATCCCCTTGTCGGAATTGACCATGTACATCGGTGGCCGCTGGCCGATCAGGGTCGTGATCTCCTCCTTGATCGCAGCACCGCCGTCCATCTCGGCGACCCGGTCCATCAGTTCGCCGAGGCCGGAATTCGGGTTCACCCCCGCCGCCGCCAGGGCATCGCCATGCTTCTCGAAAACAGGTTTCAGGAACTCCCTGACGGCATGCCCGAATATGATCGGGTCCGACACCTTCATCATCGTGGCCTTCAGGTGCAGCGAGAAGAGCGTGCCCTCCTCTTTCGTCGCGGCGATCTGCTCGGCCAGGAAGGCATCGAGCGCTTTGGCCGACATGAATGTGGCATCGACGACGGTCCCGGCGGGAAACTGCACACCGTCCTTCAGTACTTTGACCGAACCGTCCGCGCCGACCAGTTCGATCCGCGCCGCCCCGGCCTGCGCCTCGGTCAGCGTGGCCGAAGATTCGTTCGACCGGAAATCGTCGCCGGACATGGTCGAGACATGCGTCTTGCTGTCGGCAGACCATTTGCCCATCGAATGCGGGTTGGACTTGGCGTAGTTCTTGACCGCAACCGCAGCGCGGCGATCGGAGTTGCCCTCCCGCAGGACCGGGTTAACGGCAGAACCCTTAATCGCATCATACCGGGCGCGAACCTTCTTCTCCTCTTCGCTCGACGGCTCTTCGGGATAGTCCGGCAGGTCGTAGCCTTGCGATTGCAGCTCCTTCACCGCGGCAACGAGTTGCGGCACGGAGGCGGAGATGTTCGGAAGCTTGATCACGTTGGCCGAAGCGGTCTTCACCAGTTCGCCGAGCTCGGCCAGGTCGTCAGACTGTCGCTGCGCCTCGGTGAGCTTTTCCGGAAAGGCCGCGATGATGCGACCCGCCAGCGAAATGTCCCTTGTCCCGACCGACACGCCGGCTGCCGCCGCGAATGCCCGGATAATCGGTAACAGTGAGGCCGATGCCAGTTCCGGTGCTTCATCTACCTTGGTGTATATGATGTCGGGAGTGTTCGGGTTTGCCATGGGTTCCACGCTCTTTCTTGTTGCTGATGCTGCTGTAAATGAAGCCTGACTTGTCGTCCAGTTACTGATGGACCTGCGACCCGGATCGTCCCCCAGTGCCCAAGAATTGCGCTGTTTTGACGCGCAAGAGTTCATGCTGGCGCCGACGGGAAACGGTTCGGTTGGTGGCTCGAGCTCGAAATTTCGGACAGCCGGGCAGACGATCAGACCTGCACAGCCACCAAAGCCACGAAATCCCCCACTTTCACCAGACCCGGCGCGCGGCGGGCGGTGAGGATTCCGCTGCGGGCCGTGGCGCTCCCCGCGCCGCCGAGTTCGGTG
>JBFKFZ010000100.1:0-8143 GCA_041633555.1 Paracoccaceae bacterium | reverse complement strand
TCCCGTCCGTGTTGCTCTCCATCGCGGGCGAAATTCGTAGAAGCCTGACATTGGCGCGGATACAGCGAACGACGACAGTGTCTTAGATTTTTTGATGCAGGCCAAGCGGTTGGGTTTCGTGTCGGTGCTGGCGCTATCTGTCGTCATCGAAATGATAGACCAGTACCAGAAATCTGCCAGAAACAATCCGAAGGTACTCAGTGTGAATTGATTTCTGCGCAGAAGCTCTGACTGGATCTAATCATCACTAACGGAGTGCCTTCTGCGGACCAAAGCTGGGCGCCCTTCAAGCCGCAGAGCAGCGTCCGCGCGCGCGGTCGTGCTGATCACTTGCCCATTGGCCACGACGCACAGCCGGTTGGCGCGCAGTCGCAGCGCCTCGACCGGGTCCGTTGCGTCGAGTATGACAAGCGACGCCTTTGCCCCGACATGCAGCCCGTAATCCGCCAGTCCCATCGTTCTGGCGTTGTTCACCGTGACCATGTCGAAACAGGTCCGCATGTCTTGCGGGCTGGTCATCTGCGCCACATGCAGCCCCATGAAGGCGACGTCCAGCATGTCGGCGGTGCCCAGCGAATACCACGGGTCCAGCACGCAATCCTGTCCCCAACCGACATTGATCCCCAGCGCCAGCATCTCCTTGACCCGCGTCAGCCCGCGCCGTTTCGGATAGCTGTCGTGCCGCCCCTGCAAAACGATGTTAATTAGCGGGTTCGGGATGGCGTTGATTTCCGCCTCGGCGATCAGCGGCAGCAATTTGGAGACATAGTAGTTGTCCATCGAGTGCATCGAGGTCAGGTGCGATCCGGTGACCCGACCCTGCAACCCCAGGCGCTGGGTTTCATAGGCCAAAGTTTCGATGTGGCGCGATAGGGGGTCGTCGGTTTCATCGCAGTGCATATCGACGTGCAGGCCCCGTTCTGCCGCGATCTCGCACAGTTCTGTCACTGAGGCCGCGCCATCGGCCATCGTGCGTTCAAAATGCGGGATGCCGCCGACCACGTCGACGCCCAGATCCAGGGCCCGGATCGTGTTCGCCCGCGCGGTGGGGTCGCGGTAGAAACCGTCCTGCGGGAAGGCGACCAGTTGCAGGTCGACGTAATCCCTGACCTGTTCCTTCACCTGCAACAGCGCCTCGACCCCCAGCAGCCGGTCATCGCAGGTATCGACATGACTACGAATCGCCAACACCCCCATGCTTGCCGCCCAATCGCAATACTGCAGGGCGCGGGAAACCACCTCGTCCTGAGTCATCACCTGCTTCAGCTCTCCCCACAGGCCGATGCCTTCCAGCAATGTCCCTGAGGCGTTGATGCGCGGCAGGCCGAAGGACAGCGTGGCGTCCATGTGAAAATGCGGATCGACGAAGGGCGGGCTGACCAGATCGCCGGTGGCGTCAATGACCTGCCCCGTCTGCGCATCCCCCAGCGCGTCAATCGCGATGATCTTGCCACCCCTGATGCCGACATCCGCCACACGCCCATCCGTCAGCGTGCCGCCCTTGATGATCAGGTCAAACATTAGCGCTCTCCTTTGTTGAACGGCACCATCAGGGCGGCGGGCACCTGGGCGCGGCGCGACATCGCCACCAGCGCCAGGATCGACAGGACATAGGGCATCATCAGGAACACCTGATAGGGAAATACCGCGCCAAAGCTGGTCTGTTGCACCCGGATTTGCAGCGCGTCAAAGGCGGCGAACAGGATCGCCCCCAACAGCGCCTTGCCGGGCCGCCACGACCCGAAAACCACCAGCGCGATGCAGATCCAGCCGCGTCCGTTGACCATCTCGAAGAAGAAACTGTCAAAGGCGGACATGGTCAGGAACGCCCCGCCCATCGCCATGAACCCGCTGCCGACGATGACGGCCCCCATGCGGATCGCGGTGACGGACAGGCCCTGTGCCGCGACTGCGGCGGGGCTTTCGCCCACGGCGCGCACTGCCAATCCCAGCGGCGTGCGGTACAGGACCACGGCCACCACCGCGACGGACACGAAAGCCAGATAGGTGAACGGCGTCTGTGAAAATAGCGCCGGTCCCAGCAGCGGGATGTCGGACAGGGCCGGGATTTCATAAGGCTGAAAGGCGATGATCTTGGGCGGGCTGGTCACTTCGGGCAGGGCCAGGCGATAGGCGTAATAGGTTGATGAGGTCGCCAGCAGGGTGACCCCCAGACCAACGACGTGTTGCGACAGCCCGAACGGAACTGTCAGGATGCTGTGCACCAGGCCAAACAGCATCCCCACCAGCATCGCCACACAAACCCCGGCCCACAGCCCGGTGCCGGAATAAACCGCCATCCAGCCGGCGAAGGCCCCGGCGACCATGATCCCCTCGATCCCCAGGTTCAGCACCCCGGCGCGTTCGCAGATCAACTCTCCCAGCGTGGCAAAGATCAGCGGGGTAGCAATACGGATTGCGGCGGCCCAGAAGCTGGCGGTGAACAGGATTTCAAGGATGTCCATGCTAATCCCTCACCACGCGGAACCGGGTCAGCAGGATCGCCAGAACCACCAGCAACAGCGCGGTCGCCAGCATGATATCGGCAAGGTACGTCGGCACATCGGAGGCGCGGCTCATGCTGTCGGCACCGACGAAAACGCCCGCCACGAACAGCGCGGCGACGATGACGCCGATCGGGTTCAGCAGCGCCAGCATGGCAACGATGATGCCCGTGTAGCCAAAGCCTGGGCTCAGATCGAGCGTGAGGCTGCCTTTCAGCCCCGCCACTTCGGAAAATCCGGCCAGCGCCGCCAGCCCGCCCGACAGCAGCGCCGTCTTGACCAGCACCGTATTGACCGGAATGCCCGCAAACGCCGCCGCCTCGCGGTTCAGGCCAACGGCGCGCATTTCATAGCCCAGCGTGCTGCGGGTCTGGATCACCCAGACCGCCCCCGCCGAAAGGATCGCCAGCCCGAACCCCCAGTGCAGCCGCAACCCCTCGACCATGCGCGGCAGCCGCGCCTCGGGGATGACGCGGGCCGATTTCGGCCAGCCCATGCCCATCGGGTCCTTTAGTGGCCCTTCCAGCAGCATCGAGATGAACAGCAGGAAGATGAAGTTGAACAGCAGCGTCGTGACCACCTCGTCCACGCCAAAGCGGGTTTTCAGCAGGGCGGGGACCAGCAGGATCACCGCCCCGGCAAGGATCGTGGCCAGCGCCAGCACGGGCAACAGCGCAAGGCTTGGCAAGGGCAACAGCCCGGTGCCCAACAGCGCCGTCATCAGCGCCCCGGCATAAAGCTGTGCCTCGGCCCCGATGTTCCAGAATTTGGCGCGAAAGGCGACGGCGGCGGCCAGCCCGGTAAAGATCAGCGGCGTGGCGCGGTTCAGGGTTTCCAGCAGCGCGAACTTTGACCCGATCGCCCCCTTGATGATCAGCCCCAGCACCGAAAACGGGTTCGCCCCCGCGACGGCTGCCAGAAGCGAGGCGATCACGACGGTGGTGCCCAGCGCCAGCACCAGCGGCAGCACCCGGCGCACAATTGTCGGATTGGGGACCGGCTCAAGTCGCATGGTCCACCTGCGACTCGTATCCTTGCCCAGCCATCCAGATCCCAAGCTCTGCCGGGGTCTTTTTGCCGCGTCCAAAGGCGGGCGACAGGCGGCCGCCCGCAATGACATGGATCACGTCAGACAGCTTGATGATCTCGTCCAGATCCTCGGAAATCAGCAGCACCGCCGCGCCGCGGTCGCGAGCCTCCAGCAGCTGGCTGTGCACATAGTTCACCGCGCCGATGTCCAGCCCGCGCACCGGCTGGTTGGCCAGGATGACCTGCGGGTCAGCCTCGAGCACCCGGCCAAGGATGAGCTTTTGTATGTTGCCGCCCGACAGCAGCCGGATGCGGGTATCGACGCCGGGGCAGCGCACGTCGTATTTGGCAATGATATCATCAGCAAAGGCGCGCGACTCGCGCCAGTTCAGCCAGCCATTGCGGCTGAACGGCGCGCCCTTGTAGCGTTCCAGTATCGCGTTCTCGGTCAGGTCGAAATCCGCGACCGTGCCGGTCTTGTGCCGGTCCTCGGGGATGCGGGCGATGCCGCCTTGCACGGCGCGGCGCGGCGTCCATTTCGCCACCCGATCGCCGTTCAGTGCCAGATGCCCCGTCGCGGGCGACCGCATCCCGCCGACCAGATCGGCCAGCGCCGCCTGGCCGTTGCCGGACACGCCCGCAAGGCCGACAATCTGACCAGCGCGCAACGCCAGGCTGACCGATTTCAGCCCCGGTGCACTGCCGACGTTCGTCGTGCTGACATCGCGCAGTTCGAACAGCGCATCGCCCGCAGTCCCCGGTGCAATTACCGGCGGCGCGGCCTGCGTCCCCATCATCATCGCGGAAAGGGCTCTGGGGTCGGTATCAGCGGTGCTCACCCCGCCAACCAACCGACCATGCCGCAGCACCACGACGCGGTCGGCAATCGCCATAACCTCGTGCAGCTTGTGCGAGATGAAGATCACCGACAGCCCGTTGGCAATCGCATGTCGCAACGTGGCGAACAGATCGTCGGTTTCCTGCGGGGTCAGTACCGCGGTCGGTTCATCGAGGATCAGGATGCGCACATCGCGGTACAGCGCCTTCAGGATTTCCACCCGCTGCCGCTCGCCCACGCTCAAACTGCCGACGCGCGCGTCCGGCGACACCGCCAGATGAAATCTTTCAGACAGCGCGACGATCCGCGCCCGCGCCGCCGCCCGCCCCAGACTGGGGCTGAACAACGGACGCACGCCCAGCGTGATGTTTTCCTGCACGCTCATGTTGTCGGCCAGAATGAAATGCTGGTGCACCATGCCAACACCCGCCTCCAACGCGGCACGGGAGTTGCCCGGTGGCAGGGTCTGACCGAACACCTCGACGCTGCCGCTGTCGGCGGTGTACTGGCCGAACAGAATGTTCATCAGCGTCGTCTTGCCCGCGCCGTTTTCGCCCAGCAAGGCGACGACCTCTCCTTCATGCAAAAAGAAACTGACCGCATCGTTCGCGGTCAGTTCCCCAAAGCGTTTGGTGATGGCGTCCAGCCGCAGGACTTCGGCCTTGGCCATGACAGGCTAGGACGACTTTGGTTCGTCGTCGTTGATGACCACCGTGAACGCGCCCGATTTGATTTCCGCCTCGCGTCTGGCGACCAGTTCCAGCGCCGCCGCAGGCACCTTGCCCTCGAACGTGCCCAGGGGCGCCAGCGTCGTGCCGCCCTCTTTCATGAAGGAATAGAGGCCATAATCGGCGGCGGCAAAGCTGCCCGCCTGCACGGCGGCGATGGCCTTGTCCAATGTCGGCTCGAAATGCCACAGCGCCGAGACAACGACCGTGTCGGGATAGTCACCTTGCGTGTCGATCACGTTGCCGATGGCCAGTACGCCCTTTTCCTTGGCCGCATCCGACACGCCAAAGCGTTCGGCATAAAGCAGGTCGGCGCCGTTCTCGATCATGGCGAATGCGGTTTCCTTGGCCTTGGGCGGGTCGAACCAACTGCCGATAAAGCTGACCTGGAACTTGATGTCCGGGTTCATCTCGGATGCACCGGCCATGAAGGCATGCATCAGGCGGTTCACCTCTGGGATCGGAAAGCCGCCGACCATGCCGATATTGCCCGATTTGGTCATCGCACCGGCGATGATGCCGGACAGGTACGATCCGTCCTGAATGTAGTTGTCGAACACAGCGAAGTTCGGCAAAGCGGCGTCTTCCTTGAAGCTTGATCCCATAAGGAACGCCACATCCGGATACTCCGCCGCCACCTCGCGCGCCTCTTGTTCGGCACCGAAAACCTCGCCGACGATCAGCTCGTTGCCGGCCTCGGCATATTCGCGCAACACACGAGCATAGTCGGTATTGCTGACATTCTCGGAAAACTCATAGGCGATGTCGCCGCGATCCTGCGCCGCCAGCGCCGCCTTGTGAATGCGGCTGACCCATTGCTGTTCAATCGGTACGGTATAAACGCCAGCCGACTTGATCGGCTCGGCAGCCAGGGCGCGCGTGGCGCCCAGTGTGCCCGCCAGCAGCGAGGTCGCTGCGGTCGTCGCCAGGAAACGGCGACGGCTTACGTCCGCTAAGATCGTCATAGTTTTTTCTCCCCCCCGGGTTGGATTTGATCATGTAGCATCAAGTCTTGTCATCTGGTCAAGGGATGAATGAGGCTTGCAACATCAAGTCCCGGCGTGGCGGCATCGCAAGTCGACGAACCCAACAATAAGTGCCATTGCCGCATATGCCGCCAGACCACGGATGGCCGCAGAAAAGTTGATCCAGAGGTGGAGAATGACGCCAGCAAGGGAAAAGCCAAGCATCGATCTCACCCGACATTCCGCCGCGATCTTCGATCTGGACGGAACCCTAGCTCAATCCGAAAACGTCTGGGAAGCGGCCAAAGTTGATGTGGCCAGGCGCTATGGGCTGGTGCCGTCCCGCAAATTGCTTGACGCCCACATCGGGCGCGGATTGAAGGGGTCTTTCGACGAACTTTTCGGTCAGTCGCTATCACCGGCCAGCCACCGAGAAACCAGCGACCAGATTGTTGTCTTGGCTGACGCCATGATGCCTTCGATGCGCAAGCCCGTTCCCGGAGCACGTGAGTTGCTGTGCAGACTTCACGACGACGGCAAGCGCATCGCGATTTGTTCTTCATCGCCGAGGCTGCATATCGCGGACGCTCTTGCTATGCTGGGTATTTCTCAACGCATCGAGGTCGTCGTTTCGGCAGCCGAACTTCCGCTGGGGATGCCAGCGCCTTTGCCGTTCAGCACGACGCTTGCAATATTGGCGCTTCCGGCGGCAGAGGCAGGCGTTTTCGAAGATTCATTGCCTGGCGGCCAATCCGCCCATGCAGCCGGGTTTGCCGTCTTTGCCGCAGGCTCTGGATTCACAGTTCCGGAGTTTGCGTTTTGTCGCGTGCAGGCCGAAAGCTTCAGTTCGTTTGTCGAAAACCACCGGCGGAAACGCTGCCGCGAAATGGAGCCTGGCAATGGGACGCAGCAATGAAGCCCGAAGCACTTGACCGAACACCTGACATTCGCTGTTTCCCCTCAAGACCGGTGGAAATCGGATTGGAACAACGCGGCAAGCGCGTTTCCATCACCCGACCACAGCCATTGAGCTTTGGTGAGCGGTCGAAGGCTGCGCGCAGCGCCAATGGCGGTAGAGATGCAGACAACCGGCGCACCACGCTTGGAAAGCCCCCCCCCGTGTCAGCCAGATCGACAGCGGTCCCGACTCATGGACAATCCTCTCCACGGGTCCGGCGTGATAGGAAATGGCTTGCAGGATTGCATCCGGACCGGTCGAACAAGCCCCCTCAAATATCCGGTTGCCATCCTCATCAAGAACGCAAATCGCGCATTCGTCCTGCGATACATCTAAACCTACGTACCGATCCGGGGTCGCTCCTCCTCCAGTTCAAGTTTCCCAAAAACGACCTTAGCGGTTCTCGATGCCCTCAAAGCCAGGATCGCAGCAGTTACGCCATGTTCTTTAAAGGCTGATCCAGGCCGCGTTGCGGCGGGAACTGCGGACGCAGGCGTCGACGAACTGAACGCCCTTGAGGCCTTGGGCGACGGACGGGAACACGACCTCCAGCGCTGGGCTTTCGCCAGTCCGATGCGCCCGGATGGCTTGAGCAGCTTCGGCGTAAATATTGGCGAAACCCTCCAGGTAGCCCTCGGGATGTCCGGAGGGAACGCGGCTCATCCGGGCGGCAGCATTGCCTGCGCCCGCGCCGTTGCGGGTGATCAGGCGTTTCGGTTCCCCGAAGGGCGTGTACCAGAGGTAATTCGGATCTTCCTGCGACCACTCAAGCCCGCCCTTGTCGCCATATACCCGGAGGCGCAGGGCGTTTTCGTTTCCGGGCGCCACTTGGCTGGACCAGAGCATGCCTCGCGCGCCGCCCTTGAAGCGGAGCATGACGTGGGCATTGTCGTCAACTTGCCGACCGGGGACAAAGGCCTGAAGATCGGCGGCAATTTCCTCGGCCTCCAAACCAGTGACGAAGCAGGCGAGGTTGTAGGCATGGGTGCCGATATCGCCCGTCGACCCACCCGCGCCAGAGCGGTTCGGATCGGTGCGCCATTCGGCCTGTTTGAACGTCTGTTCGACCGTCAGCCAGTCTTGAGGGTACTCGTCCTGGACGACACGGATGCTTCCGACAG
>JBFKFZ010000099.1:0-8147 GCA_041633555.1 Paracoccaceae bacterium | reverse complement strand
TGCCGCCGGTGCAGGTCAAGTCAGCGCCGGCGCGCGTGATGCCAGGCCGCGATATGGACGGAAAGAAGATCAGGAATATGGAGCAATTCGCCGCGGTCAGCGGCATCTCGCGCCCTACCCTGTCGAAATATTTCAACGATCCGAGCAGCGTAAAGGCCTCGACCCGCATCCGGATTGAAGAGGCGCTGGAGCGCTACGACTACCGTCCGAACATCTTCGCGATGAACCAGAATCGCCGCATGACGAAGAATATCGGCATCGTCGTGCCCTACCTCGCCGACCCCTTTTTCGCCGAGATCGCCCGCTCGATCGAGCGCCGCTGCATCGAAGCCGGCTACTGGCCGATCCTGTTCAGCTCGCATGGCGAAATGCAGATGGAAATCAACATCCTGGACAGTTTGCAGCTGCTTCGGCCCGCAGGCGTTCTGCTGGCGCCGCTCGGCCGGCGGTCCGACCGCAAGGCTGTCGAGGATTTCTGCTACGACTCGCCCACGGTTCTGTTCGACAGCGATATCGCCGATGTCGGCGAGGCGTTCATCGGCTCGAACAACCCGCAAAGTATCGGAATGATGGTGGAATATCTCTGTCGGACCGGTGAGCCGCCCTGTTTCTTCGAAATGAAGACGCCGGTGAACCCGAATGCGAGAAAGCGCCACCTGGCCTATATTTCGGCGATGGAAGGGCTTGGCTACGAGCCGATGCTGGTGCAGGTTGAGGGCGATTCCTGGGAGTTCGAGCAGATCGGATTCGACGGGGGCGCGCGGGTGATCGGCGAGCGTTCGCTGCCCTCGAGCACGGTGCTCTGCAGCAATGACCGCCTGGCCATAGGCTTGCTTGCGGCGGCTTACGAGAAGGGTCTGCGGGTTGGCCGCGGATCCGGCAGCGCGTTGCGAATCGCAGGCCATGACGATCATCCGCAGGCGAGATTCACCTGTCCGCCCCTGACCACGGTGTCCCAGGATTATGCCGCAATCGCCAAGCGCAGCGTGGAGACTCTTTTTTGCTTGATCGAAAGTGGCGGAAGAGCCAAGGTCCGTGAAACAACACTGTTTGATGGAAATCTCGTCATGCGCTTGTCCGCCTGAGAGCGAAAGCAAAGGATTGGCAGCTTTTTGTTGACGCGCGTAAAAAAATATTGACTCGATTGGTTGACCGCGCGTAAGAGGTCTAGGCAACATCCAAACACCATGGGAGGAATAGGATGAAACTTTCGAATACTCTGGTCGGCGCTTCTGCCTTTGCGATGGTCGCAGCGACAGGCGCCTTTGCCGGATCGCACGCGACCACGGTTACGATCGCGACTGTAAACAACGGCGACATGATCCGCATGCAGGGTCTGACCGATGACTTCACCGCGAAGCACCCGGACATCGCTCTAGAATGGGTCACGCTTGAAGAAAACGTCCTTCGGCAGCGCGTCACTCAGGACATCGCGGCCCAAGGCGGCCAGTTCGACGTGCTGACCATTGGCATGTATGAAACGCCGATCTGGGCAGCCAACGACTGGCTTGTACCGCTTGATGATCTGGGCGACGACTACGATGCCGACGACATTCTGCCTGCAATGCGCGCGGGTCTGTCTTACAACGATACGCTCTATGCTGCACCGTTCTACGGCGAAAGCTCGATGGTCATGTATCGCACCGACCTGATGGAAGCCGCCGGCATGGAAATGCCAGAAGCCCCGACATGGGAGTTCATCGGGGAAGCGGCCCGCGCTATGACCAACAAGGACGCCGAGATTTACGGTATCTGCCTGCGCGGGAAAGCTGGTTGGGGCGAGAACATGGCGTTCCTGACCACTGTCGCGAACTCGTTTGGTGCGCGCTGGTTCGACGAGGACTGGAAGCCACAGCTGGATACTCCGGAGTGGAAAGAGGCCATCACCTTTTACAACGATCTGATGCAAGACGCCGGCCCTCCGGGTGCATCGACCAATGGCTTCAACGAAAACCTGTCGCTGTTCCAGCAGGGCAAGTGCGGCATGTGGATCGACGCAACGGTTGCGGCATCCTTTGTAACCAATCCCAACGATTCCACGGTGGCTGACAAGGTCGGCTTCGCGCTGGCACCAGACACGGGAAAGGGCAAGCGCGCCAACTGGCTCTGGGCCTGGGCGCTGGCAATCCCGGCTGGATCTGACGCCACCGACGCCGCGAAGGAGTTCATCAAGTGGGCAACCTCCAAGGAGTACCTCGCGCTGGTAGCCGAAAGAGAAGGCTGGGCAAGTGTGCCTCCGGGAAGCCGGACATCGTTGTACGAGAACCCTGAGTACCAGAAAGTTCCGTTTGCGGCGATGACGATGAGCTCGATCGAGGCGGCCGATCCCAACAATCCGACTGTCGATCCCGTGCCCTATGTCGGCATCCAATACGTCGCGATCCCGGAATGGGCTGGTATCGGCACATCGGCGGGGCAGGAGTTCTCCGCCATGCTTGCCGGACAGCAGACTGTCGAGGAAGCACTTGAAAAAGCTCAGGCCCTCGTGGCCGATGAAATGGAAGCCGCAGGTTACTGAGGCATCCTCCCTAGCCTGGGGGCGGGTCCTGCCCGCCCCCAGGTGAATATTCACAAGTGACATCTGTTCCTGGTAGCCGATTTCTGCCCAGTCTGGAGACACGTCATGGCCACCCAAAGCTCTCGCACCGCCGCCCGTTTCATGCTGGCACCTGCAGTTGTCCTACTTCTAGGGTGGATGCTGGTCCCCTTGACCATGACGCTATACTTTTCGTTCAAGCGCTACCTGCCGTTGCGCGGAGGCGATCAGGGCTGGATCGGATTCGAAAACTACGTCAGTTTTGTTACATCGAGCGCCTTCTGGCCCAGCGTCATGGCCACGCTGATCATCGTCGGCGGCGTCCTCGTGATCACGATCGTCTTTGGTGTCATGCTTGCCATGTTGCTCGATCAGCCGATGTGGGGCCAGGGGATTGTCCGCATCCTCGTCATTGCCCCGTTCTTCGTCATGCCCACCGTGTCGGCGCTGGTCTGGAAGAACATGTTCATGGACCCGGTCAACGGACTGTTTGCGCATCTGTGGAAGTTCTTCGGCGCGGCTCCGGTTGAATGGCTCAGTCAGGCCTCCATGACCTCCATCATCATGATCGTGTCCTGGCAATGGCTGCCCTTTGCCACACTCATCCTGCTGACCGCGATCCAGTCGCTGAGCAGCGAACAGCTCGAGGCTTCGGAGATGGACGGGGCGCCCTTTATCTCGCGATTCATCTACATCATTCTGCCGCACCTTGGCCGGGCGATCACGATTGTGCTGTTGATCCAGACGATCTTCCTTCTGGGGATTTTCGCCGAGATCTTTGTGACCACGCAGGGCAGCTTCGGCACCCGAACGCTGACATATCTGATCTACCAGCGCGTGCTGGAAAGCCAGAATGTCGGGCTGGGCAGCGCGGGGGGCATCTATGCCGTCATCCTTGCCAACATCATTGCCATCTTCCTGATGCGCATCGTCGGCAAAAACCTGGACGCATGAGGAGAGACTGACATGGCCCGTGCCGTTACCAATAATCGCAAGATCCTCAACACCGCTGCCGCCTGGACGATCGGCCTGCTGATCTTCTTCCCGATCCTCTGGACGATCCTGACCAGCTTTAAGACCGAAGCCACGGCCATCGCCGACCCGCCGGTGTTCCTCTTCTTCGACTGGACGCTCGAGAACTATTCGACGGTGATGGACCGGTCGAACTACGGGCGGTTCCTGTGGAACTCGATCTTCATCGCGGGCGGCTCGACCATCCTCGGCCTGATCATCGCCATCCCGGCAGCCTGGTCCATGGCTTTCGTGCCGTCCAAGCGCACAAAGGACATCCTGCTCTGGATGCTTTCGACCAAGATGCTGCCGGCGGTCGGTGTGCTCTATCCGATCTACCTGATCTTCATCAAGCTCGGGCTGCTCGACACCAAGTTCGGTCTGACCATCGTTCTGATGCTGATCAACCTGCCGATCATCGTCTGGATGCTCTACACCTATTTCCGCGAGATTCCGGGTGAGATCCTCGAAGCGGCGCGGATGGACGGGGCGACACTGAAAGACGAGGTGCTTTATGTGCTGACCCCGATGGCCGTGCCGGGTATCGCCTCGACGCTGCTTCTGAACTTCATCCTGGCCTGGAACGAAGCATTCTGGACGCTGAACCTGACTGCTGCAAAGGCCGCGCCGCTGACAGCCTTCATTGCCAGCTACTCCAGCCCTGAGGGTCTCTTCTACGCAAAGCTCAGTGCGGCTTCGACAATGGCGATTGCACCAATCCTGATCATGGGCTGGTTCAGCCAGAAACAACTTGTCCGGGGTCTGACCTTCGGCGCTGTAAAGTGAGGAACTGAATATGGGACGCATACAGCTAAAGCAGGTCAAGAAGGCCTTCGGTGACGTGGTGGTCATCCCGCCGCTGGATCTGGAAATCAATGACGGCGAGTTCGTGGTGTTCGTCGGCCCGTCGGGCTGCGGCAAGTCCACCCTTCTTCGACTGATTGCAGGGTTGGAAGACACGACCGCAGGCAATATCGAGATCGACGGGCAGGACGCGACCGGCCTGCCGCCGGCCAAGCGGGGCCTGGCGATGGTGTTCCAGAGCTATGCGCTTTATCCGCATATGACGGTGCGCAAGAACATCGCCTTTCCGATGAAGATGGCCAAGATGCCGCAGGAGGAACAGGACAAGCGCATCGCATCTGCCGCCGCCGCGCTGAACCTGACCGATTACCTCGACCGGCGTCCCGGCCAGCTTTCCGGTGGCCAGCGCCAGCGGGTCGCGATCGGTCGCGCCATCGTCCGCGAATCGGCGGCGTTCCTCTTCGACGAGCCTTTGTCGAACCTCGATGCCGCGTTGCGTGTCGGGATGCGGATGGAGATCAGCGAACTTCACAAGAAGCTCGACACCACGATGATCTACGTCACCCACGACCAGGTCGAGGCGATGACCATGGCCGACAAGATCGTCGTGTTGCAGGCCGGCGTAATCGAGCAGGTGGGCAGCCCGCTTGAGCTCTACCGCGCTCCGCGCAACAAGTTTGTCGCGGGCTTCATCGGATCGCCGAAGATGAACCTTCTTGATGGCGCCGAGGCCGCCAAGCACAACGCCGAGACGATCGGCATCCGACCCGAGCATATCTCGATGTCGAAAACAGAGGGCACCTGGCAGGGCACCGTCGGGGTGGCTGAGCATCTCGGCTCCGATACATTCATGCATATCCACGGTATCCCAGGCTGCGATCCGCTGACTGTTCGTGCGGGCGGCGAGGTCGATGTGAAGCACGGTGACAGCGTCTTCCTGACCCCGCAACCGGAACAGATCCATCGGTTCGACAAGAAGGGTCTGCGCATCGCATGAGCCGCCTCGACGGCAAGGTTGCGCTGGTGACGGGCGGCGCGCGCGGCATCGGACGCGCGATCTGCGAAGCTTACGCGAAAGAAGGCGCACGGGTCGCTGTCGCCGACAGGCTGGCTGACGACGCCGCGGAAACCGCCGCAGCGCTGGGTGAGGCCGGAATGGCCGTCACGATGGATGTCACTGATCTTGCATCTATCAAGACAGGCGTCGCTGCCGTCGAGAACGCCTGGGGCGGCATCGACGTGCTCGTCAACAATGCCGGCATTTTCAACATGGCGCCGATCGAGGAGATCACGCCCGAGGACTACCGGCGCCAGTACGATGTCAATGTCGGCGGCACGATCTTTGCCGTTCAGGCCGTCATCCCCGGCATGAAACGCCGCGGCAAGGGCGGTTCGATCATTAATTTCAGCTCGCAGGCCGGGCGGCGCGGAGAGCCGAACATCACGATCTACTGTTCGACCAAGGCCGCCGTCATCTCGATCACGCAGTCAATGGCGCTGGAACTCGCCCGTGACAATATCCGGATGAATGCCATCGCCCCCGGTGTCGTTGACACGCCGATGTGGGACCAGGTCGATGCGCTCTTTGCGAAATATGAACATCGCCAGCCCGGGGAGAAGAAGCGTATCGTGGGCGAGGCGGTGCCGCTGGGCCGGATGGGCAACCCCGAGGATATTGCGGGACCATGCGTTTTCCTCGCATCCGAGGAGGCGCGCTACGTGACGGCGCAGACACTGAATGTCGATGGTGGGAACTGGATGAACTGATATGCCTGTAAAGCTTTCTAATGCCACACTGAAAG
Organism: Paracoccaceae bacterium; assembly: GCA_041633555.1. Lineage (GTDB taxonomy): Bacteria > Pseudomonadota > Alphaproteobacteria > Rhodobacterales > Rhodobacteraceae > JAHEAO01. The sequence goes on along the minus strand of JBFKFZ010000099.1, from coordinate 1,994 downwards.
AGCTGCCGGATTCTGTCCGCGTGCCGTCATACGACCGTTCGAAACTGACGCCCGGGATCGTGCACATAGGTGTCGGCAATTTCCATCGCGCCCACCAGGCGATGTACCTGCACAAGCTGTTCGAAGCCGGCAAGGGCCGCGACTGGGCGCTTGTCGGCGCCGGGGTGATGGAAGGCGATCGCAAGGCGCGCGAGATAATGGCGGCCCAGGACTACCTCACGACGCTGGTCGAGCAGAAAGCCGATTCCGCCGTGGCCTATATCACCGGCCCGATGATAGATTACGTCGAGCCGGCGAATGCAACGGCCATCCTGTCGGCGCTGTCGGACCCGGCGATCCGCATCGTGTCGCTGACCGTGACCGAGGGCGGGTATTACCTGGATTCCAAGGGGAAATTCAATCCCAAGCACCCGGCCATCGCGGCCGACGCCGCCAACCCGGATGCGCCCAAGACCCTGTTCGGCCTGATCGTCGCCGGGCTCAGGGCGCGACGCGACGCTGGCACCGCACCGTTCACCGTCATGTGCTGCGACAACATCCCGCATAACGGGAATGTCACCAAGGGCGCGGTCTGCGGCATGGCGCAGCTGTCCGATCCGGAACTGGCTGAGTGGATTTCGCAGAACGTCAGCTTTCCCAACAGCATGGTCGACCGGATCACGCCGGCGACCTCGGAGCGGGAACGCAACCTGGTGCGGTCGGAATACGGGGTCGAGGACAACTGGCCGGTGTTCTGTGAGGATTTCGCCCAGTGGGTCATGGAAGACAAGTTCGTCAACGGCCGCCCGCCGCTGGAAGAAGTCGGCGTCCAGTTCGTGCCGGATGTCGCGCCGTACGAGACGATGAAGCTTCGCATCCTCAACGGCGGGCATGCCACCATCGCCTATGCCAGCGGTCTGCTCGGGGTGAATTTCGCCAACGAGTCGATGGAGCATCCGGTGATTCGGCCCTATCTCGACAAGGTCGAGAACGAGGAAATCATTCCCTCCGTGCCGCCGGTGCCTGATACCGACCTCGCGGAGTATTACGCCCTGATCGCGCGGCGGTTTTCCAATCCCAAGGTGGCCGACAATACCCGCAGGCTTTGCTTCGACGGCTCGAACAAGCAGGCGAAGTTCATCCTGGATTCCGCCAGGGACGGACTGAAGGCCGGACGCGACGTGAGCGGGCTGGCGCTGCAGAACGCTCTCTGGTGCCGCTACTGTTTCGGCACGCGCGACGACGGGTCGGCGATCGAGGCCAACGATCCGGCCTGGGCCGATCTGACCGCCGCGGCCAAGGTGGCGAAGGACGATCCGCAGTCCTGGCTGGAGCAGCGCCAATACTACGCCGAACTGGCGGATGATCCGCGCTTTGCCGAGCCCTTCGCGAAGTGGCTGCGGATGATCTGGGACGAAGGCCTGGAAAAGACGCTGAGTGCCTACCTGAAGGCCTGAGAACCACCAACGTGCCTGAAATGGTGATTGACCCTTCCAAAGGGCCACATCAGCTTGCGGTGACATTGCCTCGCTGGTGCCGGTCGCCTCGAACCCGATCCTTACCGGCAGCTCGTAGCTGGCAAGGGCGGCGGTCAAGCGTTGAAAGTCGTCAAGCGTGTTCGTGATCGTCAATCGGCGACGACGCTTCTTGCCCGGGATGCCAAGCAGGATCTCATGGCGGTGTTTAGAAATGTCGATGGCGACCAGCAAGGTCGAAGGGATAGAATGCGTGACGGTCATAACCGGTCTCCTCAGCAGTGTGGTTCATGCAAAACCACTGTTGAGACCTGAGACCCGGTTATGGCCACCCGCTGCGCAATTTGAGGGCTGCGCGCGTGGCCATAACCTTAAATGGGAGTTTCTTCCCGAGGTGCTACGGCATCCAGTTCACCAATCGCAAGCAGGACCGGTTTGCCTTCGAGCATATCTTCAGCCGGGTTTGCCGCGAAAATCAGATCGACCAGCGCCTGACAAAGGTGAACCACCCTTGGACGAACGGCCAGGTCGAACGGATGA
>JBFKFZ010000098.1:0-8618 GCA_041633555.1 Paracoccaceae bacterium | reverse complement strand
GAAAGCGGTCTCTTCGAAGCTCCTCAGCTTGCGGGAATGGATGCGTTCGAGCGGCATTTCCCGCAATGTCTCCATCGCCTGTATCCCGATCAACAGGTGCCGCGCAACCTGAGTCTTGTAGAAATCCGACGCCATCCCGGGCAATTTCAACTCTCCGTGCAGCGGTTTGTCAGAGACACAGAGCAGTGTGCCGTAAGGCACCCGGAACCGAAATCCGTTAGCCGCGATAGTGGCGCTTTCCATGTCCAGCGCGATCGCGCGAGACTGGCTCAGCCGTTGCACCGGACCTGACTGGTCGCGCAGTTCCCAGTTGCGGTTGTCGATGGTTGCCACGGTCCCGGTCCGCATGATCCGTTTCAATTCGAACCCTTCCAGCATCGTCACCGCTTCGACCGCGTCTTCGAGCGCGATCTGGATTTCTGCCAGCGGCGGTATTGGCACCCAGACCGGCAGATCGTCGTTCAGCACGTTGTCCTCGCGCAGATAGGCATGGGCCAGCACGAAGTCGCCCAGTCGCTGGCTGTTGCGCAGCCCGGCGCAATGCCCAACCATCAGCCAGGCATGTGGCCGCAGCACCGCGATATGGTCAGTTGCAGTCTTTGCGTTGGACGGTCCGACGCCGATATTGACGAGCGTTATGCCGGAGCTGCCATCCCGTTTCAGGTGGTAGGTCGGCATCTGTGGCAGCTTCATCGGCACCGGCATCGGGTCTTTCGGCCCCGTGATCGTGACGTTTCCCGGTCCGACGAACTCGGTGTAGCCGCTGGTCTTGTCGGCCAGCTTCTGGCGGGCATAGGCCTCGAATTCCTCGACATAGAACTGGTAGTTCGTGAACAGAACGTGGTTCTGGAAATGTTCGGCACTTGTCGCGGTATAATGCGCAAGACGTGCCAGCGAGTAATCGACCCTCTGCGCAGTGAATGGCGCAAGGGCGGCAGATCCATCAGGATAAGAGAATCCGTGGCCATTGACGATATCATCATGCGTGGTCGCAAGATCTGGCACGTCGAACACGTCGCGCAAGGTGAATTCCATCACTCCTTCATGCGGCACGGTTACGGCAGAATCGTTCGCAACCGCAAAATGCACCGGCATCGGCGTGTCGGAAGCACCGATGATCACCGGGACACCGTGATTGCGGATCAGCAGTTCGATTTGCTGGCGCAGATAGTTTGCAAAAAGGTCCGGCCGGGTCACGGTCGTCGTATAGGTGCCCGGGACCGCGACATGGCCGAAGCTAAGCCGGCTGTCGGCGGCGGCAAAACTGGTCGTCGTAATCCGGATCTCCGGGTAGAATGCCCGGAACCGGCAGGGCGGTTTCGCACCTGACACTGTCTCGGAGAACCGCGCGCTCAGAAATGATATCGAGGACTGATAAAGCTCGGTCAGCCGCTCGACGGCTTCGCCTGGGTCAAAGAACGCTTCGGGGGCCGGCGAATTCGGTGTCTCTACCGGCAGGTTTGGCTCTCTTCCGTCCATCAACTTTCCTCGAACAGCTCTGTAATCACAAACTTGGACACGTCGACCAAACCAAGATCCGAAATTCGTAACTCCGGTATGACAACCAGCGCCAGAAGAGAATGCTGCATGAAGGCGTTGTTCAGCGTGCACCCGCACTCTGCCATAGCGCGAATCATGCGATCTGCCTTGGCGGCTACCTCTCGTGCCGGCCTGTCTGACATGAGCCCCGCAACCGGCAATTCGACCAGCGCGATCTCTTGGCCCTCTGTCCAGACGGTGATGCCACCGCCGACCTCGCCCAGCCGGTTTGCGGCCAGCGCCATGTCCTCGCGCGATGTTCCGACAACGATCATGTGGTGACTGTCATGCGCCACCGTGCTGGCAATCGCCATGCGACCCTTGTAGCCAAATCCGGAAACGAAGCCATTGACCACGTCGCCCGTCGCCCGGTGCCGCTCCACCAAGGCAATCTGACAGACATCTGCGGAGTCTTCACCTTCGACAACAGTGTCTATTACGGGCAGATCCACGCTAAGTGCCTTGGTCGGCGCCTGGTTCTCGACAACGCCGATCACTTTCGCGGTGACCCGGTTCGCACCATCCGGTGCCCTTACCTCGAAATCCGACGCTCGCAACCTCTTGCCGAGATGCACGGTGGACCGGGCATCCTCAGGCCAGTCCAGATGCGGGCAATCCACCGTGATCTGGCCGTCCACCGCAACCGTTATCCCGCGCGCGATGACCCGGTTGATCGGCAGTTCTCGCAGATCGGAGGTCAGAATGACATCCGCCCTCCGACCCGGCGCAATTGACCCCAACTCCCGCTCCAACCCGAAATGCGATGCCGTATTCACCGTCGACATCTGCAGCGCCACCAGCGGATCGCAGCCGCAGGCGATCGCATGTCGCACGACCCGGTTCATGTGGCCGTCATTGACCAGCGTGCCGGAATGAGAGTCATCGGTGCAGAGTATGAAATTCCGCGGATCGAGGCCCCTTTCTGTCACCGCCGTGATCTGGCTTTCGACATCATACCAGGCACTGCCGAGCCGCAACATCGAACGCACCCCCTGGCGCACTCTCGCCACGGCATCAGCCTCGGTGGTCCCCTCGTGATCGTCCGCGGCGCCGCCCGCAACATAGGCGCTGAAATTGGGGCCAAGGTCCGGGCTGGCATAATGCCCGCCGATCGTCTTGCCGGCCCGCATCGCCTCGGCCATCTCTGCCAGCATCTGTGGATCACCGCCGATGACACCGGGAAAGTTCATCATCTCGCCCAGGCCAATGATCCCGGGCCAGGCCATTGCATCTGCAACATCCTTGGCCGAGATTTCAAAGCCGGTCGTCTCCAGTCCCGGGGCAGAGGGCGCACAGCTGGGCATCTGCGTGTAAATATTGACCGGCTGCAGCAGCGCCTCGTCATGCATCAGCTTAACGCCGCGAAGACCCATCACATTGGCGATCTCATGGGGATCGGTGAACATCGTCGTCGTACCATGCGGTATGACGGCGGCAGCGAACTCGGCCGGTGTCAGCATGCCGCTTTCGATATGCATGTGACCATCGCAGAGGCCGGGAATCAGGAATTGCCCGCCCGCCTCCAGCACTTCGGTCTCATCACCGATGCAGTGGCTGGCGTCCGGTCCGACATAGGCGAACCGGCACTCGGCAACCGCCACCTGCCAGCCATCCAGAATTTCGCGGGTCTGGACATTGACGAGCTTGCCGCCGCGGATCACCAGGTCGGCAGCCTCTCGACCGGCCGCAACCGAAACCAGGCGCGCCGCGCAGTCTTCCCAGGATTTTAGGGCAGATCTCACCATGTACCAATTGTCAGGAAATCGGGGCAAGGCGCAAGGGCGAAACCCGAACGGCAGGAGGCCGAGACAGGCAAAGGCGCCGTCCCGGCCTGTCAGGACCGTAACGTCCCCTTGCTACATGTCGATGACTTCCGCCACTTCGACCGAGCCACCAGCATCCAGGATCGGGCAGCCTTGTGCCATCTTGTCGGCTTCGGCGTGATCCTTGGCGCTGACAAGGGTGAATCCGGACAACGGATTCGACCCGCCATCCTGAGCAACGCCCGATTTAGACACTGTTGAGGACTTTCCGAGCGGACCACCGCCATTCGTCACCTTGTCGCCCAGGCTCTCGTACCAAGCATTCCAGGCGGCCATGACTTTCTGGCCCTCCTCCGGTGTCTCAGGCATCGAGCCGCCGTGATATGCGAATATGAAATTTGCCATGATTGTCTCCCTTGTTTGGCTTATGTGCTCGCCATCTCTTCGAGCTTGAGCAGGGAAGACGTCCACCCCTGCACGTGGTTTTCTGCCACGTCGTCGCTAGGCAGATCGACGTGACGCAGTTCGAAATCGGTGCCGCCGTTCGAGGCTGGAACGAGACGGATCGTAACATGGCTTTCGACGCCACGGCGATCCTCTTCGTCATGCCAAGCCCAGGTGAAGCCGACCAGGTGTGGCGGTTCGACCTTGGTTACCTGACCCGAAACCTTGTAGCGTTGGCCCTCCGAGTTCATCATAACCGACATCCACGGACCCGGTTTTTCCATCGTCAACTGGTGTTCGGGAACGGTCATTCCCTCGGGACCCCACCATTTCAGCAGATGTTCGGTTTTCGATAAGAATGCGAAAACCTTCTCGGGTGGGGCACTGAACGTCCGGTTGATCGTCAGCTCAGCCATTCCTCACTCCTCTTTCAGGGCGCTTGCCAAACGGTCGAGGCTGGCCCCCCAGAATTTCTTGCGACTCATCGTCCAGGTACCGATAGACCTGATCGCCTCGGCCTCGATACTGTAAATCCGCCTTTGCGCTTCAACCCTTTGGCGGATCAGGCCAGCCTCTCTCAGCACTTTCAGATGCCGCGAAATCGCCGGGGCAGAGATATTTGACACGTCCTGCAAATCACCCGCGCTCAGTTCTCCACTTGCCAGCAAGCGCTCCACAATGGCGAATCTTGTAGGATCGCCCAATGCGGCAAAGCGAGTGATCAAATTGGTCATCCTGTAATTCCCTTTTGCGTTAATTAACAAATAACAGAATTACATTCTTGTCAACTGCCCCTTGCGATTTGACCGGCTCACGACAAAACTCTGGCCCATGACGAAGACACTTCTCTCATTTGGGCATGGCTACTCTGCCCGGGCCCTCGCCCGGCAGTTGTTGCCGCAGGGATGGCGGATCATCGGAACCACCCGCAGTGCCGACACGGCAGATGATCTGCGGAGCGAAGGCATAGAGCCGTTGATCTGGCCGGGCGCCGACATGGCCGGGCCGCTGGCGACAGCCAGCCATCTGCTCATATCGATCGCGCCGGATGCGAACGGTGACCCCGTGCTCAATGCCCTTTCTGATCAGATCGCCGCCGCCGCGCCGTTTGATTGGACCGGGTACCTTTCAACGACGGGGGTATATGGCGATCATCAGGGGGGGTGGGTCGACGAGAGTACGCCGCTTGCGCCTACAACGATACGCGGGAAGTATCGTGCCGCTGCTGAAGCCGCATGGCAAGAAAATGCCGAAAAACAGTCTCTAAATCTACACGTTTTCAGACTTGCCGGCATCTATGGGCCAGGTCGCGGCCCGTTTGCCAAGGTCAGAAAAGGCACTGCCAGGCGGATCGTCAAGCCCGGCCAGGTTTTTTCACGCATCCATGTCGAGGATATCGCCCAGACTCTGGCCGCCTCGATCAACCGGGTCAATCCCGGCGCGATTTACAACCTCTGCGACGATGATCCCGCTCCACCGGAAGACGTCATAGAATATGCCGCCGAGCTGCTCGGCCTGCCAATCCCGCCCGCCGAGGCTTGGGAGAGTGCCGAGATAACTCCGATGGCTCGCAGTTTCTACGCTGAATCAAAGAAAGTGCGGAACGACCGGATCAAGCGCGAACTCGGCGTCGTCCTAAAGTTTCCGGACTATCGCAGCGGCCTCGAGGGGCTGCTCGACCGCGATTGACATCACTTGCCCTGAAGCGATCCCGCCAATGGCTAACTTTCCCGGCTTTCGGAAATGACTCGACTGTCAAGCTCGCCGGCTGGATAGATCAGCGACATCCAGAATTTCCAGGACCCGCTTGACGATATCTCCGGTATTCAGCCCCGCCACGGCATACATATCTTCGGGGCTGGCCTGGTCGATGAAGATGTCCGGCAGTACCATCGAGCGGAACTTGAACCCGGCGTCAAAAACCCCGTGATCCGCCAAGAACTGTGCGACATGGCTGCCAAATCCTCCGACCGCGCCTTCCTCGATGGTGATCAAGGCCTCGTGATCTGCAGCCAGTTGCAGAATCAGTTCTTCATCCAGCGGCTTGACAAAGCGGGCATCCGCGATCGTCGATGAAATGCCTTTGTTAGAGAGTGTTTCTGCCGCCTGCCGTACTGTTTCCAGCCGCGTTCCGAAAGACAGGATCGCGACGCGCCCACCCTCCTGGATCATGCGGCTCTTGCCAATCTGTAGCGGCACCCCATGGTCGGGCATGTCAACCCCGACGCCCTCGCCACGCGGATAGCGAAACGCGATTGGCCCAGTGTCATGCGCGACGGCGGTAGCCACCATATGCACCAACTCCGCCTCATCGGCCGCTGCCATCACGACGAATCCCGGCAGGTTTGCCAGATAGGCGATGTCGAATGCCCCTGCATGTGTCGCCCCATCGGCCCCGACCAGTCCCGCGCGGTCGATCGCGAACCGCACCGGTAGGCGCTGGATCGCCACGTCATGCACGACCTGGTCGTAACCGCGCTGCAGGAAAGTCGAGTAGAGAGCGCAGAACGGCTTCATTCCCCCCGCCGCCAGACCTGCTGAAAATGTCACCGCATGCTGCTCTGCAATCCCGACATCGAAACAGCGGCTTGGATAGCGTTCGGCAAACAGGTTCAGCCCGGTTCCGTCCGGCATCGCTGCGGTCACCGCCACAATCTTGTCATCTGCTGCCGCCTCGCGCATCAAGGCATCCGCGAAGACGCGGGTGTAGCTCGGCGCATTCGACGGTGACTTCTTTTGCTTGCCTGTGACTACGTCGAATTTCGCAGTCGCATGGCCCCGGTCCACAGCCCCTTCGGCAGGCGCATAGCCTTTGCCTTTCTGAGTAATCGCGTGAATCAGGACCGGCCCGGTCGCCCGCGCCTTGACGGTGCGCAGGATCGACAGAAGTTGCTCCATGTCATGCCCATCGATCGGCCCGACATAGGAAAAGCCCAACTCCTCGAACATCGTGCCGCCGACAGTCATGCCTTTCAGCATTTCCTTGGCTCGCCGAGCGCCTTCCTGAAATGGCGGTGGAAGCAGACTTATCGCGCCCTTCGCTGCTGCTTTGAATTCCTGATAGGGGTCACCCGCATAAAGCCTGGACAGATAGGTCGACATCGCCCCGACTGGCGGCGCGATTGACATTTCATTGTCGTTTAGGATGACGATCAGACGCTTGCCCAGATGACCGGCATTGTTCATTGCCTCATAGGCCATGCCAGCCGACATTGCGCCATCGCCGATTACCGCGATGCAATCGCCGATCCCATGCTCGGTGGCTCCGCCGAGGTCGCGGGCGACGGCAAAGCCAAGTGCCGCCGAGATCGATGTCGAGGAATGCGCCGCGCCAAATGGGTCATAGGGGCTTTCCGAGCGTTTCGTGAAGCCGCTGAGCCCGTCTTTCTGGCGCAGGGTACGAATCCGTTCTCTACGTCCGGTCAGAATCTTGTGCGGGTAGCATTGATGACTGACGTCCCAGATGATCCGGTCCTTTGGCGCGTCAAAGACCGCGTGCAAAGCAACGGTCAGTTCGACGACGCCCAGCCCCGCCCCCAGGTGGCCGCCGGTTTCCGACACGGCGCTGATCGTCTCGGCGCGCAGTTCCTCAGCGAGGCGCCGCAATTCCGTGTCGCTGAATCCCTTCAAGTCAGAAGGGAGATTCACGCGGTCCAGCAACGGTGTCTTGGGTCGGTCGGTCATGCAGCCCCCTTTGGGCCATGTGTTACATCTCGCGCGAGATAACGAAACGCGCCGCTTCCCGCAAGGCTTCGGCCCGTTCGCCGTAGGGTTGCAGTGCTGCCTCCGCCTCGGCCGCGAGGGCCCTTGCGCGGTCTTCCGCGCCCTTCAAACCAAGGAACGACACGAAGGTTGCCTTGCCAGCCTTGGCGTCCTTTCCGACGCGCTTGCCCGTCTTGGACGCATGACCCCTAACGTCAAGGATGTCGTCAGCAATCTGGAAAGCAAGGCCCAACGCCGAAGCATACCGTCGCAGCGGCATCCGGTCGGCGCCGGCCAGAATAGCGCCAGCCTCAGCCGACCAGCCAATCAGCGCCCCGGTCTTCAGCGCCTGCAACTCAGTAATCTGATCGAGCGACAGCGGTTCAAAGGCGGTCTCTGCCGCGATGTCAAGCGCCTGCCCCATCACCATGCCGCGCGCGCCAGAGGCCTGCGCGAGAGCCCCGATCAGATCCAGCCGGACGGCGGCTTCGGCATGCAAGTCTTCCCGAACTAGACACTCAAATGCCAGCGCCTGGAGCGCATCGCCGACCAGCACGGCAGTCGCCTCATCCCATTTGATATGCACCGTGAGCTGACCCCGACGCAAATCGTCATCATCCATGCAAGGGAGGTCATCATGAACCAGCGAATAGGCATGCAGAGCTTCGACCGATGCTGCCGCCCAGACGCTTTGTGTGTCGGGCAAGCCGTGAAGTGCAGCACTCTCCATAACCAGAAACGCCCGCAACCTCTTGCCACCCCGGCAGGCATAGCGCATCGCGTCGGCTACCGGCGCACCGCCGAGTGTCGACATCGCCCCATCCAGACAAGCCTCGACCTGCAACGCCACGGCGGCCAGTCGTTCCTCGAACACGAACTACAGCCCTTCGACTGGTTCCGTCCCTGCAGGCGCACCATCCGCGTTCAGGGTAATCTTGGCGACTTTTTCCTCGGCCTCTTTCAGCTTGTCCTCGCAGCGCTTTTTCAAGGCAGCACCGCGTTCGTAGAGCTTGATCGAATCCTCGAGCGGAACGTCGCCGCGTTCGAGCAGTCCCACGACCCGCTCCAATTCGGCCATCGCTTGCTCGAATGTCATCCCGGAAACCGCAGTCTCGCTCATCCGCCTCGCTCCATCAAAACCGCCACATGCGCGGCCACCGACTGGCCGAG
>JBFKFZ010000097.1:0-8848 GCA_041633555.1 Paracoccaceae bacterium | reverse complement strand
TGACTGGGACGACCTTCGGCGCAGGTTGTATCCGCCCGACCGCCGGTGCTTTGCCTATTTCCATCCGGCGATGCCGAATGAACCGCTGATCTTCGTCGAAGTGGAGCTGACGATGAACGTGCCGAATTCGATTCAGCATGTTCTGGCGAACGACCGGGATATCCGCGATGCCCGCGACAACAGGGTCGCAGTCTTTTACTCGATTTCCAACTGCCAGGCCGGGCTCAAGGGCATCAGCTTTGGCAATCTCCTGATCAAGCAGGTGCTCGACCTCTTGCGTCAGGAATTGCCGGACCTCGAGACCTTCGTGACGCTATCGCCGATCCCGAGACTGAACAAATGGCTGGAAACGCAGGAAGGCGCGGCGGAAAGGCGGGTGCTGGCAGGCGAGGCAACCGACGAAGAGATCCGGGACGTCGCCGCGGACTACCTACTGAATGCGAAGATGCCGAGCGGCGAGCCCTTCGATCCGGTGGCACGCTTCCATCTGGGCAATGGTGCGCAGATTTACGCCCTGCATCCCGGCGCGGACTTGAGCGAGAACGGGATGCGGCACTCTAGCGGAGCGATGGTCAACTACCAGTACGATCTTGGCCAGATCGAACAGAACCACGAGCGTTTCGTTCAAGACGGCGAAATTTCGATGGCGCCTTCTTTCCGAGCCGCGACTCAGGCTAAGAAGGCTCGACAGAAGAGGGTACGCGATCCGTGAGCAATCATCTTTACGACGCCCTTGCGGGTGCCCATGCGGGAAACTCCGACCCGTTCATTACCCGTGAAGGCGCCCCGGACCTGTCCTTCGAGGCATTTCTGGCGATGGCCGCCCGGCTGGCCCATGTCCTGAAGCACAACGGCCTGAACCCCGGCGATCGCGTCGTCGTTCAGGCGCCCAAGTCAGTCGAGATGGTGGCGCTCTACATCGCGACGATCCAGGCGGGCGGCGTCTTCTTGCCGCTCAACACCGCCTATACACAGGACGAGGTCGCGTATTTCGTCGGCGACGCCGATCCGAAGGTGATCGTGTTCGGCACGGGCTCGGCTGACGTGCTGTCGACGCTCGCGGAGCAGGTCGCCGCCACGCTGCTGACGCTCGGCGCCGATGGCTCTGGCAGCCTGACCGAAGGTCTCGCGAACCTGCCCGCGACCTTCGAAACGGTTTCCCGCGGCCCGGACGACCTGGCCGCCCTGCTCTACACATCCGGCACGACCGGCCGGTCCAAGGGAGCGATGCTGACCCATGACAACCTGCTGTCCAACGCCAGGACGCTGGCAGATCACTGGCGGATCAGCGAATCCGACACCCTGATCCACGCCCTGCCGATCTTTCACACTCACGGCCTTTTCGTCGCATTCAACACCTCGTTGGTGGTGGGCGGGCGGGTGAATTTCATGCCCGCCTTCGACCTCGATGCGATCCTCGCCGCCTTGCCCCGCGCCACGATGCTGATGGGCGTGCCAACCTTTTATACTCGCCTCTTGTCCGACAGCCGCCTGACGCGCGAGCAGGTCGCGAACATGCGTCTCTTCATCTCCGGCAGCGCGCCTCTGTTGGCCGAGACCCACATCGCTTTCAAACAGCGGACCGGGCACCACATCCTCGAACGTTACGGCATGACCGAAACCAACATGATCACCTCGAACCCGTATGACGGCGAGCGCCGCGCCGGCACCGTCGGCCAGCCGCTGCCCGGCGTCGAGGTCCGGCTGACAAATCCCGAAACCGGCGATGCGGTATCGGGGGACGAGGTCGGCATGATCGAGGTGCGCGGCCCGAACGTGTTCAAGGGCTACTGGCAGATGCCCGAGAAGACCGCCGCCGAACTACGCACCAACGGCTTCTTCATCACCGGCGACCTGGGTCGGTACAGCGATGACGGCTATCTGTCGATCGTCGGCCGCGCCAAGGACCTGATCATCACCGGCGGTTACAACGTCTATCCGAAGGAGATCGAGGACGTTCTGAACGATATCGACGGCGTCGCAGAATCCGCCGTCTTCGGTATCCCGCACGCAGATTTCGGCGAGGCGATCATCGCTGCTGTGGTTCCCGAACAAGGCGCGCAGCCCGACCCCGATGCCATGTCGCAAGTGATCGCGGAAAAGCTCGCCCGCTTCAAGCACCCCCGGCGCTACGAGGTCGTCGACGCCCTGCCGCGCAACACGATGGGCAAGGTGCAAAAGAACGTCCTTCGGGATCTCTACGCCGGTCGATAGCGGCGGCGACCGGCTGCACGACATCGGACACCTGCTCGCCCATGCCGATGTCGTCTGCGGCCCGGAAGTTCTTGACTGCAGGCATTCGGGCGGAGTGTTGGCAATGTGCTTTCGCTTCACGGGTCGCATCCTGCCGGAGAGCCGCGAAACCGGCCCGTGGTGCCCCGCCGCTGTTACAGACAGTCCCGAAGTCCGCGGCATCTGTCTGGATTGACGGCGGGTTCATGGCCTGCTCGTCGGAGTTCCACAAGGATCCTGACTGGCGCATCGCGACCCCGTGGCCACCGCAGTGAATTACCCCAAATACGCCGAGGAATGCGCCGCTGCGGCAAGGCCCGATGTCGATCCTGCGGTGCAGAACCACTGCGCACACTGTCTGCCCGACCGTCTGGGAGCCGGCAGCATTGAAGCTCATCAAGAACTTCAGTGCGGTCGACCCGGGGAGCCAGACCTCCTGCGGGTCTTCTGCTTTCATGAACGATTGCCTGCTCTCCCCGGCAAGTTTGGCGCTTGTTCGACCGCTTCCCCGTCAGGCCATTTGCGGGGTAGACCGGGCCGCGTGGCGCGACTGTCGGCTTTCGCCCAGCATCAGCATTGCCGGCGTCACGATCAGCGTCAGCATCGTTGCGACGACGAGGCCGCCTGCGATGGCGCTGGAAAGCTCGGTCCACCATTGCGTCGAGGGCGCGCCATAGACGATCTCACGCGTGAAAAAGTTGATGTTGAGCCCGATCACCATCGGCATCAGCCCGAGCGCTGTCGTCACCGAGGTCAGCACAACGGGGCGGAGGCGCTGCGCGCCGGTGCGCAGGGCGGCTTCGAGTGGCGCTCGGCCATCGGCCTTGAGCTGATTGTAGGTGTCGATCAGCACGATGTTGTTGTTGACCACGATCCCCGCCAGAGCGATCACGCCGATCCCGCCCATGACGATCCCGAAGGGCCGGCCGGTGATCATCAAGCCCAGAAGCACGCCCGCGACCGAGAAGATGATGGCGCTCATCACCACGAAGGCCTGGTAGAAATTGTTGAACTGCAAAAGCAGGATCACGAACATAAGCATGATCGCCGAGAGGAAGGCACCGATGAGGAACACCATCGCCTCGGTCTGGTCCTCGGCCTCGCCGGCGAAGCCGTAGGTGACGCCCTCCGGAAGTTCGGCGATTTCCAGCGCCTGGGTCAGCGCGATCACCTGGTCGTTGACCAGCATGCCGGGGGCGACGTTGGCCTCGACCGTCACCACGCGTTTCTCGTCGATGCGGCGGATCGTGCCGACGCGTTCGGAGGGCAAGAAACTGACGAAGTTCGAGATCGGCACGAGGCCCGACGAGGTCGGCACCCGCAGGTTGCCCAGCTCGGCCAGCGAACGCTCCTGATAGGGGAATCGCACGCGGATATCGAGCGAGCCGTCGATGTCGCCGGGACGGTAGCTGGCGACGTTGATGCCCTGGGTCAGAAGTTGCACGGCCTGGCCCAGCAGGCTGACATCGGCGCCGAACCGGGCCGCCTCGGCCCGGTTGACGTTGATCGAAACCTCGACGCCCGGCAGGGGCCGCGTGTCGGCCACGTCGGTGAAGCCACCGATCCGGGCCATGATGGCGCGCACCTGTTCGACCGCCGCCGCCTGCGAAGCGGGATCGCGGGCGCGCAGTTGCAGGTTGACCGGTTTACCCGCCGTGGGCCCGCCGCTTTCGGTCTGCACCTGCACGTCGATGCCGGCGATGTCGGCCACTTCGGCGCGGATGACCGCACCGATCTCGGCGGCCGTGCGGCGCTTGTCCCAGTCGATCAGTTCCAGCTGGATCGTGCCCACGGTTTCTTCGTCGCCGCCGCCCGCGCTCATGGTCGAGCGGGCATAGACGCTGGCGATCTCGTCATAGCCAAGCAGCCGGTTTTCGACGAGCCGCACCAGCCGGTCGCGTTCGTAAATGGAAACGTTATCGCGGGCGCGGACCTGGACTTGCATGAAATCGGGTTCGACGGAAGGGAAGAAGGTGACGCCCTTGCCGAGCTGGCCGTAGAGCCCGAACGCCCCCAAAAGCAGCGCGACCGCCAGAAGCAGCGTCGCGCCAGGGCGCAGGATTGCCCATTCGAGAAGCCGCACATAGGCGCCGGTCGCGCCGCCCATGCGGCGCGGGTCGCCCGTCTCGGCTTCGTGCAACGCCGCCTTGGCGCGGGCCGACTGCGGCTGACGCTTGCCGATCAGCCCGCCCATCACCGGAATGAAGATCAACGCCATGAAGAGCGAGGCGAAAAGCGTCAGGATCACGGTGATCGGCAGGAATTTCATGAACTCGCCGACCATTCCCGACCAGAAGAGCAGCGGGAAGAAGACGCTGAGCGTCGTCGCGGTCGAGGCGATGATCGGCCAGCCCATGCGCTTGGCGCCGAAGGCGTAGGCTTCGCGCGGGCTCGCGCCTTCCTGCAGCTTGCGGTCGGCCAGTTCGGTGGTCACGATCGCGCCATCGACCAGCATCCCGACAACGAGGATCAGCGAGAACAGCACCACGATGTTCATCGTGTAGCCCAGCAGCCAGAGGGCGGTGACCCCGGCAAGGAAGGCGCCGGGAATGGCGAGGCCAACGAGGATCGCCGACCGCAGGCCCATGGCGAAGACGATCACGATCATCACCAGCATGACGGCGGCGATGACGTTGGCCTCAAGGTCGGAGAGCAGCGATTTCACCTGTTCGGACTGGTCCTGCAGGAATGTGACCTCGACCGTCCCGGGCCATTCGGCGCGCAGTTCCTCGACGCGCGCCTTCACCTCGGCCACCGTCTCGATGATGTTCGCGCCCGAGCGCTTCTTGACCTCGAGCGCCAGAGCGGGCTGGCCGTTGATCCGGGCAAAGCCGATCGGATCGTCAAAGGCGCGGCGGATGGTGGCGACGTCGCCGAAGGTCACAACCGTGCCGTCGCGTACCTTGACGGGCATCGCCATGACATCCTCGAGATCCGAGATCAGGCCCGGCACCTTCAGAACGATCCGCCCGGCACCGCTTTCGATGGCGCCTGCCGCGATCAGGCGATTGTTACGCTGGATCTGCCCGATCACCTCGTCGAACGAGAGATTGTAGGTCTGGAACACTGTCGGGTCGATCAGCACTTCGAGGAACTCGTCTCGCTTGCCGCCGACATCGACCTCCAGCACGCCCGGCAGCCCTTCGATCTCTTCCTGCAGGGTCTCGGCGAGTTGGTTCAGGGTGCGCTCCGGCACCGGACCCGACAGGATCGCGGTTATGATCGGGAAGAGCGCGGTGTTGATCTCGGTGATGGTGATGTCATAGGCGTCTTCGGGCAGGTCGCCCTCGGCCCGTTCGGCGGCCACGCGCACCCTGTCGAGCGCCTCCTGCGCATCGCCGCCCGGCAGGAATTCAAGCTGCACGCTGGCGAAGCCTTCGGAGGCGTGGCTTTCCATCTTGTCGAGCCCGGTGATCGAGGCGAACTCAGTCTCCAATGGCTCGATCAGCAGGCGTTCGGCATCGGTCGGGCTGATGCCGTCGAGGCCGGTCGAGACATAGACCAGCGGCAGCGGCACCTCTGGGGACGCCTCTTTCGGGATCGAAACATAGCTATAGGCCCCGACCGTCAGCAGCATCACGAGGGCGAGGGCGACCACGCGGCTGCGCGAGAAACCGGCGTCGATGAGCGTGTTCATTCGCGGGCCCCTGCATCGGCGACTTCGGCGATCCTGTCGTCGAGTTGCGGCTGCACGGTCTCACCGTCATTCACATAGCCTTGACCCACCACGATGATCTGCGCGGTCTCTGGCAAGCCGGTGACCCAGACGCCGTCGATTTGCGCGCGCACCACCTCGATCGGGTAGAAACGCACGATATTCCTGTCGTCGACTGTCTTCACGCCGATCTCGCCAGCGGGATTGAGCGACACGATGGAGGGCGACAGGAAATGCGCTTCGACCTCGCGTACGGGGATCTGGATTTCGGCAGAAATGCCGGCCGGGATCGCCCCGTCCCTGTTGGGCACGTCGATCTCGGCAAGAAAGGTGCGGGTTTCGCTGGCCGCCGAGGTGCCGACGAAGGCAACCGAGCCCGTTCTTTCCTCGCCGGTGATGAAGCGCACCCGGGCGGGCTGGCCGTTCTGAAGCTGACGGAGCGCCTGTTGCGGCACCTGGATGGCGACGGTCAGCGGCGTGTTGTCGACGATCCGGGCGACCACGCTGCCTGCCTGGATGAATTCCCCTTCATCCAGATCCAGCGTCTCGATCCGGCCCGCGAAGGGTGCAACGATGGTCGTGTTTCTGAGTGCCTCTTCCGCGCTGGCGATTTGCGCCCGCGCCGCGGCAAGCGTCGCCTCGGCCTGCGCGACGCGATCGGCGGTCGCGACACCGCGTTCCCTGAGGGCGCCGGCATTCTCGAATTCGCGCCGCGCCCGGTCAAGCTCGGCCCTGGTGCGAGCCAGCTCGGCCTCGCGCTCCTTGGTCTCGAAACGTGCAATCGCCGCTCCGGCCGCGACGTCCTGACCCTTGGCCACGAGCACCTCGGCGATCTGGCCGGAGGCTTCGGTGCGGATCGGCGTGTCGCGATCCGGCAGAGCCTGACCCTCGGCCTGGAAGAACTGTGTCACTTTCTCGGCTGTTGATGTCGTCACCGAAACCGCCACCGGCTGCGGTGTTCGGCGTTCGGCCGTCCTGGTCTCGGGTTCGGACGGCAGCACGAAGCCGCTGCCCATCCAGCCGACGATGAGGACCGTCAGAACTAGCGCCACCCAGAACGCGCGCGACGCACCCGGGTCGGAGTTGAACGTCAGTGTTTCCGGCGTTGCCGGATCATGGGCTTTATTGGTCATGGTGTCCTTTCACGCGCCTCGTCAGGGGTCCTTGCGGCTTGTCAGGCGGCTGACAGCACTGGCTAGCCCGTCGTCGATTGCGTCATAAAATTCCGCGTAGGCCCCGAGGCGTTTGCGTATATCGGCTTGGTTTTCGGGCAGCGCGTTCAGACTGTCGCGGATGTCATCCCTTGCCCGCCTTGTCCTGCGGCGCGCGCCTTCCAGCAGCGACACATAGGGGTCGGCCGCAAGCTGGAAATACTCCTGCCGTTCGCCGGGTCTGGTCGTTCGCTTCACAAGGCCACGCTCTTCCAACAGCCGGATGCTCGAACTGATGCTGCCGCGGCTGACCTGCAATCGCGTGGCCAGGTCGCTGAAATTGATCAAACGCCCTTCGAAGACCAGCAGACCGAAGATCCGCCCCGCAATGCGCGGCAGCCCCTCGGCTTGAGCAATCAGGCCGATTTTCTCGATGAAGTCGTCTCTGGTTACATCAAGGTCGTTCATTGTCCGTTCCGGCATCTTTGACTGCAGTGACTCGCTCCGCTATCACGCGTGATTAGTTTGTTCAATAACAACTGAACGAAATGACGCCACGTCTCCTCCTGCAGGTCGGAAATTGCATTGACGCCCCCCTTCGAGGCTGTGCGGGCAAGCCATCCTCGGCGGAAAGCAGGAACGGTACGCATTTGGCCTTGCGTCGACCACCGCCCCGCGCCACGAGGAAGGTCCAGGGGCGGTCTGACCCTAGTTGAAGGCCAGAACCGCGAGGATCAGCGCCAGAACCGCGACGGCAAGTCCGGACTGTCCAAGCAGCTTCATTCGCGCCGCATCAGGGGGCATGCCGGCCCTGCGCGCCCTGATGATCGTAAGATTGGCCATGACAGAGATCGCCGTGAGGCCAATTACCACCAGCAGCTTCAACAGGAAGATCCCGTTCGACAAGAGGGCGCTGCCGGCAAGGGCGAGCAGCCAGAGACCGGTCAGCCAGAGCAGGCCAAGACCGATTGTGGTGACCATGCCGAGCGACACGCGGTAGGCCCCGGCCCGCGGCATCGCCTCTGGCGGCAGGGGCAAGAGACGGTATCCGGCGAGGAGATTGGCCAGGCTCGCGCCGATGGCAGCGGAAAAGCTTAAGAAATGGATGATCTTGAGGAGTTCCGGCATTCTGCCCTCCTTGGCTGGATACCTGATGCTGCACGTCGGCCCGCCCGCCGTCAATCGGGGCGGTGCTGCGCGCGGTGGATTTACAAGGCCTTAAAGCGGCGCTGATATCCCTATCCGGCACATGGGCAAGGCGCCCGGTTTCCAGTTTCGAGGGACATTCGAGCAGCCGTGGCGGCGCATGTTGCGCCAGCCCGGCCGCCTTGAATGCCGTGATCAGGGATAATCGAAGGGGTTTCATATGAACAAGGCAATTACCGAAGGGCTGAAGCTGATGCCGCCCGCACTTTCCGGCGGATTGACCGTCTGGTCGAGCGAGGACGGAACTGCGGGCGCGGCAACCCATGACGGCGCGGGCAATGCCTCACTGGTCGTGGCGGATCAGGATTTCGGCGGTTGCCTGGAATTGTTCAAGACCGACAATACACAGAAACCTCGCTTCATGGGTCAGACACCCTTGCTGCCCGGCCGTTATCTTCGCGTTCGCGTGCGGGTCAAAGCGATCAGCGGGGCATTCGCCTCGGATCGGATTGCGGGCCGGGCCGGCGGCGCGGGCGACGTGCATGTGACCGGGCTGACCGAGACCGGAACCTCGAAGACCCTGACAACCTACGGCGAGGTGGTCGAAGTCTCGGCGATCATCGGTACGGGCCAGCGTGGCGGCGTCGACATGGTGTGGGGCACG
>JBFKFZ010000096.1:0-9016 GCA_041633555.1 Paracoccaceae bacterium | reverse complement strand
GCCGAGGATGCCTTGCCGGATGATGCAGGCGACAAGGACATCGCTACTGAAGCAGAACCGTCAGGAAGCGAGAGGCTCCGCCGCAGGCAGTCTCGCGCCATGCAGGTCAGGATGGTTGAGGAAGACCCGGATAAGCAAAGACCCGAGGCTCTGGAGCGCAACGACCCAGTTCCAAAAGAGTGGGAAGAACGCCTTCAGCGTCAGGGTGACTTCATCGATGACTTGCTGGGCGGCACCTGACGCGGAGGGCGAAGAATGGAAGGACGCCGTTCACTGCATGACCGTCCCGAAGGGCGGAGAGCGGCCTTTCGCTGCGGGAGCGAAGGGGCTGGGTGGCGGCTGCGTTAGCGGACATTCAGGCCTTGAGCTTGCCCCGGAGCCTCTCGGTCCAATGAGCTGCGGAATGCGTCGGTTCGCTGTTGACGTGATGTCCTATGTTGGCGATGGGAAGGCAGATGTTGGAGTTGGCCAATTGGATCGGTCGGCACGTGTCAGCCGCCATCTTGATTGAATACGAATCGCCAGTCGGCGTAGTTCTCGGCGCTCTCGAAATCTTCAAGGCCGACTGGAAAGAAGGCCAAGCGCCGTGGTGTCCCGGGAGCCGACGAGACGACACCAACGATCCCACCGCCAGCATCCTGGACGATGCGCCATCCACCGCCGGGCATGGGGTCATCATAGAGGCGGCGGATATGCCGGACGCCCTCGACACGCGGGTCAGACAGGAGGTCCTGCAGACGCGCCGGCAAAGTCCGGCTCGCTCCGCCCGCTTCCCAGTATGAGGCGATGGCATCGCGATAGGCCAGACCGCGAAACAGTAGCTCCTCCTCGCGCTCGCCCTGAAGCTTCCCCGAGGACGGGATCGAAGCGGACTGAACCACCAGCGCCGCCGCGACCAGCAGGATGAGCGCGGCCGGGTAGGTATAGCCGGCCTCGCGGTCAGTTCGCCCAGCTTTCCACATCACGTGCCTCGTCGCTGCCGCCTTCGATGCCATCTGCCCCGTAGGAAACGATCTCAAACCCTCCCGACCGGCCGGGCGCGCGGTATACGAACTCGCCGCTCCACGGATCGAGCGGTATGTCCTTGGCCAGATAGGGCCCGTTCCAGTTCGGCACGCCGGGATCAGATCGAAGCGCCTGCAAGCCCTGCTCTGTCGTCGGATATCGGCCGACATCAATCAGGTAGGTGTTTAACGCGGTCACGAAACTTTCGATCTGGGCCCGCGCGGCGGTCTGCTTTGCCGGGCTGATGCGCTGGTAGAGCAGGGGGCCGACGAAAGCGGCCAGCAATCCCACGATCACCAAGACCACAAGAAGCTCCATCAGCGTGAATCCCGCTTCGCGGCGGCGGTCGGATTTGGGTTTCGTCATCATTCTTCTATCACCATTCACTGTAGCGGGTGTCATCCGTGGCGCGACTGTCCGAGGTACTACGGACTTCGACGATGCCGCCGGCATCATTCATTTCGGTGGCCCAGCCGGACTCTTCTCCGGCGATGGGGTCCTCGGGGACGAAGCGCAAATACCGGCTGTCGACCAAAACCTGCAGCGAGGTCGGGTAGGTCGCGGTGTCGGCGAAATAATCATCCAGCGCGCGGCGCATGACCTGCAGGTTCTCGCGTAGCGCTGTCTCTCTGGCGCGCTCGATCGTGCCAGTGACATTCGGCACGGCGATCGCGGCCAGCAGCCCGACGATCAGCAGCACGACCAGAAGCTCGGCCATGGTAAAGCCGGCCTCGCGCCTACCAGTCTTCGATATCACTGCCATCGAGGGCCTTCCTGTCAGTGACGGGACGAAGATCGTAGATATCCTTGCCGTCCCATCGCATGTCATCCGGTTTCTGAAGATATCCCATCAGCCGCCAGTGTTCCGATAGCGGCCTGTCGCCAGCGGTGAACGGATTGCTGGGCACGCGGCGAAGGTAGCGCAATGGCGGATCGCCATCTTCACTGGCTGCGACGCCCTCAACCATCACCGCCAGGCTCTTCGGAAAGCCGTTCTCGCTTACACCGTCGGCGTCTTCCTCCATTCTTCCTTCGCTCCAGTCCGCGTTAAAGCGGTCGATCGCCGTCCGCACCGTGCGCAGGGACGATCGCAGTTCGCTCTCATGTCTGCGCTGCACCGAGGTTTCGGCCATCGGCAATGCGACCACTGCCAGCGTCGAGACGATCACGAGTACGACGAGCAATTCCGCAAGGGTTGCACCGCGTTCCAGACGATTGTGCGCTAATTTTCTAACGCACCACAATGCGTGAGTTTTGAAGTTCGACATTGTCCGGCAATCCCCGCGCCCCCTGCGCGCCGACGGCGTTTCCGAAAATGAGATAACTCAGACCGGCCTGTTGCGCGGTGAAGGTGATCGTGGCGATTTCCCGAGTCGACTGGCCGGCAACCTGCGGCGTAATCTGTAGCTCGACCAGTCCACGCTCGTTGTCGATGCGCGAAGGCAGGTTCAGGTTGCTGGCGACTTGGTCCGCCAACACGATGTCAGGGCGGAAGCGGATGATTGCCGTGCCTTGCGCATTGGCAGGAAAATCAGCGGCGGTGATGGCGACCGTGAAGCTTTCGCCAACGCCGCTTTGATATTGGTTCCGCTGGAAGCCAAGAACCGGCTCGGCATCGCTGGGGAGCGGTGCCGGTCCTCCTTCGGTGGGTGCGGGTATGCGCTGAGATGCCGGTGCGGCCTGACCTGATAGGTCAAGTCGGATCGTGGGCGCATTGCCGCGGGTTGGTCCGGCGAGGAAATCAAGAGGGGCCTCGGTTGTGACCTGCGTTCCGGTGCCGGAGAAGAACTGCGACTCTGCAAGCGAGGGCATTGACCGTCCGCGGATCATGCGCGGTGTCAGCGTCAGCAGGATATCGGTCCGGGTCCCCGACCCGTCGCGCGACCGGAATAGTTTGCCGACACCGGGAATGTTTCCGAGCCCCGGTACTTTTTGCACAGTATCGCGCTCTTCGTCGCGGATTAGGCCGCCGATGATCGCCGTTTCGCCATCCTCAAGCGTCATGCGGGTCTCGACCCGGCGGGTGCCAATTGAGAAGGCCGGATCCTCCGTCGTGCCGAGGTTCTGACCGAGCGTCGAAACCTCCAGCCGCAGATTGACCATGACCGAAGAGTCGAGCCGGACCTCTGGCACCGCGTTCAGCTTGATGCCGATATCGCGATATTCGAACGTGTTGCGCACCTGCCCATCGGAATCGATGATTTCGGTGGCGCGAAGCGGCACCTGATCGCCGACGTGAAACACCGCCTCGCGGCCATCGATGGCGCGGATGCGCGGGCTGGCAAGAGTGCGCGCATCGACATCCTGCTTGAAGTAGCGGAAGGTCGCCGCCGGCAGGGTCACCGCGGCCGTGGCATAGGCGTCGTCGAGCGGAAAGACATCACTTCCCGGAAGTGTTTCGGGACGGATCGTGATCTCTGAGCCGAAATCGAGGCCCAGACGTTCGGACTTGGTCCGGTTGACCTCGAGAACCTCGACTTCCAGCAGAACCTCGGCTGGCTCGGAATCGTTCGAATTGATCAGCCGGTCGGCCAGCAGAATGCGCGGCGCCGTATCGCGAACAGTGATCGAATTGTCCGCTTCGTTCACAGACACCGTGCGGAGGCCGAGCGTCAGCATCAGGGTATCGGCAATGGTCTGGGCATTTCCGGACTGGACGAAGAACGTGCGCACCACGTAGTCTTCGTACTCTGCTCGCTTGTCGGGCGTATCGCGCGCGATGATCACGGTGTTTTCACCAAGCCTGCGATAGAAGGCACCGTTCGATTTCAGGAGTAACTGGAAAGCCTGCGGGAAGTCCACGTTATCGGCATAGATCGAGATCGCTCGGGTCGGGAGATCGGGATCAAAGATCATGTTGACGCCATAGGCGCGGCCAAGCGCCAGTGCCGCTTCCTTGAAATCGGCGTTTGAGAAGTTCAGCGAAACCGGCGCGCCGGTCTGAAGGCGGATCGGCTTGACGGTGGCTTCGGCACCGCGCACCGCGAAAAGCGTCTCGAGAAGGCTGATGGCGGGCCGGTAATCCGCGTCTTTTGCAAGCGACTGTTCGACCAGTTCCATCGCCCGCTTGTGCCGGCCCATGCGGGCCGCAAGCTCGGCGTCGCGGTAAATGCCCCGGGCGGCCTTCTTTTCGCGGATGATCTCGAGCTCTTCACGGAGTAGATTGCTTTCGGGAATGATCACCAGTCCCTGGCTTATCATGCCTTCGGCGCCGCTCAGGTCGTTCTGGTTGGCCAGGCGCCGGGCTCGCAGAATGAAGAACTCTTCCGCACCCTCAACGGCCGCGTAATAGCCCTGCAGCGCTTCTGCGTCGTCCGGATTCCTGGCCAGTTGGCTGCGATACTGGTTGATAGAGGCAGACCACTGGTTCTGGTCGGCAAAGCGCAGTCCGGCACTGCGCTCGGGTCGCAAGCTTTCTTCGCAGGCCACAAGGCCAAGAAGAGCGACCAGGGCAAAGCTCAGCCGCATCAAGCCAGCCATGCGGGCCTACTTTCGGCGTCAGTCTGCATCATCCAAACCATATGTCCGTTTTAGGCCGAGCTCCACGTGTTCCAGCGTCACCGAATCGATTGTTATGTCGCTGACTATTATTCCCGGTGCCGGCCTGTCCCCCTTGAACGCATTGACGACTGAACCGCCCGAATTCAGCACGGCAACAATCCCCTCACCGGTCGATAGAAAGCCGATTACACGAAAGCTGTCCAGTGCGCTATCCGCTTCGGCACGCAAACGCGCATCGGGATCCGGCGCCGGATCGGGCTCTGGTACGGTTTCCGGCTCGGGCGCAGGTTCGGGCACCTTCGGCGCGTCGACCCGAAAAAGGTTACGCGCCGGCGGTCCCGGCACTTGTTGAAAATCGGCTGCCACCGACAGTTCGGGGAGCACGGGCAAGCTGCCTACGGCCGTCGCAGTTTGAGTAGGCGTTTCGGTCGCCTCACCGGTATAGCGCGCGACATTGAGCGCAATCAGGACCGCTGCGACGCCCAAGTAGGCGATAAGTCGGCCGGAAGGTATGTCGAATTTGGCTATGACCCTTCCTCCGCCAGCGTCATGAAGCGCATCTTGCCACGCACGAGTGTTCCATCGGGATTTGCCGAGAAATCCACCGAAAGAAGAAACGACAGGGTTTCGAGGCCCGCGACCTTTTCGACGAAGTCGCGGACGTCCCCGTACGCCCCTTCAACGGTAAGGTCCTGAATCACCGGGACGATGCCCGCGCGGGGCTGACCAAAGGTGTTCGTGCCATGAATAATTCTCGTGTTCGCCTCTGATGCAAGCGCTGTCATCCATTCGACGAGTTCAGAACGGTCAATATCGGCGGCGAGTTGGCTTTCGAGTTCATCGACCTGTGCCGACAGCTCGATGTAACGATCGGTGAGTGCCAGCCGCGCCTCCGTGCCGGAAATCGCGCGGTTGAGCGCGACAACCTGCGCCTGGTTGTGGGACAGGCGGCCCTGAGATGGCTGCCAGTATCCCCAGGTCGCGGTCAGGGTAAGTACCGCGCCGAGAATAGTGAGCAGCAGCCCCGTGCGCAGCATCGGGACTCTCAGATAGGTCAATAGCTTTTGCCAGCGATGCCCGCTCATTCGGCCACCGCCCGGATGTCATATTGCAACAGATTGCGCGTGCCGCTCTGAACCCGGACCTGGCGTTCAAGGATTACGTCCTGCAACTGCGGGATTGCTTCAATCTGTTGCAGCGCGATGGGAAGATCGGTCTCGGTTTCGCCGAGAAGCGAGACGGCAAAAGCACCATTCTCTACCGAATAGGACATCTGCGCGACCCAGACCGAGCCCGGCAGCGCGCGTTCCAGCGCCGCCAGCAGAACCAGCAGCGTGGTGTGGCGTTCGCCGGTCAACGTGTTCAGGCGCTCGACACGGTTGGCCAGATCGACGAAGGCGGCTTCGGTCGGTACCACGACCTCGGCTGAGCCCATCTCTGACAGTTCCTGTCCCAATCGGATCGCATGAGCAGCCAGCCGATCGGCCGTGGCATCAGCGCGACGGGCGTCCATGAAGATCCATCCACTTGCGACGAAGAGCGCGAGCGCAAGCGCCCAGAGCATCAGTGCAATGCGCAAGGGATGAGCCCGGACCGGTTCAACAAAGCTCGTCTGTCTCAAGAGGTACCCAACGCCACACAGGTCGCGCCTCCTGCCAGACCGGCGGACATGTCATCCAGCACCAACGGCGTTTCGGACCTGCCCAAGATGCCCCGCACGGTATCGGCCAGCGGTTCGGGCAGGTCGAGATCCACCGACAGCCTTTCGGCCCCGCTGGACAGAGTGAAGGATTTGACGATCCTTGAAACCTTGTCGGCCACCGATCCGGGGGAAGTCTCGGCGTCGCGCCACTCGGCGTGAACGAGCGTTTCGCATTCCGACGGGTCCTCGGGTTGAAGCCGGGCCCAGCACATCAGAGCCCACCAGTCGTCATTGGCCCAGATCCGGGCGCCTGCCTGGGCCTTGGTCGCCTGGTTCATCGCAAAGCCCGACCAGCCGTCGATCCGGGAGGCAAAGAACCCGTAGGCGGCAGCGGCATCGGTTACCGAGTCAAGCAGCACGCGGTCCACCATGCGCACGAGCACACGGGTTTCCTCGCCCTCGACCCTTTCGACCTGCGATGCGCAGGCGAGGGATTCGGGTGGTTTGCGCAATTCGCGCGCCACGCGCCAGAGGATCAGATCGCGCGCCTCGCCGGAACTGTCAGGCAAATCGCGGAAGCCAAGCCGATCTTCGGAGACAAGCGGGTCTGGCAGGGATATGTGCTGGCAGACATCGGCGCGGCGGGCTTCGTGGGGAAGCTTCTTGGCCAACTGTCGAAACAGGGGTTTTAGACACTTGTATTCATCAGTCCAAAGCGGGCCATCGGCCTCCAGGCGGACACTGGCAAGGACCTTGTAGGCGCCGCGGCGTCGAAGTTCGACAAACGCGGCCTCTGCGCCGGCGCGGCCAAGGAATATGCCCAGTCTGCGCTTTGCCATCATGCTTTTCCGGGACTCTGGTCGTCAGTCCGCAAAGGTCACCCGATCTACTTCTGCAAGCGTCGTCACGCCTCGACGGGCAAGTGTCAATGCCCGCTGTCGGAGCGAGACCATGCCTTCGGTCATTGCCGTTTCCTGCAACTGGCTTGTCGGCGCGCGCGCCAGGATCATTTCGGCCATGCCGGTCGAGATGGAGAGGTGTTCCATGATCGCCACCCGGCCCAGATAGCCCGAGCGGAAGCAATGCTCGCATCCCTTGCCCTCGGCCCAGTCGCCTGCTCCCGCGTCTTGAGGTGGGGCGGCCGGCTGACGACATTCGAGGCAAACCGTCCGCAGCAGCCGTTGCGCGAAGACGGCGTTCGTGGCGGTGACAAGATCGTGTAGGTCGATCCCCCAATGGGTGAACCGGCTGATCACGTCAAAGGCCGAATTGGCATGGACTGATGCAAGGACCAGGTGGCCTGTTAGCGCCGCCTGAACGGCGATCTCGGCGGTTTCGAGATCCCGGATCTCGCCGATCATGATCCGGTCGGGATCGTGGCGCAGAATGGCCCGTAGGCCCTTGGCGAAGGTGACCCCTTTCTTGTGGTTCACGGCGATCTGGACGATCCCGTCCAGCTGATACTCGATCGGATCCTCGACCGTGATCAGCTTTTCGCCACCAGTCGCGAGTTCTGACATGGCCCCGTAGAGAGTGGTCGTCTTGCCCGATCCGGTCGGACCGGTGATCAGTACCAACCCATGCGGTTCGCGGACGGCACGGCGCAGTCGCGCGATGTCTTCCTCTTCGAACCCAAGGTCGTCCAGTTTCATCTTGCCGCCAAAGCGGGCAAAGCTGGCCTTGTCGAGCACCCGGATAACCACGTCCTCGCCGAACTGGGTCGGCAAGATCGAGACCCGGAAATCGACCTCGCGCCCATCGATCCTGAGCCTGAACCGGCCATCCTGCGGAAGCCGCCGCTCGGCAATGTCGAGTTCCGCCATCACTTTGAACCGGCTGACGAGTTCGGCATGGTGACTGGCCGCAAGACTGTCGGTCGCCGGATAAAGTACGCCGTCGATCCGGTAGCGCATGTCCACCCGATCGCCGAAGACCTCAATGTGAATGTCGCTGGCCAGCCGCTGGAGCGCCACCATCAGGATCGAATTGGCCAGTTGCACGATGCCCGATTGGTCCTGCAGCGTGTCGAGATCGATCACCTGCTCTGTGCCCTCGGCATCCTCGCGCACGATCTGGGCCCTGTAGGCGGACGACACGTTGTCGAGCATCCTGCGCGAACTGTCAGACCGTTTCAGCCCCGATCGAATGGCTTCGGAGGGGGCGACGGTCAGCAGGACGGGCCCGCCGGTGACGGCCGTCAGTCTTGCCTCGAGCCGCAGGTTCAGCGGATCGGGTACCGCGACCCGAAGGGCCGGGCCTTCGCGGCCGATCGGCAGGACACAGAGGTTCAGCGCAGTTTCGACCGGAAGCGTGTCGAACAGCGACGGGTCCGCCTCCAGGTCGGAGAGGTCGGAATAGGGAAGGCCAAGATCCGCTGCAAGTCGCTTGAGAGTGTCGGCGGTCTCGTCGGACTTCTGCAGTTTCATTTCCATCAGTGTCTCCCTAGCGCACCACCGACGATATACCAAAGATCGGTAGATACACTGCAATGATTACCGCACCCAGCACCACCCCAACCAGCAGCATCATTATCGGCTCGATAAGCGCGATCACACGCGACATCCGTTCATCAAGCGTCTGTTCGTGCATTTGCGTGATCGCGACCAGCATTCCGGACAGGTCGCCGGAAATGTCGCCTGCCCGCAGCATGCCCGCAGATGCCGGAGGGAAGAGACCGGACCTCGCCGCTGCGTCCGATAGCGAACTGCCGGCTTCGATCTGGTTCTGGATCTGCTGAAATCGCGCCCCGACCCATGCGTTGCCCTGCAACGAAGACAGAAACCCCAGTGCCTCGCGCAGCGGCATGCCAGCGCCAAGCAGCATCGCCAGCAGGTAACAGCTTTGTACAAGAGCGAGGTCCAGAAGGAT
>JBFKFZ010000095.1:0-9174 GCA_041633555.1 Paracoccaceae bacterium | reverse complement strand
CGAAGAACGCGCGCACATCTCATTAGACGGAGGCGCATCAGCCTTTTTCTGGGAAGAGCCATCCCGTAACCGGCACGACAGCACGGGTGACGATGGGGATTGTCGCGGCATCATAGGCAGCAAGATGCATCAACTCTGAGTCAAAGCCAAACTTCGGCGCCGATTGACAGGCAAAAAGCGTCAAACCTGACCAAAGCGAGGATCAGAATTGAGCGGTAAAATCAATAATATCAATGATTTAAGTGGTGCCCGGGGGCGGAATTGAACCACCGACACGAGGATTTTCAGTCCACTGCTCTACCCCTGAGCTACCCGGGCACGGGTGAACGGGCCTGCCGTTCGGGCTGCGATCTTCTAGACGGGGGTCCGGGGCGTGTCCAGAGGTAAATGCTAGATCTTCAATGCTGTTTGCGAGCCTCCGCTCTAGGCACCACAATCGGTTCTTCGGTTTCGCCAGGATCGTCCGACGGTATCGCATAGGAGCCGGTTAGCCACTTGCCTAGATCGACATTCGCACAGCGTTTGGAGCAGAACGGGCGAGTCTTCAGATCGGTCGGTTTGGAACAGATTGGGCAGGTCATGGACAGAAGGTCCTTAGGGGCAGTCGCTCACGTTTTCTTTGCATTTCAAAATTGCCCATCTGAGTCCAGCCGACAAGGGCGGTTTCGATCGGATCGGTCTTGAACGCCGCTCGCAGTACCGCTTCCAGTTGTCGGCGCTCCTTCTTCGGTTGGGGCGCGAAATCGACCGTGATCTGCCCCCCCAGTCCACGGCAGCGCAACAGGCGCGGCAAGTCTCGGGCGAGCGAGATATTGGCTTTGAGACCGGCGGCCGGAGAGGTATCACCGCCGGTATTCACGTCGACAGCGACCAGGGCACGCGTCGGCTCAATCCAGGCATGCGCGCCGCCCGGCAGCGACACCCTTGGCTCGCTCATCTCTGCAATCATCTCGCAAATGCCATGCTGCGCCAATGCATTGGCGTCGTCGGCTACGTTGTCAGGAGCCTCCCAGTCGCGCCAGGCGAGCGTCTGCGAGTCAGGACCGTCAACGAGCAGTTCAGGTTCCGAGCCGATCCCATCCCTCATGACAGCTACAGCCAGGTCGCGCATGGCTCGGATATCGTCAGCGATGTCCGCGTCAGTCGAACTGGCGGCGGCAGAGCGGATGATCAGACCCGGCCCTTCCGCCGAATGCAGCAATGCGCTTGCGATGTCATGAAGCCTGACGCGAGTCTCCTCGTCCCGGATGCTGCGCGAGATATTGAGGCCGGCCGCGTCGGGGGTAACGATGGAATATCGGCTCTTGAAGAGCACCCGTGTAGTGACGGGAACGGCCTTTCCGGCCTCGGCAAAGCTGGTGACCTGCACGAGCAGGGATTGCCCTGGACGCAATCCGGAAGCACCACGCAAGAAGGCCGATCCCTCAGGCAGGCGGAGGAACATGCCGCCCTGCCCCTTAACCGGCCGATCGCAAATTGCGCGAAATATCGTGCCGGGAGCGGGCGCGGCACCATCGTCCGGGTCGATCAGCAGATCATCCAGCCGCCCGTCGACGAGCCGTGCAGCCAGATTGCGGCCCTTGAGGTTGCCCAACACGACGATACTGCCCTTCATGGAGCTTGCCGGTAAAGCGGATAACCTGCCGCCTGCAGCAATGCCGCGGTTTCGGCGACCGGAAGACCCATCACGGCGGAGAACGAACCTTGTATCCACGGGATGAACGCGCCCGCTGGCCCCTGGATGGCATAGCCACCGGCCTTGCCGCGCCAGTCGTCCGTGCCGAGATATGCGTTCAGTTCGATATCCGACAGTCGTTGCATTTTAACGGCTGTAACAACGTCCCGCTCCCAAATCCGGTCGCCGCACTTCACGGCAACGGCGGTGATCACACTGTGACGGCGGCCTGCGAGTTTTAACAAGAACTCGGCCGCCTCTCCCGAATCGGCAGGCTTTCCTAGAATACGGCGGCCCAGGGCAACGGTTGTGTCGGCACAAAGCGCAATCTCGCCCTCACCAATGTTGATCGCCAGTGCCTTTTTCTGCGCTATCCGGATGCAATAGGCCCGCGGCAACTCTCCCTTCAGGGGGGTTTCGTCGATGTCAGGCGCGCGCACTTCATCCGGCACCACGCCAAGCTGCGAAAGCAACTCACGCCGGCGCGGGCTACCGGACCCTAGGATCAAGCGCAACGAAACGCCTTACTTGAACCGATAGTTGATCCGACCTTTAGTCAGATCATAGGGGGTCATCTCGACCTGCACCTTGTCGCCTGCCAGAACCCGGATGCGGTTCTTGCGCATCTTGCCTGCCGTATGCGCGATGATCTCATGGCCGTTCTCAAGCTCGACTCGAAATGTCGCGTTAGGCAGGAGTTCCTTCACGACGCCGGGGAATTCGAGCATTTCTTCCTTGGCCATGTGTACTCCGATATTGCGATGCCCGCCAATTTGCGGGCGACTGCTAAATGCGCCCATACTCAATGATTTTCAAGCGGAGAATGGTGAATTCACGGCGTTGTCACGGATTTGACGCTTTGGGGATGTGAATGCCCGCGCGCTGCCGATTGAGGGGAAGCCAGACTAGACCTTGACCGTCGGCATTCCGAAACGCTCGGTCATGTGCTTCACGATTTGATCGCGGCTCTGGCGGTAGGCGGCCAGTTTCGCGGCACGCGTCTCACCGATGTCGGTTGGGTCCATGATCGGCCAATACTCGACCACGAGGTGATAGTATCTTGTCATTTCGAGCGCCAGGCGTTGCGACGCAGGCGAAAGCGCAACGATAAGGTCGAATCCAGACAGGTCATCGCCCCATTGTTGCATTTGTTCAAACGACCGCGAGCGGTGACGGGACAGTTCGACGCCCAGTTCCTCGCAGACCGCGACCGCAAAACCATCGATCTCAAGGTCGTCATATACGCCGGCGGACTGGACATAGACCTCTTGGCCAAAGAACTTCTTCATCAAACCTTCGGCCATCGGGGAACGTACGGCATTGTGATCGCAGCAGAAAAGAACCGAATGCGGCAGAGCCTGACCCAAGCCGTCAGCCCCCCCAGTGCAGAACGCAGATAAGAGTAAACAGCCGGCGCGCAGTGTCGATATCGATCTCTGCCTTGCCTTCAAGACGTTCCTGCAGGACCCTGGCACCCTCGTTGTGTATCCCCCGCCGGGCCATGTCGATGGCTTCGATCTGGCTTGGCGGCAGTTTCTTGACCGCGTCGAAGTAGCTTTCGCAGATCTGAAAGTAATCCTTGACCACTTGGCGGAACGGCCCCAGCGAAAGGTGGAATTCAGCTGCCTTCGCGTCCTTCTGCGTCAGAATATCGAAAACTAGGCGGCGTTCGCGGATCGAAAGGATCAGCTTGTAAGGCCCATTTGGCCCTGATTTACCCTCGCGCTCCGGCAGGTCGAAACTGTTATCCTCCAGCAAGTCAAAGATCGCGACACGTCGCTCCTGCTCGATCTCCGGTGTAGGCGGTGGCAGGCTGCTATCGTCGACCTGAATGTCGATTAGCCGCGACATCAGGTTTGACCCTTGTTCAGGCGGTTCAGGCGCGCGCGGATCGAGAGGCCGTGCGCTTCAAGCCCTTCGGAAGCCGCAAGCCTTTCTGCTGCCGGACCGATCAGGCCCAACGCGTCTGGAGTCATTCGTGTCAGCGTCGTGCGCTTGAGGAAATCAAGAACCGACAGCCCCGAAGAGAACCGCGCCGACCGTGCCGTCGGCAGAACATGGTTCGGGCCGCCGATGTAGTCGCCGATGGCCTCTGGCGTCCAGTTGCCCAGAAACATGGCCCCAGCGTGACGGATGTTGGCAGCCAACGCATCGGGATTCTGCACGCATAGCTGAAGATGTTCGGCGGCAATGCGATCAGCCAGTGCTGCCGCCTCACCCATGTTCTGCACAGCAATTACCGCCCCGAAGTCGCGCCAGCTTGCCCCGGCAATTGCTCGACGCTCCAGCGTTTCCAGACGGGTCTCCACGGATTCGGCGACGAGCTTTCCGAAGGCTTCGTCATCGGTGATCAGGATCGCTTGGGCGTTCTCGTCGTGCTCGGCCTGGCTGAGAAGGTCAAGCGCCAGCCAGTCAGGATCGTTATGGCGGTCGGCGATGATCAGGATCTCGGATGGTCCCGCGATCATGTCGATGCCAACCCGGCCAAACACCTGCCGCTTGGCCGCCGCAACATAGGCGTTGCCCGGGCCGGTAATCTTGTCCACCGGCGCGATTGTTTCGGTACCATAGGCCAGGGCTGCCACGGCTTGCGCGCCGCCAATCCTGTAGATCGTCCGCACGCCAGCCAGTTTCGCCGCGAGTAGAACCAAGGGGTTGACCTTGCCTTCGGGCGTTGGCGCGGCGATGACCAGTCGCTCCACCCCTGCCACTTGCGCCGGAATCGCGTTCATCAGGACCGAGGAAGGGTAAGAGGCAAGACCGCCCGGAACGTAGAGCCCCGCAGAAGCGACGGGCGTCCAGCGCCAGCCGAGCTCTGCTCCGGCCTCGTCGGTCCAGCTCGCATCCTCGGGCATCTGCCGCTGGTGATAGGCGCGGATGCGATCGGCGGCCAGGCTCAGCGCCTCGCTGTCTTCCTTTGGCACCTTGGCGCATTCAGCCGCGATTTCTTCGCGGCTGAAGGCCTGCGTCTCGGGCGTCAGGTCAAGCCGGTCAAGCTTGGCGGTAAGCGACAGCACCGCTTCATCGCCCCGCTCGCGGACATCTGCGATGATCTCCGCCACAGTCGCGGCAACATCCGGCGAGTCCTCGCGTTTTGCGGCCAGCAGCGCCGAAAAGCGGGGTTCGAAATTCGGTTCGAGGGTCGTAAGAAATTGCGGCATCACGAGCACTCCTCTCGCCCCGACATAGCGGGGCAGGCCATTTGCCTCAAGCGTTGAGGCGCTTGACCATCAGCAGTTCGTCGATCCCGCGCCCCTCATGGATGAAACCCGCTGGAATCCGCCCGACATGATCGAAGCCACTACGCTCGTAGAATTTAACCGCCCCGGGGATTTCCACCGAAACCGCCAGTTCCAGTTGACGCAGGCCGTTGTCGCGGGCGTAGACCGTCAGTGCATCCAGAAGGGCGCTCGCGTAACCGATCCTGCGGCAGCTCGCGCGGACATAGACCATGATGACCGAGGCGCGGTGCGCCATCTTGCTGGAAGTTTGGGGCCTGAGACCCATGATACCCACGGGATCGTCGCGTTCGAAACTGACGAAGACCGCATTGGCCGTAAGCCGCTGTTCCCACCCCGCGTCGTCGAGCACCTCCCAGTCTTCAGTTCGGCTGGCAAAGGCCGCCGGTTCCAAACGCAAGGCTTCCAGCCGGATGCGCCGAAAGATATCGGCATCGCCGGGGACCAATCGTCGGATCATTCCGGATGGCCCGGCACCTTGCGGGAAGGCGCAACATAGGGGCGTGTCACGTCTTTTAGCGTCACGTCCAGCGCCTCGACCTCAAGCGCGATTGTGCCATCACCCGCCAGCGTCAACTCGACGCGCCCGGTGCCATCCCCGGCGGGCACAAATGCAATGGACAGCAAGGATAGGATGAGTTGCTTATCCGTCCGGTCGAGACCCTGGCTTGCAACCTTGGTCACTTCGTCCACGAACAAAAGCGACTGAACCCGCTCATAGCTGCGCTGCGTCCCATTGGCGACATCTTCCCAACGGAAGCGATTGATCAGCAGCGCGAAGCGACGGTGGTGCCTGTCCCATTTCATCTCTGTTGCGGGTAGAACCGCGTCCTGGGCAAGGGTCGATATTACCTGCAGGTCCTCGACATCGAGCGCCCGCAAGTGCAGCGCTGCTTCGTAAGCATCCTCGAACCTGGCATCTTCGGTCATCAGGACTTGAACCGTTCGATATTCGCGCCGACGCCACGCAGTTTCGCAACAACATGCTCGTAGCCACGATCCAGATGATAGACCCGGCTGACTACAGTCTCGCCTTCTGCTGCAAGGCCCGCGAGGATCAGCGATACCGAGGCCCGCAGATCGGTTGCCATGACGGGGGCCCCTTTCAGTATCTTTACCCCGGTTACTTTTGCGACACCGCCATGTACCTCGATCTCGGCCCCCATGCGCATGAGTTCAGGAGCATGCATGAACCGGTTCTCGAAAATCGTCTCTTCAAGTTCCGACATGCCGTCGGCCGTGCACATCAGCGCCATCATCTGGGCCTGCAGATCCGTAGGAAAGCCAGGAAACACTTCGGTTTTCACATTGACCGACTTCACCCGCCCGTTCTTTCGCGAAACCTTTAGGCCGCGTGGGGTTTCGACGACATCGATCCCGGCCTCTTCCAGCTTGTCGCAGAAACTGCCGACCAGATCGCGGCGACCGTCCAGCAACTCGACCTCGCCGCCGGCAATCGCCGGGGCCAGCATGTAGGTCCCGAGCTCAATCCTGTCGGCCACGACACGGTGTGTCGCGCCGTGCAGTCGGTCGACACCCTGAACCGTGATCGTGCCGCCGCCCTCGCCCTCGATTTCGGCGCCCATTGCGCGCAAGCATTGAACAAGATCGACAATCTCCGGTTCTCGCGCCGCGTTTTTCACGACCGTAGTGCCCTTAGCAAGCGTTGCCGCCATGACGATGTTCTCGGTTGCTCCAACCGAAGCCATACGCAATTCGATCTGCGCGCCTTTCAGCCCCTGCGCGGCCTTGGCATGAAGATAGCCGTCGCGCAGCTCGATCTGCGCACCCAGAGCTTCCAGACCGTGGATATGCAGGTCCATCGGCCGCGCCCCGATAGCACAGCCTCCGGGCAGAGATACTACGGCATGGCCTTCGCGCGCCAAGAGCGGACCAAGCACTAGGTTGGACGCCCGCATCTTCCGCACGATGTCATAGTCGGCAACGGCATTGACCGGGCCGTGGCTCGACATGGCAATCACCTGACCATCCTGCAGATTTGACACCTCGGCCCCGAGTGACCGCAGTAGTTGGGTCATCGTTGTTATGTCCGAAAGCCGCGGCGCATTCGTCAGGGTCAGCGGCTCCTCGCTGAGCAGCGTCGCCGGCATCAGCGCCAGGCAGGCGTTCTTGGCGCCCGCGATCGGAATTTCACCCGCCAGGGCGCCATTGCCCTTCACTCGTATCGAATCCATGCCCGCCTCAGCTCTTGTTTTCGTCCGTCGATTTCCGAGCCTTCGCCTGTGCCTTGCGCCTTTGGATATTGGCTTTCAGCGCCGCCTTCAGCCGCTCTTCGCGGCTCTCGGCGGATTTCGAAATTTCGGACTTGCCGGATTTTCTGTTCATGGACACTCTCTACCCCACGCGGCAAATAGCGTCCAGATTGCGCTTGCACCCTTGTGCGATAGCGTCTAATCAGCCGCCCACGACCCGGCGCTGTGGTAGCTCAGTGGTAGAGCACACCCTTGGTAAGGGTGAGGTCGAGAGTTCAATCCTCTCTCACAGCACCATCTTTTACCCTTCAAGATCAAAAAGATAAGCGCTAACAGTGGTTTGGATGATGCTCGGTGCTACACCGAGGTTCTACACCGCTATGGTTCTACAGATGTCCCGACCGCACAAAGACAAGAATACTGGCATCTACTATTTCCGGCAGAAAACCCCTGCTGATCTCAGACAGAAATACGGCAAATCCGAAGTCGGCTGGTTACTCCGCACCAAGTGCAAAGACGAGGCAAAACTTCGACATGCCGAAGCACTGCGCAAGCAGGCCCTGATCTGGCAGTCACTGCGAGCCGAACCGGGAGCGCTTCCGCACAAGCAGATAATGGCCTTGGTCGGGGTCAGCGGACGGTCACAAAGCACAAGAGCATTTGCGCGACAATCCCCTCAGGGCGCGTAGCACCTAACCGACAACACTCTTACGCCATCGCCCGAAACCGTCCCCATCCCCGCCATGATGGCGCGAATCTCGCCGCCCATGTCGCCCGGAATCAGGTTGTCGCCTTCTTTCAGGGGAATGGGGACCGAGACGATCTGCCCGCCGCCTCCGCCCTCGCCCACCGGCCCACCGCCGCCACCGCCGCCGGGGCAGCTGATTGCCAGAGCGCCGCTTGACGACAGTTCTTCAACATCGAGACTGAAAACCAGCCCGTCGGTGGTCATCGTCGTATTGAAGGTGGTGTTCACAGCACCCGAGGGGGTGCAACTCATCCCGGCGATAACCGCCTTGGTCCAAGCCACCGTGCTGGTGCCCTCGCCAGTCATCGTCCACGTGTCACCGCCCGTGGCATTGCCGATGTCCTCGGACTGAGCAGAATAAGCATAGCCGTATTCCGCCATACCCTGAACGTCGATCGCGAGCTCCCAATCCGCCCAGTAAGTCACCTCTGCCGCCTCGATCACGCGCCGCAACTCGGCCTTCAGCTTCGCCGCCTGTTCCTCGTATAGCGCCTCCTCCTCCCGCGCGATCTCACTCCGCAACCGGCCCCAATAAGCATTGGGGCCCATACCCTCGCATTTGGCTTTGTGCTTATTTTCGTGCTCCAGTGCGGCATCTGCGATGGCCTTGCAGGGTGATTTTGCCTCCATTGCCGCAAGTTGTGCCGGATCCTGGAAGCACCCTTTTGTCTCGGTCATGTCTATCGAAGCAGGGCCGTTATAGCCTGGCAATGATCGCAGCCCCCGGTTCGGCGGGTTCTCCTGACGGTACTTGTCGTCCGCAGCTTTCGATTTATCCATGACCGTTTTTGGATCGGGCCTCACAGCGGCGGTCTCCGACTCAATGGTTTCCAGATGTTCTGCCAGCGCCTTGAAATAGTTCTGTAGGTCGACGGCGTTCTGATAGTCCGGCTGAAGGCTTTCGAGATTCTGGCAGGTACACTCTGGCGGGCTGGCGAGCGCGGGCTGGGCAAGGCTCAGCGCCGCGGCCAGCGCAAGCGTGGTGCGGCGGATCGGATTCACTGAACCGGACATGGTGAACACTCCTCTGATACGCGGTTTGAGTGCCATGATGAAGCTTCCAATCCGCCCGTTCAAAGTGGTTTGTCGCCGCAGTGATCCGCGCTTTGCGCCTGAGCCGGACGCCGCCCCGATGACAGCGCCCTGCTTTTTGCCGGTCGAGATTATTGACAACATCTCTGGCGACGAGACGCCACCGGCTGGCGATGCCCCAAAGGCCGGAGCCATCCAGATCGACACTGCGGGCGGTCACATCTCAAGTGGACACTATCTCTCTTTAGCCATCCACGGCAGTGCGGT
>JBFKFZ010000094.1:0-9539 GCA_041633555.1 Paracoccaceae bacterium | reverse complement strand
GGTAGCAACCACGTTGCGAGAGGCAGGACTGGATGAACGTCGTATCGCCGACCTTCTGGGACAGAAGACACCTTCCATGGCGCGGCACTATTCCCGCTCAGCGAACCTTGCCGAAAAGAACCGCGAAACCATGGCTACCTTGGAAAAAGAAAATGAAAGACGCGCGAAGATTGTCAAACCTTCGGCAAAAAGCGTCAAACCTGACCAAAGCGAGGATCAGAATTGAGCAGTAAAATCAATAATATCATTGATTTAAGTGGTGCCCGGAGGCGGACTCGAACTGCCGACACGAGGATTAGGAATCCTCGTGTCGGTGGTTCGATACCGCCCCCGGGGGGCGATAATGCTGGAGAGGTTGCGCTCGCTCTCGACGTGGTTGTTGACGGAGGTATGGACGGACGCAAATTTCTGCAGACTTCGCATGCGCCGGAAGCGTAGCATGGCTCGCTCCCGTCTTCGGAACGGGAGATGCGAGTTCTCCGCCCTGTTGTTGGCCCAGCGGCCGGTCTCCTGCCGAGCGGCCGCACCGACCTCCCTGAGTGCGGCGCCATAGGACCGAAGACGATCGGTGACGATCACCTCAGGCCGACCGTACTTCCGCATTGCCTTTCTCAGGAATTTCAACGCCGCCTTCTTGTCGCGAGTCCTGGTGACGAAGCTCTCCAGCACCTCGCCTTCATGGTCCACAACCCGCCACAGGTAATGCATCTCACCGTTGATCTTCACGAACATCTCGTCAACGTGCCACCGCCGGTGGCTGAACCGCATGCCCTAGATCCGGCGTTCCCGGATCTCGGCTGCAAACATCGGGCCGAAGCGGTGCCACCAGTACCGGACCGTCTCGTGGCTCACGTCCAAGCCGCGCTCGTGAAGCAAATCCTCGACATGCCGAAATTAGAGCGGGAAGCGCACCTACATCATGACCGCGAGCCGGATGATCTCGGGGCTACTGTGGAAATACTTGCGGGGGGCACTCTTGCTCATGGCCAGAGGCTACGAGGCCGCCCTACACGTCTCAACCAGATTCCTTCTGACAGCGCCCGACCATGTGCTCGTCGACCACGATGGGCTGGCGCCACCCAAAATCTCGGATCGAGGCCGCGACCGTTGCCACCGCCTTCTCGTTGCGCCGCGGGTTGCGCGCATAGGGGGATGATGTGCCCGAGAGGCAGATCGATCACGTCCATCAGGGGATCCTTGAAGGTCAGGCAAAACGAGATTGAGAAGGGTTGACACACAGTACGGCCCTGCCGTCCCGTCCAATCCTGGCATTCGCCTACGATTCAGCGAATAACGCAGGATGATCTCAAGATGGAGATCTCTTGGCCCATTGATTGTGCCGGCCATACTTATCCAGTTCCGCACGGCACAGTCTCCTGCTTGATTTGAATCAAGTGCGATAATCAGAGGCTTTGCTACTCTTACGCGAAGCGCCCGCCGCCATACACGGGCAGCGTGCCGCGGGTATTCAGATGAGTCCACCCGTGGAGTTCTGTTGAGCGGGCCTTTCTCATAAGGAGAGCGTGATGGCAAAATCGAGATTTACAATTCCTGAGCCGGCTGGGTCCGAAGATGAGCAACTCACGGTTCTCGAGACCTTCTACAGAAAGGGAACGGAGGAAACCGCGCTTTCCATCGCCCGAGTTTTCGGCATGAAAGGCGACGTGAGTTCCGAAGACGGCGTACATGTTGTCGCGGACGGCACACGCCGGCTAGCGATCTATGAGGACACCGGAACATTCTGGTATTCTGATGCGGGCAAGCTGGATCGCGATGGCGATGGCGAACCTGACTTGCCATCGCGGCGACAAGCGAGAAAGACGGCTGTCGAGTTCTTGCGCGAACACGATTGGCTACCGCAGAATTTCGAAGTGGATGCGATTGAAATCAATGAGCGGGAGATTGTGAAGGGCCGGGAAGATCGCGAACGCAGCAGCCGCAAAGACTATGCCTGCGTGAACTTCAGACCCAAGTACGACGGAGTCGAAAGCTACGGCCCAGGCGGGAAGATCAAGGTTTATCTTGGTGATAAGGGCGAAGTGATCGGATTGTTCCGTGCTGCTGCAGAAACTCGCAGATATGCCCGTTACCCAACTATCCCGCGTGAGGAGATAGAGAAGGCTCTGGCGCGGAAACTCGGTCGGCCTCTCAACAAGCTGAAGCCCACAAACATCAAGCTGATCTATCACTCGGAATCAAGCATCAACGCCTCTCGGTTCATTCAGCCGGCCTATCTTCTTGAGTTCGAGTCCAAAGTCAGAAGCAAGAAGAGCCGCGAGACGGTCAATGTACCGTTCGAGTTGAAACCATTTCCGGCGACCCGCTTTGCGCCGCTCGCCATGATCGAGACCGAGCAACGTGATGTTCACCTGGCACGAGGCGAGCGTCTGCAGCTTCGCTGTTCGATCGAGGGCGGGACGGAACCCTACGACATTCGTTGGCAAAGCGATTTCGATGGCGATCTTGCCTCCGGCCCTATTCTGGACCTCACGGAGTTGTCGGTTGCGCACCGGCAGGGACGTGTCCTGCCACACGTGATCTCGGTGACGGTGACGGACAGGAACGGCATGTCGGATACCGACATCCTGCGTGTGACAGTGGATCCACATCAGGACGACAAAGACCTACCCCCAAACCAAAAGGACGATGCGCCCGATCCATATGTCGGTGTTGAATGGTGCAACAACTACACCGCAACTGGTCTTTCGAACATCAGCGGCACCGATGACAGCGCCAAGGGCTTCAAGAATGCCATAGCTGCGATCTCGGGGTGGTCCAGCCGCTTTGACTGGGGCAACGGTGCCGCCTGGGAGCAGGACTTCAAGACCGCCGGGGCGCCGGGGGGCGGGACGGACGCGTTCTGGGCGGACAACGTGCATTTCGCCTTCTTCGCGGGGCACGGTAGCTCTGGCCGGTTCTGGTTCGGGTCGACCGTAGACGATTCCGAAATGCGGGCACAGGATGCGAACTGGGGTGATGGAATTCTGAACTGGATCGTGCTGCACGCGTGTCAGACGATGAGAGCGAATTTTGAATGGGACGTGTGGTGCGATGCCTTCGTCGGGCTGCATCAGATGTTTGGTTTTCACACCAACACCCAAGGGTCAAATCCCCCGCTTGGAACGCGCTTCGCCCTCTGGAGCAAGTTCCGAATCTGGCCCATGACAGACTCGCTCTTTACGCTGCGCGAGGCATGGCGGATCGCATGTCAGGAGTGCTACGATTCAAGCCGCGAGTATTCGATGATCTACGCGGGGCAAAGCGGCACAGACACGGCGAACGATCATCTCCCTGGTTTTGGCTTCGTCAGTGCCGAC
Organism: Paracoccaceae bacterium; assembly: GCA_041633555.1. Classification (GTDB taxonomy): domain Bacteria; phylum Pseudomonadota; class Alphaproteobacteria; order Rhodobacterales; family Rhodobacteraceae; genus JAHEAO01. Next base: position 6,222 of record JBFKFZ010000094.1, on the reverse strand, counting down.
CCATCATCGCCGTACTTCTGGGTATACAGTCGCGGCACGTGTTGAGATCGCCCAGTATGCGTTAGGCGATTATGGCACGGGCGGTGAAGAAATCATTGCGCCCATCGAGGAGCGCATATCAGCACTTCAACCTGCCGCAACTTCGAGACAATCTCTTCCGGCTTCGGTCGCTTGCTTGCCATTCTCAGCCCTCCGTTTCCGAAACATGGCGGTGGACCAGTTCAGTTGGGGAGGCTCAGATCGGGCCGAGGTCGATATTCGCGGCAGTCAAGCGCGAGAGGCAGGTCTTGGCGCCCGGTGGCCACGCTGCCTGGCCCGTGACCAACGTCTCTCCGATGTCAAAGCATACCATGCGCGTTTCGCACGCTCCCCCTCTTGGTGGGCCAAAGTGCCGCCCGAGCGGGATTTAGCTGCCTGGGGCGAACAGGGCCGGCACCGAGAAGTCGGCAATGATCCCGCTGAGACCGGCGCCGGGCGAGAAGGCCCCTTCCCCCATTCCGAACTGGGCATAGGCCGCCCAACAGGCCGCCTTGACCGATTGGTGCGTCGCGCTGTCCAAGTGACCGGCGGCAAGCTTGTCATCGAGAGCCTGCAAAATGGCATTGCGGGCATCCAGGAAGCTGGGATTTGCGGGCGTCATCTTGAGTCCATCGGTGACGATCTGCAGGCACAGCAGATAGCCCTGTTTCTTGTCGCCCAGGGCCGCCTCAACGCGGCGGTTCATTTCCATCAGGGTCGCGCACCAGATCTCGCCGATCGCGTGCTCGGAGAATCCGCCGGTGAAGTCCAGCGCATATCTTCCGGTTCCGAGGTCGCCGTAATTGTCGGGGAAAGCGCTGTCATAGGGGAAGGCGCGTATCCCGGTGGAATCGTCGACGATCCAGTCGCCCATGACGACCTTTTCGTTGGCCCTGTCGAAGTTGAACACCGTCAGGGCGAAATAATCGCCCCAGCCTTCGCCCATTCCGCGACTCTGCGGCCGTTGCAGGGCTGATGTGTTCAGTCGTCCGCCGACGAGGCGGTTGGTCAAGCCATGTATGTATTCATGGAACACCACATCAGAGTCGAAGGCCGTATGCCGCCCTGTATTGACGACCAGGCCCATGTTCATGACCGGCGGACGGCCATCGGGCCGCGTCAGCATGTTGGCTGTCCCCGGAACGGCGCCGGCATGCGAACGCGCATCGACTGGGTCTCCGCCTGCGCCGGTACCGCTTACATTCCGCACCTGGAAATTCCCGGATGCCTCATCGAAGCCGAGGCTTTCGAGGAAATCATGCATGTAGTTGCAGAAAAAGAAGATGTTGAGCGCCTTCTGGTCATCACCCTCGGCCTCGGCTGGATCGAAGGTCAATGTACCGCCATCCGCCGCACCCTGAAGCGACTGCCCGCCTATGCAGCTGTCGTTCGTGCAAAGCCGTGCCGTCACGTTATTGCCCACGGTCAGATCGCTCAACACCCAGTCAGAAAAGCCCGGACCCGAAATCAGGTCCGCCGTTGGATAGGCCTCCTTCGGCAGCGGGAAGTCGACGGATTGCCGGTCCTCGACACCGGGGCTCCACTTGAAGACCGCGCCCTTGGCCGCGACGGAATCCATGGTGGATTGGGAGTAAAGCACTTCAAGGGAGTCCGGATTGTCGGCACTAACGATCACTTCGTATTGCGCGACATAGCCGGAGAAGGTCAGCAACGCTTTCCAGGCCAGCCGCGCGCGACCGCCGAGATCAAAAATAACGAGATGGACGGGAACCTGTTCTTCGAACGGACCCTTGGAGATGACGGTGGCCTTCGAAGGCAGTTCGAAACCAAGCACGATCTCCGGCTGATACTTCGATACATCAAGCTCGGGCTGTGGCATCTTCTGCCCCCAGTGATCATGCCCGTGTTCGCCGGCATCGTCTTCCGGCTGATCTGCCAGGAATTCCGCGGCGAACCGAACCGCCGCGGCGGCGGCCACCTTTGGCATCACGTCGATGTCGGCAGGCAGGACCGAGTTGTCGCCGAAAGTTTCGGTGACGCGGTTCGCAGGCGAGAACCGTACCGAGCGGACCATCTGGAACACCGGAATGCCCCGGTAGTTCTGATGCAGATGCACGACGCTGGCGCCGGCGCTTGTCTTGAGGACAGATGGGTCGGGTACGAATTCCGGCTGGATACTGCCTGAATTGAATCCCAGGGCGGCTGCACTGGTTCTCACATGCTGCATCGCGGTGTTGATGAGGGAAACGGGTTCCTGGCTCGCTGTTGGCCCATTGATCGATTTCAGTCTGGACGGCGTGCCGGTAAATGCGTTCAGCTCCACGATCTCGACCGATTCCGCGCCGGGCAGGCCCAGCGTGACCGACCGGGAGAGGTCATCCAGTTCGATGGCAGAACGGTCTGCCGCCAGATTTCGCTTCCAGTTCCGAACGTCCACTGATCTGGTCATGTTTCGGGTTCCTTTCGCTATGAATCACTCTTGAACGGCACCCGTTCATCAATCCGCCAATCGGAGATATTGGTCCCAGAGTGGCCTGATGGCGTCGTTAATCGACTGGCGTCCGGGGCAATCGGGACAGCGGTTGTTCGCCGGGTTGCCGAAACTTGCCATGCCGGCCGGATCGACTCCATCCGGCAATTATAGCAGATAATACCGATTCCACGGAACAACCGAGAGGTGTTTTCTGCGAAAGAGGGTCGAAATGCACGGTTATTCCCGGAAAGAGTCGGAAAAATTGCGAAGGACGGGAAAACTCTGACAGGCAGAGGAGCATTTCCTACCATAAGCAAATGCAAACGGACCGACCTTCATGGTGATGAAACAGTCAATCCCCAAAGCCACGCTTCGCCAACTGCGTCGTGCCGATTGGGATCGGTTGTGGCTACAGGGCTTGGTCTGGGCGCGGTACGAAGCGAAGCGCTATCATGGGTTGGCGCGCATGGAACGCGAGATCGTCCAAACCGCGATTGAAAAGACCTACTCCGGCGAGCGGACATGGAAACCCGACATCTGCGATCTGCCGCACCATCTGAGAATGACAATCCGGAGTCTCTATAGCAGCGAGGTCAAGAAGCTGGGCACGCGGCGAGCCTTCGCGCGGATGGAAAGGGCCGGTCCGACGGACGCAAACAACGCGGCGCGCGCGCAGGAACGTCTCGATGACCTACGGGATGTGCTTCGCAAGCTGAGATCTGCGGAACCGGAGCTGGCCGAGTTCTTTCTGAAGGCATCGCAATTCCTGCTGAACGGCTGCGACTCCGAAGGTGAAGTGGCGTCGATGATGGGGCTCTCGCCGTCACAATTCTCGAAACGCAAGGCCCGGATCGCAGAGATCGTCGCGACTGGGCGGCGGGACAGCGAGACGGCCGAGGAGGCGCTGCGATGAGCGATACGTTGAAACTGATTTCTGCCGAAAAACCCGTTCACCTGATGCCGGATGCGGGAACTGCCGAACAGTTGCGCCAACTCGATGAGTTCTGGTCCGGCGCCGGGTCGGAGGGCGCGGCAGGGGATCTGTCAGCAGTCAGCGACGATGTCCTGCGCTCTGAGCTTTCGGAGAACGGCGTGGAGCACGCCTTTCCAGACAGGCTCAAAGAGCTGATCCGACCGGGCCCCTGGCTCAGACCGACCCCAATCGCGCTTGCTGCGTGCCTGGCGGGTGCCGTGATACTTGGCGGCCTCCACTGGAAAGCCTCCCTGCCGCCAGAAATCGGGCCGGTGCCGATTAGGGTGTCGACTGGCCCTGATCCCTACGTCCTTGCCAACCCGGACCGGCCCGCCGCAGGCGCCCAGCCTGAAGCAGAAACCGGCCCCGGCAGCGGACTACAATCCGTTACCGAACGCCGCTCTGCCAAGGTCGTCGATCTGACCCGCGCCGAGATGCACGAAATGCAACGCCTGCTCAACCGGCTTGGTTATGGTCCCGTGGTTCAGGACGGCCTGTCTTCCGAGGCGCTTGACATTGCCATGTCTCAGTTTCGCGCCGACCGGGGGCTCGACCCGGACGACATCCAACCCCGCGAGGTGCTTGTCATGTTGCGGCTCGCAGTGCGGGTCGAGGAATTGCGGGCGCGGCCCGCAGCCCCCGCCGAATGATGAAAGGAGACTATCCATGTTCATATCACTCGTGACACGGGCAATAGCCGCCCTCTGCCTGACAGCATCTCTTGCGACATTCGCTATTGCCGACGGGACATCCCCTGGCCCGAACGAGATCAACCGAGGCACGGTCGGAATCGTCGCCGGCAGCGTCGAGGGCACATATTCGCGTTTCGCACAGGACATTTCGGACGTGGTCGACCAGATCGGCGACGTACGGGTCCTAGCCATACTGGGTAAAGGATCCGTTCAGAACATCCTCGATCTGCTCTACCTGCGCGGCGTTGACCTCGCGATCGTCCAGTCGGATGTGCTGGAGGCGATGACGATGGAGGCATTGCAGGTCCGAAACATTCGCGACAAGGTCCGCTATGTGACCAAGCTCTATGACGAGGAAGTTCATGTCGTTACACGGCGAGAATTCACTTCGATCAAGGAACTGGCCGGCAAACGCGTCAGTATCGACAACTCGCTCAGCGGCACGAACCTGACGGCACGGCTTCTGTTCAACGCCATGGACCTGCAGGTAAATTTTGTGAACCAGCCGATCGTCGAGGCCCGCTCGGCCCTGCTGCGCGGCGATATCGACGCAATGGTCTATGTTGCAGGAAAGCCCGTCTCTGGCTTCGCGTCGCTGCGCGCCGAGGACGGGCTGCACATTCTTCCCATCGAACTTGACAAGCAGCTGGACGCCGCCGGCTACCTGGGCGGCCGGTTCACTGCAAGCGATTATCCGGCGCTCGTCACAGGTGAGATTCCGACGATCTCTGTGGGGGCGGTTCTGGCCGTCTACAACTGGCCTGAAGATATGAATCCGTCGAGCCGCTACCAGAAAACGGCGCGGGTCGTGCGCGAAATACTGGAGGCCCTGCCGCTGCTGCGGGACGGGCTCTATCACAAGAAATGGAACGAAGTGGACCCCTCGATCAAGATCGGCTCCTGGACCCGCTTCAAGCCTGTCGATCAGTGGCTGAAGGCCAGTCGCGGCGACGCACTTTAGTTGTCAGTTGCAGCAGATGGACTGGGTTTCAGCGATCCCGCATCTCCCGCAATCAAATGGCGGCAGGAGCGCCTTGTCTTTCGGTTGACGGATGCCCGCTTTTGCCGGCCTCAGCCTGACGCGTGCGCCGATGGAGCAGCATCGCCTTCCTCAGACAATCCGGGCTCAAGTCAAGAATAGCCACCCAAAGCGTCACCACTCAGATTTTTCTATCCGAAACAAAATTTCCAATGATCCTCCAAATGCGCTAGTCTCTTCTTGTGGTTGTATTTCCGGGGGGGGTCGACCATGCGTCACGCGATCGCGATCGGATGTCTTCTTGGCCTCGCCGCGCCTGTGGCGGCAGAGGACCAGTTGGTTGTACATATCCTGTGCACCGGACCGCAGACAGGCCAGGGTTCGGGCGTCATCGTCTCGGGCGAGGGCCATGTCCTGACCGCCGCCCATGTCATGCCGGACGGCGCGACCTGTACTGCGAGCCTGGGCACGACCGAGGGCGAGCGGGTCGGCCTGATCCGCGAGCGCGTGGTCGAGGGCTTCGATGCCGCGCTGGCCCGGCTCGACACCGAGCAGAACTTTCCGCTCTACGCCACGGTCTGCCCGCTGGAAAAGGAGCGCGACATCGTGACCGCGGCCTACCATTCGAGGATGACCGGGCCGCCGGCGCGCAAGCAGGGCATCATCTCGACGGTCAATATCGAGGCCGGGTCGGTGCAGATCACCTCGCCGGTGATCCCCGCCGAGAGCGGCGGGCCGGTCTTCCTGAAGGGCACCACCGCCCTTGTCGGCATCGTCAAGGGTGCCGATTTCGACGCGCTCGGCCTGCCGATCCGGCGCATGGTGCCAGCCACCGCCCTGTCCGAGATCGCCCTGACCCCGGCGGTCGATTGCAGGCCGAAGGAGGCTGCGGTCTCGGCCGAGATCATCGGCCTGATCGAGGCGCTGAAGGACGACCTGGCCAAGGCGGCGGGCGATGCCGGCGTCACCGAGAAGGCGATCATCTTCCTCGCCCAGAGGATTGCCGGTGAGGCCGATACGCTCGACCAGGCGCTGTCGGAGCTCGAAAATGCGGTCGATATCGCGATCGATGTCCAGCGCCGGGGCGCAGCACCAAGCGCCGCCGGACCCTTTGTCGAGGAGGTGT
>JBFKFZ010000093.1:0-9556 GCA_041633555.1 Paracoccaceae bacterium | reverse complement strand
TTGGCGATGGTCGGCAACGTGCCCAGATTGGTCAGCACCGAGCCGTCGCCGTCAATCACGATCACCGGCTTGGGCTGCGACAGAGCAAGACCAAGTCCGATCGAACTGGCCAGCCCCATCGTTCCCAGCATGTAGAAATTCGTCGGCTGGTCGTCGATCGCGTGCAGCTCCTGGCTGGGGATGCCGATGTTGCAAACGACAAGTTGGTCCCGCAGGATCGGCGCAATCTCTTTCAGGATCTCAGAGCGGATCATTCGCCATATCCTCCCCAGAAGTTGGCGTCGGTCAGAACAGCGACCGGCTTGTTGCACATGAAAGTGTATTTGAGGATCATGTCGAGTTCCTCGACATCGGACTGTTTGTGGAAGTGGTAGGTGGGTATGTTCAACTGGGCAAGCAAGGCCTTGGTATGGACCGCCATCTCGACCTGGCAGGCGACCGGTTCGCGCAGTTCCCCTCGGTAGGAGATCAGCATTGGCAAAGGCATCCGGTAATACTGGATCAGTGTGGCCAGGGTATTGATGGTCACGCCGATCGCGGTGTTCTGCATGATGATGGCCGGGCGCCTGCCGCCCAGAAAGGCGCCGGCGCAGAGCCCCATTCCCTCGTCTTCCTTGTTGGAGGGGATGTGAAAGATCTCTTCCCGCCGATCAATCTCCTCGATCACACCGGCCAGCTGTTTGCAGGGAACGGTTGTCACGAAGGAAATGTCGTTGGCAACGAGATCGTCGGTGATCTTCTTGTCGATGTTCACGGTCAAAAGGCTCCTGGCAACGGCGGCCCACACTGCGGACCGGTTTGTGTCTTCCTCGGGAAGTTCACTGAAGCGGCATTTCGTAATTTGCTCTCATGCCTTGTTGCGCAGGACGTGAACGGCGCACGGTGCGTGCCGAACAACCCGCGCGGCGGTCGACCCCAGAAGAAAGTCCCGAAGGTCTGGCCTGTGCGATCCGATCACGATGCAATCGGCGCCAATCTCGGCTGCATAGTCGGTAATCGTGCGGCCGCTGTGGCCCTTCAGGATCATTGCCGTCACTTTCGGCAGATCTTTGACCCGATCGGTCAGCTTCTTTCGGGCCGCTTCATAGGCGGTTCTGACTACCTCTTCGTCGAGATAAGCGCTGACGGAGCCTTGTGGCGCATCATAGACATGAAGCGCTGTAATCTTCCCGCCGTCGGCCAGCAAGCAATGCGCCACGTCCAGCGCGTTCTTGCCAAAGCCTTGATCCAGCGCCATCCCAATCACGATATTGCTATACATTGGCGTCCTTTCCCGGCTGTCTGTCGGATGTTGGCGTCGTGTAGTTCATTTTTACGGCTCCAGGATGATCTTGGGCGAGGCGGCCTTGCCCGAACGGATGTCGCTGAAGGCCCGGTCGCCTTTGCCAAGGGGACGTGACTCGGTCCAGTCGAGGTCCCCAAGCCGGCCATCGAAAATCGCCTGCGCGGTCTGCCGAAAGTCTTCGGCGGTGTAGGTGTAGGTTCCCAGAAAGGCGATCTCCTGCAAAGTCATACGACGAATGTCGAGCCCCCCAGCATCCTCGCCCAGTCCGATATGTACGATGACCCCGCCCGGTCGAGCGTGTTTCGAGGCGGTGGCGCGGGTCGCGGCGTATCCGACACCGTCGAGCACGATGTCGAACTGTTCTGTCTCTGACAGGGCGTCAGCCGCGATGGCCCGCTGCCCACAGGTGTCTTGCAGGAATTTGCGCCGCAACGGGTTCGGCTCGATCACGGTCACATCGGCAATGCCGTGCGCGGCTAGGCTCAGAGCCCCGCCTAGGCCGATCGCTCCGCCGCCGAGTACTAGCGCCCGCCAATCGCCTCCAGTTCCCCCCAACACGGTCTGGCCAAGGCGGACCGCGTGCCATCCGCAGGCAATCGGTTCGGCCAGGGCAGCCTTTTGCAGGGTAACATCTTCTGGAACCGCCACCAGATTACTCTCCGGCATCGTAACCCATTCCGCGAATGCACCCTCGCGCGGCGGCATCGAAATGATCTGGCGGTTGGTGCAGATGTTGTCGCGCCCTGCCCGACAGGCGGCGCAGGTTCCGCAGGTCAACAACGGATTTATCGTGACACGCTCACCATCGCGCGACCCGCCGGTGATGGTTCCCGCCGCTTCATGGCCCAGGATCAGCGGCGCAGGGCGGCGGCTGTCATGGCCCAGATAGGCATGCATGTCGGAACCGCAAATGCCCACCGCTTTCACTCGGATCATCTGCTCGCCCGGCTTTGGCTGCGGGTCGGGCATGTCGCGATAGACAAGCGTTTCGGGTGCTTCGTATACCAAGGCCTTCATTTTGCGGTGAACCCCCCATCGACCATCAGGATCTGCCCGGTCACATAGGCCGAAGCGTCTGAGCAAAGAAACAGCAAAGGTCCGTCAAGGTCCTGCATCCGCCCGTTGCGCCCGATGCAGGTCTGCGCGGCATTGCGCGCGGCACGATCGGGATCAGAAAAGACGGCCTCGGTCAGTTCGGTCGGAAAGAATCCCGGTCCGATCGCGTTGGCGGTTATCCCGTACCTGGACCAGGCCTCGGCCATGGCCCGTGTAAGCTGGCCAACGCCGGCTTTGGAGGCGCCATATGCGATGCCACTGGGAAAGGCTCGGGTTGTCTGCAACGATGCGAAATTGACGAGCCGGCCCCAGCCCCTCAGCTTCATTGCAGGCACCAGAGCCTGGCTGAGGAAAAACGGCGCGGCAAGGTTCAAAGCCAGCGTTACATCCCAGCCCTCGGGCGTAACCTCGTCAGCATCCTGTCGCATGTTGATGCCTGCTGCATGCACGACGATATCGGGTTCCCCGAATGGCGCCGCAATTTCTTCGGCCTTTCCAGATAAAGCGTCACGATCCACCAGATCGGCGGTGACGAAGGCTGCTCTGGCGCCGTTTACCGCCTGCCAGTCCTTCAATGCTTTCGTGCGGCGTGCTACCCCGACAACCTGCGCCCCCGCGCCGATCAGCACGTCGGCCGCGTGCCGGCCGATGCCGGAACTTGCACCGGTGACGCACGCCACGCGGCCGGTCAGGTCGAAAAGGTTGCGCGGGTCAGGCATCGGGGTTCAGATCGAAGGTTTCGTCAGGAAAGTACTTCGCCAGCCGCACGTCCGCGGTGCGGGCGTGGCCCTCCATCCCTTCCAGCCTTGAAATTCGCGCGGTGGCCTCGGCAACCGGCTTGGCACCTTCGCGGGTGGCACGCTGCCAAGTCACGATCTTCATGTACTTGTGCACAGAAAGTCCGCCGGTATAGCTGGCCGCCCCCGAGGTTGGCAGAACATGGTTGGTGCCACTGGCCTTGTCGCCAAACGCGACGGTCGTCTCTTCGCCCAGAAACAGTGAGCCATAGCAGGTCAACCGGTCGAGCCACCAATCCAGATCTGCGGCTTGAACGGTCAGGTGCTCCGGCGCATAGGCGTCCGAAGTGGCGGCCATTTCATCGCGGTCTTTACAAAGGATGACTTCGGCATAGTCGCGCCAGGCGGCGGTGGCGTTTTCACGGTTCAAGTCGGGCAGGTCATTGATCAGATCCGGAACCAGCGCCATCACTTCTTCCGCCAGCGGGCGGTCATCGGTGACCAGCCAAACCGGCGAGTTATAGCCATGCTCTGCCTGGCCGACCAGATCGGTCGCTACGATCAACGGGTCGGCAGTGGCATCTGCGAGGATCAGGCTGTCGGTGGGGCCGGCGATCATATCGATGCCCACACGGCCGAACAGGATACGCTTGGCCTCGGCAACGAACTGGTTTCCTGGCCCGACCAGGAACTTGGCCCTAGGTAGGCCAAACAGGCCAAAGGTCATCGCCGCGATGCCTTGGACGCCGCCGATCGCCATGATTGTGTCAGCACCGCAGATATGTGCGGCATAGACGATCGGCGGAGGCACACCAACACCGGGACGTGGCGGCGAGCAGGCCATGATATGCTGGCACCCAGCTACCTTGGCCGTCGTTACCGTCATGATGGCGCTGGCAATATGGCTGTACCGCCCACCAGGCACATAACAGCCGACGGCATCGACCGGGATCGCCTTCTGCCCAGCGACCAGGCCCGGCACGATCTCCAACTCGACATCGCGCACGGTCGATTTCTGTTTTTCGGCAAAACGGCGCACATTGTCGTGGGAAAACTGGATGTCAGCCTTCATCTTTTCCGGCACGAGGGCGCAGGCAGCCTCGATCTCTTCTGCCGTCAGGACGATACTGCCGTCGTACTTGTCGAACTTCTTGGCATATCCAAGAGCAGCCTTGTCACCGCCCGCTTCGATATCTGCGAGGATGTCTTTTGCGATCATGTGCACGTCAGATGCATCGGACTTCGACGTGAGCGGCGCCTTCTTGAGATATTCAACAGTCATGGGAATAACGTCCTATTTGTAGATGTCGGGAAGCAAGGTTGTCGAAATCGCGGGAAGGTATGCGATCAGGAGAACGACAACGAGCATGAAGAAGACGAATGGCACTGCACGCCATGCGATCCTGAGGATCGACTCGCCCGTTATACCTGCCACTACGAACAGGTTCAGGCCCAGCGGCGGTGTGATGAAGCCAACGCCCAGAGCGGTGATCATCATGATGCAGAACTGGATTTCGTTCATGCCGATGTTGTCCGCCAGCGGCTTCAGAATCGGTGCAAGGATCACGATGTTCGGCGTGGTTTCCATCACGCAACCCGCCGCGATCAGGATGCCGATCATCATCAGGATAAGAAGCATCGGTTCGTCCGTCAGCGCGGTGACCGAATAGACGAAACCCTGCGGCACACCCATGATCGCGAGCGCTTGCGCCAGTGGCAGGGAAAACGCGATGATCGGAAGTATGATCCCGTTCACCTTGGCGGAACTGATCAGCATTGCCGGAAAGTCGGACAGCCGAAGCGTGCCAATAACGAACCCGATGATGATGGTGACGATGACAGCGGTCGCACCTGCTTCGGTCGGCGTGAGGCGTCCCGAAAAAATGCCGTAAAATATGATGCCCGGTACGATGAAGGCATACCAGCCAGAGGCCAGCGACCGGCCAAGATTGCCGAAGTATTCGCCCGGGGAAAGGTTGCCGCCACCCTCGTAGCGATAGATCCGGTTCACCACGATGTTGGTGACAAGGATCGACACCAGGATCAGCGTGCCCGGGATGACGGCAGCCAGAAACAGCGTTGAAGCCGATATACCCAGCACCAGCCCGATAATGATGTAAGCGATGGACGGCGGGATCAGGATGCCGGTGCAGGCCCCCGCCGCGACCAGCGCACAGGCGTACGGGCGCGGATAGCCGGACTCGACCAGCCGTTCGATCGTCATGCGGCCCACTGCCGCCGCGCCGGCCGCATCAGAGCCCGAAATCGCTGCAAACATGCCGCAGACCAGCACTGTGGCGGAGCCAAATCCGCCTTTGGCGAATTGGGTCAATGCTTCTGCCACGTCGAGAAATTTGCGCGAGAGCCCCGTGCGGACAAGCACGTCGCCTGTCAGGATGAAAAGCGGCACCGCCGTCAGGGCAAAAGCGTCGATACCGGAGAACAGGCTTTCTCCGACAAGCTCTAGCGGCAGGTCGCCCGAAAGAAACAGCATCGTGATCGCCGAGACCCCGATGGCTGCCCAGACGGGCACCGCAAGCGCGCAAAGCCCCACAAACATGATGACAGGCAGGTAGAAATCCCAACCAAGTTCGACCGCTTGATCAAGGGTGTCAAACAACATCTTCTATTCCCTCAATCAAAGAGCTTGTCGCCTTCGTAGACGGGTGTACCGTCACGCAGGCTGCGAAAATCGCGAATTAAAGATTGCACCAGCCGGACGATCATCAGGCCGAAACCGACAGGAACCGCCATCAGGAACCAGACCATGGACACCCGCAGGCCATGGCTTACGGATCCGAACTTGAAAGATACCTGAACTGTCTCGAACGACCATATCAGCGCCCCGACGGCAACGGCCAGCATCACGACATCGCCAAAGATATAGAGCAATGCTTTAGCGCGGGGGCCAAGGTAGTGCATCAAAACGTCGATGCGGATGTGGGCGCGTTCCCTGACCGCAGCGGCGGCCCCGATCCATGCCAGATAGATGAAGGAATACCGGACGATCTCTTCGCCCCAGATCGAGGAATAGGAAAACACCTCGCGGCGCAGCACTTCGATGGCCATCGTGATGACCAGCATCACGTAGAAGACCAAGAGAGCCCATCGTTCGGCGTTCTTGTCCAGGATACGCAAGAAATGCATCGGTCACCTCTCGAAAGGCCACGCCCAGAGACTTGGCGTCGCGCGGGATCAAAGGGAGTGGACGGGCGAGCGACTTGGCGCGCTCGCCCAGCTGACAGGTCTCAAGCGTCGTGGACGTAGTAGCGGCCCATCGTGCCCGCCGCTTCTTCAAGCTTGGCGAAGACATCCATCGAGCCGGCCAGTTCCATCTTGAAGCTGTCCCAGTCGGGCAACTGATATCCACCGGCGGCCTGCCATTCGGCCAGTTGATCGTCGGTCAGCGAATGGAATTCCACACCGGCCTTGCGCAGCTCTGCCATAGCGTAGTTGCGCGCCGACGGCACCTTTGCGAGGTTTTGGTGCCCGGTGATTTCAGAGGCTTCCATGATGCCGTCCTGCACGTCGGCAGGCATGGAGTTGAACCATTCGAGGTTGCACGAATAGACCTGACTGTCAGGCACTGCCTGGGTGAAGGTCACGTGGCTCAGGATATCCTTGAAGCCAAAGACGTAGAGTGCGCCAACTGAGGGGTCGAGTGCATCGGCCACGCCCTGCTTGATCGCGGATGGGGTTTCGCCCCAGGCCACCGGTGTCGGGTTGGCACCAACCATGCGGTAATATTGCTGCAGCATCGCAGAACCGGGAACGCGGAATTTGACGCCCGACAGATCGCTGGGTGAAATGACGGCCCCGGCGCCACCGGCACGTACAGCCACGACCCGCGGGTCGATGACGACATAGAACAGAGGCTTGAAGCCGTTTGCCTCGACCTTGGGATTCACCTCAGACTTCCAGGCGTCCGAATGCACCAAGTTGGTGAAACGCTGGTTGGAGCCGCAGAGATACGGAAGGTTGATCAGGTCGGTCACCGGCGCGAAGGGCGCGAAATTGGAGATCGAATGCTGCGCAACCTGAATGGTGCCGCCCTGCACCTTCTGCACAAGCTCGCCGCCCGCGCCCAGCTGTCCGCCCGGCGCCAGCTTGACATAGATCTTGCCATTTGTAGCGTTCTGGATGTTTTCCTTGAGGTCCAACTGCATGATCGGATAACTCCGGGACGCGCCCAGCACATAAGCCGTAGCCAAAGTCAAAGTATGTTCGGCGGCTGCCTCGCGCTCCTTTTCCTCGGAGGCGGTTTGCGCGACGGCTTCTGACGACCAGAGCAGTCCGCCCGCACCGGCCACAATTGCTGCGGTGAACCCGCCGGTGCCTGCCAGTTTCAGGAAATTCCGGCGTTCCGTTGATTTCAGTTCGTTACGTTCGTTTTTCAAGACTTGTCCTCCCATTGGACTTATTTGCCGTTGCCCTTGGCGGCGGCTTCTTTTTTCACGATGGCCACGACAAACAGGATCGCGGCGGCAAACAGCACCAGCATCTCGCCGACATCGCTCAAGAAGGCATTTCCGGCAAATGATCCCAAGCCGACATTAAGCCCGAAAACAGCGAAGCAGATGGCGGCGAGGGCAAGTGGCATTTGTCAAGAATCCTATGATGCGATTCGACTCTGGCTTGAGTGTAAGCCTTTACATTGCCGTAATGCAAGCCTTTACATTCTTGCCTGCCAGGCTCTATCTTCAGGATTAGCCGGAACGGCAGCAAGCTCCGTTTGGTCGGTCAGGGAAAGTCATTGATGGACGACAGAGAAAGAAAGCTCACCAAGACGGCTGCCACGCTACACGATGTTGCGAGACGCGCCGGAGTGTCGACGGCAACAGTGTCACGATGCCTCAACTCGCCAAAGCAAGTCGTCGAGGCGACGCGGGCTAAAGTGATGTCCGCGGTGCACGACCTTGGCTATTCTCCGAATTTCGGCGCTCGGGTCATGGCTGCCAAACGTACGCATACAATCGGCGCGATCATCCCGACTATGGAAAACGCGATCTTCGCCCGCGGCTTGCAGGCATTTCAGGAAGAGTTGCGGGTGCAAGGCTACACGCTTCTGGTCGCAAGTTCCTCATACAGGGCTGATCTGGAAGAAGAACAGATCAGGTCGCTTGTGGCGCGCGGGGCCGATGGCCTGCTGCTGATTGGTCACGACCGCGACCCTGCCATTTATGAGTTTCTCGATGCCCAGCACGTTCCGTCACTGGTGACTTGGACAACGGACGCCACAGCCGAACGCCCTTCCGTCGGGTTCGATAACCGCGCCTCGATGCGCGATCTGGCCCGCTCTGTCATAGGCATGGGGCATCGGCAACTTGCTGTGATTTCAGCGGAAATCGGGTCCAACGATCGCGCTCGTGCACGCGTGGATGGGGTCAAGGATGCAATGACCGAGGCCGGGCTGTCCGATCTCCCTCTGCCGATTGTTGAGACGACTTATAGCATCGAAAACGGCGCCAGGGCCTTCGAGTCTCTGATGCAATCGGCGGTGGTGCCCACGGCGGTTCTGTGCGGCAACGATGTGCTTGCCGTCGGAGCATTGCGTCGCGCCAGGGAACTCGGGATTGATGTCCCCGTCCAGGTCTCGATTACCGGGTTTGACGATATTGAACTGGCCCAGGTGACGGTGCCGTCGCTCACGACAGTCCATGTGCCGCACCGGGAGATGGGCCGCAGGGCCGCGCAGATGCTAGTTCAGATGGTCAAGGGAGCCGCACCGGTGAAAACGGTCGAACTGCTTGCTGAGGTCTGCCTCAGGGCGTCGCTCGCCCCACCAGCAAGATGAGGCAAAGGCAGAGTGGGATTTGCCGGACGACCGCGGATCAGATACCATACCACAAGACGAACAGCAGCGCGATCAGCAGGAGAAACGCGGTTTCGACCACCAGGATCGCACCGTAACTTGGTTTGACCTCGGCGAATTTGGCCAGGCTGGTTTTTACACCAAGTGCAGAAATGGCGACCACAAGGCACCAGCGCGACAGGGATCCGACTGCCTCGATGACGCTTTGCGGGACAAGTCCGGTGTTGGCCACCACGGCAAGCGCCACAAACATTACGAGGAACCACGGCAGGGTGACTTTCTGGCTCTGCGCCCCGCGAAAACTGAACATCACCACCAGCATGACAATCGGCAGCAACGCCACGCGAAGCATCTTTACAAAGGTTGCGATAACCCCGGATTCGTCGCTGATCGAATAGCCGGCGCCGACGACCTGCGCGACATCATGAATGGTCGCTCCGATGAGAAAACCACTTTCCACATCAGATAGCCCAATAGCCTGGAACAACACCGGATAAGCCACCATGGCTATGGTCGAAAGCGCCGTCACCGCGATGACCACAAACAACGTGTCCTGTTCGCGGTCAGGGCGGGGCGGCAGGACAGAAGCAATAGCTAATGCCGCCGACGCACCGCAGATGGCCACCGAACCGCCTGCCAGCAGACCAAAGGCCATTCGCCGGCCCA
>JBFKFZ010000092.1:0-9621 GCA_041633555.1 Paracoccaceae bacterium | reverse complement strand
TCCAGATCGGGGAAGGCGGCGATCAGCGGTTGCCAGACCCGTTCCAGAATCGCGCGCCGGCCGTTCATTTCGTTGATCGGATGCGATCCGCGCCATTCGGCATCGACCGAATAGATTTCTTCCAGCCTCTGACCAATTGCTTCGGGCCGTGATTCGGCGAGGCGAGAAAAGAGATCGTAAAACTTTGTTTTATTTGAAAGATGTCTACCCTGCATCACCGCCTCCTGGTCACGAACTTTTTCACATGACACCGAATCCTGACCTTTTGCAATCCTATGCAAAATTTCTTGCAATCGTATTCAACCTTTGATATCCAGTCTTGGCAATGAGGTGCGGCAGCCTGTCGTGATCCTCGTGAGAATAGCGACGGGTTGGGGGACCCGGCAGTTCTGCAAATTCCGGAAATATCGAAAGTAACGACTCTCAACAGGAGATGGATATGAAGACTTATCTAAAAGCCTCACTTGCGATCGGCGCCATGATCACGACGACGAGCGCAGCCTTTGCCGGGTGCGGCATTGAAAGCGGACGCGTGAATATCATCGGCAACGAGTTTCCCGCGATCCAGACCATCGCGAAAGTCGCCAAGGAATGTGCAGGCGACGGCGTCACGGTGGACAGCAACCTGACCGCTGACCACCAGACGCTGAACGTCGCTGGCATGACCGGCAACCCGGCCGAATATACCAGCGCAATCATCGCCAACTCTTCCATTGTGGCACTGATCAACGAGGAAGTGATCCGCCCGCTCGATGATCTTGTGGCCGAACACGGCCAGAACATCCCGACGCGGCAGCTGATCAAGGTCGGCGACAACATCATGGCGGTTGCCTTCATGGCCAATGCCCAGACGCTGACCTATCGCGCCGATGTGCTGCAGGAAGTCGGCCTGGAGGTCCCGAAAACCTACGAAGAGGTGCTCGCCGCCGCCGAAGCGATCCGCGCCGCCGGTATCATGCAAAACCCGGTTGGCGGTCCCTACGCGGCAGGCTGGAACCTCGCCGAAGAGTTCGTCAACATGTATCTCGGCCATGGCGGTGAGTTCTTCGAGCCAGGCACTGCCAACGTCGCGATCAACAACGAGAAGGGCGTTGCAGCGCTTGAGATGATGAAGGCGCTGACGGCCTATATGAACCCCGACTACTTGACCCATGACAGCAACGGCACAAGCGCCGAATGGGAAGCGGGCAATGTTGCACTTATGCCTATGTGGGGCAGCCGTGCCCAGGTGCTGATGGATGCCGAAGGGTCAGAGCCGCAGGTCTACGAGAATACCAAGGTTGCCGGTCCGCTCCTTGTTGGTGACAGCGGCATTCCCGCCTCGACCCTGTGGTGGGATGGCTGGACCGTCGCCAAGAACATCTCGGATGAAGATGCAACGGCGACCTTCAAGGCTCTGGCCCATGCAGTTGCTCCCACGACGCTGAACGACGAGACCATGAATCAGGCCGTCTGGCTGATCGAAGGTTATGAGCCTGCACCGGTCAGCGAAGGTGTGCTGGCCGCCGTCAACGCCGGAACCAAGCCTTACCCGATGCTGCCTTACATGGGTCTGCTGCACACTGCGCTCGGCGACAATATCGCCGACTTCCTGACCGATAAAGAGGGCGCCGAGCAGACGCTGGCCGACATCGAAGCAGCCTACACCGCTGCCGCCAAGGAGCAGGGCTACATCAAGTAAGCCCTGCGATCGGCGGGGCCCCCCCGGGCGGTGCCCCGCCAAATCTCTCTACTCCGAATATTTACCGTCCACGGAAGGCGAGACGCTGATGAAACACAGCACATTCTTCTGGTTTGTTCTGCCATCGACTATCCTCATGCTCCTGTTCATTGCCTTTCCGATCGTATCGGTGGTGACCCAGTCCTTCTACACTGCGCACGAACAGGTGGTGGTCGAGGTTGAGAATTGCGGCCCGTTCGGCTGCAGCAAGTCGACCGCAATCGACCAGGAAGCGACGGCCGCCCTGCGTGAGGCTGAACCCCTCGGAAGGTTCGCCGGACTGAATGTCTACAAGGACCGCAATCATCTTGCGCTGTCCGAAGTCGCCAGCGCCTGGGTCAATGCTGACGGGTTGCCGGATTTTGGCCGCAGCCTGCTGAATCTTCCGTTTTACAAGGCCCTTGCCTTTACGCTGACCTACACGGCCGTCGTCACGCCGCTGACGATTGTCCTGGGGTTCTTCATCGCTATCGCGGTGAATTCGGTCGCGCAGGCGCTGAAAGGGCCGACAATCTTCTTTTCGCTCCTGCCGATGATCGTCACGCCGCTGGTTGGGTCGCTGATCCTCTTCTGGATGGTGGATGCCCGCGGTATCCTGGGGGCCGGCCTACAATGGCTCGCCGGGGATCCCGGATTGTCGGTCAAGGCCTCGACCGGGCTGATGTGGATCATGCTGATGGTCTACGGTGTCTGGCACGCGGCACCCTTCGCCTTCGTCGTCTTTTATGCCGGGCTGCAGACCGTCAACACCGATACACTTGAATCGGCAATGGTCGATGGCGCTACAAGGTGGGAACGGATCCGCTTCGTCGTGATCCCGCATCTCGTCCCGCTGGTGACTTTCGTAGCGCTTATCCAGCTGATGGACAATTTCCGGGTCTTCGAGCCCATCGTCAGCTTCAGTGCCGCCGCTCACGCAACCTCGCTGTCCTACGCGATTTACAACGATCTCGGCGGTGAGACGCGGCTGCTGTCATCCGCCGCCGCAACATCTGTTCTGACCATCATCGGTGTCGGCATCCTGTTGTCGCCTGTCCTGGTCCGGACGTGGCGCGACTTCAAGAAATAAGAGGGTCAGATGTCCAGCAAAGCAACACGGCAGCCGCTGTCGATCAAATTCCTGGCCACCTCGTTCCTGGCTCTCTGGCTGATCATGGCAGCGTTCCCCTTCATGTGGACGCTCTGGGGGTCGTTCAAGGTCGAAGGCGACTTCTTTTCCAAGGCGAACTGGGCCAATGCCATCTTCGGCACGCTGACGCAGGTCGAGGAGGGCGGCTCATTCACCGGAGCCGGCTATTACGGTGCCTGGGTGCAGGAAGAATTCTGGCGCGCCGCGCTCAACACGGCGATTGTCTGTGTCTGCGTCGTCACGATCTCTCTGACCTGCGGCACATTGGGCGGCTATGCGCTGGCCCGGTCGACCAATCGCTACGCCTTCTGGTTCCTCTTCTTCGCGCTGATGTTCCGCGCGATGCCGCCAATCACGCTGGTTTCGGGCTACCTGTTGCCGTTCTTCGAATGGAACCTTTGGGGGCACCTGTCGACCACCATCATCGTGCTCGTCGCGATCAACCAGCCCTTCACGCTCTGGATGCTGCATTCCTTCTTCAAGAACATTCCGAAGGATCTCGATGAAAGCGCCATGGTCGATGGTTGCACGCGGTTTCAGGCCTTCCGCCACGTGATCATTCCGGTGATGTGGCCGGGCGTGATCACCACCGGCCTCTTCAGCTTCCTGCTGGCCTATAACGACTTCGCCGTCACCGCGATGCTGCTCAGCAAAGAAAACCAGACAATGGTGCCCAAGATCGCAAGCTTCCTTGGCACCACACAGACCAAGGGTAATGTCATGTTCGCGGTATCGGCCGTTGTGTCGGTCACAGCACCGCTCTTTCTAATGATCATGTTCTTTCAACGTCAGATTGTCGGTGGCCTGACCGCTGGCGCCGTCAAGGGATAGGAGACCGCAATGGCCCGTCTGCAACTCAAGAACGTCAACAAGCGCTGGGGCAACTTCATCGGCGTCGACAATTTCGATCTCGACATCGCCGATGAAGAGTTCCTGGTCCTGCTCGGTCCCTCCGGTTGCGGCAAATCCACGACGATGCGCATGATCGCGGGGCTCGAAGACATCACCGACGGCGAAATCTGGCTTGGGGACCGCATGGTCAACAATCTCGAGCCGAAAGACCGCGACATCTCGATGGTGTTCCAGTCCTACGGGCTCTATCCGAACCTGTCGGTCTACGAGAACATCCGCTTTCCGCTGCGCGTCCGCAAAGTGCCGAAGGACAAGCACCATGAAATGGTGATGAAGGCGGTGCAGATGGTCGAGCTCGAGGATTTCATGGATCGCCGCCCGGCTGATCTTTCGGGTGGCCAGCGCCAGCGGGTCGCGCTGGGCCGCGCCATCGTGCGCAAGCCCACGGTGTTCCTGATGGACGAGCCCCTGTCCAACCTTGACGCCAAGCTGAGGGTTTCGACGCGCGCGCAGATCAAGAACCTGCAGTCGAAGTTGAGGACCACGACGGTCTACGTCACGCATGACCAGATCGAAGCGATGACGCTGGCCGACCGCGTGGTCGTGATGAATGCCGGCAAGATCCAGCAGGTCGGCACGCCGACGGATATCTATGACAACCCCGCCAATACATTCGTAGCCAGCTTCATCGGCTCTCCGGCGATGAACCTTGTCGAAGGCGAGCTGGAAAGCGGCGTGTTCACGGCCGAGGGAATCCGGTTGGTGGGGCTTCCGCAATCCGTGTCCGGCAATGTCACACTGGGCTTCCGGGCCGAAGACGCCGCTATCATCCCCGGCGAAGGTCAGATTTCTGCGCCGGTCTATTCGATTGAGCTGTTGGGCGAGGCATCGATGATCACTTGGCGTCTGGCCGGATCACTGGTGTCGATCAAGACCAACAAGGAATACCGCGCCGAGATCGGTGACATCGTAAATGCGAGCATTCCCTCCGGCATCTGCCACCTTTTCGATACGGCCACTGGCAATAGGATCGCACACGGATGATACCCGAAGAGAGAACCGAAGCGACCCGTCAGGTCATCCTGCGGATGGAGGCAGCCCTTGCCGCCAACTCCAACGACATGGCGGCGCATTTTCACGAGGATTTCCACTGGTATGGAAATCAGGGCTGCGGCACCAAAGACGGGCTGCAGGCCTTCCGCAACAATTGGCAATTGCCCATCCGTGCGGCCTTCACTGAACGTGACTACAAGACCGACAGATTCGTCTGTGAAGGCGACTGGGCTTCCTGCTACGGCCATATCGAGGCCACGCATTCCGGCACCTTCATGGGGATCGCCCCGACCGGCAGGCGCGTCAAGATACCTTACATGGATTTCTGGCAGGTCGTGGACGGCCGGATCAAGGACAACTGGGTCTCGGTCGATTTCCCGCATGTCCTCGCCCAACTCGGCGTAGATGTCTTCGACGGAAACGGATGGGAGTCCTATGACCGGGGCGAAGTCGTTCCGCCGAAACCGCAGGTGCCATGAGGTGACAACCAGGCTCCATATCACAATGACGGTCAGGGTTGGCACCGTTGCCTGGCCCAACCAACCCCGGACCTGCAAGAATCTTTTTGCCCGAATGACTTGAGTAGAGGACCGACATGCCCGAACATCTGAAAACCGCGAAATCCGAAACCGACCGGGCCGAAGACGATGCCAAGGTCCGCGACATTGTGGAGTCGACGCTGAAATCCATCGCAACTGGTGGCGATGCCGCGGTTCGCGCACTCTCCGAGAAATTCGACGACTATTCGCCGCCCGCCTTCCGCTTGTCGGAGGGCGAGATCGAGGCGCTGATGAACAAGGTGTCCGATCGCGCCATGGCCGACATCAGGTTTGCACAGGAACAAGTGCGCAACTTCGCGCAGGCGCAGCGCGACTCGATGCTGGATATCGAGATCGAGACGCTGCCCGGCGTGATCCTCGGCCACAAGAACATTCCCGTGCAATCCGTCGGCTGCTATGTGCCTGCCGGCAAATTCCCCATGGTCGCCTCGGCGCATATGTCTGTCGCCACCGCCTCGATTGCCGGCGTGCCGCGTATCCTGGCCGCCACCCCCCCATTCCAGGGCACGCCGAACCCGGCAGTGATTGCCGCGATGAAACTGGGCGGTGCGCATGAGATCTATGCGCTGGGTGGCATCCAGGCAATCGGCGCAATGGCGTTGGGGACAGAAACCATCGCGCCGGTAGACATGATCGTCGGACCCGGCAACGCCTTCGTCGCCGAGGCAAAGCGTCAGCTCTACGGACGCGTCGGCATCGACCTCTTTGCCGGCCCAACGGAAACCATGGTCATAGCAGACGACACTGTGGACGCGGAAATCTGCGCCACCGATCTCCTCGGCCAGGCCGAACACGGCTATAACAGCCCTGCAGTTCTCGTCACCAACTCACGGAAACTGGCCGAGGGGACATTGTCAGAGATCGACCGGCTGCTGAAGATCCTGCCGACCGCCGAAACGGCCAGCAAGAGCTGGGAAATCTATGGCGAAGTCATCCTGTGCAAGGACCATGACGAGATGCTGGCCGTCGCCAATGACATCGCGTCGGAGCATGTTCAGGTGATGACCAACCGCGATGACTGGTATCTCGAAAAGATGCACAGCTACGGCGCCCTGTTCCTCGGTCCGCGCACCAACGTTGCCAATGGCGACAAGGTGATCGGCACGAACCACACGCTGCCGACTAAGAAAGCTGGCCGCTATACTGGTGGCCTGTGGGTCGGCAAGTTCCTGAAAACGCACAGCTACCAGAAAGTCACCACCGATGAGGCCGCAGCAATGATCGGCGCCTACGGCTCTCGGCTCTGCCTGCTGGAGGGCTTCGTGGGCCATGCCGAGCAATGCAACATCCGTGTCCGCCGCTATGGCGGACTGAATGTGCCTTATGGCGGAGCGGCGGAATACGGGACGGCCGCGGAATGAGGAAGCCGGGATCAATGTGGTCCCTTGAAACATTGGGGCGGCAGCGGCTGTCCCGGCATTTCTACATGCGCGACTTCCTCTATTCCGAGATCGCCAATTTTCACGCCATCCCCAACATCCCCGAAGACCCTGAACTCGCCATCGAGGCAGGCACGCGGCTTGCGACCGACCTGCTCGACCCGCTTGTGGAGACCTTCGGGTCGGTTGCCGTGCGCTCGGCCTACCGCTCGCCCCAGGTGAACCGCTTCGGCAACGACAATGACCTGAACTGCGCAAGCAACGAGGCGAACTATGCCGGCCATATCTGGGACCGGCGCGATGCGGCGGGCCGGATGGGAGCCTGTGCCAGCATCGTGATCCCATGGTTTGCGGATCAGAATGATGCCGGCCGCGACTGGCGCGATCTGGCCTGGTGGCTGCACGATCATCTGGACTATTCCGCGATCTGGTTCTTTCCCAAGCTCGCCGCCTTCAACCTGACCTGGCGCGAAGCGCCTGAGCGCACGATCTCCTCCTATATCGCACCAAGGGGCAAGCTTCTGGCGGAGGGCGATGCCCCCGCCGTGCCCGCCGCTGCTCGCCAGGCTCTCTATGCCGATTTCCCGCCCTATCGAGGCCTTGCCCTGCCCGAACCCAACAGAAAGAAAGCCATCGCATGACCTTGCCGACCTCTCCCTCGTTCCGCCTCGATGGCAAGCGCGCGCTGGTTGCCGGGGCATCCTCGGGCATCGGGCTGGCCGCTGCCGTCGCTCTGGCCGAAGCAGGGGCCGAGGTGGCGCTGGCAGCACGCAGCGCCGACAAGCTCGCGGACGCGGTCGGCGAACTGAAACGCAAGGGCCTGAAGGCCAGTGCCCTGCCGCTCGATGTCGCCGATATCGCTGCAACCGAGCGGGCCGTCGCCGGGAACGGCCCCTGCGACATCCTCGTCAATTCCGCCGGTCTCGCCCGCCATTCTCCCGCGCTTGAGACGACCGAGGAGGATTTCGATGCCGTGGCGGGCCTCAACATCAAGGGGGCCTATTTCCTGACCTGTGCTGTCGCCAGAGGGCTGATCAACTCCGGCAAACCCGGCAGCCTGATCAATATTTCCAGCCAGATGGGCCATGTTGGCGGCATCGACCGGGCCGTCTATAGCGCCACCAAGCATGCCGTCGAGGGGTTCACCAAGGCGATGGCGATCGAATGGGGACCGCACGGCATTCGTGTCAATACGATCTGTCCGACCTTCATCCGCACACCTCTGGCCGCCCCGACGCTCGACAATCCCGCCCGCCGCAAATGGCTGGAAGAAAAGATCAAGCTCGGCCGGGTCGGCGAGGTCACCGACATCATGGGGGCCGTGGTCTATCTGGCCTCGGACGCCAGCGCGCTGGTCACTGGTACGCCGCTGATGATCGACGGAGGCTGGACGGCAGACTGATGGCAGTCGAGAAAATCACATCGATGGAAGTGGCCAAGCGCGCCGGGGTCAGCCAGTCGGCGGTCAGCCGGGTCTTCACTCCCGGGGCAAGCGCCTCGAAGCAAACCGTCGAGAAGGTGCGCAAGGCCGCAGAAGAGCTCGGTTATCGACCGAACGCGCTGGCTCGTGCGATGATCACCGGCAAAAGCCGGATCATCGGCCTCGTGGTCGCCTATCTCGACAACTATTTCTATCCCGTGGCGATCGAACGGTTGTCCGTCGCGCTTCAGGAAAAGGGCTATCACGTTCTGGTCTTCATGGCGGCCAGCGATGTCGGCGATGTCGAAAGCGTCATGCAGGAAATCCTCGACTATCAGGTCGACGGTATCGTCCTGGCGTCGGTGTCGATGTCTTCGGATCTTGCGACGCAATGCGCGGCCCACGGCATTCCGGTCGTGCTGTTCAACCGCGACCAGGATGATGACCGACTGTCTTCGGTCACCACCGACAATCTTGGCGGCGGGCGCGCGATTGCGGAACATCTGGTTGCCACAGGCCACCAGCGCATAGCGTATATAGCGGGGTTCGAGGGCGCCTCGACCCAGCGCGACCGGGAACTCGGCTTCCGGCAAGGGCTTGAGGCTGCGGGGCGTGAGTTGCATTCCCGAGGGCAGGGCGAGTTTCAGCATGATGCCGCGCGCGCCGCGACGCTGAAGATGTTTGCAGGCGACGATCGGCCCGATGCCGTATTTGTCTGCAACGATCACATGGCCTTTGTCGTCATGGACACGCTGCGCAGCGAACTTGGTCTGAAAGTTCCGCAGGACGTGACGGTTGTCGGCTTTGACGATGTGCCGATTGCTGCCTGGCCCGCCTATGACCTGACGAGCTTCCGCCAACCGGTTCGCCGGATGGTCAGCGAAACCGTGGATACGCTGATCGAGCGGATCGAAACGCCGGGGACCGGACCGCGCAGGCTTCGTATCGAGGGACGTCTGGTCCTGCGGGGGTCGTCGCGGCCAATAGAAGGCACAGCCACATGAAGGGCTTTGATCCGAAATGGCGCGACGTTCCGCACTACATCATCGGCATTACCAGGGAGATCTGGGAGGATCGCCGGATCGGCAGCCTGCGCCAGCTCTATGCGCCCGGCCTGATCGTGCGTTCGCCCGCCTCAGTCGTCATCGACAATAGCAATGTCATCGCGGCAACAATGGCCACGCTTGCCGAATTTCCCGACCGGGAACTCCCGGGCGAAGACGTGATCTGGTGCGAGGATCCGGCCCGCTCGACCGATCAGACCGACGCCTTCCTCTCATCCCATCGCCTGGTCTGCTGGGCCACGCACAGCCGCCCCGGCATGTACGGCGCCCCGACCGGCAAGCGCGTGACCTACCGCATCCTCGCCGATTGCGCGATCCGATCGAACGCGATCTATGACGAGTGGCTTGTGCGCGACCAGTCGGCCATCGTCCTGCAGATGGGCCAGGATGTCGTGGAGTGGACCCGCGACCTTATCGCCCGCGAAGGTGGGCCGGAGAACTGCG
>JBFKFZ010000091.1:0-9686 GCA_041633555.1 Paracoccaceae bacterium | reverse complement strand
CGGGATGGGCCGGAATGGAAAGGGGCTACAGCATGTAGCGCCCGACATCCGTTGCTTTCGCGATGTCACCGAGGTTCTTCTTGACGAAGTCCGCGTCGACGACGATCTCTTCGCCGCTGCGATCCGGCGCGGTGAACGAGAGTTCTTCAAAGACCCGTTCCATCACGGTATAGAGCCGCCGAGCACCGATATTCTCGACACTCTGGTTCACTTCGGCGGCAATATGCGCGAGCGCGGCGATACCGTCCTTGGTGAACTCGACCGACACTTCTTCGGTGCCGAGCAGGGCCGTATATTGCAGCGTCAGCGCGTTGTCGGTCTCGGTCAGAATTCGCACGAAATCCTCTTCGGTGAGCGCCCGCAACTCGACCCGGATCGGAAGGCGACCTTGGAGCTCCGGCAATAGGTCCGAAGGCTTGGCAATATGAAACGCCCCGCTCGCAATGAACAGGACATGATCGGTTCTTACCGGCCCGTACTTCGTCGATACCGTTGTTCCCTCGATCAGCGGCAGCAGATCTCGCTGTACACCTTCGCGGGATACGTCGGCACCGCGCGTATCGGACCGTGCACAGACCTTGTCGATCTCATCGAGAAAAACGATTCCATTCTGCTCGACGGCCTCGATCGCCGCGCGGTTGACGGCTTCATCGTCGAGAAGCTTGTCGGCCTCTTCCCCGATCAGGACATTGAAGCTGTCGGCAACGGTCATCTTGCGGCGGACGGTGCGACCCTGAAAGGCCTTGCCGAAAAGGTCGCCGAGATTCATGGCTCCGCCCATCTGTCCAGGCTGGCCGGGGATCTCGAACATCGCCATCGGGTTCGACGTGTCGGCAACATCCAGTTCAATCTCTGTTTCGTCAAGTTCGCCGCGCTTCAGCTTTCCACGGAACATCTCGAGCGTCTGTTCGCGGGCATTCTCTCCAGTGATAGCGGCTAACACTCTGTCCTCGGCGGCCTGCCTGGCGTTGCTCGTGACTTCTTCACGCATATGCTCGCGAGTCATGGTGATCGCGCTTTCTACCAGATCTCGGATGATCTGCTCGACATCGCGGCCGACATAACCGACCTCGGTGAACTTCGTGGCCTCGACCTTCAGGAAAGGCGCGCGGGCAAGTTTCGCCAGGCGGCGGCTGATCTCGGTCTTGCCGACGCCGGTCGGGCCGATCATCAGGATGTTCTTGGGATAAACCTCTTCGCGCAGATCGTCCGACAGCTGTTTTCGTCGCCAGCGATTCCGCAGCGCAACGGCGACTGCACGCTTGGCGTCCTTCTGGCCGATGATGAACCGGTCGAGTTCGGTGACGATTTCCCGGGGGGTAAGGTCGGTCATTCTTAAATCTTCTCTACGGTCAAGTTGCCGTTGGTGTAAACGCAGATATCGGCGGCAATTGCCATGGCCCGGCGGGCCACATCGTCGGCGCTCAGATCGCCATCCATCATCGCGCGGGCGGCGGCGAGTGCATAGTTACCGCCAGAGCCAATGGCTGTTACGTCATGTTCCGGTTCAAGAACATCGCCCGCGCCCGTGATGACCAGCAGGCTCTTGCCGTCCGAAACGATCAGCATCGCTTCCAGCTTCTGCAGGTACTTGTCGGTTCGCCAGTCCTTTGCAAGATCGACGGCGGCGCGCTGCAACTGGCCCGGCGTTGCTTCCAGCTTCGCCTCGAGACGTTCGAGCAACGCAAAGGCATCCGCCGTCGAGCCCGCGAAACCGGCGACAACATCCTGACCGCCGCTGGTCAGCCGGAGAACCTTGCGTGCCGTCCCCTTGATCACCGTTTGGCCTAGGCTGACCTGTCCGTCACCTGCAATGACCACTTCGCCGCCCTTGCGCACACCGATGATGGTCGTGCCGTGCCAGCCAGGAAACTCGTTCTTTGCCATACCGCCTCTCTGAAATGCGTCTCCGGCTATATGGACATCGCTTGGGCGCGGCACAACCCGGTTTCACTTGTGAGGGGAGCAGTGCGACGCCAGCGTCCGCCGCGATGACGGCCGAGAAAACCCTGACATTCTACCTCGAGCCGGCCTTTCGCAAACGTGCCGAGGCCGGAAAGATCAACTTCATCAACAAGGTGATCAATGCCTTCCGCTCGCATGGATTCTCGGTCGGGTTCCGTGGCAACAGCGACGGGGAGATCCTTGGCTCGATCAAGGACCCGGGCTACGCGCTTTGCCTGATGGAAGACCCAGTCAGCCCGCGCGGACTGACCCTGAGATTGGCCTATTTCTATCCGTTCTGGCGCATCGAGAAATTGGCCAGGCGATGGAAATGGGAGGTCGCGCGGACACGCTTGAACCCAGACGATGCAGACGGCGACGAAGCGTCGGCCTTCGTCCGGCAATGGCGGAAACGGCTTTACGGGAGTGCGAACCTTGAGGGGGCGCGGGAAGGTTATGTCTATGTTCCGCTCCAGGGTCGGCTGATAGAACATCGGTCTTTTCCGGAAATGAGCCCGCTCGATATGATCGTGGCGACCGGCGTCGCGGATCCCAGGCGGAAGATCGTGATCGGGCTGCATACGAAAGAGACCTATGCGCTGGAAGAGCTTCGGGCGCTGGAGTGACTGATCGCGACACATTCCCGGCTGACGCTTTCCAATAGGCCAGCCGTTGATCTGGTGCGCGGAGCGGACTACATCGCCGCGCAGAATTCAGCTGTCGCGCTGACCGGATACTTCTTCCACAAGCCGGCGGTGCTGTTCGGACGGATCGATTTTCACCACATCGCGGCGAATGTGCATGAAGAAGGCGTCAAGGCTGCATTCGAGGGCATCCCTGAAAGGGGACCGGATCTTGACCATTACCATTTCTGGTTCCTGCAGAAGATGTCGATCAATGCCGGGCGTGCGGATGCCGAGGCGCAGATTCTGGCAACTGTCCAGTCGCGCGGCTGGCAGGTTTTAACGAGAAAAAGGGCGTCGAAGCGCCCCTGATTGCATTCTGTAGCCGGTAAGGCTCAGATCGCTTCTTCGATCCAGCTCTGAAGGGCAGCTTTCGGCGCCGCGCCGACCTTGTTTGAGACGACCTGACCATCCTTGAACATGAACAGCGCCGGAATGCCACGGACGCCCATCTGGGCGGGAGAATTCGGGTTCTCGTCGACGTTCACCTTGACGATCTTGATCTTGCCATCGAACTGGTCAGAGAGTTCTTCGAGCGCCGGCCCGATCTGCTTGCACGGGCCACACCATTCCGCCCAGAAATCGACGACAACCGGTATGCTCGATTGTTTGACTTCGGTGTCGAAAGTGGCGTCGGTGACGGGGACGGTGGCCATTGCATTGCTCCAATCAATCTGAGGGTTGACCGGAACGTATGTACCGCAGGGAGGAAGGTCAAGATGTGGCGGTCTGCTGCAATGCCTGCCTCACGATGTCGTGCCGCAGAGGCATCAGCTCGGCTGTTCGCGTCCAGAGGATCGCGGTATCGATGCGGCGGTCCGGGTAGATCTCGGCAAGGGCAGAACCATAAGCGCCAAGCTGCCGCAAATGGCCAGGCGGAACTTCAGCTGCCGACCTGGGCACGACCGCATTCGACTTGAAATCGACGGCAAGGACGCTGTCGGGCCGAATGACGAGCCGGTCGATCGCGCCATTGATCCTGACTCCGCCCAGGTCGGGCAGGGTGGCGCTGATCGGAACCTCCGCCATCGAACCCTCGGCGAACAGATCTGCGAGGGCCGGATTCGCAAGAACCCCGCGGGCCTCTGACAGCAACTCCTCTGCCACTTCTGGTGAAACGGCATGTTCCCCGACCGACAGCAGCCCGCGGGCCAACCAGTGCCAATCTGCCCGGGGTACGGCAGGCAGATGCTCCAGCAAGAGGTGCAACTGGCGACCGCGTCGCAAGGCCGCGTCCTGATCCTGAACCGCAAGATCGCCGGGCAAGACCTTTGCCCCGCCGAGCCCCGAGGGAGACTGGGTTGCCGGCCCGGGCTCCGGTGTTTCGGCGCGCGTCACCGCCCAACTGGGCAATGGCACTCTTGTTGGCTCTGCCTCCGAGTCCATACCTGTGTCCGCAACTTCCCACGCGCCATGCTGCAATCGCAGCCCTTCTCCGGTGGGGCTGTTGAAACTGTTGGCCCCGGCTGCCACCAGACCCGCCTCGACAAGCCCGTGCCAGTTTCCTGGATCTTTGCCGGTTTCGCCGCAGCCGCAAACGACAAGCCAAGTCTCGGCCCGGGTCAGGGCGACATAGAGCAGGCGCATCCGCTCTTCTTCCTGCGCCGACTTCGCCTGGTCCAGAGCCTGCCCCAAGGCATTTGGCATCTGGTCCGCGCGGGGCTTCCAGATCGGCGGTTTGCCGTCGGGCCGCAGGATTTCGTCGCGATGGCGAAGTTGCCGGTCAGCAGTGTCGGGCAGGATCACGATCGGCGCCTCGAGCCCCTTTGCGCCATGCGTGGTCATCACCCTGATCCGATTTCCCGCGGCGTCCGACTGGCGTTTTATCTCGACTTCGTCGGTTTCCATCCAGGTCAGGAACCCGGTTAGACTCGGCGTCTCCGTGGCCTCATATTTCATTGCCAACGACAGCATCGCATCGATCCCGTCCTCAGCCTCTTCTCCAAGCCGGGCAAGAAACCGGGATCGACCTTCAAACCGTGTCAGGATGCGCTCGATCAATTCATAAGGCGCAAGGAAGTCGGCCTGATTGCGCAACCTGAACAGGGTTTCGTGCGCCTTCGGAAAATCGTTCCGGCGGCGGCGAAGTGCGGGCCATAGCCTGATTTCGGTGCGCCTATGAGCAAGATCAAAAAGCTCTGACTCGGTCATTCCGACAAGCGGCGAGCGCAGGACGGCTGCCAGCGACAGATCGTCATCGGGCGTGGCAAGAAAGGCGAGCATTGCGGTCAGGTCGCGCACCGCCAGTTCCGCCCCGACCTTCAGCCGGTCGGCCCCTGCCACATCCAGCCCGCGCGCCTTGCAGGCGCGAATGATCTCGTGGAACAGACGAGAGCGGCGCTGCACAAGGATCAAGATGTCACCGGGCGTAATCTTGCGAAATCTTCCCTTGCCATCCGGGATGGATCCGGAACCGACAAGCCCGTGAATCTCTTCCGCGATTCTGCCCGCCAGCACAACCCGGCAGTCGTTCTGCGCGATCTTGTCGGTCGGATCGTACCATTCGCGCTCTTCCGGTCCCTCGGCCTTCGGAATGACAGGCCACAAGTCAACGCGACCCGGAGCGGCGTTACGGAATGCCAGATGCATCGGCTTGCCACCCAGGCCAGTCCCCCCCGACGCCTCGAATGTCGTATCGACGAAGTTCAGGATCGCTTGCGACGAACGGAACGAATGATCGAGCGACTGGCGTTGCAGGTCTTGCCCTACAGCGGCCAGACGGCTCTCGAATTCCTGCCGCATCCGGTCGAAGGCACGGGGATCGGCGCCCTGAAACGAGTAGATCGACTGCTTGGGATCGCCGACCACGAAGATCGTCCGATCGACGCCGTCGCGCGCACCTTGACCGGACGTGAACTCTCGCGCCAACGCTTCAATGACGCGCCATTGCTCTTGGCTGGTATCCTGAGCCTCGTCCACCAGGATGTGGTCGATCCTGCCATCCAAACGGTACAGAACCCATTGCGCCGCAACCGGGTCGGTCAAGAGGTCCCGCGCCCCGATGATCAAATCGTCGAAATCCAACCAGCCGCGCTGCTCCTTTCTTCTGGCATATTCCGGCAGGAATGCCTGCGCAAAGTCGTAAAGTGCTGCCGTTCTTTTTGCGGCACCAAAACACAGTTCGACTTCTCTCGCTGCAGCCACGCGAGTCATGAAATCCTGAAATGGCTGAAGCCATTCACCGAGCTCGGCCTGCACTTTCTTGGTAGGAATGCTGGACGTCTTTGCTTCCGGGCGGGTTGTGCCATCTTTTCGGAAGAGGAACAGGGAACAAACGGTCTGGTAGGCTTCCGCGTCAGGTTGGTCCGCGTCTATTGCCGCCAGCGTTTCGGCCAAGGTCACCATCGTCGGCGAGCCGGATGCAATGATTGGCACGACGTTGCGGAGAAGGTCTGCCTCGCTGCCATTGAACGCCAACCCGACCACATCACCCTCGGCAAAACCGGGCGGCAGATCCAGAGCGGCCCAGATCTGTTGACGATTGCGGACCTGCTGCAACCTGTCCCTGTGCAGGACGATCTCGGATGTCAGCGCGTCGAAATCCTCACCAGCATAGTGCTGCGCCAGCGCCTCGATCAGCGGCAATTCCGGCCCGGTCGCCATGTCCTCCACCACTTCCTCGCGCAGCAGTTTGGCCGAACGATCCTCGATTTCGCGGAAGAATGGTGACACGCCGGCTTCCATCGGAAACTGCCTCAGGAGCGAAGCGCAGAAGGAATGGATGGTATGGATCTTCAATCCGCCGGGGGTCTCGATGGCCCTCGCGAACAGCGTCCGGGCATGGGCCAGATCACCCGGTTGCATGTCCTGCCCGGCACCGAGGTGGCTCAATGCGGCGCGCAACTCCTCATCCCCCGTCATTGCCCATTCGCCAAGACGGCGAAAAAGACGGTTCTGCATCTCGCTGGCGGCGGCCTTGGTATAGGTCAGGCAGAGGATGTTCTGCGGCGGCACGCGGCGCAACAACAGTCGCGCCACCCGGTCGGTCAGAACCCGGGTCTTGCCGGAACCGGCATTGGCCGACAGCCAGGTCGAGACCACGGGATCGGCGGCCGCGATCTGGCGCAGCGTTGCGTCATCCGCTTTCATGATCCGACCTCGATCTCGACGGGACCTTGGGACTCGTCCCATTCGCCGTAGCGCGCGAGATGGTCGAAATCCCCGGAATGGCGAAGTTCGGCCATTGCACGACGAGAGGTATAGCCGCGCTCATGCTGAAGGTATGCCCCGATCAGCGCGATGAACTGGTCCCTGACCGCGGAAGTCTGGCCGGGCTCCAAAGCGACCGGATCAAAGACCGGCTTCGCTCCCAATCCGATATGCGCGACTTCGGCCACCCCCGCCGCGCCAATGCTGGGAAATCCGCCTGCTTCGGCCATGACGGCCTCCAGCATCAGTTGCTTGTCAAAATGCTCCAACTGCTTCTTGCTGGGCGGTGCGCCCGTCTTGTAGTCATAGATGATAAAGGCGCCATCGACTGTCCGGTCGATCCTGTCCACCTTGGCCTTTAGCGTGAAGTCAATCTCCGGAAAGTGAAGCTCGCCTTGCTTTTCCAGCAGAACGACGCGGGCCCTTTGCTGCCGAACCACCTCATCGGCCAGAAAACTGTCGGTGACGCGTGCGAGCTTGGACTTCCAGAGCACCCGCGCCGCGGGCCAAGGCGCCTCTGCCTGCAGAATTTCCTCGGCGATCTGCATCAACTGCGCATGTGCCGCAGCCAGTCCGCCATTCAGATCCAGACCGCTGACAAACCGCTCCATCACATTGTGCAAAACCGTGCCGCGCATTGGCGCATCGGCGACTTGGTGCAATGGATCGAGCGGCCGCAGGCGCAGAATGCTTTCGGCATAGATGGCGTAGGGATCGCGGATCAGCCGCGCTATGGCAGTGACCGAGAGCGTTCGGGGACGTGCCTCGACCGGCGGCCGTGGTGACGGCCGAGGCTCGGGCGGTACCTTCTCAGTGGGCTGTTCCAGCTGCTCGACCAGATTGAGCCAGACCTTGCCTCTATCCTGTATTGCCTGATTGGCGGCCTTTCCTTCCGGCGACACGCCCTGCATCAGGTTGCCCAGCCGATTCAGCCAGCGGGAAGCCACGGTTTCCGCCTCATCGCTGCGGATCGAGCGGGTAAGAACGACTTCCTTTGCCGCGATCGCCTGCTGGAAATCGTGTGCGGAAAGACCGATCCGCCGCTCAGGCAAAAGCAACCCGGCCTCGGCCCGCAACTGACGGTTCAGCCAAGGATCCGCGCCTGGAAGCTCGGGCCACGTGCCGTCATTCAGCCCACCGAGAATGATCAGATCGGCCCCTTGAACACGCGCCTCCAAGGTCCCCCAGATCATGATGCCGGGATGTGGGCGCACGGGATCCCGGGCTTCGCCCAGCTTGAGGACCTTCAGGACCAATTGTGCATAGTCGGCTGGCGTCAGGTCACCTGCGTGATCCGCCACGGCGGCGAATTCATCAAAAAGCCGTTTTGCGATACGGCCATTCTCTGTAGCCCAGAGTGTTCCGCTATCCATTCCCGATGGCCCTTC
Source organism: Paracoccaceae bacterium (assembly GCA_041633555.1). Classification (GTDB taxonomy): domain Bacteria; phylum Pseudomonadota; class Alphaproteobacteria; order Rhodobacterales; family Rhodobacteraceae; genus JAHEAO01. The sequence goes on along the minus strand of JBFKFZ010000091.1, from coordinate 1,522 downwards.
GACCAAGCGGTGCGCAATCTTCAGGTGATCGGTGAGATGTTCGCTCGCAGGTCGCAGCCTCATCCCCGGCAGTTCGTCCAAGATCCCGGCAAGCCAAGCGGCCCAAACATCTCTACCGTCGTCCGGCTGACGCCGCGCGGACCAGGTGTGGATATCTTTGCCGGTCGGGTAGGGTGGCCCATTTCGCCGAAGCGACAGTTCCAGATCGAAGGTCCAAAGCAGATGCTGGCCGCGCACTGTGTCATCCGAATTGACCATCGGATGCTTCAGTAGGACCAGCATTTTTTCTGCAGTCATCTTTTGTCCGAACTGGTCGGCGACATGCCGCAACAGGCGACCAACCGCTGTCTGCGGGAGCGGGTCGCCGACGCTGACATCGGGCTCGATGCCCCATCGGTCCAGCGCTGCGGTGACCTGGCGGGTGAGCGAGCGGTCCGGCGTCACGAGGGCCGCCGTCTTCCTGTCCTCGGCGGCCTTGCGCAGGATCGCGGCTATTGCAACGGCCTCGATCCGCAATGACGGCGCTTCGATCAAGGTTATGTCATCCGTTGCGGCCCGGACATCGCTGAAAGAGGGGCCCTCGGTCATCCACTGGTCGGTAACTGGGGCAGGGCGCAACGCGAGCGAGACTAACTTGTTGCGTGCAGGCGCCGGGGCGACCGCCTTGCGATCCCAGAGCGCTACATCGGTATGCGAAGCCGCGAGGCTGCGCAGCAGCCGGGCGAAGCGGAATTGCGGGTGATCCTCGCATGTCACCGGATCAACGAGCTTGTCCCAGACAGTGTTCGGCAGATCGAAATCGAACCCGGGCAACACTATTGCCCCCTGAGGCAGCCGCGCAACGGCCTGCATCAGCATCGACGTTGTGCCCCGGGATCCGGTAGAGCCGGCGACGATGACCGGGTGATGCGGCGGTTGGGTCTTCCAGTGGCGTATCTTGCGTTCAACCACTTGCCGAAGGCGTCCCGCGGCGTCTGGCGGCTCGTTCGAGCTGGTGTCGAAATAGCGGGCGATGGCATTCAGAAACACAAGGCTGCGTTGCCAGTATCCTGAACTGTCGGTCACTCTCAGATTCCCGATTGCGGCGGGTGTAACTCCCTCATCCTGCATCTCGGCCAGCAGCATCGCCAAACTGTCGGCAAGGTCAAAGAGAGCGGCGCGCGGGGCAAGATCCGGCTGCGCGTCGAGCAGCTGACGAATTAGTCGGCTTAGGTCCAGCCGCCGCTGCAGGTCCGAAACCGGCGGCGGCAGATCGGAGCCGACGGGGTCCAGCACCAGATCGGTGACAAGTCGGATGCGCGGCAGCAGGAGCGAAGGCCCCTCGTCAAAAAGCTCCACCATGCGGCGCTGCATCCGGCGCGTGTTTACATAGATCTCCACGCGGGCGAGCGCTTCGGGCGGGTGACCGGACAACCGTTCGACAAGTCCGCTTACCAGGTGCCGGGGAAAGTCCGCGCCCGGCGGGCAGGCGAAGACCCGGGGCAATGCCGATGACTCAAACATCGCCTGCCGCCTTCAGCAT
>JBFKFZ010000090.1:0-10012 GCA_041633555.1 Paracoccaceae bacterium | reverse complement strand
TGTCCGTGCTGACAAAGATCGCCTCGGCGACCTGCCCGAAGGTGCCGCTGCGCCGCAACGCCTCGGTGCAGCCGAAGAAATCGCGCGACGGGCAGTTCTGGACCCGTGAAAGCCGCCCGACATCCACCCCGATCTGCTGCAGCCCGCCGGCAAAATCAATCGTTGCCTGTGGCCAGCCGTCCCTTACCGGCGCAGTGAATTCCGGCGATGCAGGTCCACCGGCCGGCCGCACGAACGCCCCCCTGATCTGCGCGTCGATCGGCTGCGACCACCCATAATTCTTGAACCGGAACTTGGTGTAGATCGGTGGTTTCGGACAGCCCTCACTGTCAATCGCCACTTCCATGGCCGGATCGAGGTCAGGCCAGCTTTCGCGGACCGCCAGATACCCGCCCACGACATAGAGCGGCCGCGCCCCGGAATTCTCGAAGCTGAGATCAAAGCTGGCGGGCTGGTGCAGCCCATAGGCAAAATCCTGCGTCTCCCCCCAGATCGACGAAACCCAGAGTGGCTGAAGGCCGCGCCAGCGTTCCATGAAGCCGTCGCCTCCGGGATAGACCTTCAGAACGCCACCCTCGGAATAGCTGTCATAGAGCATGATCGTGCCGGGATAGACGTCTGGCGGCAGCGTCTGGTTCACGCCGACGCCGACCCGGGCGTCGTCATGCTGGCGCTGCTGCACCGGCACGACATGCACAACGCCACCGGGGCCCGGAACCGGGTCACGGCCACCGGCAGCTTCACGTCCCTCCGACCAGAGCGTGTGGTAGCTGCGCCCGTCGGGCGGAAACACTTGGTGCAGCCCGTCTCGCCTGCCGGTCCGGAACGTCCCGGCATAGACCGTGCCGCCGGTGTCGGTCAGGCGCCCCTCCCCGTCTGGCAATCCTCGAACCAACGCCCCGGCAAATTCGCGGCCATCTGGCCAGCGCAAATGCCCCTGCCCGGTCATCTCGCCGTCCCGCCATTCGCCCCGGTAGCCCGCACCCGACCGCAGCCAGAGCGTGCCGATGCCATGCGGCCTGCCATCCTGAACGGCGCCGTCGTAGAGTGCCGCGACCTGCGACATGTCGTAGGATGCCGCCCCCGGCTTCCGCCAGATCAGCCGGCTGGCCCCGTCAGAGCGCGGTTTCCAGGTCAGCGAAAGCCCGGCCCCGGGAAAGAGATCGATGACTTCAATCTGCTGCCGCCGCAGCGACCGCTCGGCCGGGTCCCACATCAGTTGCGACAGAATGCGCATCTCGGCCGCGTCGGGGTCCGGCAGTTCCAGCCAGAGGGCGGAGTCGTCAATCGTCAGCGGCACCAGTTCCTGCGCAGAGAGCGTAGGCGGCAATAGCCCAAGCAGAAGCGCGATAATCCTGATGAAGAAGGTCTTGGCCATGTCATCCCCCGCAAGAGGTTACCCCGCGTCAAGAATAACATGTTCGTGGGAACTGTCACATGCCCTCATCGGATGATTGAACGGGCAATGAGCGCGTGCGCCTTACCTTTCGGGAGCACTAGGCACGTTCCGCAAAGAAAATGGGGAGCTATTGGCTCCCCAGTCTCGCTGATCAGGCTCGTTCTGTGTACCGCCCGGTTTCTGCCTGCGGCCCGATCCGCGTCAGGGGCGAGCGCACCCGCCCCGTGTCCGACGAGAATTCACCGATTTCTCTTGGCGTGAGACAGAGCGGAAGACTCTGGTTTTCTGCGGAGACTCACCCCGTTTGTTGTGGGAGTGGCCAAGGTCACGCCCTGCCCGTCCCCTTTTTCGTCGGGGTCCGGCCCCCCGTAGAGACCGAGACCCCTGCGCGCCAAAACTGGCGCGTGTCTCGTCAGCTACACCCGCTTGTCCCACCGCAGGTGTTGCACTTCATGCAGGTGCCGTTCCTGACCAGCGTATAGTTGCCGCATTCGCCGCAGGGATCGCCTTCATAGCCCTGCATCTTGGCCTTGGTGCGGGCATCCATCGAGGTCGAGGATCCGGCCCCGCCGATATAGCCCACCGCGGTCTCGGCAAAGCCACTGGCGGCCAAGTTCGGCACCAGCGTCTGCAGGGCCACGGCGGTATCCGCCGCACCGTCCAGCGCCGTGGCCCCCATGCCGCCCTGCAGCACCCGCAACTCCTGCGGCACCCGCTTGCGCAGATAACCGGTCGAGCTGATTTGGCGCAGGACGTCCAGTGATTTGGCCGCCGCAGCCTCGTTCATCTCGGCAAAGTTGCGCTTGCCCTCTTCCTCGCCGCGGCCGAGATCGTCGAACGCGTCGCCCTCGGGCTTCACATGCGCGAGATCCGTGCGGTCGAGATAGCTGACCGCCAATTCGCGGAAGATGTAATCGAGGATCGAGGTCGCGTTCTTGATCGTCTCGTTGCCCTGCACCATGCCCGCGGGCTCGAACTTGGTGAAGGTGAAGGCGTCGACGAATTCCTCGAGCGGCACGCCATATTGCAGGCCGACCGAGACCGCGATGGCGAAGTTGTTCATCATCGCCCGGAAACCCGCACCCTCCTTGTGCATGTCGATGAAGATCTCGCCGAGCGTGCCGTCGCCATATTCGCCGGTACGCAGATAGACCTTGTGGCCGCCGACCATGGCCTTCTGGGTATAGCCCTTGCGGCGCTGGGGCAGCTTTTCACGGCCGCGCGCGATCTCCTTGACGATGACCTTCTCGACGATCTTCTCGGCCAGAACCCTGGCCTTTTCCTGCGGCGAACCGCTGGCCAGCACCTCTTCGGCTTCCTCGTCATCCTCGATCAGCGCGGCCGCCAGGGGCTGCGACAGCTTAGAGCCGTCCCGGTAGAGCGCGTTGGCCTTGATCCCCAGCGACCAGCTCAGCTCATAGGCCGCCTGGCAATCCTCGATCGTGGCGTCGTTCTGCATGTTGATGGTCTTGGAGATCGCGCCCGAGATGAAGCTTTGCGCCGCCGCCATCATGGTGATGTGGCTTTCGACGCTCAGGAAGCGCTTGCCTTTCTTGCCACAGGCATTGGCGCAGTCGAAGACGCTGTAATGCTCCGTTTTCAGGAACGGCGCGCCCTCGAGAGTCATCGTGCCGCAGACATGGTCGTTGGTCGCCTCGATCTCGCGCCGCGAAAAACCCAAGTGCCGCAGCAGGTCGAAGGAACGATCCGCCAGCTTCTCTGCCGGGATGCCGAGGGTTTCCTTGCAGAAAGCTTCGCCCAGCGTCCACTGGTTGAAGACGAACCGGATGTCGAAGGCCGACGGCAGCGCCGCCTCGATCTTCTCGATTTGCGCCGGGCCGAAACCGTGGCCGATCAGCGAGGTGTGGTTGATCCCGGGCGCATTGCCCAAGGTCCCGTGGCCGACGGCGTATGAGATGATCTCTTCAATCTGGGAGGAGGAATATCCGAGTTTCTCCAACGCCGCCGGCACCGAGCGGTTGATGATCTTGAAGTAACCACCACCTGCCAGCTTCTTGAACTTCACCAGCGCAAAGTCCGGTTCGATCCCTGTCGTTTCGCAATCCATCACAAGGCCGATCGTGCCGGTCGGCGCGATCACCGTGGCCTGAGCATTGCGGTAGCCGTGCTTCTTGCCCAGTTCCAGCGCCTCGTCCCAAGCGCCCTTGGCCAGGTCGATCAGCCGCGCATCAGGACAGTTGCCATGGTCCAGCGGTACAGGTTTGACCGACAGCGCCTTGTAGCCGTTGGATTTTCCATATGCCGCCGTGCGATGGTTCTCGATCACCCGCAGCATGTGCTTGGCGTTCTTCTCGTAGCCGGGGAAGGCCCCGAGTTCGCCCGCGATCTCGGCCGAGGTAGCGTAGGAGATGCCGGTCATGAGGGCGGTCAGCGCACCGCAGAGCGCGCGGCCCTCGACGCTGTCATAGCCGAACCCCATATTCATCAGGAGACCGCCGATATTGGCGTAGCCGAGACCCAGCGTACGGAAATCGTAGGAGCGCTGCGCGATCTCTTTCGAGGGGAACTGCGCCATCATCACGCTGACTTCCAGCGTGAGCGTCCAGAGCCGCGTGGCGTGGATATAGACCTCGGCCTGGAATTCCCCGTCCTTCAGGAAGGTCAGCAGATTCATCGACGCCAGATTGCAGGCCGTATCGTCGAGGAACATGTACTCCGAACACGGGTTCGAGCCGCGGATCGCGCCGTCTTCCGGGCAGGTGTGCCAGGCGTTGACGGTGTCGTGGTACTGGATGCCGGGATCGGCGCAGGCCCAGGCGGCATGGCCGACATCAGCCCAGAGGTCGCGTGCCTTTATGGTCTTCGCGACCTTGCCATCGGTGCGGCGGACCAGTTCCCAATCGGCATCGTCCTTGACCGCCTTCAGGAAGGCATCGGTGACGCGGACCGAGTTGTTGGAATTCTGGCCCGACACAGTGGCATAGGCTTCACTGTCCCAATCAGTGTCGTAGGTTGGAAACTCGATGCTGGTATAGCCCTGCCGCGCATAGTCCAGGACGCGCTTCACGTAAGTCTCGGGGATCTGGACCTTCTTGGCCGACCGAATCGCTGCCTTCAGGGTCTCGTTCTTCGCCGGATCGACGGCATCCTCGCTGGAGCCATCCCATTGCCGGATCGCACTGAAGATCTCGTTCAACTGACGCTCATGCATTTTCGAGCCGGCGACAAGGCTTGCCACCTTCTGTTCCTCGATGACCTTCCAGTTGATGAACTGCTCGATATCGGGGTGATCCATGTCGCAGATCACCATCTTGGCAGCGCGGCGCGTCGTGCCACCCGACTTGATCGCGCCGGCGGCGCGGTCGCCAATCTTCAGGAAGCCCATCAGGCCGGAAGATTTGCCACCACCCGACAGGCGCTCGCCCTCGCCGCGAAGGCTTGAGAAGTTGGTGCCGGTGCCAGAACCGTACTTGAAGAGACGCGCCTCGCGCACCCAGAGCTCCATGATGCCTCCATCGCCGACCAGATCGTCGGCGACAGACTGGATGAAGCAGGCATGCGGCTGCGGCTGCTCGTAGGCGCTGGCCGACTTGGTCAGCTCACCGGTCTTGTAGTCGACGTAATAGTGGCCCTGGCTCGGACCGTCGATGCCGTAGGCCCAGTGCAGGCCGGTGTTGAACCACTGGGGCGAATTCGGCGCGGCAATCTGCGTGGCCAGCATGTAACGCATCTCGTCGTAATAGGCGCGGGCATCGGCCTCGGTCGAGAAATAGCCGCCCTTCCAGCCCCAGTAGGCCCATGCGCCAGCCAGACGATCGAAGACCTGCTTGGCCGAGGTCTCGCCGCCGAACCGCTCGTCCTCGGGCAGCCTTTCCAGCGCCGCGATATCGGGGACTGAGCGCCACAGGAATTCGGGAACGCCCTTTTCCTTGACCGCCTTCAGCCGTGCCGGAACACCGGCCTTGCGGAAATATTTCTGCGCAATGACGTCCGAGGCGACCTGGCTCCAGCCGCCAGGGATTTCCATGCCTTCCAGCTTGAAAACGGTCGTGCCGTCGGGATTGCGAATCTCCGATGTCGTCGTCGTGAAATCCAGATCTGCGTAAGCGTCCTTACCTGCCGCGGTAAATTTACGTTCGATTTTCATTTTTCTTAACTTGCCCCGTGACTTCTGTCAGTTCCGATGGGCAGATCCGTCTTGACGCGGAGCACACCCGGTTACGCGCCGACCGGATGTGAGGCAAAATTCTACTATGAGGCGAAATGATCGCCCCTTGCCGGCCTGGCTGGCGCAAGACCACCCGACCCGGATCTGTAGTATCGTTCCTCCCCGACGCCCTCGCATAAGATACTAAATCTAGTGGTTGGTCGGTCAGCCTCCACAACCTGACGTATGCAGGCGCAGCCGGTCAACGAAAATTTTCGATCTATCCACAAGATTTTTTTGTTGACTGAAGGGCCGGATATTGAGCCTGTCCGTTAACCTTTCGACTCGTCCCTGACCGGCCTCCGAAGCACCATCCGGATTTCTCTTTGCAATCGGCGGGTTTACGCCGATCGGCTCATCGCGCGTCTGAACTTATCCACAGAAGCCACGGGCAAAATTGCTGCAAGAGCAGCTATTGGAGAAATGTCACATCGTCCAACAAACCGGCCCTTCGGCCGGCTCCGGTCCCGATCCGGTTGACTGCCGGCGCAAAAAAACTAGGCGAGATCGCGTGCCCGATGCCAATGCGAGCCCGTCATTTTCGGCTGTGGTCGGGGCGGAGAGATTCGAACTCCCGACCCTCTGTTCCCAAAACAGATGCGCTACCAGGCTGCGCTACGCCCCGACAGCGGCTTCAATAGTCGCTGATCGGGCCAATGAAAACCCCTAGTTCGCCTTGCCGTCCGGTTGAGGTGCCGAACAGGGCCAGGCGGCGCTTGCCGCGTCAAAGCCCGGATGGCGGATCTCGCTGCCGGTGGTGATGCCGAGCGCCCGCGTCAGACCGCCATTGATCTCGAGCACCGCCAGAACACCGGTGCCACCATCGATGCCGGTCCGGTCAAGCGGTATCGCATTTTCGTGGATATGGGTCACGACGCCCGTGGGGTCGATGAAGATCATGTCGAGCGGGATCAGCGTGTTTTCCATCCAGAAAGTGGCGCGCTGCGGCTTGGGGTAGATAAACAGCATACCGGCACTGGCGGGCAGCGTTTGGCGGTGCATCAGTCCCCTGGCGCGTTCGTCGGGATCGTCGGCCAGTTCGACTGTGAACCGCGCCTGCCCCCAGTCACCGCGCAGCTCGACCTGATCCTCGCGACAGCCAGCAAATGCTGCGGACATCGCCACAATGAGGCAGATCGCACCAAGCGCAACCGATCGGATCATTTCTTTGCCGCGGCGTCCCATGATACGACCGAGGATGCCATCCGACCGCGCTTGCCATCAACCACTTTCAGCCCGATCGCCTCGCCGGGCTGCAGATCGGAAAAGCCGGAACGGCGCAGAACCTCGACATGAACGAAAATATCCTCGTTGCTGCCGAAGACATTGGCAAAGCCGAAACCCTTGGCCTTGTCGAACCATTTGACACGACCGGGCTGCAGCGGCAGGTCGCCGTCATCGACGGCATCGCCGGTTTCGATCTCGGCCTGGCGCGCAGAGGAATCCGCCTTGGGCGGCGTTATGCTGAAGATCTCGATCGCCTGGACACCGCGCGCTGTCTCCTGCACGCCGATCTCGACCGCGGCATTGTCCGCAATCGATCCCTGACCGAAATTCCGCAGCACGTTCGCATGCAGAAGGATGTCCGGCCCACCGGCATCAGACACTACGAATCCGAACCCCTTCACCGGATCAAACCACTTCACATGGCCAACGACCCGACGCACTTCCCGTTTGTCTTCCATGATCTCCACAAGAGATTTTCTTCCAGCCCCCTTACAGTCGTGTGCCATCACCGCTTCGGTTTCAAGCTTAAAATTGGGCAAATTCCGAACAGTCGGCCAGTGAAGACGACTATCGTCAGGGGTTAAGACGCTGGATTTCCCAAGCCGAATCCGGGGTTTCGCGGGTCCAGCGGAACCGGTCATGCAGCCGGAATTCATGGGCTGCCCAGAACTCGATCTCCTGCGGAATGATCCGGTATCCGCCCCAGTGCGGCGGTCTCTTGGGGGACGTGCCGCGCTTGGCGGTTTCAAGGACAACGGCACGCATCAACGCCGCGCGAGAAGCCAGCGGGCTTGACTGTTTCGACGCCCAGGCGCCGATCCGGCTGCCAAGCGGGCGCGTCGCGTAATAGGCGTCGGAGTCCTCGTCGGACACCTTGGCTATGGCGCCCCGGGCGCGGATCTGGCGGGCCAGAGATTTCCAGAAAAGAACGAACGACGCCTTGCCGGTCGCAGCAATCTCGCGGCCCTTCGCGCTTTCGTAATTGGTGAAGAATACGAAACTGTCTGTTTCGATGGCCTTGAGCAGAACGATCCGGGTATTCGGCAAGCCATCATCGTCAACCGTCGACAGCGCCATTGCATTCGGATCTGACGGTTCGACCGGCTCGGCCTCGGCCAGCCAGCGCCGCGCGATGGCAAAGGGATCCTCGCCTGAGAAGATGCCGCCTCTGTCAGTCATTCCGAACCTCACTCACCCCGTCGCACACCGCCACTTCGCGGTCGTCGCTTGTCTTTTCCTTGATGCACCCCAGGCTTTGACATAAACCGTTGTCAACAAACAAAAGTGGACAAGGGGCGCGAAATGTCAACGAACCTGATGAAGGGCAAGCGCGGGCTGATCATGGGCCTTGCGAATGACAAGTCAATCGCTTGGGGCATCGCGAAGGCCTGTGCGGATGCCGGAGCGGAACTGGCGTTTTCCTATCAGGGCGAGCAACTCAAGAAACGCGTCGACCCGTTGGCCTCGCAACTTGGATCGAAACTCGTGCTGGAATGCGATGTTTCTGATGAGGCGTCGATGGACGCATTGTTCGACATGCTGAAGGCAGAGTGGGGTAACCTTGATTTCGTCGTCCATGCCATTGGTTTTTCGGACAAAACCGAGCTTCGCGGTCGCTATGTCGATACCAGCCGCGCGAATTTCAACATGTCGATGGACATCTCGGTCTTTTCCTTCACCGCCGTCTGCAAACGTGCCTCGGCCATGATGAACCAAGGCGGGTCGCTGCTGACTCTGACTTACTACGGCGCCGAAAAGGTGATGCCGCACTACAATGTCATGGGACTGGCCAAGGCCGCGCTGGAGGCTTCGGTGCGTTATATCGCCGAGGATCTCGGCAAGGACGGCATCCGCTGCAACGCGATCTCAGCCGGTCCGATCAAGACGCTCGCGGCCTCGGGCATCGGCGATTTCCGCTACATCATGAAGTGGAACGAATACAATTCGCCACTGCGCCGCAACGTGACGATCGACGATGTCGGCAATTCGGCGCTCTACCTGCTCTCCGACCTCGGTTCGGGTGTGACCGGCGAGGTGCTGCATGTCGACTCCGGCTATCATGCGGTCGGAATGAAGGCAGTGGACGCCCCCGACATCGCGAAGGCCTAGGCGGGTCGCGCGCTCTTCCTAGTCCTGGGTCGAGCGAAAGCCGTGCGATCGCCGCCCGGCGGCCAGTCCCGGTCATTGCCCCTCACGCCCGCCGCCGCTCCAGTTCCGCCCTCAGCCCCTCTTCGCCCTTATTCATCGCCCAACGGTGGTTGGCCGCGAAAAGTGGTGCCAGGATCGGGGCGAGGACCCGCAGTACCGGCTTGTCGACATCGACTTGCCAGTCATAGCGAATATCTGCCTTCTTGCCGTCCTGGGATAGGGTCCAGACGCCCTGCCCGCTCAGATCGCCCTCGGCCCGGATCGTCCAGCTTCGCGGCCGGTCCGCGACGACGATCTCGCCCCGCCAGCGCAGGGTGTAGGGGAGGAATCCGCGGCTGTGGAAGGAGACCTTGCGGCCCAGCCCGTCCTCGCCGCCCTCATCCAACACCTCGACGCCTAGATAGACATCGCCCCACCATTCCGGCAGCCGCTCGACCGCGCCCAGCAGTTCGGCCACCTCCTCTATAGTGGCTTCGACCCGCCAATGGGACTTCAGGATCATGGTCCGCGCCATCATGCCTCCTCGGGCCCCAAACCTACCACATTTCGGGCCGGTCAATCTTTCTTTTGCCGCCGCCCTGCGCTAGGAAACCGGAAAACCAATGCGAGAATCCCATGACTGACCGTCTGCCGCACGAAAAAGGTTTCCATGTCAGCTGGGACCAGATCCACCGCGATAGCCGGGCACTGGCGTGGCGGCTGGACGGGCACGGTCCCGACGATGGTTCCTGGAGGGCAGTGGTGGCGATCACGCGTGGCGGAATGGCCCCGGCAATGATCGCGGCGCGCGAACTCGACATCCGCAAGGTCGATACGATCAGCGTCAAGTCCTACGACCATCAGGACCAGTCCGAAGCGACGGTGCTGAAGGCGCCGGACGCCAAGATGATGGGCGACGGCACCGGGATACTGGTGATAGACGATCTGGTGGATACCGGAAAGACGCTGGAACTGGTGCGCAAGCTCTATCCCATGGCGCATTTCGCCACGGTCTATGCCAAGCCGTCCGGCCGGCCGATGGTCGATACCTTCATCACCGAGGTCAGCCAGGACACCTGGATCTTCTTTCC
>JBFKFZ010000089.1:0-10539 GCA_041633555.1 Paracoccaceae bacterium | reverse complement strand
CATCTTCTCGCCCTCGCCCTTGGACCCACGACCGGCGGCCTTGACCAGCCCGAACTTGATCGTGCCCATCTTCGGATGCGGAACGCCCGCGACGATGGCCCAGTAGATCTTGCGCGTCGCCCGGTGCCGGAAGGCCGCCGCCAGTGCGCTGGCCATGCGGGCGGTGCGCGCCATCAGAAGAACGCCGGACGTGTCCTTGTCCAGCCGATGCACCAGCCGCGGCTTCTCGGGATAGCCAAAGCACAGGGCTTCTGCAAGCCCGTCGATATGGCGCGACTGCCCGCTGCCGCCTTGGCTCGGCAGCCCGGCGGGCTTGTTCAGAACGATCAGGTGATCATCGCGGTAAAGCACTGCCTCTCGCATCATCTGCGTGTCAGCATCGGAGATCTTCGGTGCCGCGCGGGGCGCCGCGTCGGCGGCATCCGGCAACGGCGGCACCCGCACCTCCTGCCCCGGCGCAACGCGGGTAGAGCCCTTGACCCGCCCGCCATCGACCCGGATCTCGCCCTTTCGGCACATCTTCTCGACATGGCCCTGGCTGACATGCGGGAAATGCCGGCGGAACCAGCGGTCGAGCCTCTGCTCGGCCTCGTCGTCGCCGATCGTGATCGTCTGAACCCGGCTCATGCGTAGATCCCGCGCGCCACGGCAAGGCCGGCCACGATCGCCGCCAGCGACAGCACGACCGAGGCGGCGACATAAAGGGCGGCGATCCAGACCTGGCCGCGTTCGAACAGCGTGATCGCATCCAGCGAAAACGCCGAGAACGTGGTGAACCCGCCAAGCACGCCGGTCATCAGGAAGGGCGCCCACCGGTTGCCCGACAGATGCGCCAAGACAACAATCAGCGCCCCCATCAGGAACGAGCCCAGGATGTTCACGACCAGCGTCGCCCAGGGAAAGCCCGGGCCGATCAGCCGGATCGCCACGACGCCCGTCAGATAGCGCGCGCTGGCCCCGATGGCTCCGCCAAGGGCGACCTGTATGAGGTTCGTGAACATGGCGCTTTCCTTTTCCCGCGGCGAGGGGAAAGTCAACCGTCCTGCCGCTTGGCTCGCAGCTTCGCGAAGTAATCCAGCCGCTTCTTCAGCTCCCGCTCATAGCCGCGCTCGACAGGCTGATAATAGACACCCCGCTTCATGCCATCGGGAAAGTAATTCTGCCCTGAGAAGCCGTCGGCCGCTTCGTGATCATAGGCATAGCCCTCGCCATAGCCTTCGTCCTTCATCAGCTTGGTGGGCGCGTTCAGGATATGTTTCGGCGGCGGCTCCGACCCGGTCTTCCGGGCCGCTTCCATCGCGGCCTTGAGCGCCGCGTATCCTGCGTTCGATTTCGGTGCCAGCGCCAGATAAGTCACGGCCTGCCCCAGCGCCAGTTCCCCCTCGGGCGAACCCAGCCGCTCGTAGGTCTCCCATGCGTGCAGGCAGACCGACTGGGCCTGCGGGTCCGCAAGGCCGATATCCTCGACCGCCATCCGCGTGATGCGGCGGGCAAGAAAGCGCGGGTCCTCGCCGCCCGCCAGCATCCGGCCCAGCCAGTAAAGGGCCGCGTCCGGATCGGACCCCCGCACAGATTTGTGTAGCGCCGAGATCAGGTTGTAGTGCTCGTCACCCCCCTTGTCATATTTCGAGGCCCGGCGCATCAGGCGCGTCGTCAGGGCGTCGGTATCGAGCTTGGCGTCGGCTTTCCATGCCGCCACCTGCTCGATCAGGTTGAACAGAGCGCGGCCATCGCCATCGGCCAGCTCCAGCAAGGCCTCGCGCGCCTCTCCGGTCAGGGGCAACGGCTTGCCCAGCTCGTGCTCTGCCCTTTGGGCGAGGATCTCGAGGTCGGCAAGCGTTAGCCGCTTTAGAACCAGCACCTGCGCACGCGACAATAGCGCGGCATTCAGCTCGAAACTCGGATTCTCGGTCGTCGCGCCCACAAGCAGGATCGTCCCGTCCTCGACATGCGGCAGAAAACCGTCCTGCTGGGCCTTGTTGAACCGGTGAATCTCGTCGACGAACAACAGCGTTCCCTTGCCGTTCTGCCGCCGAAGCTGCGCAGATTCGAACACTCTCTTCAGCTCGGCCACGCCGGTGAAGATCGCGCTTATCTGGATGAAATGATAGTCAGTCTCTGCCGCCAGCAGCCGGGCGATTGTCGTCTTGCCCACGCCGGGCGGGCCCCACAGGACCAGCGAGGACAGGCTGCCAGAGGCGAGCATGGTGCCTAATGGGCCATCGCTTCCCAGTACCTGATCCTGACCGATGACCTCGGCCAGTTTCCTTGGCCGCAAGCGGTCGGCCAATGGCCGTGGCGCGGCATCGGCTTCTGTCGTCTGCTCGGCTCTCGAAAATAGGTCGGCCATGCGCCAAGCGTAGTGTTGGCCGCATGCCGAGAAAAGAGGCTTTCGAGGCTGGGGCCGGGCGCTCCAGCCTCGTTCTGAACCGCATCAGTGCAGTTTGGACTGCAGGTTGATCTGGATGCAGCGGCTCGTATCGCCCTCTATGTTCAGGACCGGCCCGACAACGTCGATATCAAGGCCGACACGGCGCCCCCAGCGCGGTCCGTTCTCGGGGATCAGGCCCAGAACGGTCGAAGCGCCAAGCTCGCGCGCCGAGATCGTCATCTCGTTGATCAGGTTCATCTGGACCCGCATCCGCAGCTTCGCCGGCACCTTGTTCGACACGAAGATGCGCGACGATTCCCAGATATGGCTGGCGACCGGCGCCTCGTCGTAAAGCAGGTCGGTCGGGATCGATTCGAGCAAACCGCGCTGCGCATCGCGAATCATGTAAGAATAGATCCCACAACGTGCGGTTGTGGGCGTCAGCCGCACGCCGGCCAGAACCTCACCGAATTCATGCACCGCGATCCATCGGCTGGCCGGGGTGTCATACTGGTCGTATTCCATGCCATCGACCTGCGGCAAATCCCAGTTGGCCTTCTGGATGAAGGTTTCGTGGCGGGCGCGGAGCATGTTGGTGAACAGCGCGCCATGGTTGTGCATGTTGTCGAAAGAGAGAGTGGTGGTCTGCATAATTGCCTCCGATGAGTTGGCGTTTCAACACATCGCGGAATAGCAAACCGTCAGAGCAACCGATACTCCTTAGCCCGTTGAATGGCTTCGGAAGTGGTGCGTGCCATTAGTCTGGAACGCGCCGAAATCAGGCGCGCTTTGAAAGCACTTTCAGATATGCCCAGCTTGGCAGCAGCGGCTGCGTGACGGTCTCCGTCCGCGATGCACCGGAGGGCCTGAACTTGGGCAGGAGTCAACTCGGTTGGTGGTTCCGAGATCTCGTGCAATGCAAGAATCAGTCCGAAAGCATTCTCGATTTCAAGGTCGGTGAACTCGCGGTCAGCCCGCGCGATCCCGACGATGGTTCTAGATTGAATCGGACCACATGCGAATGCGGCGCCATAGACCAGGCCATGTTCGGCCGCCTGCCCCCAAATGTTGAAAGGGTCGGGGAGTTCGATTTCGCTCCACCTTGTCGTCCCTTCGCAACTCAGTCCCCAGAAAATCAACGGGTCGCGCAAGCCGTAGGCATTTACGGTGTAATGCTCGGACCATTTCGGATCGTAAGTGTTCACGGCGATCAACGGTGCGGCGAACCTGATATGCAGGCCGGCAGCAAAGCCCGACGGCGCACTGTCGCCGAGCTGCTTGAACAGAAGACTTACTTCCGGACGTCTGGACATATCTTTTTAGACAGCTTGCGGCATGCTCGGTCAACCTTAAATTGTGCCCCCATACGCAAGAACGCAGGGAGGTTGACGCTACGTTATCAGATCAGGACCTAATCGAGAAGCTGATGACGCTGACGGACCGTCAGCGGGCCGAGTTGATGGAGTTCTTCGGCGTGTCCAAACTGACCCGAAGACAACTCGGCGCGTTCGAGGATACGCTCTCGACGTCGATCGCCCTCAAGGCCAAGCCCAAGGCCGGCATCGTGCACTGAACTGATTTCAAAAGAAAATCCCCGCCGCACGAGGCGCAGCGGGGTCTGATTCAGGTCCGAATGGATTACTCGGTGGCGGCTTCGTCGGCCGCGATCCGGGCGCGGTCGCCGGCACCCTTGGCGTCGGCGTCACGATCGACGAACTCGATCATTGCCATCGGGGCCATGTCGCCATAGCGGAATCCGGCTTTCAAGACACGCACATAGCCGCCATTGCGATCCTTGTAGCGCGGGCCCAAGATGTCGAAAAGTTTACCGACATAGGCATCCTGCTTCAGCTGCGAGGCCGCTTGGCGGCGGGCATGCAAATCCCCCCGCTTTGCCAGCGTGATAAGCTTCTCCACGACGCGCCGCAGCTCTTTCGCCTTGGGCAGGGTGGTCTTGATCTGTTCATGTTCGATCAGAGAACCGGCCATGTTGGCGAACAGCGCCTTGCGGTGTTCGTGGGTCCGGTTCAGCTTGCGGTAACCGCTTGCATGACGCATTTGATTTCTCCTTCTTTGCCCTCTACGGGCGATTTTGCTTTGTCCGGCCGGCGATGCGTGTCACCGGCTCTCCTTGGGGCCTGCCGCGGACCTGATCCGGGGCCTCCCATCTTGCTACGAGATCCCGGATCAGGTCCGGGATGCCCGTGTCTCAATCAGAACTGGTCCTCGAACTTCTTGGCCAGATCCTCGATATTTTCCGGCGGCCATTCCTCGACGTCCATGCCAAGGTGCAGGCCCATGCCCGACAGAACTTCCTTGATCTCGTTCAGCGACTTGCGGCCGAAGTTCGGGGTGCGCAGCATCTCGGCTTCGGTCTTCTGGATGAGATCGCCGATATAAACGATGTTGTCATTCTTCAGGCAGTTCGCGGAGCGCACCGAAAGCTCCAGCTCGTCGACCTTCTTCAGCAGAAGCGGGTTGAATTCCAGCCCGTCATCCTCCGACTCGCCGCGCGCCGATTCCGGCTCGTCGAAGTTCACGAAGATAGATAGCTGGTCCTGCAGGATCCGCGCGGCATAGGCCACGGCGTCATCCGGCGTGATCGAGCCGTCGGTTTCCAGCTTCAGCGTCAACTTGTCATAGTCCAGCACCTGGCCCTCGCGGGTCGGCTGCACGTCGTAGCTGACCTTGCGCACCGGCGAGTAGATCGCGTCGATCGGCATGAGACCGATGGGCGCGTCTTCCGGGCGGTTCTTGTCGGCCGAGACATAGCCCTTGCCGGTATTGACCGTCAGTTCCATGTAAAGGTCCGCGCCCTCGTCGAGGTGGCAGATCACGTGATCCTTGTTCAGGATCTCGATCCCGGCGCTTTCCGAGATGTCACCAGCGGTGACAACAGCCGGACCCTTGGTCGAGATGTTCAGCCGCTTCGGGCCCTCGACTTCCATGCGGATCGCGACGCCCTTGAGGTTCAGGACGATGTCGGTGACGTCTTCGCGCACCCCGGCAACGCTCGAGAACTCGTGCAGCACGTTGTCGATCTGCACGGATGTGATGGCGGCGCCTTGCAGCGACGACATCAGGATGCGGCGCAGCGCGTTGCCGAGTGTCAGACCAAAGCCGCGCTCCAGCGGTTCGGCGATCAACGTCGCCTGACGCAGCGGGTCGTTGCCGGGCTTGACGTCCAGCTGCTGCGGTTTGATCAGTTCAGCCCAGTTCTTGTGGATCATGCGTGTCTCCTCAATTCAAGTTCCCAGGCCCATGTCCGATAGCAGGGGAACACCCGAGGGTTCATAATGACGAACTCGGGCCGCGCCGATGCGCAACCCGAGCGAAGTTAGCAAGCTTAGACGCGGCGGCGCTTTGGCGGGCGGCAGCCGTTATGGGCCATCGGCGTGACATCACGGATCGAAGTGATGTTCAGGCCGACGGCGGCCAGGGCGCGAAGCGCTGATTCACGGCCCGAACCGGGGCCCTGAACTTCGACTTCGAGCGTTTTCACGCCATGTTCCTGGGCCTTGCGAGCCACGTCCTCGGCGGCCATCTGCGCCGCGTAGGGGGTGGATTTCCGGCTGCCCTTGAATCCCATCGTACCGGCTGAGGACCAGGCAATCGCATTGCCCTGCACGTCCGAAATCAGGATCTTGGTGTTGTTGAACGAAGAGTTCACATGAGCAACGCCGGCGGCGATGTTCTTGCGTTCCTTGCGCTTGATGCGGGTCTTGTCGCGTGCCATCTTTCCGCCCCCTTATTTCTTCTTGCCAGCAATGGCCTTTGCGGGGCCTTTGCGGGTGCGAGCGTTGGTATGGGTCCGCTGACCGCGCACCGGCAGGTTGCGGCGGTGCCGCAGGCCGCGATAGCAGCCAAGGTCCATCAGACGCTTGATGTTCATCTGGACGTCACGGCGCAGGTCGCCTTCGACGGTGACATTGGCGTCGATATGCTCGCGGATCGCCAGAACCTCGGCATCCGAAAGCTCGTTGACGCGGCGGGCCTGGTCGATACCGACAGCCTCGCAGATGGTCTTGGCGACCGAAGGGCCAATTCCGGTGATATAGGTAAGGGCGATGGGAACCCGCTTTGCAGTCGGGATGTTCACGCCGGCAATACGTGCCACGGTGTCTTTTCCTTTTGTTGCGGTTCCGTAATTCCGGAACCTTTTTTCACAACTGAAGCCCGCGGGAATTCTCACCTACGGGCCACGCTGAATTCAGTCTGGCATGAGAGGGGCGCGACCCCTGGTTGCATACCGATTCCCTTGTGGGATGCGGTGCCATACGGGGTTCTTCCAATAGCGTCAAGAGGGCCGAACCGATTAGTTCAGCGCCATGCCGATCCGTCCCGCGACCTCGTCGATCTCGCCCAGCCCGTCAACCGATCTCAGGTCGCCCTTGGCATGGTAATAACCGATAAGCGGCGAGGTCTTCTTGTAGTATTCCATCAGCCGCGTCCGCAGGCTTTCCTCGTTGTCGTCGGCCCGGCGCTTGAACTCGGTCCCGCCGCAATTGCTGCATTTGCCATCGGCCGGGATCGGCTTGGTCAGGTCGTTATAGACCTCGCCGCAGGCGCCGCAGGTTGAGCGCGCGGTGATCCGGGCGACCAGCGCGTCATCATCGACCCGCATCTCGACCACGGCATCGAGGCTGTGACCAGTCTTCTTCAGCAACTCGCCCAGCGCGTCGGCCTGGGCCAGCGTGCGCGGGAAGCCGTCAAAGATGAAACCGCCGCCATTGTCGCCCTTCAGCTTCTCCTCGATCAGGCCGATCACGATCTCGTCGGTCACAAGATCTCCCCGGTCCATGACCGCGGCGACCTTCTTACCCATTTCGGTGCCCGACTTGCGCGCTTCGCGCAGCATGTCGCCGGTCGAAAGCTGGATCATGTTGCGGGTGTCGACAAGGATACGCGCCTGCGTGCCCTTCCCGGCCCCCGGCGGCCCAAGGAGGATGATGTTCATCTTCTAGCTGTCCCTTTCTTGCTGCGCCGTTTGCCGCGCAGTTGCGAACGTTCGATCAGGCCCTCATACTGGTGCGCCAGAAGGTGCGACTGCACCTGCTGGATCGTGTCCATGGTAACGGAGACGACGATCAGCACCGAGGTGCCGCCAAAATAGAACGGGATCGCAAGCTGGGAACGCAGAATCTCCGGAAGGAGACAAACTGCCGCAAGATAACCCGAACCAAGCACAAGCAACCGCGTCACGACATAATCGAGATATTCCTGGGTCTTCTTGCCGGGGCGAATGCCGGGCACGAAGCCGTTCTGGTTCTTCAGGTTGTCCGCGACATCGTCTGTCTTGAAGGACACGTTGAACGTATAGAAGAATGTGAAGAAGATGATCATGCCCGCGAAGAACGCCAGGTAGAGCGGCTGGCCGGGGCCGAAATAGGCCAGGATCGTCGACATGACCGGACCGGTCTGCTGGCCCGAGAACGTCGCCAGCGTGGTCGGCAGAAGCAGCAGCGACGAGGCGAAGATCGCCGGGATCACGCCAGCCGGGTTCACCTTGACCGGCAGGTGCGACGACCCGCCGTCATAAACCTTCATGCCGACCTGGCGGCGCGGATACTGGATGTGAATCTTGCGCAGTGCCCGCTCCATGAAGACCACGAAACCGATGACCGCGACCACCATCAGGATCACGCCGATGATCACCGCGGGGCTGATCGCGCCCGACCGGCCGCTCGCAAAGAACTGCGCCAATGCTGCGGGGATCTCGGCAATGATCCCGACGAAGATGATCAGGCTGATGCCGTTGCCGATGCCGCGCTGGGTGATCTGCTCGCCCAGCCACATCAGGAACATCGTGCCGCCAACCAGCGTGATGATGCAGCCGACACGGAAGAACCAGCCCGGATCGGTGGCCAGATCGCCGGCCTCGAGGCTGGCGGCCAGCGCATAGGCCTGGAAAGTCGCCAGGAACACCGTGCCGTAGCGGGTATACTGGTTGATCTTCTTGCGCCCCTGCTCGCCCTCTTTCTTGAGCTGTTCGAGCGCCGGCACCATCGCCGTCATCAGCTGCACGATGATCGAGGCCGAGATATAGGGCATGATCCCGAGCGCAAAGATCCCCATCCGGGAAATGGCACCTCCGGTGAACATGTTGAGGATGCCGCCAAGCCCCGTCGTGGCCTGTTCCATGAACTGCCGCAGCGCCAGACCGTCGATGCCGGGGACCGGGATATAGGTGCCGAGCCGGTAGACGATCAGAAGGCCGAGCGTGAAGAAGATGCGCTGGCGCAGCTCTGTGGCCTTGCCGAACGCCCCCCAGCTCATGTTTGCGGCCATTTGTTCTGCTGCGGATGCCATACGGGGATCTCTCTATTGCAAGAACGCCGCCAGACCGTTTTCCGGTCGGCGGCGCCATGAAAACTTAACGGATGATGTAAGCAGCCAAGGGGCCACCCACAACCCTTTATTCAGCCGCCGACGCAGTCGTGACCGTCAGCGAGCCGCCCGCCTTCTCGACCGCTTCGATGGCGGATTTCGAGGCGCCGGTGACGGCCAGCTTGACCTTTGCCGAGAACGCGCCCTTGGCCAGAACCCGTACGCCGTCCAGCTTGCGGCGCACGAGGCCGCATTCGACCAGCATGTCCTCGGTGATGTCGGCCTTGGCGTCGAGCTTCTTGGCGTCGATGAATTTCTGGATGATGCCGAGGTTCACGACGGCGAATTTCTTCTGGTTCGGCTTGTTGAAGCCGCGCTTCGGCAGACGCTGGTAAAGCGGCATCTGGCCGCCCTCATAGGCGTTGATCGCCACGCCCGAACGGGATTTCTGACCCTTGATGCCGCGGCCCGCGGTCTTGCCCTTGCCCGATCCCGGACCCCGGCCAACGCGCATCCGCTTCTTGGTTGCGCCTTCGTTATCACTCAGTTCATGCAGTTTCATGTCGCTTCTCCTTTGCCGGATGCGACCCCCAGCGACGGGAGCGGTCGAACGCGGCGTTTCTTTTTGATTCCGGCCCTCGGAAGGACCACCGGGGGCGTATAGGCGAAGCCGCGGGGCGGATCAAGGGGGCGCATGCGCCTCTCGCCGTCTTCAGTCATCGCCACGGACGCCCGGGCCGGCCCCCGGACCCGATATGCTACACTGGCTGCATCCACGAAGCCAAGATCAGCGAGGGAGAAGGCGATGATCATGCGCGTTTTTCAAGTCACCACACATCCGGGAAAGGAGGCCGAGTTCGGCAGTTTCTTTCACGAAACCGCAATTCCGCTGATGAAAGGCACGCCGGGGATCGAGGAAATCAGCTTCGGCGCCCCGCGCGAAAGCAGCCCGGCCGAGTTCTGCATCGTGATGATCTGGAAGGATCTCGACGCGCTCAAGGCCTTCGTCGGCGAGGATTACGAGAACCCGCATATCCACCCCGATGAGGCCGAGCTGGTCATGTCCCGCACGATCAAGCACTACGATCTCGTCGAGGCGTAGGGGCCGGCTCTTCGGGAAATCCGACAAACAAAGGGCCAGACCTTGCCTGAAGGGTGGGCGTATCGCGGCTGCCCCGTGGGGCAGGTCAGGCAGGGCCCTGCGATCCCAGGCGACGATGACTGCTTCGAGCCTATTCCGTTGAAAAACTCTTCTTGATTGGACGTCTGCTCGCTGATTCAAGTGCTCTAAGGATGCAGGGGATTGATTGCGATGATGGGTCCAAAGCAAGAGGCGCAAGGCGCGCTGTTTCATGAGTTTTCGATAGAACATCATGTGCCACAAGATCATCTGCTGCGCTCGCTGGACCGGTTCGTCGATCTGTCCGATGTCCGCTGGCATCTTGCGCCCTAGTACAGTTCAACAGGCAGGCCCTCAGTCGATCCCGAGTTGATGATCCGGATGCTATTGGTGGGGTATGCCATGGGCATCAGGTCTGAGCGGCGGCTGTGCGAGGAAGTGCATCTGAACCTTGCCTACAGGTGGTTCTGCCGCCTCGATCTGACCGATCCGGTGCCAGATCATTCAACTTTCTCCAAGAACCGGCATGGCCGCTTCCGAGACAGCGATCTATTGCGGCACGTGTTCGCGACGGTGGTGGCGCGCTGCATCGAGGAAGGGTTGGTCAGCGGTTTGCCGTCGACGCCAGCCTGATCGAAGCCGACATCAATCGGCAAAACTCATCTTCCCAGGCAGAGTGGAAGCCAGAGGCGATCAGCCCCGCGGAAGCGCCACGCGCGGT
>JBFKFZ010000088.1:0-10602 GCA_041633555.1 Paracoccaceae bacterium | reverse complement strand
GCATGTCATGAAAGCCTGGGGCGCGTCGACCGGGGCCACCGAGGCAGGGCTGACCTTTCTCGCCGATGCCGACAGTTCCTTTACCGGGGCGATCGGGATGCAGTTCGATGCCCCCGCTTCGGGATATTTCAAGCGCTCGATGCGGTACACGATGTATGTCGAGGATGGGGTCGTGAAGATCCTGAATGTCGAGCAGTCGCGGAGCGTCTGCGAGCTGTCGTCGGGCGAGGCATTGCTGGAGCAGATCTGACCCGTTTCGAGGGGCGGGTGTCCGCGCGCAGAAAAACAGTCAAGCCAATGAAAAAAATAATTATCACATCAGTCGTTCAAACTTCCGCAACGCTTTCCTTGCGGCGGGCGGTTCCACTTGACGCGAGATCTGGGGGTGGGGTTGTCTAGGGCCGGTTCATAGGCCGGTGATAGCGGAGTGGGCCGCGTGGCCTCACTTGATCGAAAGCCGGTTCTTGGCGGTGGAGCCGACGCAATTGCGGTTTGGAGTCCCTACCGGAATCTTGATTTCAGCGTGGCGCGTATCGTGTGAATTTGGCTCAACCCGTTCTTGCTCGGCCGTCGATGCCGAGATGTTGGTAGAGCGCGTCGAACTCCGCAGAACCGAAACCCCGCGCGACAATCATCCGGTAGAGTTCTCCGGCGGTGACCGTCATCGGCATTGGTGTTTTTGAATGGCGGGCGTCGTCTAGGGCAGTGTCAACGTCTTTGAGGACGACATCGATCCGAGCGAGAGGATCTTCAATCGTTTCCAACATGCGCGGACCGAAGATTTGTAGTGGTTTGGAATCTGCGAATCCGCCTGTCATCGCTTCGATCAAAGAACGCGCAGCAACGCCTGAGTTCTTCGCTAAACGCAGCGCTTCGGCAATTACGGCAAAGGTACAGCCGACAATAGGATTGCAGAGTTTTGCCGTTTGTCCTGCCCCCACGGAGCCTATGTGGCTTAGGCGCCGCGAAAGATGGGCCAGAAATGGTTTGGCTCTCTCGAAATCTTTGGCACTACCACCTGCCATGATGGTCAAGTGACCTGTTTCAGCTCCTACGACACCACCGGAGACCGGCGCGTCCAACACGACATACCTTTTCGTTTCAAGAGCCGCTCTGCGAATTTTCGTGTCGCCGCCGGATGAATTGAAGAATGGTCGACGAGTAATTTGCCTTGGCCATCCGCCTCCGCAATCCCACAAGGGCCGAATATGACGTTTTCAACTGCCGGGGTATTCGTAACGCATGTAAAGATGACATCCGGTACTTCTGCCACTTCGCTCGGCGTGCGCGCCACTTTGGCACCGGCCCGATGCGCAGCTCGGACTTTTCCCTGGCTCCCGTTCCAAACTGTCAGTTGATAGCCAGCCGTAAGAAGACGGTGTGCCATCGGCATGCCCATCAACCCCAAGCCCACGAATCCGACAGTTGCTTCTTTTGGCATAGGGTATCTTTTCTCTTGTCCGGGAGCTATCGCAACAAGACCAGGACGCAAAGGCGAAAGCCGTTGAAACCAAGAAGTGACTCTGTAGCTGGGGGTTATCACGGCGGGTAGTTCGAGCAGCAGCGCGTGCCCCATTCGCAATGGTCGCTTTGTCCCGCATTGCCGGCCTTGAGCCACATGCGGTCAGGAAGTCCGACGACAGGCCCGCGTCCGACCTCTAGGCTGGAGGCCGCCCTGCAATCGCTCCGGTGGGGCATTTTGGGCCGGTAGGGGCTTCAGCTCCGGCGGCGGAGCCAACGGGCAAGAATGAGGCTGTTCGAGTTGCCCGGCGCAGCCAACCTCACGCCTCATCCCTCACCCGGCCGCGCAGGGCCCTGACCTGGCCGCGCTGGGTCTTGGCGGCGAGGAGGCGGCTTGGTCGGGATCCGGCGATTCGGGCGTTCGACGGCGGTGGCGATCTTGTTGACGTTCTGGCCGCCCGGACCCGAGGCGCGGATGAAAAGCTCGGTCAGCTCCCAGTCCTCGATGGTGATCTGGTCGTTGACGTGCAGCATGGCGATTCCTGCGGTTTCCCCGGGGGACATGAAAGAATTCCGCTTGACTAAGCTGGGATACTAGTCTTCTAAGTGAGCGGGTCGGCCCGCCTCCGCGATGACATGCGAGAGTGGATAGGGTCTAGGAAACGCTTGGCCCGGGAGGAGATAGTAAAGGCAGCCGAAGGCAGCGGAGATCGAGACGCCCTTTTACTCTGCGACTGCTGGCCGGGCCCCGGCTCTGAATTGGACGGGGCACGCGCATCGCCGGTCAGGTAGCAGGAGGGCGCGGTCGAACCCTGCCTGTCCGAACTCGGGAACATCCCGCATTGCATGGAAACGCCGGTCTTCGGCAGGGCAATGCATTCTGACGAACTGGTTAAAAACTGATGGAGGATCTCATGTACCAGAAACTTAGTGCATCATTCGTTGGCGCGGTTGCAGCGCTGTGCATGCTTGGCCAGGCGGTGAACGCCGAGAACTGGCGAGGATGGAATATCCATGTCGAGGGCTATCCCAATACCGTCGCGATGGACAGATTCGCCGAACTGCTCGGGGAAAAGACCGGAGGCGAAATCAGCCTGCAGATGTTCCATGGCGGCACGCTGGGCAGTCAGCCCGACGCCATCGAACAGGTCCGGCTGGGCGGCCTTGAGATCGGCAATTTCAACCTCGGGCCGATCGGCCCGATCGCGCCCGAAGCCAACGTCGTGTCGCTGCCCTTCATTTTCAAGGACGTGCAGCACATGTTCCGCGTGCTGAACGGCGAGGGCGGGGCGAGGATTGCCGAAGGCATGGCCGCCAAAGGGCTGACGCCGCTGGCCTGGTACGATGCCGGCGCGCGGTCGTTCTACAATGGCACCAAGCCGATCAATGCGCCCGAAGACGTGACCGGCATGAAAGTTCGCGTCATGAACAACGATCTCTATTCGGGCATGATTTCCCAACTCGGTGGCAACCCCTCGCCGATGGCCTTTGCCGAGGTCTATCAGTCACTCAAGACCGGCGTGGTTGACGGGGCGGAAAACAACTGGCCGTCCTATGAATCGACCGGGCATTACGAGGTTGCAGGCTACTACTCGCTTAGCCAGCACCTGATCATCCCGGAATGCCTCTGCATCAACACCGATGCCTGGAACGCGCTCAGTGACGAGATGAAGGCGGCGGTGAAAGAGGCCGCCGTCGAGTCGGCCGAACTGCAGCGCCAGCTCTGGTCCGAGCGCGAAACGGCAAGTCAGAAGCTGGTCGAGGAAAAGGGTGTCGTGACGAACACCATCGCGGACAAGGGCCCCTTCCAGGCCGCCATGGCACCGGTCTACGAGGCCTATCTGTCGGACAATCCCGACCTGCGCCCGCTGGTCGAGCTGATCCAGGCGACCGACTGAGTCTGTCCTTGCTTGCCAACTCTTGCCCCGGCGGATTCCCTGCCGGGGCGCTTCTTGATCAAGAGAGCCGACATGACCGACAGGGAAGATCACAGCGATCCCGTGGATCCCAGCAATCCGATTGACGTCCTTCTGGATATCGTCGCGACCACCTGCCGGATCATCACCGGCGTTTCCCTGGTATTTCTGACCGTGATCTTCGGCTGGCTTGTCTATGGCCGCTATGTGCTGAATGCCACGCCGACTTGGGTGGAACAGGCCGCACTGCTGCTCGTCATGGTGATCGCGTTTCTCGGCGCCGCTGTCGGGGTGCATGATCATTCCCACCTGGCCGTCACGGCACTGCGTGGCGCGGTTCCGCCCTGGCTGCGTACCATCTTCGTCGTCGCGACCGACTTGCTGCTGACCGGTTTCGGCCTGCTCATGCTGATTTATGGCGCGCAATTGACGATGTTCAAATGGGGATCGATGATCCCGCTCATTCAATTGCCCGAGGGCCTGCGTTCGCTTCCGCTGACCATCGGCGGCGCGCTGATCATGCTGTTTTCGCTCGGCCACCTGATGCGCATCCTGCAGCGCCGCGACTTGCGCCGCGATTCCATCGAAGAATAGGGAACGATCATGGGACTTCTGGTACTGCTCGGCCTGTTCGCCCTCTGCGTTCTGATCGGCGTTCCGGTGGCCTTCGCGCTCGGGATCTCGGCCCTCGCCGCCTTCTGGTACGAGGGTCTGCCGCTGATGATCGGCTTTCAGAGGATCATCTCGGGCATCAACGTCTTTTCGCTGATGGCGATCCCCTTCTTCATCTTCGCGGGCGAGCTGATGTTCCACGGCGGTATCGCCATGCGGCTGGTCAAGTTTGCTTCGGCCGCGGTTGGTGCGGTGCGCGGCGGGCTTGGCATCGTCAACGTCTTTTCCTCGATGCTGTTCGGCGGCATTTCCGGGTCCGCCGTGGCCGATATCTCGGCACTGGGATCAATCCTGGTGCCGGTGATGAAAGACAAGGGCTATGACGCCGATTATGCCGTCAACGTCACGGTGACCTCGTCCATTGCCGGCATCATCATCCCGCCCAGTCACAACATGATCATCTTCGCCATTGCTGCGGGCGGCGGGATATCGATCTCCAAACTGTTCCTGGCCGGGGTCGTGCCCGGCGTGCTGATGTGCATTTGCCTCGCGGTCGCCGCCTATCTGGTGGCCGTGCGGCGCGGGTACAGCGCCGAGAAATTTCCCGGCTGGGGCGCGCTCGCGCTGGCCTTCTTCGGCGCACTCCCGGGCCTGATGACTGCTGTCATCATCGTGGGCGGGGTGCTGTCGGGCATCTTCACGGTGACGGAATCCGGCGCATTCGGCGCCATCTATGCCTTCCTCGTGACATTGCTGTTCTATCGCAGCATCACCTGGTCGAATTTCAAGGTCGCTGTCGCTCAGTCGGTAAGGACCACTTCGATGGTGATGATTCTGATCGCCTGCGCTGGGGCCTTCGCTTACATGCTGACCTTCTACCGGGTGCCGAACCTGACGGTCGAGCTGCTGACCGGCCTGACCGATAACCCGATCCTGATCCTCTTGCTGATCAACGTCGTGCTGCTGATGCTGGGGATGATCATGGACATGGCCGCACTGATCCTGATCTGCACGCCGATCTTCCTGCCCGTGGCGAACAGTCTCGGGGTGGATCCCTACCAGTTCGGCATGATCCTCCTGGTGAATCTCGGGCTGGGCCTCTGCACGCCGCCGGTCGGTTCCTGCCTGTTCGTCGGCTGCGCGGTGGGCAAGCTGCCGATGGAGAAGGCCGTGCGCACGATCTGGCCCTTCTACATCGCGATCTTCATCGCGCTGATGCTGATCACCTTCGTGCCTGCGATTTCACTGACCTTGCCGGGTCTTCTCGATCCCTGACCCGGGGGCGGGGGCTTGCCGGCGCGGACCCATCGAGGCGCACCGGCGGCGATTCGGACGTGGCGCCGGATTCCGGCAAGGAACCTTCCGACCTATTCGCCAAAGTGCCGCTGTCCGAGGCTAATGACCTGTCCGGTTGGCCGATTGCCGCGCCCCGCGACAGGCAAGGCGAGGGCAAGTTGAACAAGAATGAGGCAACCGTGGTGATCGAAGGCAAGCAATGGCCGGTTGCGAGGTTGAAACCTTGTTTTGCCCTTTCGATCGATCCGGCGGCGTCTATGGTTCGAGGGGGCGGCGCCGTCTATTCAAACCACGGGCCGATTCGTGAACGCATGAACGATTTCGGGAAGGCGTGGGGCGATTCCATTGACTTTCATTAGTTGGAGCCCGCTCCCCGAGGCCGACGCCCAAAAGGAGTGGCGAATGACACATGTTTGCGATCTATGATCGGATTACCCGCTTCGCTCTCAACATCGCCGATCCTTATGTCCACGGCTCCGGCGACGGGCCTGCGCGGCGGGTTTGGCCCTATCTGAGATCGCATCTGCACCCGCTGCGTTGGGTGCTTGTGATGAGCGTGATCGTGACCATCGTCACGGCTGGTATCGAGGTTTGGCTGATCAGCTATGCTGGCCGTTTGATCGACATTCTGGCCGAGACACCGCCGTCCGACATCTGGGAGCGGCACAGCGCTGGCCTGATCGGTGCAGCGGTGATGATCATCCTGCTGCGCCCGCTCTCTCAGTTCGCCCGGTTCTTGGTGAACGACATCGCCTTTTCCTGCAACGTGGCCAATCTGTTTCGCTGGCGGGCCTATGATCACCTGACCAAGCAATCGGTGGGCTGGTTTCAGGAGGATCTGGCCGGGCGCACCGCCTCGCGCCTGGTGCTGATGGGAAATTACGCATCCGATGCGATCTACCAGTCGATCAACGCCGTCGCCTTTGGCTTTGTCTACATGTTGGGCGTCGTGACGCTGATGGCTGGCACTGATATCCGGCTGGCGATCCCGCTCTTCATCTGGCTCGCGCTCTACATCACGCTCATGGGTCTGATCGTGCCGCGCGTGATGCGCGCGATGGAGACATTCAGCGCTGCCAAGTCGGGTCTGCTGGGGAAGGTCGTCGATACCTTCTCCAACTTCGACACCGTCAGCCTCTTTTCCCGTCGAAAGGACATGGAGGCCGATCACCTCGAATCTCTCGAGCAAACGCGTGAAACCCTCTTCCACGCCCGGCAGATCGGCCTTGCGCTCAGAACCGTGACGGTCTGGCTCGAGGGGGTCATCATGGCGGGGATCGTCGGCTACGGAATCTGGCTCTGGAGCCAGGGCGGTGCGACGATCGGACTGGTCAGTGCCGCGGTCGCGCTGTCGCTCCGCATCACGACGATGGCGGAGTGGATCCTTGAAGCGGTCTGGCGGATATTCGAACAGGTGGGCTCGATCCGCGAAGCGCTGCGCACCATCAGCCAGCCCCTCTCCATCCCCTTCATGCCGGATGCGCCGGCGCTCGAGGTGACCTCCGGCGAAATTGCCATCGAAGGTGCCCGGCATCATTACGGCAAGGGCCGCGGCGGGCTTGCCGGGATCGATCTGCGGATCGGCCCGGGTGAAAAGGTCGGGCTGGTCGGGCCCTCGGGGGCCGGGAAATCGACGCTGGTCAACCTGATCCTGCGATTCTACGAACCCGAAGGCGGCAGGATCACCATCGACGGGCAGGACGTTTCCCGGGTTGACCCCGAAAGCCTGCGGCGTGTCATTGGCATGGTCAGCCAGCAGGCCGCCCTGCTCAACCGCTCGGTTCGCGACAATATCGCGATCGGACAGGAGGGTGTCACGCAGCCGCAGATCGAGGTGGCAGCCCACGAGGCCCGCGCGCATGACTTCATCCGCGATCTTCGCGACAGTCAGGGCCGAACCGGTTACGACGCGCATGTGGGCGAACGCGGGGTCAAGCTTTCGGGCGGGCAGCGCCAGCGGATTGCACTGGCGCGGGTGATCCTGAAGGATGCGCCGATCCTTATCCTCGACGAGGCGACCAGCGCGCTGGACAGCGAGGTCGAGGCGGAAATCCAGACTGCCCTGCAGCGCGTGATGCGCGACAAGACGGTGATCGCCATCGCCCACCGCCTTTCGACCATCGCCGAGATGGACCGGATCGTGGTGATCGAGGCCGGTCGCATCGTGGAAAACGGCACCCACAAAGAGCTTCTGGCGAATGACAAGCTCTATGCAAGGCTATGGAACCGCCAGTCCGGCGGTTTCATCGGAGATGAGGGACGATCCCCGCAGTGACATTGCTGGCGTCTGGCGCCGGAACTTTCGGGCGGCCCGCGTCTTTCTGCGGTGCAGAGTGTTGCTGCAGACGCAGCATCGGCTCATAATCGGGACATGGACAAGCCACTTTCGATCATCGTGGTCGAGCCCGACCGTGACCGCGCCCTCATGATCGTCGACAGCCTGAAAGAGGCGGGCGACAATGACATCATGGTCATTTCCGAGCTGTCGAGCCTTGGCCGGCGGATTTCGGAACGTGACCCGGATATCGTCATCGTCGATCTGACAAGCCCGACGCGCGACATCATCGAGGAGCTGACGCTGGCGACGTCTCCCCTGGAGCGCCCCGTCGCGATGTTCGTCGACCGGAGCGACGAAAGCCTGACCCGCGCGGCGATCGAGGCGGGGGTGTCGGCCTATGTCGTCGACGATCTGCGCGCCGAGCGCTTGCGGCCGGTCTTGACGGCGGCCATCGCGCGTTTCGCGATGTTCCGCCGGTTGCGCGACGAATTGGCCGAAACCAAACGCGCGCTGGAAGAGCGCAAGGTCGTCGACCGGGCCAAGAGGCTGCTGATGAAGGCGCGCGGCATCACCGAGGACGAGGCCTACGGGCTGCTGCGGAAGGCGGCGATGGACCGGGGCAAGCGCATCTCGGACCTGGCGGCGGCCATCGTGACGGCGGCGGACCTGCTGCGATGAAAGCCGCGACGCTGTCGGTCGGTTACATGCCGCTGGTCGATGCGGCGCCGCTGATCATCGCGCGGGAGATGGGGTTCGCCGCCGAAGAGGGGCTGACGCTCGATCTGGTGCGCGCACCGTCCTGGTCGTCGCTGCGCGACATGCTGGTCTTTGGCCGCGTCGAGGCGGCGCAGCTGCTGTCGCCGGTGCCCGTCGCGATGGCGCTGGGTTTGGGCGGCGTGGCGGCGCCGCTGGCGGCGCTTATGGTGCTTTCTCTAAACGGCACCGTGATCGGCGTGAGTGCGCCATTGGCCGAAGCGTTGCGTGCCCGCGGCCACGGTTTTGATTTCGCCGATGCGCGGGCGGCGGGCAGGGCGCTGGTAGAACTGGGGCGGAGGCTGAGCATCGGCGTGCCGTTCCCGTTCTCGATGCATGCCGAACTGCTCTACTACTGGCTGTTGGCGTCGGGTCTGCCGGCGCCGCAGGGCGTCGATGTGCGGACCTTCCCGCCGCCGCTGATGGCCGAGGCTCTGGCCGCGGGCGAGATCGACGCCTTTTGCGTGGGCGAGCCCTGGGGTTCGATGGCGATTGAGGCCGGGGCGGGCGAGCTGCTGTTGCCCGGCCGGGCGATCTGGTCGGCAGCGCCCGAAAAGGTTCTGGCGGTGCGGGCCGAATGGGCCGAGGCCGAGCCGGGTCTTGCCGGCAGGCTGATGCGCGCGGTGTGGCGCGCCGGACGCTGGCTTTGCGAGCCGGAGCGGAACGTTACCGCGGCGGAGATCCTGTCGCGCGCGGACTATCTTGATCTGCCGTCAGAGGTGATTGACCGGGCGCTGACGGGGCAGCTTTTCATTTCCGCCAGCGAGCGACGGCATGTCAGGGGCTTCGTCGAGTTCCACGAAGGCGCGGCGACCTATCCGTGGCGCAGCCAGGCCGTCTGGATCGCGGCACAGATGGCCGGGCGGATGGGGCTTGAACCGATTGGGGCCACCAAGGCGGCCCGCGCCGTGTTCCGGACCGACCTTTACCGCCGCCATCTGGCCGATTGCGGCGCGGTCCTTCCCGGTGCGGCCGAGAAACTCGAGGGTGGAATCGCCGCCGGCACTGCCGCCGCCTCGGAAACCGGGCGGTTGATTCTGGGCGAGAACAACTTCTTCGATGGCCGCATTTTCGATCCATCCGCGCCGATCTGACTAAAATTTGGGCGACCGGGCCCGCGCCAATGCTGCAGTGCGGAAAAATTTGCGCCAAGGCGGCCCTGACGGCTTGATCCTCGGCGCGGCGCCGGTACATCACACAACCGTGGGGAGCAACGGCGCTCTCTGAACCTCACCCAAGACCGGGCAATTCGGGCATGGCTGCTCGACTTCTTCGCGTATCGCGAGGGGCAAGGTGTTGCGGCTATCTGCTTAATCCCGCTGCGCGTCGGCGGAACCCACGAAGGAACAGAAACAATGAAAGACCTCATGTACGGCGCCATGATTTCCGCGATCTTCGCCGGTGCGGCGAGCGCAGAAATGCTGGCGCTCGAGAAAGACGAGCTGACATTCGGCTTCATCAAGCTGACCGACATGGCGCCGCTGGCCGTGGCTTACGAGCAGGGCTATTTCCTCGAAGAGGGTTTATTTGTAACGCTCGAAGCACAGGCCAACTGGAAAGTGCTGCTGGACGGGGTGATCGACGGCCAGCTTGACGGCGCGCATATGCTGGCGGGCCAGCCTTTGGCCGCGACCATCGGTTTCGGCACCGAGGCGCATATCGTCACCCCCTTCTCGATGGATCTGAACGGCAACGGCATCACCGTGTCGAACGAGATTTGGGAGGCGATGAAGCCGAATATCCCGGCCGATGCCGAGGGCAAGCCGGTCCACCCGATCAGCGCTGAGGCGCTGGCGCCGGTGGTCGAGACATACAAGAACGCGGGCAAGCCCTTCAACATGGGTATGGTGTTTCCGGTTTCGACGCACAACTATGAGTTGCGTTACTGGCTTGCCGCCGGTGGGCTGCATCCGGGCTATTACAGCCCCGATAACATCACCGGCCAGATCGGCGCGGACGTGCTCTTGTCCGTCACCCCGCCGCCGCAGATGCCCGCAACGCTCGAGGCCGGTACGATCTACGGATACTCGGTCGGCGAGCCCTGGAACCAGCAGGCGGTCATCAAGGGTATCGGCGTGCCAGTGATCACCGATTACGAGTTGTGGAAGAACAACCCCGAGAAGGTCTTCGGCATCACCGAAGAGTTCGCCGAGATGTACCCCAACACCACGCTGGCCCTCACCAAAGCGCTGATCCGCGCCGCGATTTGGCTTGATGAGAACGACAACGCCAACCGGATGGCGGCGGTCGAGATCCTGTCGCGATCGGAATATGTGGGTGCCGATG
>JBFKFZ010000087.1:0-10726 GCA_041633555.1 Paracoccaceae bacterium | reverse complement strand
TGGATCAATTGACGGCGCTCAAGCGGCTTCAGAAAGAGAATGACCGTCTCAGACGGGCCGTTTCGGATCTGACGCTCGACAAGCTGATCCTGACGGAGGCTGCACGGGGAAACTTCTGAGCCCCGCTCGTCGTCGTGCATGTATCGACCAGGTGCGAAGCCAGTTCAGAGTTTCGGAACGCCGCGCCTGTCATGTGCCGGGCCAACATCGTTCGACGCAACAGCATGTCCCCCGTGGACGGCCGGATGAAGACAGGTTGGTGGCCGATCTGATCGAGTTGGCGGGTCAATATGGCCGATACGCATACCGCCGGGTCGCTGGCTTGCTCAGAGAAGCAGGCCGGTCAGTGAGACAACGCGATCCCCAATGCACGCCGTAGTTCTGGCAGCCAGAGACGGGCACTCCCAAAGACCCGCAACGTAGCGGTAACCATTCCACGTTCCGCGGTGCAAAACAGAAGCTATGGGCGACTTGCCGCAATGGGCGGAGCAGTTTCGCATGGTGGCCAGATCAATTGCTCGAGAAACAGTCCGGCCTCTGCACCGGTCAGGCCGAAAAGCCGCTGCCGCCGAGTTGCCTGCGGGCTCCCTCAAGAAACGGCTCTCATCCTTCGAGTTGATCTAGCGCAATGAACAAGGGCGATTGCGATACTATGTTGGGTATGACGAGTTCTTCAAATGTCAGCGGGAGACTAAGCCATGTACAAGAATATCCTTGTGCCAATTCTCATTGATAAACATCACGATACGCAAGCATCGTACCTTGTTGCCCTTGCACTGGCCGATGAAGACACGAAATTCACCGTAATACATGTCATGGAACCGATTCCCGATTTTGTCGTCCACCAAGTGCCGGGGGAAATCCTGGCAGATTCACGAAATCAGGCTGACAAGGCGTTGAAGCAGTCCGCTGCTGCGCTACCGGGAGCGTCGACATGCCTGGTGTCCGGGCATCCGGGGCGCTTAATCGTCGAACATGCCGACGACAACGGTATCGACTGCATCATAATGGCTTCGCATAAACCAGGATTAGAGGACTTTTTTCTCGGCTCGACCGCTTCGAGAGTAGTGCGCCATGCTCGATGCGCGGTACATATCAATCGTTGAAGTAGGAATACCATGATCAGGTCAAGCGCGCACGATAGCGGCAATCAACTTGGTCCAAACTGCTTGTTTGTTTCTTGTTGAATCAGGCGCAATTATCGATTGCACCAAGCTAGCGCCTTTCAGCTTGCTTTCACCTGCAATGCTCTCGCTGACTTCGCGAATAGGGTTTGACCTTTCACGCAGCCCCGGGGCGTTTTCAAGAATGGATGGCTCTATGATCTGCTTTCTTAGGCCTATTCCCGCCGGTTTTCACGGCAGGAAGATCAACCATTGATTGATCAAATGATTCGACGGACAATTCAGATGCGCGCGCGGCCTTTGGGCGGCTGGCGCAAGCCTAGGGTCGTTATTCTGGCTGGGCGTGCACTCTTTTTGTCGAGAATATTTCTCAAGGAGGAAGTGCTATGCCTGATGAAAAACTTATTAGCTTCTCTGACCTGCCATGCTGTCCCGAAATCACCAAGGACCCCTGTTGCGACCGGCTTAGGTTCACATACCGGCTGGAATATAACCTCAGCGATCTTCCTGTGGAAATCGTCATCACGGCCGAACTGGAGCGATGTCCGGGGCCCTTGGCGCTGGGGGATGTGGTCTATTCCACGACGCTTCTACCGGGCGAACGGGTGCGGCTTTTCACATCCAGCCGCAATTCCCGGTTCAGCTATGACAGTGAATCCGAGGTAACCTATCGCCACGAGCAAGCGTCCGAAGAAACCTACTACATGACTTCCGTTGATCGCTTCATGTCCGATCTGACAGTCAACGAAACCGGCGGCGGCAGTGCTGAAAGCTCCAGCGAGTTTGAAACAGAGGGCAGCGTGTCGAACTGGACGGATGCTATTTTCGGACGGCCCGACGCCAAGGTGGAGGGGAGCTTTTCAGCTGAATCGAGCTTCGATTTCATGCGAGAATTGAACCGCCATGCCGAGGCGTCGCACGAGCGGTCGGTCCAGGGCACACGGGCGGCCAACTCGGTCGCTGTCGGTGAGGTGCAGAGCCGCAGCCACGCCGAGGGCGAGTCTGAGAGCACCTACGAGGCGTCGACCCGGACCATCCAGAACAAGAACGACTGCCACGCGGTGACCTATCTGGCCTATCAACTGGTGAAAAAACAGACGGTCCGGTTCCGCATTCTCTCGGTCCTGCGGCGGGTCAAGGACCCGGCTGCCGACACCGCTGTCGCGACAAGACCGTTACGGCCCAACTCACGCGTCGGTGTGATCCCCAACGGCGTGCTGGCAACCGATGCAAAACGACTAGATGTCGAGGCGACCGCCCGTACGGCGGCGGCATCGCAGAAGGCCAATTTGGTGGGCAACATCGGCGGTGGCGGCGGATTGATCGGGTTGTCAAATTCAACACTCACCGCAACGCCGTTCCGGATTTCTGCGCAAACCCTCCGGTTCAAACCCGCCACGTCCGAAGCGCGGGCCGCTGCATTGGCGGCCGTGGACAAGGATCTGGTAAAAGCCGGAGTGATTGACAAGGTGGGCGGTGACCTCTCGCGCAAGCTCGCTGCAGAGCTCAGCTTCGAAAGAACGACCTGCCTGCCAACCCAGGCCATCGTCGTCAAAGGCTGCATCGACAGCTGCAATGTTTGCGAGGAGTCGAAGCAGGAAGCAATCAGGCTGGAGCTTGAGCGCAAGGCGCTGGAAAACAAGCTTTTGGAGCGCCGGATCG
Organism: Paracoccaceae bacterium; assembly: GCA_041633555.1. Lineage (GTDB taxonomy): Bacteria > Pseudomonadota > Alphaproteobacteria > Rhodobacterales > Rhodobacteraceae > JAHEAO01. The sequence goes on along the minus strand of JBFKFZ010000087.1, from coordinate 7,940 downwards.
AGCTTCTCGAAAAGTCACAGGACTATCGCTGCTGCCCGGTGGGCGAGGCAGAGCCGGCTGACACGGAGTAGGTCTGCGGTTGCAGATCGGCTGTCGATGTCAACATCGCATCGACAGCTTCCACGGCGCTGCAACGATTCAAACCATGCGTTCGCGGCGGATGGCGAAAACATAGATCATCTGGGCATAGTCGCGGGCGGCGAAGGGGGAGATCGCAGCGCCCGCCAGGCGGGCCAGATAGGCCGGTCCGCCGAGTTCCTTCAGATCCGCGCCTGCGCGACTTCGTAGATCCTTGTATGGACGGGTTCATAGAAATGCTGCGGGCCGATGATGGAAGCGGCCCTGTCATAGATGTCGTTGTCAATCCCGGCGCAAAGTGGGCCAGTTTCCCGGTGTAAGACTGGACAGTTTGGTTGGGAGTTAGCAGCGCCTTGGCGCGCGTGCTCTCCATGTAGCTGACGCGTGCCAAGGCGCGCTGGCCGCAGGCCGGCCCGTCTGTTTCAGCGTTTCCTGGTTTCAGCTTTTGGCTTTGCGGCTTCGGCGCCATGGGCGTCGAGAAGATAGATTGCGATGGCGCGCCTGTCCTGATCTGAAAGGAAACGAGTTCCCTGTAGCACGATTTCCCCCATGCCTCCGCCAAAGGCATCACCATCGGGTTTCAGCCCTGTCTTCAGCGAGTAGGCAAGGTTTGCGACAGTCCAGCCGCGCATCTCCAGGGTTTCAGTGTCGATGGCCGGCGACTTGTTCCCGCCGGGCAGATCGCGGTTGCCGCGGAAGTGCTGGTTGTCGTGATCGCGCCCACCAAGAATGTTCCGCCCGGTGTGACAGGCGCCGCAATGCGCGGCCCCCTCGACGAGTTCACGACCACGGTTCCACAAGGGTTCTGCATCTTCCGCGGGATCCGTCCGCGGCGCGTCAAGGAACGCCAGCCGCCACGGTTTCAACGTCCAGCGCTGGTTGAACGGGAACGGCATGTCGCGCGGCCGGTCCGGTTCGGCCACGGGATTCACCGTCTGGAACGCCGCCCACAGGTCGGCGATCTCCTGATCCGTGAAGTTTCCGTAGAACGGATAGGTGAAGGTCGGATAGTAAGGCTCACCGTCCGGGGAAACGCCCTGGCGCACGGCCCGGGCGAAATCCTCGATGCTCCAGCGCCCGATGCCATGCAGCGGATCCGGCGTGATGTTCGGAGAATAGAGCGTCCCGAACGGTGTCTCCAAGGCCACACCGCCAGCCAGCGGCGCGATGTCCTCGTCGAAGTTGGTATGGCAGGCGATGCAGCCCGACGCCCGGGCGAGGTAGGCGCCCCGGTTGACGTCGCCCGCAACAGTGATCGGCTTGGCCGCTTTGCCGACAGGCCAGGCGCTGATCGCGGCCAGACCCGCGGCAGCCGCGGCGATAACCGCGGCTCCTGCACGGATTGCAAGTCCCATGGTCCGGCCCTACTTGTCCGCGCGAAAGCGGGTGTGGCACGCCGTGCAAGTCTGCGAGACCATCTCGAAGACCACGTTCGCCGGCATCTCGGCAAGGTGCTCGACACCCATCATCGGCTCGTGGCCGACCATCATGCCTGCCATGCCGGAACCCGCACCCATCATCGCGGCACCGCCCATCATCGTTTCGCCGCTCGTCATGAAACCACCGCCCATCAATGCGCCGGCGTCCATTCCGCCGCTCTCCACCAGCCCGTTGCCGGCCGCCAGCGAAAGACCTTCGGCATAGGTTCCAAGTCGCTCGGCTAGCGCCGCGAATTCGTCCCAGTTCCTCCAGATTGTGTCCATGGCTTCTGAGGGTTTGCCGTTGCTTCCCTTGGGAAACAACCTGGTCATGGCCTCACCGGCATGCGACCGGAAGGTCTCTGCGGCTTCGCGAACCGCATCCGCGTCATAACCCAGCTCGCCCTGGAACATGGGCGCGACCCGCTTGATGGCGTGGCCCATGGCGTCCATGGCGTCCATCCGCTCCTTCACCACTCCTGTCGCACCGGAATGGGCCAGCGCCACTGCCGCGAACACTGTCGCAGCAAGTGTAAGAGTCAAAGTCGTCAGTTTCATGTTTCGTATCCCCGGTTTCTTCATGAGGGCGCAATTGGTCTGCGCCTGCCTGTGCGTACTTGATCAGACCGCGACACGCGGTGGGGGTGGATCGAAAACGGGATGTGCGAGGTGCTGCAGCAGGTTGGTGTGCTTTCGATGGCGAAGCCGCCACACCGATGCCGGACGCGAAAGATCACCTGGAATTGGCGAGACGGCGGCATGACATGACAGTGCGCCATGGCAGAATGTGGTCGATATGCCGAGATGCGCCTGACGCTTCATCTCGGAAGCGGTCCCGTGATGAATATGTTCGTCTTTGTGGGGTGCTGCGGCCGACGGAGCCAGACCGGGCAGGATCAGTGCAATCATGACCGCCGCGATCGCCAAGGCACAAAGCGTGTCCAGCAAGCGGCGCATCAGTTGATCCCGTTCGCCCGCTGCAACTCACGGACATAGGCAACGATGTTCATCACGTCGCCCTGGGTCAGACCCTCTACGGGCGGCATGTTGCCAAACGGCCAGTGATGGGCCCGGACACCGTTCTGTGCGGCCACCAAAAAGGACATGTCCCCGTGATGGCCGGGCTCGTAGATCTTGTGAACAAGCGGCGGTGCTACGCCGTCCTGCCCGGCGGCATTCTCGCCATGACAAGAGGCGCATTTCGCCTCGAATGCCCGCTGCCCGATCTGGGCCTGGTCGCTCAGGCTGTCCGGAACGGTGACCGATGCAAGTACGGTTCCCTGCGACGATATTGCCGATTCCGTAGACTGCGGATCAGGGCTCATGACAAACCATCCCAAGAGCAACAGGACCACAAGCCCTCCAGCGCCAATCATCGTTCTACGGACCGACATCGTCACCCCTTCCTGTCTTGTAGAATTGCGACCAATTCGTTGAACTTCGCGCGCTGTTCATCGGGATCGCCGGACTGGATGGCGCTCTCGATGCAGGTTTTGGCGTGGTCTTCCATGATCAGGCGGTCGACAGCCCGGAGAGCGGACCGAACAGCGGTGGTCTGGGTCAGAATGTCGACGCAATAGCGCTCTGCCTCGACCATACCCGCAATGCCGCGGATCTGGCCCTCGATCCGCTTCAGGCGGTTGGCGATATCTGCCCGGTTCTGCTTGCCTGCCATAGACCTTGCAACTTCGTGAAACTGGTTTAAGTCATCTCGCATTACCCCTAGGGGGTATGCGCGACCGGATCAAGTCAGAGTGGCGTCACGGAGCCGTGAGGTCGCCGGAAAGGAGGCACGACATGCGTTATTGGGGCTTCGTCGCTATGACCGTGGCATCGAAAAAGGCCATGTTCGGCCAGATGCACGAATCATATTGATCTTCCAACGACTGGAAGGTGCAGCCTGTTTGGAAATTCATGTCAGGAGGCCGTTATGTCTAATCATTCGCAGCACGACAATCATCACCACCACGACCACCACGATGCCGGCGCCTGCCATGGCAACGGCAAGGATGTGACGGCCAGCGACGCCGCGATGGCCGTGGACCCAGTCTGCGGCATGTCGGTAGCGATCAAGCCCGATGCCCGGTCGCGCGAACATGGCGGCGAAACCTTCTATTTCTGCTCCGATAACTGCCTGGCGAAATTCGAGGCCGACCCGCATTTCTACGCCTCGGGAAACGCGGCCAACGCAAAGCAGCGCGTCGAGGCCGGAACCCAGTGGACTTGCCCGATGCATCCGGAAATCGTGAAGGACGGCCCCGGTTCGTGCCCGATCTGCGGCATGGCGCTGGAGCCGATGCTGCCGACGGACGCCCCCAGCGAAGAACTGTCCGATTTCACCCGCCGGATGTGGATCAGCGCCGCTGCCGCGGTGCCGCTGGTCATCCTGACGATGGGCGAGATGGTGGGCCTGCCGGTGCGCGACTGGATCGGCCACCAGACAGCCGTTTACCTCGAATTCCTTCTGGCCAGCCCGATCGTGCTTTGGGCGGCATTGCCGTTCTTCAGGCGCGGCTGGGAATCGATCCAGAACCGTTCGCCCAACATGTGGACGCTGATCACACTGGGTGTCGGCGCGGCCTATCTCTACTCGCTGGTGGCGACCTTCCTGCCGGGGGTCTTCCCCGACGCCTACCGCATGGGTCACGGCACGGTCGGTACCTATTACGAGGCGGCGGTCGTCATTGTGACGCTGATCTTCGTCGGCCAAGTGCTGGAATTGCGCGCCCGCGAACGCACCGGCGACGCGATCCGGGCGCTGATGGATTTCGCGCCCAAGACCGCACGCCGCATCCTGCAGGACGGCAGCGAATACGACGCGCCACTGGAGAACATCGTCGAGGGCGATCTCTTGCGCGTGCGTCCGGGCGACGCCGTGCCGGTCGACGGCGAAGTGGTCGAGGGCCGCTCGTCGGTTGATGAAAGTATGCTGACCGGCGAACCGGTGCCGGTCGAAAAGGTCGAAGGCGACCGAGTGACCGGCGGCACGATCAACAAGAACGGCACGCTAGCGATCCGTGCGACGCAGGTGGGCGCCGACACGGTGCTGGCGCAGATTGTCGAGATGGTCGCAGGTGCCCGCCGCTCGCGTGCGCCGATTCAGGGGCTGGCCGACAAGGTGTCATCGATCTTCGTACCGACGGTCGTGCTGATTGCGATTGCAGCCTTCATCGTCTGGCTGCTCCTTGCCCCGAACCCGGCGCTGGTCTTTGCCGTCGCCTCGGCGGTCTCGGTGCTGATCATTGCCTGTCCCTGTGCGCTTGGCCTCGCCACACCGATCTCGATCACTACGGCCGCGGGCCGGGGCGCGCAGGCCGGTGTGCTGATCAAGGACGCCGAAGCGCTCGAGCGCATGGCGCGGGTCGATACGCTAGTGGTCGACAAGACCGGAACTCTGACCGAAGGCAAGCCGAAGCTGACCGACGTTGTGGCCTTGGGCGATCTGGCCGAGGACGAGGTGCTGGCGCTCGCCGCCGCGCTCGAACGCGGCTCGGAACATCCGCTGGCCGAGGCCATCGTTGCAGGTGCCAAGACGCGCGGCGTCACGGTCGGCAAGTCCGAGGATTTCGAAGCCGTGACCGGCAAGGGCGTCACCGGCCGCGTCGGGGACCGGCGGGTCGAGATGGGCAACGCCGTCCTGATGCAGGCCGCCTCAATCTATACGGGCGCGGCAGAGTCCACGGCCGACACGCTGCGCGCAGAGGGCAAGACAGCCATGTTCGTGGCGGTGGACGGGAAACTGGCCGGGCTGGTCGCGGTCGCCGATCCGATCAAGGCGACGACAGAGGCCGCGATCCGCGCGCTGCATGACCAGGGCCTGCGGGTCATCATGGCCACCGGCGACAACCAGCGCACCGCCGAAGCCGTCGCGGCGCGCCTCGGCATCGACGAAGTTCGCGCCGGGGTGCTGCCGGCCGACAAGAAGTCGCTGATCGACGAGTTGCGGGCGCAGGGTCACGCCGTGGCGATGGCAGGCGACGGGGTCAACGACGCCCCGGCGCTGGCCGCCGCCGATGTCGGCATCGCGATGGGCACCGGCGCCGACGTGGCGGTGGAAAGCGCCGGCCTGACGCTTCTGGGCGGCGACCTGACCGGGATCGTGCGCGCCCGCAAGCTGGCCAAGGCGACGCTTCGCAACATCAGGCAGAACCTGTTCTTCGCCTTCATCTACAATGCGGCCGGGGTGCCGATCGCCGCCGGTGTGCTCTACCCGGTCTTCGACGTTCTTCTGTCGCCGATGATCGCCGCCGCGGCCATGTCGATGTCCTCGGTCTCCGTCATCGCGAATGCTCTGCGCCTGCGCAGGCTGGACCTTTGAAACTGGGAGGGACCTGGAAATGACCCAATTCTCGCGCCGCGCTTTCCTGACAAGCTGCGCCGCCGTCGCCTGCACCGGGCTCACCCCGGCCAGGCCGGTCCTGGCCCAGACCATCTCCGCCCCCCTTGTTTTGCGCGCGGCGCGCCGCACGATCGAGGTCGGCGGCCGGGCCGCCAGCGTGATGGGACTTGTCGATGACAAGGGCCGCCTCGGGCTGACGCTCGATCCCGGTCAGCGCTTTCATGTCGAACTCGGCAATGATCTCGACGTGGAAACCATCGTGCACTGGCACGGGCAGATCCCGCCAAATGCGCAGGACGGCGTCTCGAACACCAACCCGATGCTCGCCCCCACCGCCCGCCGCGCCTTCGACTTCGCGCCGCGCGCGGGCACGTTCTGGATGCACTCGCACGTCCCCGCGCAAGAGATCGACCTGCTCGCCGCGCCGCTCATCATCCGCAGCCAGGCCGATCTGCGCGCGGATCGGCAGGAGGTGGTCATGTTTCTGCACGATTTCAGCTTCAAGCCGGGCGAGGAGGTGCTGGCCGAGATCACCTCGGGCATGGCGATGCCCCATGGCGAGGTGCAAGAGGGCAGCCACGTCACCGAACCCTTCCCACGACGCATCATCGGCCACCACAGCGCCGATCCCCTGCCGCTGCCAGAGCCCGCGCTAATGCAGCACGGTGGTCGCGGCGATCGCATGGCGATGGACCTGAACGACTACGAGTTCGACGCATACCTCGTCAACGATCGAACCCTTGACGACCCCGAAATCATTCACGTCGAGCGTGGCGGCAAGATCCTCCTGCGTGTCATCAACGCGGCATCGATGACCGCCTTCTGGATCGACCTCGGTGGCCATGCCGCGACCCTTGTCGCGGTCGATGGCGACCCCGTCGAGCCGGTGGCGGGCAGCCGTTTCGGAATGGCGCAAGGGCAGCGGCTCGACATTGAACTGACGATGCCGGCGGACGGATCGGCCCTGCCGGTGCTGGCATTGCGCGAAGGGGCTCCGCAGCGTACCGGCCTGATCCTCGCCCCGGCAGGAGCCGAGGTGCGCCGTGTCGCGGGCCTGTCGGACGCGCCGCACCCGGCCTATTCCGGCGACACTGCGCAGGAACTGGCGCTGCGCGCCCTGCATCCTCTGGCGCAGCGCACGGCCGATCGCACCCACATGGTCATGCTGGGCGGCGACATGATGCCCTACCGGTGGACCATCAATGGCCAGCTGTGGGGAAACCACACGCCTGTCGCGGCGCTCGCTGGCGAGCGGGTCGAGTTGATGTTCCACAACATGTCAAGCATGGCCCATCCGATGCACCTGCACGGCCATGTTATTCAGGTCGTGGACGTCAACGGCCAGCGGATCGCTGGCGCGCTGCGCGACACAATTCACGTTCCCCCGATGGGGATGGTGACGGTTGCCTTCGACGCAGGCGAGGCCGCGCCCTGGATGCTGCACTGTCATCACATGGCTCATATGGCGACAGGCATGATGACCGAGCTGGACGTCAGAGCGGGATGATCCGCGCTGTGAACCGCTCATTTCGTCAGCAATTCCGAAAGGCTTCCACCGCTTCAGTTCGGCGGAAGCCACAGTCATCCCTTCGGCGCTGTGGAAGAATTCAGCTTTCTCAGATGTAGCCGGGATCAAAGGTGACGTGGCCAACCGCAGCTATCGAAATAGTTGAGAAACCGAGAGTCATGCGAGCACGAATCGTCCACGCCCCTTGCGGATCATGCGCCCGTCTACGCACAATTGCCGAAATGCGCGATAACAGGCTTCATGGCTTAGGTTGATGCGGGTCGCCGGTTCAGTCACCGTCGCATCGAAATATCCCGCCTGGACGGCAGCCAGAATGCGTTCTTTCGCAGACGGGATCGCCAGCAATTCGATATGTGCCCTGTATTGCTGGACCTGAACAGCAAGCAGCTTCGTGAAGCTCAGACTGAATGCAGGAGCGGATTGGATCATCGAAACAACCAATACTTGCGCCGCCAGCTCATCCACGGTGCGAGGTCAGTCCTGATCAGGATTGCCGTCCGCAGTGATCCGCGCGCCAAATGGGCACAAGACCTGCTTGCGCGCGCGGGTCACAATAAGACACTGGTGGCGATGGCTA
>JBFKFZ010000086.1:0-11222 GCA_041633555.1 Paracoccaceae bacterium | reverse complement strand
CGCGGGCTGCCGCACGCCGCGCGCGGTAACTGGGCACGACCACCAGCAGAGCCGCGATCACCAGGAGCGCCAGGGTCATCGGGCGGTCGATGATGAAGCCCATGCCGTCATAAAGCTGCATCGAGCGGGCGAAGTTGTTCTCCATCATCCCGCCGAGGATGAATCCGATCAGTAGCGGTGCCAGCGGGTAATCGGCGAATTTCAGCGCGGTCGCACACACCCCGAAGCCCACGAGAATCAGGAGTTCCGTGGCATTGTTCTGGCCGATGTAGGCCCCCATCAGGGTGAAGAACAGGATGAACGGGATCAGGTAGTTGCGCGGGATCGATAGGACCTTGGCGATATAGGGGATCAGCGGCAGGTTCAGCACCAGAAGCACCAGATTGCCGATGAACATCGACATGATGACGGCCCAGAACACCTGTGGCTCGTCGATCATCAGGCGCGGGCCGGGGGTGACGTTGAGCGCGATCAGCGCGCCCAGCAGAATTGCCGTGGTGCCCGAACCCGGAATGCCCAGCGTCAGGAGCGGCACGAACGACCCGGTACAGGCGGCGTTGTTGGCACTCTCCGGCGCGGCCAGACCCTTGATCGAACCCTTGCCGAATTCCTCCTGCTCTTCCTTCGAGGCGATATTGCGCTCGACGGCGTAGCCGAGGAAGGAGGCAATCGTCGCCCCGGCGCCCGGCAGAACCCCGATGAAGAAGCCCTGCAGCGATTGCCGTCCGATCACCGGCGCAATGGACCTGGCCTCTTGGCGCGTGATGCGCAACTCGGTGATCCTTCCACCGTCTTCGCTCATCTCGCGCTTCTTGAGTACGAGAAACAGCGCTTCGGGCAGGGCGAACATCGCCATGGCTAGAGTGACAAAGCCGAAGCCCGATTGCAGATCCATGATGCCCATGGTGAAGCGCGGCAGGTTGAAGAGCGCGCCTTCGCCCACGGTCGCCATGATCAGGCCGAGGATGGTCATTAGCAGCGCCTTGGCCACCTGGCCGGTGCCCGCGAAGGCCGCGATGGCCGAAAGGCCCACCACCATCAGCGCGAAATATTCGGCCGAGTGGAACAGGAGCGCCACCGAGGACAACGCCGGGGCGAAGATCATCAGCAAGAGCGCACCGATCGTGCCGCCCGCGAAGCTGGCGATGGCGGCAATGGTCAGCGCCTTGCCGGCCTGGCCCTTGCGCGCCATGGGATAGCCGTCGAACGCACTGGCGACCGTGCCCGCCACGCCGGGCGCATTGAGCAGGATCGACGAGGTTGAGCCGCCGAAAATGGCACCGTAATAGACGCCCGCAAGCAGGATCAACGCCGCCGAGGGATCGCCCATCGAGATGGCGACCGGGATCATGATGGCGATGATCGACATCGGCCCGAGGCCCGGCAGCATGCCGATGAACGTGCCGATCAGGCAGCCGGCGATCACCATCAGCAGGTTTTGAATGGAAAGGGCCGTCTGCAGGCCGATGAGAAGTCCTTCAAGCATCTGTAAAACCCCTCAGATGAAAAACGGAAGCGGGCGCAGGAATATGCCCAGGACCTGCTCGACAAGATACCAGACGACACCGGTGGCGGTGAGGGCGACGGGCAGCAGGATATGAAACTTGCGTTCGCCCAGGATCGCCGCGCCGATGGTCAGGAAGCCAACGGTCGACAGCAGGAACCCGGCGGGGCGCAGCAGCAGCGCATAGGCCACCATCAGCCCCAGCAGCGCCAGCGCCTGCCAGAGGTGATAATCGCCCAGACGGCGGTAATCGATCTCGGGCTCCTTGTCCTCCGCGACGGCCTTTTCCAGCCCGAAGAGGATAACCAGCGAGGTCAGGATAGCCAGAACCGACAGGACCTTGGGAAAGGTGCTGGGCCAGATCGGGTTACGCTGCATGAACGGCGGCAACAGCTGGTCCATTGTGAAGAATGCGGCGTAGGCATAGGCGAGCGCGACGCAAAGGATAACGAAGGCGATCCAGCGATCCAGGGCCATGCAAAGTTCCTCCCATTGAAGTGAAGCGACGGCTGCCCCTCCTGAACAGCCGACGCCGGTCTTGATAGATACGGCCTTAGAGAAAACCGAGCTTCTTCATCAGGTCGCCGATGACCCTTTCCTGCTCTTCCAGGAAGGCTCTGAAGTCATCGCCCGAGTTGTGGATGTTGACCCAGCCGTTACGCGCGCGCACGGTTTCCCATTCCGGGGTGTCGTACATTTTGGCGATGGCGTCCTGGTAGATGGCCACCTTGTCTTCGGGCAGGCCCGGGGCACCAAAGAAGCCGCGCCAGTTGACGAAGGTGGTGTCGATGCCCTGTTCCTTCAGCGTCGGTGCGTCCTCATAGGCCGGTACGCGCTCGTCCGAGGTCACGCCGATGATCTTGACTTCACCGGCTTCGGCCAGCGCCACCGCTTCGGAGAAACCGGTCGACAGGGCCGCGATTTCGCCCGAGAGCAGCGCCGCCATGGCCTTGCCTCCCGCGTCATAGGGGATGTACTTGACCTGCAGCGGGTCCTTGCCAGCCGCTTCCATCACCATCGCCGCAACCAGGTGGTCGAGCCCTCCGGGGACCGAACCGCCGCCGATTGCCGTGGCGTTCGGATCGGCGTCATAAGCGGCCAGCAGACCGGCCATGTCTTCGATGTCGCTGTCGGCGTTTACGACCAGAGCAGCATAATCGCCGATGGTGCCGGCCACGAGCGTCAGGTCGCGGAAGTTCTGCGGGAAGACGCCGGTCAGCGAGCGGATGATGATCGGGGTCGAGTTGACCATCAGGGTGCCGTGGTTGCTGTCGGCGTTCTCGATCAGATAGCCGATGGCCTTACCGCCGCCGCCGCCCGACATGTTCTCATAAGACGCGGTGCCCGCGAGGCCTGCTTCGGTCAGTGCCTCACCGGTACCACGCGCCGTGCCGTCCCAGCCGCCACCGGCACCGCCGGGAATCAGGAAGTGCACGCTGTCCAAAACCTGGTGCCCGCCCGCCAAGGTTGGTCCGGTAAATGCGAAAGCCGCAGCCGCAGCCAGCGCCACGCGTCGGGTCATCTTGAGTGTTAGCATAATCTCCTCCATTCATGCCGTTCGTTTTTCGATGACCACCGCTTTACGTCCTTAAACTGTCGCGAACCTGTCAGTTCAGCCGAACAGATGCCGGCCAAACTGCAGTCACTGGCTTTTTTGTCGATTTTGTCGGATGCTGAAAGCGGGGAGGTAAGAACGGATATGCGTCTGCTTCTGGTCGAAGATACCGTGGATGTCGCAGATGCCATCGTTTTGAGCTTCGGACACCGCGGCGATGCGGTTGACCATGTGGCCTCGGTCGAAGAGGCCGAAAGCGCTTTGTCGGTACAGGATTATGACGTCATCATCCTGGATATCGGCCTGCCCGACGGGTTCGGTACGGACATTCTCGGAAGCCTCCGCAATCGCGGCAAACCGACGCCGGTGCTGATGTTGACCGCACGCTCCGACATTGAGGACCGCGTCGCGGCGCTTGATAAAGGGGCGGATGACTACCTGATCAAACCCTTCGATCTGCGCGAATTGCACGCCCGCGTACGGGCCATGATCCGGCGGCAGGATGTGGACCGCTCCGGGATGATTGAATTCGGTGATATCACTTTCGACCCGGCGGGGCTTACCGTTGAAATCAAGGGCAGCCCGGTTTCGCTGACGCGGCGCGAGTTCAAAGTGCTGGAGATCCTGCTCGCGAACCGCGAACGCGTGGTGCCGAAGGACAAAATGCTCGAACGCCTGTATTCGTTCAACGACGAGGATGTGAGTCTGAATGCGGTCGAGCTATACATCGGCCGGTTGCGCAAGAAGCTGTGCGAGAGCCGGGTTGCCATCAAGACGCTGCGCGGGCTTGGCTATCAGCTGGTCGATGAAGACTAGGGCGCGACGGGGATCGCGGCTGACCAGATCCCTGAGTTTTCGGCTTGGGGTGGCGCTAGTCCTTGTTCTGGCCATCGGCGGCGTGGCGGTTTCGCTGGCCGCCTATGCCTATGGCCGCAGCGCCGCCCAGCAATCCTTTGACCGCCTTCTCATCGGGGCCGCCAACCAGATTGCCGGGTCGCTGACATTGCGCGGCGGCGAGGTGATTGTCGACATTCCGGTGTCGGCCTTCGAGCTTCTGTCTCTCGCGCCGCGTGACAGAGTGGTCTATGGCGTCATCGATGATCGGGGCGAGTTGGTCACTGGCTACGGCTCCCTCGTGCCGCCGGAGGGCGGCGGCGGCTTTTTTAGCGGCACATTTGCAGGAGACCCCGCACGGTTCGTGCATGTGAAACGGCAGATCGCCGAGCGGTCGTTCCTGGGCGCTGTGGATGTCGTCGTCGGCCAGACAACCGAGGCCCGCCAGGAGCTTGCCTGGCAGATCACGCGCAATGCGCTGCTGGCGGCGGCCCTGGCTGGGCTGGTGATTTCTGGGCTCGCGGTTCTGGCGGTGATCTCCGCCTTGCGCCCCCTGCGCCGGATCGAGCGCGATTTCGCGGTGCGCACGAGTCGCGACCTGACGCCGGTCGATGTCGAGGTGCCGCAGGAGATTACCAGCCTGGTGGCGGCCTTGAACCACTTTATCGGACGGATCGACCGCCAGCTGCGGGTCATGCGCACGCTGATCGCCGACGCATCGCACCAGCTGCGCACGCCGATTGCGGCGCTCCGGGCGCAGGCCGATCTCGCGCGCGAAGCCACCGATCCGCAGGAGCAATTGCAGATCGTTGAAAAGATCTACGACCGCTCGAAGAACATCAGCCGCCTCACCGACCAGCTCTTGAACCACGCGATGATCATCCACCGGGCCGACGCCGTCGATCTGAAGCCGGTGGACCTGCGCGTTGTCGCCAGCGACGCAGTCGACCAATTCGATCGAACTCTTGCCGGCGCGGATCAGGTGGTACGGATCGACCTGCCCGAGGCGCCGGCGATCTGCGACGGCGATGCGCTGTCGCTGGTCGAGGCCTGCAAGAACCTGATCAACAACGCCGTAACATATGGCAAGCCGCCGATTACGGTCTTCGTGCGCGCGGAGGGCGCGGCCCTGCATCTCGGTGTGCGCGACCGGGGCGACGGCATGGCGGAAGAGCTTTGGGAGGACGCGGGCTCGCGCTTTGCAAGACAATCCGGCGTCTCCTCGACGAGTGCCGGGCTGGGCCTGTCGATCGTGCAAGCCGTGGCGCGGGCGCATGGCGGGCGCATGATCCTCCAGCGCCCCGCGCCCTCTCGGTTCGAGGTCCTTGTGGAACTGCCAAAGGTTCAGGAGGGTGCAGGATGAGAGCGTTTCTCGGCCTCGTGATGACGATAACTTTGGCGGGCATGGCAGGCGCAGAGCCCCAGCCCGAAGCAACGAAATCCTACGGGCCCGAGGGGCCCGAATCGCGGCTTCTTGTGCGCGGCACCACCGACATCGCCCGGTTCGACACGGTGCTTCAGATGTTCGCCGATCGCGCCGACGGGGTGCGCATCGACTATGAGCAATGGGGATCGAACGACCTGTCCGAGGTGACGACGGCGAATTGCCTGTCAGGCGACGGAGCGGCCGACATGGTGATCAGCTCCGCAGTCGACCTTCAGGTGAAGCTTGCCAATGACGGCTGCGCCAGGGCGCATCGCTCGCCGGTCACCGCCAGCCTGCCGCTGGTCGCCAACTGGCGCGACGAGGTCTTTGGCATTACCCGCGAACTCGCCGTGATCGTCTATAACCGGCGCCTGATCGACGACGCAGAGGTGCCGCGCTCGCGTTTCGACCTGATCGACTTGCTGCGACCCGAAAACAGCCGGTTTCGTGGGCGGGTCGCCACCTACGATATCGAGGCCTCGGGGCTGGGCTATCTCTTTGCCTTTGCCGACGCGCAGCAGGCTACGACATTCGGCAGCCTGATCGAAGCCTTCGGACGCAGCGGCGCGATCGCGACCTGCTGTTCCGCCGAAATCATCGATGGGGTCGCCAGCGGTGAGTACCTGGTTGCCTACAATGTTCTTGGATCCTATGCCCTTGCCCGCGCCGAGGAGAACCCGGACATCGTCGCCGTGGCGCCCGATGATTACACGCTGGTTCTGGCCCGCGCCGCCCTGATCCCCCCGCACGCCGTAGAACCCGACCTGGCCGGAGCGTTTCTGGATTTTCTGTTGTCCGAGGCCGGTCGGTCGGCGCTGGCATCGGCGCATCTGATCGTCAACACCGACGACGAGGCACCTGCATCCCTGCGCCTGCCGGAATCCCCGGAAACAAGCTTCCGGCCCATTGCGCTCACGCCGTCGCTATTGGTTGGGCTGGACCAACACAAGCGGCGGGAATTTGTCGCACGCTGGCGCGAGACGTTTCCGTCAGAGTCCGAAGGCGCGGTCATATCGCCGGAATGACCACGACCGCCGGTCTAGTTCTCGACCACCGGCCTCGGCCGACCGGACGCATCCAGTGCGACGAACGTGAAGGTCGCCTCGGTCACCTGCTCGCTGATCTCGTCGTGTCGTTCGCGCCGCCAGGCCTCGACGTGAATCCGCATCGACGTGCGCCCCATCGCCTCGATCGAGGCATAGAGAGACACCTCGTCGCCCACCTTCACCGGGCGATGGAACTTCATCGCGTCCACGGCAACCGTGGCACTGCGACCCTTCGACGTCAGCGCCGCCAGGGTGCCCGCCGCCAGGTCCATCTGGCTCATCAGCCAGCCGCCGAAGATATCGCCCGCCGGGTTGGTGTCGGCGGGCATCGCCACCGTACGAATGACCGGCTGCTCTTCCGGCGGACAAGGATCAGACGACATGGGCGCAGGCCGAAGCGGGTGTGCGGGTGTCCATGTTCCGCCCCCGGTTCAGGTGGTCGTCGATTTCCGCCGCGGAGCCGATCATGCGGCCAAAGAGGAACACCGTGAAGGCGGCGTTTTCCAGATCGCGTTTTTTCAGTTCGCCGGACTGGTAGTCCTTCCACAACAGCGCCAGAAGCAGCGCCGCGATGACCGCATCGACATTGACACAGAACACGTAGCGCGACGCGCCGACATTATAGAGCGCCTGCACCAGTTCGCGATAAAAGGCGTGGAAGATATTGTAATCGCCACGCTGTTTCATGAACTCGGCAATGAACTGTTCGCGCGGGTCATGGTTGATCGGCTTGCCCTTGAAGATCGGGTGGTGGACGCCCGGCAGCGCGCGCACCTCTGATCCAAGCTCCTTGGCCTCGGCCTTGGCATGCTTGTAGTCCATCGCGAAGGTGCGGGCCATATGCTTCAGATCGATCCCGTGGTCCGGATCGGTCGGATCAGTCAGCCCCTTGCCCTCGAACTCTTCCAGCAGGAACGCCATGCCTTCAAAGCCGTTACCGCCATGGCTGTAGCCGCAATGGCTGAGGAAACCGAGCATCGCCTTGTTGATCTGCACGCGCTCCGGCGTTTGCGGCCCGTCGGCGGCAACAGCGCCCTTGGCACCTTGTGCCGAAATCGAGCCGGGACCGTTCGAAATCAACAGCCCGACTAGGATCTGCAGCGGCAGCGATTCTTCCGGCGTCGGTTTCTTGCCCGTCATCGCCAGAAAGCAGAGATCGGCCATGGTCCATTCCGAAAACCGCTCTTTGCGAGGGATGCCACAGAGCGAGCCGGACTGGTGATGTTCCCCGGGGATCGTCGCGCCAACCATCACGCCATAAAGCCGCAGGTACCACGGCAGGGTTCGCGCCGTCAGCTTGGTGATCCGCTTGCGCATCAACGGCCCCCAGGAAATCGTCAGCGCAATCGCCGCAAGGATCGCATCGCGGTTGAGCCTTGCGCCCGTGCCGCCGAGGAATTTCAGGAAGACCGACTTGCCGCCCCGCGCGGTGACCGCCGAAAGCATTGCCTCCGGGCGGGGGTCGTCCTTGTCCTCGGGACCGGTCAGGAACAGCGTGCGGGCGTCTTCGTCCAGCGTGATGCCGGAGGTGTCGAAACCCTCGTCACTGCCGTCCTCCAGCCCGGAATGGGCAAACAGCTCGATCAGGATATCGGTGCATCTCAGTGCCCGTTCCACCCGTTTCGGCCCGACAATCGACGCGGCCGAGGCCATGACGGCGTTGGGCGCGTTCCCCGCCTCGCGCGCGGCATCCGCCGCGACGAGGATCGGATCGCCCACGAGGTTGACCTCAGCCGCAACGGCCACGTCCAAGAGCGCGCGGTCGTTTTCATTGGCGATCTCATGTACAAGCGGCAGCGCGAAATTGGCCTCCAGAGGCTCAAGCGCCAGGTCGAGCACGGAATGGCCATGCACGCTGGTCACCTGGCTTTTCGGGTCCATCACCGAAGCGCCGGACTTGTCCTTCATCGTCTGGCGGGCGACCACGGCACCAACTTGACCCCTCAACGCCTCGACCTGCACGTCATAGGGCGCCATTGGCTTGACCGGCGGCAACGCCAAATTGGTCGGCAGCTTCAGACCCCGATCATTGGTCATCCAGGGTTTCAGCGACAGGCTGCCGGTCGATGGAAAGTCTGGCTTTTCGCCATTGAGTTCCATGACTGCCGTCAACGCCGCTGGAATGTCGGCAATGTTCGTCACCACGGCACCATATTTCGACACGATCGGGTTTTCGGGAGTATAGAGCCCATCGACACCGAAAGCCTCGATGAACCAGTTTTCCTTGTCCTCGGCCTTGTCTCCGGTGCCGGCCATCGCGCCGGCATGACCGACCGCGCGGGTGAGCTTCGACTTCCAGCGGCCGACCACGCAGGCGACGACGGGTTTGCCGAAATCCACGTCATGCTCGTAATAGCCGCCCGGCTCGACATAGAGAACCGCCGCCTTGGTGCGGTCGTCGTTCCTAAGCGCATGGGCGAAATCGCGCGCGGCATAGTGGATATAGACATCCTTGCCCGACGAGATCAGCGTCGTCGTGCCCCAGCCCTCGGTCGCGAGGTACTGGGCGATGGTGGTGGTGAAGCCGCCCGAATTCGAGAAGATCGAGACCGAGCCCTTCAGCAGCGATTCCTCTGGATGATCCCCGCCAAGCGCCCCGCCGATCCGCACCCGGTTCCAGCTGTCGGCCACACCGAGACAGTTGCCGCCAACGATGTCGATGCAGTTGGCCTGCGCCATGGCGCGGATCTCGCGGGCGTCGTGCACGGCGATCTTCTCGGTGATGATGACGATCTTCTCGAGCCTGTCGTTCACCCGGATCAGCTCGGCCACCCCGTCGCGCACGCCCGAGGGCGGCAGGTAGACCACGCCGACGTTGAAATCGTGCCCGGCGTCCAGCCCCTCGCGGACGTTGTTGTAAACCGGGATGTCGCCGACCGGCGTCTTCAGCACGCTGCCCGCCTTGCCCGGTGCGGTGCCGAAGACCACGTTGCCGCCGGAAAAGGCGTGGCTGGTCGGCGTGACCTGGCGGGATTCACCGCCCATGATGTTGAGAACGCAAACCTTGTCATCGGGCGTGGCGATGTCGGCCAGCGAATTGGCGCCGAGGTAATAGGGAAAGCCCTGGATACCTTGCTTGTTCATTGTCTTTCCTCCTCTCAGGCCGCGGCCGAAATGCCAAGATGGCGCGCGATCTCGTCGCGTCCGCCATCGCGCATCCATTGGTCGACGTTCTTGGCGTAGTTCACGACCTCGGAAATGGCGCTGTCGAAGCCGAAGAACCGGTAGGGCAGCCCGAGGCTGTCGAGCGTATCGGCCAGGTTGCCGAAACCGCGCACCAGGTTGGGGCCGCCACGCCCGACCACGACATAAAGCGGCACCGGCCCGCGCGTGGCGAAATGTTCGCGCAGCGCGTCACCCATGCCCCGGAAGGTTTCCATGATGTCGGTGTTGTTCGATTTGCCGCCGATGATGAAGAGCACGTTGGTCTGGTCGAGGAAGTGCTTGTAGCAGATCGAGGCCACAGATTTCATCTTCTCATAAGGCGGGTTGCCCCCAAAATCCGAGGAAATGATCGCGGCATTGCCCAACACTTCGGTCACCAGGCTGTTGGCACCGCCACCAAATGTGGGCGCAAGAATGGTGCCCTTTTCGTTGATGACAAAGACGTCGGACTGCCCCTGGTGGGTGCGCAGCTGGTTGACCTCCTGCTCGAAGGCCGAGATATCGGAGGCGAACAACTGATCCGGCAGGCCAAGCCGTGCCACCCGCGGGTCGTCGCGGTCGAACCCGCATTTGAAATCGCAGGCCACGGGCGTCAGGCGGCCGTTCCTGCCAGGGCGCATGCGGATCGGGTTCAGCTCCAGTGTGGTCATGCCGTAATGGTGCATCAGTTCCCAGAGCTTTGGCAGCTGCTGCACCAGCGGCGAGATGATCTCCTTGGGCGCGCCGATGTCGGTCAGCGCGTTGGCGACGACAAAGGCCTTCAGCCCGGTCAGCGCGTCGAATGGCACCGTGGCAATTTCGTCCTTGCCCAGCTCTTCGATGTCGACCCCGCCGCGATGGGTCAGCGTCATCGTCGGCGCGCGGAAGTGGCTGTCATCGGTGATCGAGAAATAGACCTCGTGCTCGGCCGGCACCCCGGCCTCGAACGTGACGCCGTTGGCCTTGGCGGTGACATTGCCGTGCTTGTGCTCGGCGAAATATAGCCGCTCCTTCTCGGCCAGCGCGGATTTCAGGTCGCGCACCATGCCGACAAGACCCGCTTTGCCCTTCTTGCCGATGGCACCCTTGAAGATCGGTTTGACGAACACCAGCCCGTGCGTTTCGATGAAGGCTTGGATTTCATCTTCGCTCGCACCCGGCCCCAGCACCGCCGAACACGGGAATTCCACGTGCTTCAAAAGTCGGGACCCGTGCAACAATCCGGTAATCTGCATTTGACTCCTCCTAAAAGTCCGCGGCTCCTGGCCGCGCCAATCAATGCGCCTTTTAGGGGCCAAAGCTGTCGTCTACCTGTCAGGAAAGCTGGCCCGGCGCCGTGGGGAATGCCAAAGTGGAGGTTCACGGTAGAATCTATTCTATCCAGAATCGAAGAGCACGGTTCCCTAGCGCAAGCGTCCCAATTCCTCGGTGAGAGTGATTTGGCATGTCCCGATCGAACGATCAGTACAAATTGTCTTGAATGTCCGATTGCGTCCATTCACCCCGGCACGATTGCGCGCGCGGCTAATGTTCGCAAACCGTCCGACCTGCGGGTCGTCTCGCGAGTACTCCCAAGTTTTGCAGCTGCGGCGAATGGCAGGAAGGCCCGCACAGTGTGAGTTCGCCGCCCTTGAATTTCGCGTTTGCAGCGAATGGCGGCAATGACGGGCCGCGATGCAGCATCTTGAGAGGTGGTTGAAGGTCCGGTCCGGG
>JBFKFZ010000085.1:0-11288 GCA_041633555.1 Paracoccaceae bacterium | reverse complement strand
GATGATGACGAGGATGATGACCGGGATTTGCCGGTCGATGCGGACAGTTTCTTCAACCTTCCCGATGATGCCGGGAATGACGACGAGGATTGATCCCGGTCCATCGCGTCCGAGAATCGAAACCCCGGCCTCTTTCGGCCGGGGTTTTTCGTTGCGCGGGTCAGACCCGGATCAGATCAGCCGGACCTGTGTGCCGACCGGCGTGATCTCAAAGAGCTCGGCGATCTTCTCGTTGTAAAGCCCAATGCAGCCCGAAGACGAGCGGCGGCCGATCTTGCGGGTGTCGTGGGTGCCGTGGATCAGATAGGCGGGCCAGTCGAGATACATTGCATGGGTCCCAAGCGGGTTGCCGGGTCCCGGCGGCATGTAATGTAGGCTCGAGTCGCGTTCCAGCATGTCCGGCGTCGGCGTCCAGTCGGGACCGACCTTCTTGCGCACGACCTTGGCGTAGCCGCGCCGCGTCAGGCTTTCGGTCAGGGGCACCGAGGTCGGGTAGATGCGGTAATCCGTCCCGTCGGCATTCCAGTAATGAAGAGCGCGCGACGTGATGTCCGCCACGATTGTCGCGACGCCAAGGGTCTCGAAATGATCCTGCCAGTTCTGGGTGGTGAAACTCGACGCGTTGCGGCGGAAATCGTTATCGACGAGTTCCTCGGGGTCGAGCGCCTGGGCACGCAGGATCTGCGGTGCCGCAAGCGGCAGCAATGCGGCGGCTCCGAAGGTCAGAAATTGCCGTCTGCCTGATTTGTCATTATGCATGGTCTGCCTCGTGATTTGGTGTTGACCCGGCACATAACCGCCAGAGCTTGGCAAATCGAGTGTAGATCTTTCGGGGCTCGCGAACTCACGAAGTTTTTACCCAAGGGAGAGCGTGCCGTTCTGGTGCCGCTGGTTCGAGACGATCCCTGCGGGTGGCAGCGAGTCGTCCGAAAGGCAAAGGCAGTAGCGCGTCTCTGATCCCGCCCGACGCCGCCTCAGAACGATTTGCGCGCCTTCAGGGCAGCGGAAATCGTGCCATCATCGAGATAGTCCAGCTCTCCGCCGATCGGTACACCCTGGGCAAGCGAGGTCACCGTGACCCGCCCCTCCAGCTCGTCGGCGATATAATGCGCGGTGGTCTGGCCATCGACGGTGGCGTTCAGCGCGAGGATCACCTCGGTAATGCCCTCGGACTCGATCCGATCGCGCAGTTTCGGGATCCGCAATTCATCCGGACCGATCGCATCGAGCGCAGACAAGGTGCCGCCAAGAACATGATAACGCCCCCTGAATGCCTGACCGCGCTCCATCGCCCAGAGGTCGGCGACATCCTCGACGATGCAAAGCTCGCCGGTCGCGCGCTTTTCAGAGGCGCAGATATCGCAGATGTCGGTGGTGCCGATATTGCCGCAATTCAGGCATTCGCGGGCACTGGCAGCCACCTGATGCATCGCATCGGCGAGCGGTGTCATCAGCAGCCCGCGCTTCTTGATCAGATGCAGGACCGCGCGCCGGGCCGAGCGTGGCCCGAGCCCCGGCAGCTTCGCCATCATCCCGATCAGCGTTTCGATGTCGCGGGTGGCGTCCGACAAGGGGCGACCTAGAACGGCAGCTTCATGTCCGGCGGCAGTCCCATGCCTTCGGTCAGCTTGCTCATTTCCTTCTGCGCGCGTTCGGTGCCCTTGGCCTGGGCGTCCTTGATCGCGGCGAGGATCAGATCCTCGACCACTTCCTTCTCGTCGGCATTGAAGATCGACGGGTCGATATCCAGCGAAACCAGTTCGCCCTTGGCCGTCGCGACCGCCTTGACCAGCCCGGCCCCGGATTCGCCGGTAACCTTGAGGTTGTGCATTTCTTCCTGCAAGGCCGCCATCTTGGTCTGCATTTCCTGCGCGGCTTTCATCATCTTGGCCATGTCGCCAAGGCCGCCGAGGCCTTTCAGCATGTCATTCTCCAATCGGTAAGGTCGGTTGACCCCTAGATACGTAGGCCCGGGACGGCGCACAAGGGCCTGAACCCTCAGTCCAGCTCGAACGGATCCCATTCATCGTCGACCTCGGGCAGCGCCTCGACCGCGGCTTCGGCGGCGATTTCCTGCGGGGTGCGGATCTCGGTTATCTTCGCGTCCGGGAACGCCTGAAATACCGCCGCCACCAGGGGATGCTCGCGCGCCTTCGCCTCGGCCTTCAAACGGTCGGCATCCCGCACCTCAGCGATGGTCCTGCCGCCACCCTCGTTGACGAGGCTGACGCCCCAGCGCACGCCGGTCCAGCCCTGCAGACGAGCGCCAAGCCGCTGCGCAAGATCGGCGGGCGCATCCTCGGTCGGTACGAACTCGATGCGCCCCGGCGAATAGCGGGCCAGCCGCAGGCAGGTCTCGATCTCGACCAAAAGTTTGACATCGCGATTGTGACGAATGAGGGCAACGACCTGCTCGAACGTGGCGTAACGCGCCAGCGCATGTTCGGGCGCAAGCGCCATTGCCGTTGCGGCGCCGTGCCCCGTCGGCCCCTCGGCCGGTTGGGTGCTCCGCGATTGCGAGGCCGCGGGGCCCGCCGAACCACCACCCTGTTGCGCGCGCGCGCCTCCCCCTCCCCCCGGGGGCGGCGGCGAGTTCTGCAGCTTGCGCACCAGATCTTCCGGGGAGGGCAGATCCGCGACATGCGTCAGCCGGATCACCGCCATTTCGGCGGCCATCATCGCATTCGGGGCGGCCGCCACCTCTTCCAGCGCCTTCAGAAGCATCTGCCACATCCGCGTCATCGCCCGCATCGGCAGCCGCTCCGCCAGATCCCGGCCGCGGGTCCGCTCGTCGGGGTTGATCGTCGGGTCCTCAGCGGCTTCGGGCGTGATCTTGATGACCGACACCCAATGTGTCAGTTCGGCAAGATCCCGCAGCACCGCCATCGGATCGGCCCCATCGGAATATTGCGATCCGAGCTCATTCAGCGCGCCCGCAGCGTCGCCCTGCATGATCATGTCGAAGAGGTCAATCACCCGGCCGCGATCGGCAAGCCCGAGCATCGCCCGCACCTGTTCGGCGGTGGTTTCACCGGCGCCGTGGCTCAGCGCCTGATCCAGAAGCGAAGTCGCGTCGCGGGCCGACCCCTCCGCCGCGCGGGTGATCAGCGCCAGTGCCTCGTCGCTGATCTGCCCGCCTTCCGCGCTTGCGATCTTTTTCAGCAGATCCAGCATCACTTCGGGCTCGATTCGCCGCAGATCGAAGCGCTGGCAGCGCGACAGGACCGTGACCGGCACCTTGCGGATCTCGGTCGTGGCGAAGATGAACTTCACATGGGCTGGCGGTTCTTCCAGCGTCTTCAAGAGCGCGTTGAAAGCGCTGGTCGACAGCATGTGAACTTCGTCGATGATGTAGATCTTGTAGCGCGCGGAAGCCGCCCGGTAATGCACCGAGTCGATGATTTCGCGGATATCGTTCACCCCGGTGCGGCTGGCCGCATCCATCTCCATCACGTCGACATGGCGGCCTTCGGCGATGGCCACGCAATGTTCACAGGTGCCGCAGGGGTCGGTGGTGGGGCCGCCTGTGCCGTCAGGGCCGATGCAGTTCATGCCCTTGGCGATGATCCGCGCAGTGGTGGTTTTGCCGGTGCCGCGGATGCCGGTCATGATGAATGCCTGCGCGATCCGGTCGGCGGCAAAGGCGTTTTTCAGCGTGCGCACCATCGCGTCCTGGCCGACGAGATCGGCAAAGGTCTCAGGCCGGTATTTGCGGGCCAGAACCTGGTAATTGGGTGCGGGCGTGTCTGTCATCGGGACTTTCGGATTCGCGTTGAGCGCAAAGCCTAGTGCGGGGCGCGCGGCGCGTCCACCGCATTGCGGTCAGAGCGACCAGAGCACGACCCCGGTGGCCAGCGCGGCAAAGGTCATGATCGACGCCAGCCGGGTGAAGTTGCGGGTCGGCATCGGTTCGGCGTCTCTGGAGGAAAGCCGCGCCAATGTCTTGCAGGCCTGTTCCCGCGCCGCCCAGAAGATCACGATCGCGGTCGCCAGAAAGACCGAGGCCACCGACTTGGCGACCCATGTCGGCTCGAACGCGCCGAACACGGCCTTCAGGCCGATAGCCACGCCGATCGCCCCCAGCCCGGTCCCCATCCACGAGGAAAAGGTACGCTCATTGGCCAGAACGGTACGGTCTTCGGCCCATTCCGTGCGATCCTTGGCCATCTTGTCTCCGTCGGTCATGGGCACAGATTAGCCCGGCGGCCAGCCAAATACGAGGGCGGTCATCTTGCAAGGGCAACAGGGGGCAACTAGGTTTCGGGTCTGTGGCAGGAGCGGTCGGATTGGTCGAAACGCGGGACGATAGTCGGGTGTTCATGTTGATGGCCCTGTTTGCCATGTGGGCGGCGGCCTGGGGCTATTCGCTTGTGCCCCTGATCGCCGAACCGGCAGAGGCGCGGTCGGCCGGCGGGCTGGACCGGCTGACAGGGTTTCTCGGCTGGCAGGGCATCGCGGGCATGATAGCTCTGGCACTATGGGGGATGGCCCGCGGCCTTCCGCGACGATCCGGCATTCGGCGGATCAGCGTGTTGCCGCTCGGCATGGCGTTCGCGCTCGTGCTGGCGCTGATCGGCGTGGCTATCTGGGCCCGGTTTGGTCACGCCTGAGGGACCAGCGGCCTATCCGCCGCGCTTTGCCCTGCCGCGTTTCTGACCCTCGCGATACATTTTCTGCAGGCCGCGCGACCGGGCACGATGCTCGGCGACGCTTTCGCTGTTGTGCAGATCCTCGCGCATGAGCTTTTGCCAGCGTTTCAGGCGCGCCGGGTCGAGCTCGCCCGCGGCGATCTCCGCCTGCACGGCGCAGCCGGGTTCGGTCTCATGCGCGCAGTCGCTGAACCTGCAGCGGGCCGCGAGATCGACGATATCCTCGAACACCTCGTCCAGCCCCTCACCGGCATCGAACAGGCGCAATTCGCGGATGCCCGGCGTGTCGATCAGCCAGCCGCCAGCCGCCGTGCGGTGCATCGAACGTGCGGTGGTCGTGTGGCGGCCCTTCGCATCATCCTCGCGGATTTCCTGCGTCACAGCCTCGTCGCCGGTCAGCGCGTTGGTCAGGGTGGATTTGCCGACACCCGAGGAACCCAGAAGCGCGACGGTGCGACCCTTGGCGCAATAGGGCGCAAGTCTGTCCGCCGCGTCGGCAGACTTGGCGTTGACCAACTCGACCAGAACGCCGCGCATGATTGCCTCGGCGCGGCGGCGGTAGTCATCGGGATCATCCGCAAGATCGGTCTTGGTCAAAACGATGACCGGGTCGACGCCGGCCTGCAGGGCCAGCGCCAGATAGCGCTCCAGCCGCGCCGGGTTGAAATCGGCATTGCAGGAGGTGGTGATGAAGAGCGTGTCGATATTGGCCGCGATCAGTTGCGCCGAGGGCTCGGACCCGGCGGCGCGACGCTGCAGCAGGCTCCTGCGATTCAGCACCCTGTCGGGATGGCCGCTGGCCTTTGCGATCAGGATCCAGTCGCCGACGGCAACGCCCTCTTCGGCGAGGCCGTGGGTCATCGGCACGCGTCTCGGCCCGTCCGGTCCAAGCGTGTCAAGCGCGTTGCGGTGCATTTCGGTGACGCGCAGCTGCTGGTGGCTTTCGCATTCCTCCAGCGTCAGTTGCGATTGATAGAATGGGGTCCAGCCGAGCTCGGCGAGGGAGAAGGTCATCGGGGGCAGGCCTTTATGGAACAAACGGGACCGCACCATGCTCCCGGCATGGCGGATCGGGTCGTCGGGCTTGCGGAAATGGCGATCTTAGGCGACGGAACCACATGCCCGGCAGGGTGAAATCACAATCATCTTCGCCCTCCAATCCTGGCGTGCGTGTCGGGTGAGAGGCTGGACAGCGACCCAAACGAGTCTCGTTACGGCTGCTTCCTTCCGGACCTGACCGGGTTGGCGAGGCGTTCGCCCGCGCCAACCTCTCGGGGAGTGATTTAGGGAATTCGCGCCGGAATTGCAAGTCCGCTGCGCGCCATTACAACCTGCGGAAGCACCGCGTTTCTGCTGTGCGATGGGCAAGGGCTTGAGACTTCGGAACGCAATTGGGCCAGAACATTGAAGAAAGGCCCGGAAGATCCGAACCAATGGCCGGGAACGCAACATCAGGAGTGCTGCAAGGCGGCGAAACTCCCGAATTCGGGAGGTCAACTCCTTCGGAAGGGGTGGCATCCTGACCGTCTATCCGCTTCGGGCGACATCAACAGTCGAGATCCGGGGCATTGCTGCCACGCGATCTGACCCGGAAGGGGCTCAAGAAAGCCTGAACGCCGGAGGCTGTAATTATTTTTTTTCAATAACTTGGCCATCTGTCCGCGCGCGGAAAATTGAGCCCTCAACCCGCACTTTGCCAGGTCAAGGACGCGTCCAGGGTGTCGATGGCGCGGGCTTCAAGCAAGGGGATCAGTTTCAGGAAGACCTCAGCCGTGGCCACGGAATCACCCAGCGCCGTATGCCTCAGCGCCGCCTCGATCTCGACCCCGCACCGCGCGGCCAGCCCGTCCAGCGTATGGTCGCCGCTGTGCGAAAAGAGCCGCGAGGACAGGAGCGCGGTGCACAGGACGGGAACCGAGAGCGTGTCTCCGGCCTGCCGTGCCCGGCGGTGCAGAAAGGCCATGTCGAACGCCGCATGGTGCGCGACAAGGACCGAGCCCTCGGCGAAGCGCAGGAACTCATCGGCGACCGTTTCGAAACCCGGCGCGCCGGCCACCATTTCGTCGCTGATGCCGTGGATCTCGTTGGCCGTGGCAGGAATCGCTCGGCCCGGATTGACCAGCCGGTCGAACACCTCGTCCCTGAGCAGGCGGCCGCCGACGATGCGTATCCCGGCAATCTGCACCACCTCGTCGCGGTTCGGGTCGAGACCGGTTGTCTCGGTGTCGAAAACCGTGAAGGCCAGGTCCGACAGACGTCGCGGCCCGAGATCCGGATCGGCATGTGCCGGCAGGCCGAAGTCGTAGAACTGCAAGAGGCCGGGCGCGCGCAGCCGGTCGCGCGCGCCGGCAGCAGGCAGTGGCAGCACGATCCGTGCACCGCCCTCGACAGATTCGACCCAGGCGTCGCTGCGATGGGCGGTCAGCGCGTCGCGGCCGGTATAGTCGCCATAGGCGGCGGCGATCGGCTGCGACAGCCAATCCTCCAGATCGCCCAGTGCCAGCGTCGGGCCGCGCCAGCCGAGATTGAGGCGAACCTCATGGTCCGCCCTTTCGGCTGACAGGGTAAGGCGATCATAGCCGGGACGGGACGAGAGCGCCTCAGCGACATGGGCAAGCGTCTCGGTCAGGGCATATCCGTCACAGCGCGCAACCACGTCAGTCGGCACTGCCTCCAACCTGTCCGGGACGCGCAATAGAAGCGCATCGAACACCTGTTGCACGCCAAGGTCGCGGATCGGCCAGTGCGCGGCGTTCAAGGCCTGCTCTTTCTCAGCGCTGTCGGCCAACGACCCGGTCAGCTGCTCGAGCTCTTGACGAAGCGAAGCGTTGAACCGGGCGCGCTCGTCCTGCGTCATGTCTGGGACGGTCTCGAGCACGTCGAGAACCGCACCCATCGCCGAGGTCGGACGCCGCGCGGCCTCGATCGTTCGTCGCAGCAGGCGTTCGAGATCGCCGTGGATGCGCAGATCCTCTGTCATGTCCCGGAAATGCAGCACATGGCCGGTGCGCTCTTCGCCCAGATCGACCGCCGACACCGTGCCCGTGAATATCTGGTTGCCGCTGACCGGCGTAGTCAGAAACGTCGCGGATCCGCCCGTGGCATTCTTGGCCGCCAACCGCTCGATCGCGGCCTTGACCGGATCGGTCCGCAGGTAACGCTCCAACGGCCGGTCGAGACCGAGCGAGCCGAGCAGTGCTGCGGCAACGCGATTGTAGAGCAGGATGCGCCCGTGGGGCGAGACCACGACCACCCCGTCGGCCAGTTCGCGCAGAAGTGCCTCCAAGAGCGTCTTGTCGCGCGCCATGAGAGCGGTCTTTTCCACCAGCGCCTGCTCCAGCGACGCCCGCGCATCCTCCAGCGCCGCGTTCACCGCATGCGACGCCTCGGCCAGTTCGTCGAGATGTTTCGCCGACCGGGCATCGATCTCGGACGAGACCTCCGACTTTGCTCGCGTCACCAGTTCGGCCGAAAGCGCGAGGATCGGCCGGGCGACATTCTCATCGAAGAGATATCCGATCCAGGCGGCCGCGCCGGCGATCCCGAACAGGGCGATCACGCCGGCGATGACGTAGCCTTCGACCGGCCCGCCGCTGCG
This sequence comes from Paracoccaceae bacterium, assembly GCA_041633555.1. Lineage (GTDB taxonomy): Bacteria > Pseudomonadota > Alphaproteobacteria > Rhodobacterales > Rhodobacteraceae > JAHEAO01. Next base: position 3,041 of record JBFKFZ010000085.1, on the reverse strand, counting down.
GGCATGGCCGAGGTAAAGGCCGATTTCGACCAGGACCACGCTGCCGAGCGCCAGTGCTGCGAAGAACAGCGCGAAACGCAGGCGCAGGCCCAATCGCCTAGCCATGCACCGGCTCGCCCAGAATCCGGCAGATCTCCTTGGTGAGTTGCGCCGTGGAGAAGGGTTTTGTCAGAAAGAGATCGGCACCCAGGGCCAGGCCCTTCTTGCGCGCGACCTCGCCGCCTGACGCGCTCATCATCAGGACCTTCACGTCCGAAAGGTGCTCGCTTTCGCGTATGACCTGAAGGATCTCGTATCCTGAGCAGCCGGGCAACATCACGTCGAGCACCACCAGGTCCGGCCGGTCCTTTTCCAGCGTCTCGAGCGCATCGGGTCCGGTTGCGACCCGCGTCATCTCAAAGCCCTGGCGCTGGATCAGAATGCTCAGCGCAAGGGCGATGTTGTCCTCGTCTTCGACAAGCAGGATCTTCTTTTTTGCTTGGTCCATCGGATCACTCCTCGCAGGCAAGCCTGATAAGGTCGCCGCCTTCGGGAACCGGCTGCCAAGAGGCGGCGGCCGGATCGGCGAGGGCGGCATCGGTCACATCGGCACGCGCGCTGGTCGCGCAGTCGATCAGTTGCGGGACCTGCTGGGTGGGTTGCCAGCGGGCAAACAGGTAGAGCTCGATCAGGCGGGTGTCCGGCGCAGCGTCGTTCTTTCGCACCGTTGCCGTATCGACGGCCATCAGGCGCGTGGCTTGCGGCCAGACATAGGTCCAGGGCCGGTACCAGGCACTTTCTGACACGGTCTCGGCCACCGCGATGCTCTCGGGCAGGCCGTCGACGGTACGCGAGGCCCAGGTCATTTCAGAAGATATGGTTACGCCGATCATCGCCGCGCCTGCGGCCACCGGCATCGCCCATCGCGGCAGCCGCCCGCCGGTCGCGAGGTTGATCAGAAGACAGAGGCCTGCTGCACCCAGCCCCGCGGCAAATGTCGCAATGAGTTCCAGAAACATCTGTTACACGACTCCCATCCGGCCTTGGCCGACCGCCGATTGCATGGTCTTCACCACCAGAAAAGCATCGCGCAGGTGGTTCCGGTCAAGCTCGGACAGTTGGCCCGGGCGCAGGAAATTGTCGGGGGACTTCCCTTCGGCAATGCGCGCGGCCTGATGGCGCAGGCGGAACTCGGAAATCAGGTCGTAGGCGTCGGTCAGATCCCGGGCGCCGGTTTCCGAGATCACCCCGGCCTGGCCCGCGGCAACGATCCGTTCGCGCGTGTTGACTTCCTCGATGGCACCGGACAGGGCATAGAGCCTCCCGAGGTCGATGATCGGCACCACGCCCGACATCTTCAGATCGACAGTGTTCTTGTGCTCGCCCGAGCGGATCAGGGCGAAGCCGCGAAACAGGCTGAGGGGTGGTGTGTGTTTCAGCGAATTTGCCACCATGTGGGTCAGAAAGATCGAGTTCTTTCGTGCCATCTCGAGCGTATCGCGCTGGAGGTTGCGGAACAACTCCGTGTCTCCGGCAATGGGGCGAAGGTCGAACATGACCGAAGCAAGCATTTGTGCCTCGGTGTCGGGTTCCCTGACCCAGTCTGAAAAATAGCGCCGCCAGACCCGGCGGGGCTGCCGCCAGCGCGGGTTGGTCGCCATCATGTCGCCAGGGCAGTAGACGAATCCGACCGTGTTCATCCCGCCCGAGACAAACCGGGCGAGGTCGGCGAAGTAGGCATCATGTGCCTCGGTCGCGCTATCGTCGAGGATCAGGCAATTGTCCTGGTCCGAGATGCCGCTTTGCTCGCGTCGGCCCTGACTACCGCAAGCGGCCCAAAGGTACCGGACCGGCGGCGGACCCAGCCCCGCCTCGGCCAGAACCAGAAGCCGTCGCGTGACCGCATCGGTCAGGTCGGTGATGCGCCGCCCGATCGCATGGGGCTTGGCACCGGCTGCCACGAGATGCGTCAGCAATTCGGGCAGCCTTTGCATGACCTCGGCCATTTCGGCGGGACTGTCGGCTGCGACGAGATCGGCGACCATGTGGCTGGCCGTCGAGGCCTGCTGACGGATGAGGTCGGTCTTGCCGATCATCCCGATCAGCCGTCCCCTGCGGTCTGCGACCGGCAGGTGGTTGATGCGGTGCCGCGCCATCTCGACCAGAGCGTCGAGGCCGGTGGCATCAGGCGCGATGGTCCGCGGCCCCGGTGTCATCACCTCACTGACCGGCCGGTCACCGTTCAGCCCCTCGGCCAGGATCTTGTTGGTCAGGTCATGCACCGTGACGATGCCGGACAGCTTGCCGCCACCGGCCACCAGAACCGAGCTGATGCGCCGGTCCCGCATGATCCGCGCGACCTCTGTCGCGGTGGCGTCCGCCGCGCAGGTCACCGGTTCGCGGACCATGAGGTCGGCGACCTGCAGGGCCGTCAGCCCGGCAGCATAGGGACCATCGTCGCGATCAGGTTTCGTCGGGACCGCGCGGCTGAACCAGCGCCCGATCTCTGGTACCCGGTCGACGAGCTCGCGGAACCGCGCGCCCTCGATCAGAAGAAGCGTCGTGGGTTCCAGGGCTTGTGCCGTCAACATGGCCCGGCCTTCGCGCAGAAGACCGCGCTCGCCCATTACGTCTGCAGGACCGCGATGCGAGACGACGTCACCGCTGCGAGTTCGCACCTCGACGCTGCCCTTCTCGATGACGTAAAGCCCGGCTAGAGGCGCACCTTCTTCGAAAATCACAGTGCCCGCCTCGACGCTGACCCGCTCAATGGCGTCTGCCAGAGCGGCGCCTTCGGCCTCGGTCAGAAGATCGAAAGGAGCGACCTGAATGAGGCGGGAAAGCAGGGATGTCCTGTCGTCGGGTATCAGCATCGTCGGGAAACTCTCAAAATATCACCTAAAAGGCAGCCTTGCGCGACATGCACGCAGAGGACCTGGGCCCGGTCACAGAGAAACTGGCCGAGTACCTTACCGGCTGGATGGGCGGCCCACCCCGTTATGCAGAGAAATACGGCACCGTCTGCCTGACCGATGCCCACGCCGCCTACCATATCGGCCCCG
>JBFKFZ010000084.1:0-11422 GCA_041633555.1 Paracoccaceae bacterium | reverse complement strand
TCCAGACTCGACGACCGCGATGAGAAACCGAAGATCGTTACAGTCGAACTGTGCGCTGGGTGCAGCTACGGCTGTCATGGGTCTTATCGGGCGGACGTGGCCGGCCGGCTGTCGGATGCAGCGCTGTTCGCGGCCATCCATTCGCCAAGCCCCGCAAACCTCGTGACCGATTGCTCGCGGGCTTCGCGGATGCGCCGGTCGGCCCCGGGTCCGAAAAAAGTGAACTCCTCGAAATAGCCGAGCAAGATTCCCACTTCGGGCGCTTGCGGGAAGAACCCGGCGAACAGGTCGAGCGGCACGTTCCATCGACCAGACGAAATGCCCGACCCCGTTCGCCTTCGCGGCCGCGATCGTGTGACTGGTCTGCACGATCTCGTCTGTGCCAGGTTGCCTGAAATTGCTGACGAGGAAGCCGTCCTGCGTGCCGGCAAGTGCAGAGATCAGCGTCGAGTTGTCATCGAGGCCCACATGTCTTGGCTCGTCCGCCGGCCCGGAATAGGCGTCGGGATTGCGCGAGAGCGCGCGGTCCTTGAACCGCCTGCTTCTGTCAGGTGGCAAATAACGGAGCCACCCTGAGCTGCTGTCGCGCCGAAGACTGCAATCGTGGTCCGTTTCATCTAGAGGTCCTTTCCTTTCATTATTAGCCGCAATCGGTGCGCGGGCGCGGCGAAAGCAACGCATTCTTCCGAGCCCCCGGCCCTCGGGGGCTCGGTCACGCGCCGGAGCAGCAGCGTAAGAAATGGATCGCCGGGGCGGTTCTGATCGCCCCGGAGAGGTTCAGTTCACCGGCGCCGAGGGGGGCAGCGGCTCCTGGACATTGTTCCGGATCGCTGGGATCTGTCCGAGATAGGCGTAGATCGCTTTCAGATCGTCGTCCGTCATCTGGCCGTAGACGCTCCACGGCATGGGCGGCAGGATCGGCCGCCCTTGACCGAGATGCCGGCCGGTCCGCAGGGCGAGCAGGAACTGGTCTTCGGTGTAGTCCCGCAGGACACCGGTTTCGGGGTCCGGCGTCAGGTTCGCGGTGAAGCTGACGCCCCAGGGTCCCGCGATCGCGGTGTTTGTGGCGTAGGTCAGCGCCACCCAGGGCTCGGTGATCGGCGGCACCTCGGAAATGACGATGCTTTCCGGGTGGCCCGACAGCATGAGTTCCATGTCCGGCTCTGGTCCGTTCACCCCCATCTTCCAGGGGGTATGGCAATCGTTGCAGCCGGATGTGGTGACAAGATATTCCCCGCGCTTGATCATTTCCTCTTGCGACATCTCTGCGTTAGCGGGTGCCGCAAGAACTGTGATTGTGATCGCGAAAACAAGATTGGCTTTCATTTCAGTTGCTCACTTGGGGCTGGGTCGAGACGAGGGGAATCCTCGACTCGGTGATCCAGCGGTTAATCAATTCGACGGCTTCAACGTCGATCCGTGCCGTTCCGAGCGGAGGCATCTGGAGCGCGGAGGCCCGAGCGCCCATGCGTTGCGGAATCGCGCTGTGCTGCGGGTCGCCGGGCGCAATACGGAATTCGGTGCCCGGCAGAATGCCGGCGGGCGGCTTCATAAGAACCTTTCTGAACGTCGTCGACAGCGCAGCAGAGCGGGCCGTGTCGGCCGGCTGCCGCAGGAAGAGGCCAAGCCGGTTGAGCGGTCCGTAGGGATTGTGGCAATGGCCGCAATTGCCATGGAGATAGCCGAGTGCGCTCCGCTGTGCCGCGGAAGCGGTCGATGTTCGCGGCGGGGCAAGAAGGAAGGTGCTGCCAAGGCCCAAGATCAGGCCGCGATCCTCGATGGCGCGAAGCGTCAGTCCGGGTGGCGGCGCAGGTTCGGCATGAAGGGCGTTCGGATCGCGGTCATCCGACAGTTGCAGCATGCTGAATCCCAGGACGGGACTGCGCCCGGACATGTGGCAGGCCGCGCAATCGGCCCGCGATGGAATGGCGTGCGCGGTGCCGTCGCCGAATTCGAACCCGCGCAGGATGCCATTGGCGGGGACGAGCGTTGCAGCGGTCCCGGCCTCGTCCCAGATGTAGGTCGCGAAAAACCATGAGCCGTCGGGCCGCCGCAGCATGAAGCGGGTCTCGATCGCGCGGCCGTCGAAGGCGAACTCTTTCCAGAAACGGGTGCCAATAGGGAAGTCCCAGGCATCCGGGTCCGACGCGTCGATCATCTCGCCGGGTGGCAGCGATATCCAGCGACGCTTGGACGCGCCGTCGGTCCATAGCGGATACTGCGGCGCAAATCCGAGATGCGCGGGATCGACGACATGCGAGTCGGCCGCGGCGTAGAGACCGGTCTGGTGCAGACTTGGCGGCGCTTCGGACAAATCCGGGGAGTCCCCGGTCCGGCCTGCGCCTCCGGTGGCAAGAAACAGTATGCAAAGCGAGGTCAGAAGGCATGCCAGCGCGGTTCCGGACCGGGCGGGCATTGCCGATCCCCCCAGGTCAGCGCGGCGCAAGTTCCCTTTCGCGGTCAATTTGCATTCTCCCATGGCGTCGTCTTCGATCGTCGCTTTCGGCCGCAGAGGCGGCGGCATCGTGTTCAATTCATCTTCAAACGGCCCGGTCCATTTCCGGGCTCTGCAATTCCGGGCGGCGAAAGACCCCGTCCGCATCCCAGTGATCTCGAAGGCTCGAGAGGCGCGCCCAGGCTTCAGGCAAATAGCAGGCCTGGAGCCAGCCGGGTCGGGCGAGGTCGGCCTCGCCAACATAGCGGCCAGACGTTTCTTGAGCGAGCGCATCAGATCCGTTGCGCAACCATGCGATATAGGTCTCGTCCTCTGCCGGATCGTCCCAGACGGCGTAGATCAGGCCGAAGCCGTTGCCGGTCATCGAGAAGGCGGTGTCGGGCCCGGCCGCCGGCTCTACTTCGGGTGAAGGGACGACGACGGACAGTGCTAGGCAGAGCGGAGACGGCGCTTTCGCGATCTGTTCGGCGAAGGCGGCCAAAAACTCTGGCGACGGCGTGGCCGAGAAGAAGGAGTCCACGGCGTAGCGTTTGCCCTCCGGCAGGATCAGATCCAATGGGAAGTATAGGTCCTCGAACCGCTGCCGCGCCTCGTCGGACATCAGGGCGCCGTCCGGCGCGAGGGCCGCCAGACGGACGAGCGTGGTGCGGGCCTCCTCCTCGGTGTCGGCAAAGACGGTGGCAGTGGCCAGGGCGACATGCGGGCCGGCACTGGCGATGGGCGGGGGCGCCGACATCAGGATCGCGCTGAACTCCAGATTGTCCGGCAGGACCTGCTTGGCCGCGAGCATCCAGGCCTGGATCTCGTGGATCCGCGAGAGCGGGTAGAAGCGGTTGGCCGTGGTGATCGCGAGGGGCAGGGGATGCAGCGCCAGCCGGAACTTCGTCACGACGCCGAAAAACGCCGGTCCGCCGCCGCGCGCCGCCCAGAACAGGTCAGAGTTTTCGTTCTCGCTTGCGCGCCGCAGCTCGCCGTCGGCGGTGACGACGTCGATTCCGGTGACGTTGTGGCAGCCAAGGCCCCAGCGTTCGGAATTCCAGCCCAGACCCCCGCCGAGCAGATAACCGCTGAGCGAGACGTGACCGCAATGTCCGAGCGGGAAAGCAAGTCCATGTTCGGCCAGGCGGCGCGCCATGGTGCGGTTGTCGAGCGCGGGGCCGACCTCGGCGCTGCGCGCGACTGGATCGATCACAACGTCGTTCAGGCCGCTCAGATCAACCACAAGTCCATCCTGCATGGCGATGCCGGACCAGTTGTGCCCGCTGCCGCGCGGCGAGACGGTCAGCCCGTTCGCCGCCGCATATCGCACGGCGACCTGCACGTCGCGCGCGTCGCGGGCGCGTACGATGATCGTCGGCTGGCGGTCGGGAGACCGTCGATTGTAAAGAAGGTCGCTGCGGGCGGAGGCGTAGCGCACCTCGCCACGGGCGATCACCTCGCCGCGAATGAGACCTTTGAGATCTCTGAGCGTTTCCATGTCTGATCACTCGATGTTGGTGGGCCGCCCCGTCTGCGCCTTGCGGCCAGGGTGGGCGCGGTCAGCGTCATAAGTCTCGTCGGTCGTTTCCGTCTCCGGTCGGTTCGGCGCGGCGTCAAGCCGCGGCGGGGATATGCGCAAGGCTTCCGTGCGCCAGCCAGCTGGCGGCTTCGGGACCGAGCTTCTGAAGGGCCAGATGTTCGTATTTCAGGCTGGCCTCAGGGCTCAGCACATCGCGCCAGCGGCCATTTGTGCCCTTGTGGATGAAGGTCTCTGCGCCGCCATCCCAGAACACTCCGCCGAGGGGTGCTGACCGGGACGCGTTCCGCTTCATGTAGTCGAAGCTGCAATGCTCGAGGATCGCGGGCCAGCGGTCTTCCGGCACCTCGATCGAAAGGAAGTCCGCAATCCGCCGGATCTGTCCCTCCATGTCCGCCTTGAGGTCGGCGAAGTGCACGAGCAGCACGTTCGGCAGATGACGGATCGCCCACCAGGACGCCACGTTCTCCCAAAAGGGCCAGAACGGATGGCCGTCTCGGTCAAGCCAGTCGTGGTAGTACTGGAGGATCGAGGCGGGGGGCAGCTCGATCGGCGGGCCGACCCTGCCGGGCGTGTCGTTCAGCGCCGCATACCAGGCCGCGTTGGCGCGAGCGTGGTGGTTGTACATGCTCCAGACCACGTCGCGACCGTCCCGGGCGATGTAGATGTACTTCGCCTTGGGCGAGAAGACGAGTGCATCGACCGGCAGATGGGTCTTGAGAAAGCGGCGATGAGTCTGAGCCTGAACCGCGGGCAGCTTGATGTCTTTCGGCGGCACGCGAAGATCCATCCACGGCGACAGTTCCGGCACGTCGATGTTGGCGGCGCCCTGAAAGATCAGCTGACCGACGATCTGCTGCGTCCAAGTCGTTCCCGATTTGGCGTAGGTCGCGATGATAATGTCGTCGTCGCGGAACGCGAAGTCGTTCCAGATCGTCGAGTCGAAATGGTGGCTGTGCATCTCGCGGGTCTTCTGCGGCCATGCAATTAGGTGACGTGTCATCTGAGTTGGCTTTCTGTCTATTTGTTCGTGGTCAGTAGAGGACTGAGGGAAGGTAAATTCCTTCGGGCGGGCGATAGGAGCCACGCGTCATCAGCAGCATCTGCTTTTCCGCCCGCATTCCCTGGCTCAGCAGCCAGCGCAGCAGTGGGGCCTGTCGGGTCGGAAACAGGAAGTGCAGCGGGCTTCTGTCCAGGGCGTTGACCCCCAGGATCAAGGCGCGGAAGTCCTCTTCACTTACCGCGATGGCGTGTCCGCCGACCCAGGAACCAAGATCGGTTGCGTAGCCCGTCAGCCGATTTCCTTGCTGGACGACATATGGCGATCCATCCGAAAGGGCGTGGCGAACGTCGCTGCCACGCGGAAACCCGGTCACGTCGAAGGCAAGGCCCGCGATTGCCGGAAGGTCGTGGGGTTCTGCCGGCCGGACGATCCGGTCGGTTCTCGGCTGGTCCTTCAGATCGCCTTTCAGAACGACGTATGGCTCGCGCACGCGGAATCCGAGTGTGGCATGAAGCGCCAGGCTTTTGAGGTTGAATGTATCCTGCAGCAGCCGAACGCCCGGAGCCTCCCCGGCCCGCTCGATCACGTGGTGCATCAGAGCGCGTCCAATTCCTGCGCCATCTGCGTCCGGTGCAACCGCGATCGGACCGACGCCTCGGATCGGATCGCCTTCGCTCAGGAAGTTGACCCCGACAATCCTCTGATTCTTTACGGCGACAACTGCGTAGCAGAGCGGATCGTCCAGCAATGCCGCTGCGAACTTGGTTGCGCCGTCAATCGATTCAAAATCGGACTGAAACCCGTGGCTGGTCTGGAACGCGCTGAAGGCGTGAACCAGAAGCTCCCCGATTTCGGCCGCCTCGTCGGAGGCCGGCTCGCGAAGCAGAACCTTGCCGGTTTCGGCGGCAGTGGGTCTCAGTAGTGCTTGAATATTCATGGATATGCTCACCAGGTTGGAATGGGTGTGTCCTTGAGCCAAAAAGGTACACCCGACCGAGCGGGGCCGCCCGCTAAGTCTTCCTGCCAGGAACCGTAAATTTCTGCTAAGCGGATGCCTTCGCCATCGCCGGTGCGATCTCGACGAGCTCGAACGGGGCCGGTGAGACGAGCCGTAACTGACCGCGGCCAACTCTTTCCAGCCGGATGCCCAGACCGCGCTCCGCCAGACGACGTTGCAGCAGCACGAGCCGCGCTTCGAGATTCTCGGCATGTGTCGGCAGGCGCAAGGCCGGATCCAGCCTGAGCTCACGGTTGGTGAAATCGGTTCGCCCGTCGCGCACGCACTCCCGAACGAGCTTCCAGAAGATCGCGCCCGCGACGCCTTTGATCAGGTAATCATTGTCGAGAAAGACGCTGTCGTCCTGAGCGAAGTGCCTGATCGAAATCGGTCGACGGCCACCCTCTGCGGCTGGCGGGTCGGACTTTCCAGGATTACCACCGCGATCGCGAAGGCGTCGAATGTCCTCGCCAAGTCGATCGGCGATCAGCACAAGTGCATCTTCGTCGTCGTATCGAAAGCGCAGGGGCTCCATACTTTCGGCGAATACCACGCCGAGCGTTCGGCGGTCCTTGAAAATTGGCACGGCAATCTGGCTTTCCGGGGCATCGAGTCCCGGATAGGGGATTTCGGGGATGTCAAACTCGCCCAGGCGGTTCTCCTGCGCACGGGCGCGTAGCATCAGGCCATAGGAATAGTCCGACGTCATGTTCCCGATCCGGATCGGAACACCTTCGCGGGCCGCAACCCCGATGACACCTTCGCCGGGGGCGATCTCGGACCCGATCCCGGAGCGCACGTAGCCGACAGAGGCCACCGTGAACAGGTCCGATGACGCGTCGTCGGCCAGCAGGATCATGGCCTGATCGATCTCGAAATACCGGCGCAAGCCGGCCAGGGTCACGTCGAAAAGCTCGCCGAGGTCGGTGGCCAGGGACATGTCAGCCAGCAGGCGCCGAACTGCCGACAGCAGGTTCCGCCCTGCCGGCATGACTGCCGGCATGACACCCGCCACATTCGCGATTGACCGGACCCGAAAGACATCGGCACCGCGCAGCCTGAAAACATTCTGCATGCCCGCATGGGAGGCGATACCGGCAAGCTTTGCCTTCATTGTTTCGAACAGCGGACCGGATTCCTGGGTCTCGAGGTAGTCGAGCTCGAGCCGGTATTGCGCGACGGACGTCGGATCCGTGACGAGCACCGATGCGAAACCGGTCTCCAGAAGATTGCGTCGGGTTTTGTTGAAGAACTGATAGCTCAAGGCCACATGGTAGTGGTCGATATAGTGCACCTGGGAGATCATCGAGACGTTGGGCTGCCCCAGGCTGTCACAGGTGGCGAGGACCGCCGGTACCATGCCTTCGAAACAGCAGCGAATGCTCTCGAGATCGGGCGCCGTCATCGAAGCCTCGCACCGGCTGCTGGACCCGGCGTCTGGTCGAACGTGTCATCGGGGCGGATTTCCACCACGACCAGTTCGTGCGGAGCGAAGGTTGTGTAGCGTTCGGTGAATTCGGGTGCATAGGCACTTGCGATCAGTTCAGCGGAGAACATGTCGCGCTGGCGCTCGGCCGCAGCGTAATCCTCGGCAGTCGGATCGTCCAGTTGTCCCGAGCGCGCCTTGAATTGAATCGACCGATGGGTGGTCGGTTGCGAGAATGTTGCGGCAACTTGTGCGCCCCTCAAGACTGCTTCCAAGAATTTCTCATTGATCGGTCTTCGTGCAGTGATTCGGATCGTGGCACCTTCCACAACGCATCCCGCGCCCTTGCCAACAATCGGACGGCCATCGAACGAAACGGTGGCAAGAGCGATCCCGCAGGCAGCAAGATCCAAAGTTTTTTTGTTTTCGCTGGACGGCCGGTAGCTGTCCGCACGGTCTGCGTTTGGCTCGCGCATTCTCAAAACAGTGTTTTCCACGATCATCATGACCGGAACGCCCGCAATAACTGGGCCCTCGGTCAGCGGCTTAGTATAACATTCTTGCACTTTTTTTCATCAAGAATCCGCACTGCAACCGGGTAATGAACCTCGTGAGAGAGAACCTGTCAATCGTCCAGCGCCTTCGGTGCCGCCGCTGAGCCGGCCAGCAATCCGCCATCAAGCGTCAGCTCAGCGCCAGTCATGTAAGTTGCTTCGTCAGAAGCGAGAAGTACGGCAACGGCCGCAACCTCTTCTGGCGCGCCGAAACGCCTGAGTGGCGTATCCGCGACGAACGTTTGCATACGTTTCTCTCGATCGGGCCCGTCACCCAGCATCGGCTCCCACATTGGCGTAAGAATGGCCGCCGGGTGGATCGAGTTGCAGCGAATGTTCAGACCCTGTTGGGCGCAATAGAGCGCGACCGTTTTCGTGTGGTTTCGAATAGCGGCCTTGGATGAGGCATAGGCGGCGGCCGCGGGAATGCCTACCAGACCCGACCGGGAAGAGATATTGATGATCGAACCGGTGCCACGGACTCGCATCGCGCGGATTGCGTAACGGCACCCGAGAAACGTGCCGTCTAGATTGACGGCATGGACCGCCTGCCAGTCTTCCAGGGACGCGTTTTCCGGGTCATGCGGGCCGCGACCGCTTTCAAAGCCGGTCACACCCGCATTGTTCACGAGGACGTCGCAGGCTGGCCAACGAGCGGCAAGTGCGCCCCAGTCCGTTTGGGAGGCAACGTCTAACCGGAAAAAATCGGATCTTAGGTCCGCTGCAACTGTGCGCGCGGTCTGTTCGTCCTTGTCCGTCACGACCACGCTCGCGCCTTCTGCAATGAAAGCGCGGGCGATGGCCGCTCCGATGCCACGGCCGGCGCCGGTGACGATGCAGGTTTTTGCAGTCAGTTTCATCTAGGAGCTTTTTCGCGCAGAGGGATAGCGGCGGGGCACTCATGCCGGTTTGCCCGCGCCGTGAGGTCGCAGGCTCCTGTGATCTAGAACCCGCCGATACCCAAGTTACGTATGCGAATGACGTCGTAGTCAAAGCGCGGCGGCAATCCGATGTCCGCGCGGAGGCGATCGTCGAGCTTTTCCAACGCGATGAGCTGGCGGCGCCTGGCGGAGCGCTTCTCGAGCGCCGCCACAATCCGCGTCAACAGGGTGGAAACGAGATGGAATTTGGCCAAAGGCGCGCTCAGCGCGCCGGACGAATGCGTAAAGGTTGTCATGGTGTTTCCTTGCGATTTGCGTTTGTCGGGTATCAATAGAAAAGAAGTTCAGGCCGTCAGTGTCGCGGAACGGGAAGATCGGCCAATTCGCGCAGGCTCAGGCCTCGCAATTCTGGATGATCAAGCGGCTCGCCCTCGAAGTCGGGCGGCAGCCGCTCCATTCTCCTTGGCGAGGTCGTCCAAAGAATGCCCAGTCCTTTCAAGAGGTTCATTGTTCGATGGTCCTTGATTTGCCGTCGCCGTCAAAGGGTTCCGGTTGCCAAGACCCGAGATTTCAGTCTCGATCAGTCCGTAGCGTCACCGGAGTCGCGTCCGAAGGCGACCTATGTTGTTTTCATAGGCGCTTTCGGGGACGAGCGCCTGTTAAGTGTTGCGAAACAGATTGCTAAATCCCTGCTAAAAAGGGGGGGCCTCGGCATCGTTGCGCCCCATGGCCATACGGGGTCAATGCGCCGGGTGATGCCACGACGGTTTGATCGGCACGCGGATCCGGACTGGCCATTCTGCATGCGCGCTCGAGGATTCGAGGGTCGGCTGGGCGCGCTTATCAATCTCTTACGAAACCTTGACGCGAGACTTAGCAAGCGTGAAGCGCGCGGTCGGTGTAGAAGCAACGCATAGGACGCGGGTTCGGCCGAACGCCTGTTGGAAGGAGCTTTGCCGAAATGCCGAGGGTTTTCCGCTCAAACCTGTGGAGGATGGCTCGACTGTCGATGTTGAGCCTTGGCTCAGATGGCGTGACTGCGAAACAGATGGATGCGAGAACGAATGAAAAGTGAACAGCTCAAGCGCCGCCTGCGCGGCTCTGTCATCACGGCCATTCATCCGAGCTACGGGGTCATGCATGACAGCGGCGCAGGGACCAACGGAATGAGAGGAGGTCGAACGACGCTGATCATACGTGCTGCGAATTCCGGCGATGTCAGCGAAGCCGTTCGTTACGCTAATGAGAACGGTGCAACCATTTCGGTTCGAGGATGTGGTTGTCGCTTTTTCGACGGCGAACCAAATTCGGACGTCGTGATTGACCTCGCCGCACTGAACGCGCTCCGGATTGACGCTGCCACACAACAGGCGCGCGTTGAGCCCTGTGTGCTGACCAATCAGTTCGCGGCCTCGCTTGACCGAAGAGCGCTTACGTTTCCCCTGCCGGGTGGCGGAGCCGTTCCGATGGGCGATTGGCTTCTGGGCGGGGGCGACATGCAGGGCGCAGCAGGGTTGGGCTTCGCGCAGGCCTCGATAATCGCGGTGGAGGTGGTCCAAAGCGATGGCAGCTTTCTTACTATGGCTCCGTCGGGCGGAAGGGACCTGACCTCGATTCTGCAGGAGCCAGGACTGGCCTGCGGCGGAGTCGTGACAGCGTATCGGCTGAGGTTACAGGCAGCGGCGCGGTCGACCGTCCCCTGGAGTTGCGACCGCGTGGTGAGCACTGACCGGCATCTCGTCGCCTAGAAACTGCGAAGGATATCATGCGCCATAGCAGGAATGGAGAGCGGGAACTTCTCCTACAAGTATTACTCGGTGTTGGTAATCTGACAAGGAAGGCTGACGCTGACGTGGCGTGCTTTCCCTTACCTGCAGGAAGAATGGACGAGCCGTTCAAGCGATCAAGATGAGAATGGCCGGGAGCGTGATCTGCGTATGATCTCAGGCGAGTTCCCGAATGGTGAGATCGAGTGACCGATCACTGATTCAATATCGACTGCAGAAAAGTCTCTCGCTGCACGATCACATGGAAGTTGCAGTGAGGCGCCAGACGAGGGACCGTCCAAAGATGCAAGTCCTCGGACAGTCTGTTCGGCGCATCCAACGACTATTTTGATTGGTTCATTTCTTGGACCCGAACGGCTGGTCTGGTGAAGCTGCACTGCGGCACCTACCATCGGCTCCAACGGCATCTGTGGGTGGCTCCTGCATTGCAAGAGTTTTTTGGTGATATTTGCGGGTATTTTCGTCAGTACCGTCGTCTGTCCGGCCTGTTTGCGTGACGTCGTTGTTGCCACTGGCCCTGATGAATTCCGCAAGCGAGGTTCCAATCGGCTTATCGACCTCTGAGGGCCGCTGCCATTCCCGGAGTGTCCTTGCTCTTGGTTGACTTACTTCCGCATCATCACTTCAACGTCTTGCATCTCGTGGGCAGTTGGTGCGCCTAGAACGCAGGCTGCCGGTACTCGGGCGAGCGCTTGGCCATCACCGCGCGCGAAGTCATACCCACGACCAGAAGCTTGCGAATGTAGCGATCACCCTGCTTCGTGATCTTGCCCAGACGTTCCTTGCCACCGCTGGATTTGTTG
>JBFKFZ010000083.1:0-11908 GCA_041633555.1 Paracoccaceae bacterium | reverse complement strand
GTCTCAGACGGGCCGTTTCGGATCTGACGCTCGACAAGCTGATCCTGACGGAGGCTGCACGGGGGAACTTCTGAGCCCCGCTCGTCGTCGTGCATGTATCGACCAGGTGCGAAGCCAGTTCAGAGTTTCGGAACGCCGCGCCTGTCATGTGCCGGGCCAACATCGTTCGACGCAACAGCATGTCCCCCGTGGACGGCCGGATGAATCTATGGACGTCCCCTGCGCAAGGTGTGTTTCTTGATCGTGCTGACGGCATTGGATGCGTGAATCTATCCGGTTTGTGTTCGCCGGCAGGATCCCCTCCTGCAGGGGCCGGTTGTAGGCCAGCTCCGGGTAATTGCCTGCAAGCCTTTTAAATAGCGGATCGACGAAGCGGCGCTCCAGATCCGATTCGAGCTGGGGCCGGGCAAGTGTCAGCGCAGTGTATATTTCCAGTGTGATGGAAGAGTCCCGCTCGGCCCGCCGGTATAGAGCGTTTAGAAGGGTGTTGGCCTTACCGAGCCCAAGCGGAAGGCCAACGACGATGTGTTTCCCCACCTTCGACAGGATATTCTCTACGCGGACCTCTGGGTCGTTCAGCCATTTCGTCGACATTGCGCGCTCCTTCTAGTGCTCTAACAGCCTGAATCGCCGCATTGGAACCGTTGATCGGTGAGAGCCTAGAATTCGTGGCTTTGGCGTCGAGAACCATCGCAACCATCCAACATAATGGATCTCATGGCCCTCACGCGCCAAGATATCACGATCCAGAGCCATTATGCCCCTCTTTTTGGTGACGCTTTGCCAATCCGCCCGCCAACACAATGATCGGCCCAGAGCACGCCGGCGTCGTTGACATACGTCAATAGATAGATTTGGCTACCGGCTTCCAGATGGTACATGCCGACCATCCGCCCATGCCTGTCGTCGGTCTGGAGTTGCCTCCTAATCCACCCTCTGAAGCGGTAGGCGGTCTTCTATGTCTGGTGAACGTAGTTGCCTGGCGCGGCTCCCATAGGCACATATCCATTGCCGGGTGCACCAATTGTCGGCAAGTCGGCCATGCCGCTGCAGTTGTCGGCCAGCCATTGCGACCAGTTCAACCACCAAGAGCCAGGTTTGGGCGCATTCTCGGCAAGCCAGGCGTCGGCGCCAACATAAAGCCCACCGGCAGGACGATGGGAAATGCGGAAGTATCGCCCGACATGGCCCGGTTCACTGAGGATGCCGCCATTGTGCCCACCTTTCGTCAGCACGAAGGTCAGGTCACAATCGGTGAACAGTTTGGTCTTGTAGACCGATTTCCACGGCGCGATGTGGTCCGTCTCGGTGCCGATCACGAACATCGGTGTTGCGATGTCCTTCAACGCAATCACCCGGCCCTCGACCGCGAAACGCCCGGCCGTTAGCCGGTTTTCCAGAAACAGGCCGCGAAGGTATTCCGAATGCATCCGCGCCGGCATCCGAGTGGTGTCGGCAAACCAAACGGCCATGTCACTTGGCACATCGTCCTTCCCCAGGAAATAGCGGCGCACGGCGCGGGTATAGATCAGGTCTTCGGACCTGATCGCGGAAAATGCACGGGCCATCTGCGGCCGGTCAAGATAACCTTGGTCCGACATCATGTCTTCAAGGAAGGCGACCTGGCTTTCATCGAGGAACAGCAACAACTCGCCCGCTTCGACGAAATCGACCTGAGCTGCCATCAGAGTGATCGACATTAGGCGGTCATCGCCATCGCGCGCCATGGTGGCCGCCGCGATTGCCAGCATAGTGCCGCCAAGGCAGTAGCCGACTGCATGCACCTTTCGGTCCGGCACGATGGCGTTGATGGCATCCAGCGCCTCCATCACCCCCCGCTTGCGGTAATCTTCCAACGACAGATTGGCCTGATCGGCTTTCGGGTTACACCACGAGATCATGAAAACGGTGAAACCCTGCTCGACGAGATACCGCACCATGGAGTTCTGCGGTGACAGATCGAGGATATAGTATTTCATGATCCAGGCCGGGACGATCAGGATCGGCTCGGCCTGCACCCTTTTGGTTTGCGGCGCATACTGGATCAGCTCAAAGATATCGTTGCGGAACACAACCTCGCCAGGGGTACAGGCCAGATCCTCGCCGATCCTGTAGCCGTCCGGCGCGGGTTCGTGCACCTGGGCCAGCGTTTTGAGATAGTCGCGCATAAAGTGCGCGGCACCTTCGCTCAGGTTCTTGCCTCCGGTCTTGACCGTTTCCTCGATTATCTCGGGGTTCAGAGCCGGGAAATTCGATGGCGACACCGTATCCAGCATCTGGCGCATCATGAACCGGGTTCGCCCGGCGTCCTCGGGGCGTAGACCGCGCAGAGGATCGGTCGCGTAATCCCACCAGTCCTGCATAGCAAGGAAACCCTGCTGCCACATCTTGAAAGGGGGTTTCTGCCATCCCGGGTGATCGAAACGGTGGTCGTAGGCCTTGGGAACAAATGCCGGGGCGGTTTCGGATTCTGCGGCCATGGCTTGAGAGATCAGTCTTGCCGCGTTTCGCTGTGCGCGCTCGACCAGTTCCAGTTGGCGCCCAGGTGCCCTGCTCATGTGCTGAGCCCAATCACTCCATGCTTCGATGAAAGCATGGGGCGAAACGCCCCCAGTGAGCCGCGCCACTGCCGCGCGCGTTGCG
This sequence comes from Paracoccaceae bacterium, assembly GCA_041633555.1. GTDB lineage: Bacteria > Pseudomonadota > Alphaproteobacteria > Rhodobacterales > Rhodobacteraceae > JAHEAO01. The sequence continues at coordinate 9,265 of JBFKFZ010000083.1, read as the reverse complement.
CGATCGAGGTTCTGATGGGGGCGCTCGGCCGCCGGATCAGCTTGCGTTTTGAGTTGGGGTCCGGTCTGGGGCATGACCTTGGCCGGCATGTTTGCGACAGTCTTTCGCGGCGGCGTAGGCTTGGTCTTCGCTTTTTTCGGGGTCTTGATCATACTGATCCATCATCCTCCAGAGATTTCGCGCCGCCCTTTCGCTTCTTCGCAAAGGGTGTGACGGTGGTGGCGGGGCCAACGCAACTCGTGATCGCGGCCAAATCAAGCGTCTTTTCGGTTTCCAGGTGGGTGACAAGGCGCAGGACCTTGTCGCGGTTTCCGTCAATAAGCTCGACCGCCAGCTTTTTGGCGCCGTGCAGCAGGTCGATCACCGCCTGGTCAAAGCGGGCAGCTGTCTGATCGGCAAAGCTGCGCAGCTGGGCGATCTGTTGGCCGAGAAACGGATGATCCTCGCTGTAGCGCAGATCGACCGGGCCGATCCCGGTGTCCGCGCCCCAGCGCGCGACCATCGAACGTGCCAGCTCGGTCGCCCTTCGAATATCGTCATCAGAACCCGAACTGACCGACCCCAGCGACAGCTTCTCCGCAGCCCGCCCGGCCAGCAGCGTGACCAACTGGACCCGCAGATCGGCCTCGGGCAGCGTCTGGCGTTCGTCTTCCGGAAGCATATGCGTACTGCCAAGCGAATGGCCCCGCGGGATGGTCGTGACCTTGTAGAGCGGGTCGGCGTCGGGGTTGTCGAAGGCGGCGACAGCATGACCGGCCTTATGCATAGCGAGCCGGTGCTTTTCATGCGGCTGGATCGCCAACGTGCGCACCGTGCCCATCATCACCTTATCGCGCGCTTCGTCCGGATCGGCGGCGGTTATGTCCGACCCCGACCGGCGCGCGGCGGTGATCGCGGCTTCGTTCAGCACGTTTTTCAGGTCGGCACCGGAAAACCCCGGCGTGCCTGCCGCCACCTGGTCCAGATCGACACCCGCGTGCAGCGGCAGGTCCCTGATGAGCACGTCGAGGATCGCTCGTCGTGAAATCTTGTCGTGCAGCGACAGGGTGACGTGGCGGTCGAACCGACCCGGACGCAGCAGCGCAGGGTCCAGCGCATTGGGGCGATTGGTGGCGGCCAGAACCACAACCGCCTCGCGAGCGGTGAAACCGTCCAGCTCGGCCAATATCTGGCTCAGCGTCTGCTCACGCCCGTCATGGCCGCCGCCCAACCCAGCTCCCCGGCTGCGTCCGATGCTGTCCAACTCGTCGATAAAGATGATCGAAGGTGCCTGCTTGCGTGCCTCTTCAAACTTCTGGTGGACGCGGCCCGCTCCAACGCCGACGAAATCTTCGATGAATTCCGAGCCCGAGGTGAAAAAGAACGGCACATCCGCCTCACCAGCCAAGGCCCGCGCCAGCAGCGTCTTGCCGGTACCCGGCGGCCCCATCAGCAGCACGCCGTGCGGCACCGTGGCGCCCACTATTTGAAATCGGTCCGGGTCGCGCAAGAACTCGGCGAATTCCGACTCTTCGCGCTTGGCCTGATCCTGGCCTGCGACATCCGCGAAGGTGACCTTACGAGTGGGTTTCGTTGGCTTGGACGCCCGGCCGCCCAGGAAACCGACAATTCCGCCCGGCAGTCCACCGCCGATCCCGCCGCTCATCATCCTGCGCGAGAGCCAGACGCAAAAGCCAATCAGAAGGACCCAGGGCAGAAACGAGAGTAGCGCTGAAGGTCCCCTGGGTTCTTCTGCCGTGACGATGACGCCCATTTCTTCAAGGAGTGGCAAAAGCGCAGGATCGGGCTGTTGAGGCGCGATGGCGCGGACCCTGTCAGTCCATTCGGATTCAGGGCCGTGCAGGAATGCGACGATGGCCGTCGCTTCCAGCGTGACTTCGCGGACCTTGCGATCGCGGATCAATTCCCTGATTTCACTGTAGGACACGGATCGCGGGGATGACAAACCGTTAGGAAAATGGAGCGAAATAAAGGCTAGGACGGTAACGCCTATGATCAGCGGAAACAACAACCGCGCTAGCGGGCTGGAATCAGACGGCCCTGGCGGCTTGGCGTGATTTCCCATGTCGCTCCCCCCCCGAATCTTCCATTGTCGCAGCCACAGGCTTGGACCCATCACTTGAGCGACGAGTTATGAAGTAGAAAGCCACAACGTCCGTAGCTGCGCCTTGACACAGGTCACGCGCCAAAGGCAGCAACCGCTTCTTCCGTGACTTGTAGAGGATCTCGTCATTCAGACGCTCATGCAGCAGCCTGCCGTTGAACGTCTCGATGAAGGCGTTCTGCCGAGGCTTGCCCGCTTGACCGAGATCTCTTCCTCTCGATACAGCCGACAGCTTCCTGTGGTTCATAATCATGCCTTTGCGACCTAACAGAACCCCGATCCGGCGGTAACCGAACAGGCACAGCTTCCAGGCGATGTCCTGCATGTCTTTTCTTGAATCTCGAGGCAGTCCCGAGGGCGCTCTCGCCAGGCTGTCTTGGAATCGACACCAATCGGATGGCAGGCCCGGCGGCGCAAGATGTAATAGTATCGGGCGGCCCTGATCAGCCCGGTCGAGCGTCCGTCCTGATTGCTGCTGCGGAACGCCACCATGGTCGCACTTGTGGTGGCCGCCATCACTCTGATCGGATTTCAAGGCTCGGTTCGACGCTGGCAGGGGTTGGTGCTGGCGGTTCTTTGCACAGCATTTCAGTGACCGAGTACCTCCGCGCGCAAGAGGAAACGCGCCTGCGTAATCTCGCAACAACACAAGTGCCGCTTCCGAAGAAGTGACTGATCGCCCTTTGATTGCCGTCTTGATGGTACTGGTGGGCCTCGTCAGCCTGTCTTTCTGCGCCGATCCATTGGTCGACGGCGCGGTGGGTATCGCGCGTGTGCTCGGGGTCAGCGAGGGCCTGATCGGGCTCACGATGGTCTCGTACGGCTCTTTTCCGCCGGAACTGACAATCTCGGTCATCGCCGCGCGCAAGGGCAATTCCGAAGTGGAGTTTGGCAACTACTCGGCAGCATCCTGTTCAATACTCTGGGGATCTTCGGGATTGCCGTCCTCGTCGGACCACTGGCGTTTCCATCTGCCATGGTCTTCTTCGACGGCCAAGTTCTGATGTCCGCTTGCGCCATGATGATCTTCTTCGTGATCAGCGGCCGCGGCATCACCCGTCGAGAGGGCACGGTCATGGCGATAGCCTATCTGGCCTATATTGCGGCGCGTTTCGGCTATGGCTTGAACTGATTCGGCTCACGGTACGAGCAAGGCGCTCAGTCTCGGTGCTTTCAGGACTTCTTCGGTAAGACTTCCGTAGACCAGCGATTGCACGCGCGAGTGAATCACAGATCCCAGAACCAGCAGGTCCGCGCCCTCGGAGAGGCCGGCATCGATAATGCCACGCGGGACATCGCGATTCTTGGCATTCAGAATGCGTCCTCGCGCCGACACTCCGTGAAGCCCAAGGAAAGCGATGACCTTGTCCGGATCGGCCCCTTCGGATGCTTCATCGCCCTCACGGCAGGTCAACACGGTCACCGAGGCGGCCCGATTTAAAAGGGGCATGGCCCCGGACAAAGCGCGCGCCGACTGGGCCGTATCGTTCCACGCGATCGCAATGTGTTGCCCCGTCTTCTCGGACGCAGTGGGCGGTGCGACGAAGATCGGGCGGCCGGTCTGCCGCAGAGCGGCGTCCAGAATCGGACGGAACGGTTGCTCCCATCGGCTTTGCGAACTGGCGACGACGATCAGGTCCGACAAACGCCCCGCCGCACCGATGGTTGGCCCGATTTCCCCTGGGCTCTCGACGAACATGGCTTCCAGATTGCCGGACTTGGCGTCGGCACCGACAATAGCATCATAGGTCTTTCGCGCCCGCTTGCGGCGAACCGCACCCTGTTTTTCAATCGAGTCTAGAACCGTATCCAAGCCGTAATCGGGGACCCAAGAGAACCAAGCGGCAACCTGCGGCCCGACGTGAGCGATCACGGACAGAACTTCGATCCGTGCGTTAAGGTGGCGTGCAAGGTGAACCGATGTCTGAAGTGCGGGCGCGTCAAGACTCTCGGGGTCTTCGGGGTCGAACCTGCCGCTGAGCGGCACAAGGATCTTGCGCATTTCCATTTTTTTGTCCTATCGGGGAGCATTGCCCACGTCACTGATTTCGATAAGGTATTATCAGGGTCACGTAGGGTTGTCTCCAGGCGTGAAAGGTTTCGGGCGTCACCGGAATGCCTCGTTTCTAGGATCGTGAATGAGCAGAACGAACAGCAGAGCCGTCTTCGTAGAAGATACCCAACGGCTGCCCGCCATTTTGAAACGTTCGGCGCAGGTCGCTCCTCTCATGGGCCAGAGACCGACGTTCATTTGACCAGATCGTGCACGCGCTCACTTCGTTTCGGGCGCGCCACTGGTACCTCGTTGCAAAGGAGCACAAGCCATGACCGCCATGCGACCTCCGCGCCTGAACTTCCATGGCGCTGCGCGCGCAGTCACCGGGTCATGTTTCAGGCTGCAGACCGATGGCGGCGACATCCTGATTGACTGCGGTATGTTCCAAGGCTCCAAGACGGAAAAAGACCTCAACTACAGGCCCTTCCCCTTCGAACCGTCAGGGATCGCCGCCGTCATCCTGACCCACGCCCATATCGACCATTCCGGTCTGCTGCCCAAGCTGATGCGCGAGGGCTTCAGCGGACCTGTCTTTGCGACCGCGCCCACGGTCGACCTGTGTGCCGTGATGTTGCCCGACAGCGCCCATATTCAGGCGTTCGAAGTCGAACAATTCAATCGCCGTGCCGAAAAGCGCGGCCGTCGCCGGATCGACGCAATCTACGATGATCATGACGTCAAGAAGACCCTGAAGGCCATGCGCAGCGTCGACTATGGCGAATGGTTCCGGGTTCTGAAGGGCGCACGGGCCAGGCTCTGGAACGCGGGGCACATGCTTGGCTCATCCTCGGTCGAGTTCGAACTCGATCAGCCGGGCAAAAGCCCGCTGAGGCTATGCTTTTCCGGCGACATCGGTCCCGACCACAAGTTGCTGCATGCCGATCCCGAGGGGCCGTCCGGTGTCGATTACCTGATCTGCGAGTCGACCTACGGCGATACCGACCGTGTCGACAAAAGCGCGAACAAACGCCGGGCCCACCTGCGCGACGAAGTGCGAGGCGCGATGCGCCCGGGCGGTGCGCTGATCATTCCATCCTTCGCGGTCGAACGCGCGCAGGAACTTGTCGCGGACCTCGGACGGCTGATGGCTGACGGAGATCTGCCCACGATCCCCGTCTATGTGGACAGCCCGCTTGCCACCCGTGCCACCGAGGTTTTCGCGCGGCACAAGTCGGAACTGGAAGGCGGCGACAGGCTGATGGCCAGCCTGAAATCACGCTGGCTGAACTTCAGCCAGACCGCAGAACAAAGCCGGGCGCTTGACAGGTTGAGCGATTTCCACATCGTCATCGCCGCCAGCGGCATGTGCGAGGCCGGTCGTATCCGCCACCGGCTCAGAAACTGGCTTTGGCGCGAAGAGGCGACCGTGCTGTTTGTCGGCTACCAGGCCGAGGGCACGCTGGGGCGGCTGCTTCAGTACGGTGCGAAGCAGGTGCGCATTCAGGGAGACGAAATCGCGGTGCGCGCACGCATCCGGTCTCTGGACCTCTATTCCGGCCATGCCGACGGACCCGAGATATTGGACTGGATCAGCGCGCGGATGCCGATCGCGAAGGGCCTGTTTCTGGTGCATGGGGAACCACCTGCGCTGGAGGGACTGTCCGCGCGGATAGGGAACCTCTTGCCTCCGGATCAGGTTATCGTCCCCGCTCTGGACGCAACCTATGACCTGACTTCCGAGGGCGTCGCGTCTGCGCCTGACTTACCGAAGCCGCGCATCAAACCCGAACAGGTGGCAAGGCTGGATTGGCACAACGACGTCTCGCGCCTCTTTCTCGACCTGAACGATGCACTTCTGGCGGCACCTGACGAACGGGCGCGCGGTGTCCTGATCCGGCGTCTGCGGAAGGCACTGGAAGAGACCGGCGCACAAGAGGCGCCGTGACCCCGCCCGGCTCTAGTCGCCATTTCTGCCACGCAACGTTAGGCGGATCTGTTTCTCGATTTCGATGGTGGCGAAGAAGGCCGCGCCGATGGCCAGCATCAGGGCGCCGTCGAACATCGAGACGGGGGCAGTTCCCATCACCGCTTGCGCTGCCGGCACATAGGTGACGATGAACTGCGCCGGAACGATCACCGCCAGGCTGATCCAGACCGCCCGCGTCCCTCGCGCCGCCGCCCAGGTCAGGGATGTGCCGTACATGTTGCGGATGAAGAACAGATGGAAGATCTCCAGAATGACCAGCATGTTCATCGACATCGTCTGCGCCAGTTCGGGCGGATAGCCGCGATCCATGGCATAGGCGTAGAGCCCGAACACCGCAGCCACGAACAGCACCGCGACCAGCACCACGTGCCAGACCAGTTCCCCGGTCAAAAGCGGCGCCGACCGTGCACGGGGGCGACGGAGCATCGTGCCCGGCTCCGTCGGCTCGAACGCCAGAGCCAGACCAAGCGTGGTCGCGGTGATCAGGTTGACCCAGAGGATCTGGATCGGGCTGATCGGCAGCGCCAGCCCCAGCAGCAGCGCCGCCATGATCGTACCGGCCTCGCCGGCATTGGTCGGAAGCGTCCAGCTGATCACCTTGCGCAGGTTGTCGAAGACCGTGCGTCCCTCGCGCACTGCAGCGGCGATGGAGGCGAAGTTGTCATCGGTCAGGACCAGTTCAGCCGCTTCCTTGGCGGCTTCCGAGCCTTTGATCCCCATGGCCACCCCGGCATCGGCGCGTTTCAGTGCCGGTGCGTCGTTGACCCCGTCGCCTGTCATGGCCACCGTCAACCCCTGCGCCTGCAGCGCCGTCACGAGCCGCAGCTTGTGCTCGGGGGAGGTGCGCGCAAAAATGTTGGTGTCTGTCACGCGGAGCGTCAGTTCAGCGTCGCTCAAGCGCTCGATCTCGGCCCCAGTCAGGACCCTTTCAGGATTCAGCAAACCAATCTGGCGGCCGATCGCGGCGGCAGTGCCCAGATGGTCACCCGTGATCATCTTGACGGCGATCCCCGCGCGGTGACACTCGGCCACCGCCTTGACCGCTTCGGTGCGCGGCGGATCGATCAGCCCGACCAGACCCGCCAATATCAGGTGACCGTCGATGTCACGCTCGTGCAGGCTTTCCGACTTGGTGTCGGCCCAGGCCAGCGCGATCACCCGTTGCCCGCCGCTGGCGATGCGGTGCGCTTCGCCCTCCCAGTAGCGGGAGTCGAAGGGTGACTCGTCGGTCGCGCCGGGCTGGTCACGGCACATGGACAGGATGCGCTCGGGCGCGCCCTTCACCAGAACCTGGCGCTTGCCGTCGGGGGCCTCGGCCAGCACCGCCATATAGCGATGGGCGGCGTCAAAGGGGATCTCGTCATGGCGATGCCAGTTGGCGACGTCAGCCCGCGCCTTGTCGGCCAACACCAAAAGCGCGCCTTCCATCGGATCGCCCTCGACTGTCCAGTGGCCTTCCTTGTCACGCAGCTCTGCGTCGTTGCACAGCGCCGCAATCCGCGCCAGCGGGTCCAGGTCATTGGCAGAAGGCTCTGGCGTGATCTCTCCTGCCGGGGAGTATCCGTCGCCGCTGACCGCGTGATGCCCGGAGGCCAGCCCAAGCGAAGCCACCATCATTTCGTTACGGGTCAGCGTTCCGGTCTTGTCGCTGCAGATCACCGACACCGCGCCGAGGGTTTCAATCGAGGGCAGCTTGCGCACGATCACATGGCGCTGCGCCATGCGTTGCACGCCGATGGCGAGCGTGATGGTCAGTACCGCCGGCAGGCCCTCGGGGATCGCCGCGACGGTCAGGCCGACGACGGCCATGAACATCTCGTCGAAGGGGATGTGACCAACGAAATAGCCGAAGGCGAGCAGCACCGCCGCCAGCACCAGGATCATCGCCGTCAGCCAGCGGGCGAACCGGTTCATCTGTTCGACCAGCGGCGTGGTCAGAACCCCGACATCGCGCAGCATCCCGCTGATGCGCCCGATCTCGGCGGCGAGGCCCGTCGCCACCACCACACCGCGCCCGGTGCCACCGACCACGGTGGTGCCGCCGAAGGCGATCGGCTTGCGATCGCCAAGCGGCGCGTCAGGAGCGACGGTGTCCAGCCCCTTGTCGACCGGCACCGATTCCCCGGTCAGGATCGCCTCCTGGATTCGCAAGGCGCGGGCGCCGATCAGGCGCAGATCGGCGGGGACCCTGTCACCTGCTTCCAGCAGAACGAGATCGCCGCGCACCAGGTCCTCCGCGGGGATGCTCACCCGCTGACCGCCCCTCAGCACATTGGCCCGCGATGCCAGCATCGACCGGATCGCCGCCATGGCGTTTTCGGCGCGACCCTCCTGGATGTAACCGACGATGGCGTTGACCACGACCACCGCGAGAATGACCCCGGTATCGACCCAATGCTGCAAGATCGCGGTCACGAAAGCCGAAGCCAGCAGAACGTAGATCAGCAGATTGTGGAAATGTGCGAGAAAGCGAAGGAACGGGTGCCGGGTGCCATGGATAGGAAGCGCGTTCGGCCCGTCCGCCGCCAGACGCCGCGCGGCCTCGCTCTCGGACAGCCCGGAGCCATCTGTTCCCAATTGCGAAAGACAGGCTTCGGCTGTGAGGGTATGGACCAGCGGAGCCGCCGCACTCGGGGATACCAAAGGTCTTTGGGTTGCGGTCATTCTGTATCATTCTTGTCTTTCCCGACGACTCCGAGTATTCGGATTCGCGCGGTTACACCATGAGTCGAACCGCGTGCTGATCCAGAGCGCCATGATCAGCAGCAAACCAAGCTATCATCTCAATACAAATCTTGCGGAGGCTTTTCTCTTGCGAGCGCCAAGGGGTTGCATCAAGAAACCCGGTTGGATTACGATCCCGATCGGCATGGCGGATATCGCAGCGACGAAGACCCTTTTCGCGGAAGCCTGCCCAGCACTAAATTTAGACCACATTAACGACAGGCAAGCGGGGAGCTATGCCCGAAAGTTGGTGACGGGCTGATCAGGCGGCGGCTTGAATTTGCTTGATCCCGTCCTTGAACTCAACTCCTAATACGATCTCAGGCATACGGTTTGCTCCGTCGAGCTTTCGCCATTTGGCCTGCGCTGACATCATCAGCTTGAAGGCCATGGCGAGGCCGGTTTTCCGGCTCAGGCATCCCTTGGTCTTGCTGGTTCGATGACGAACGGTTGC
>JBFKFZ010000082.1:0-11934 GCA_041633555.1 Paracoccaceae bacterium | reverse complement strand
GCCTCACGGGCCAGCCCGACCAGTTTGCGCCGCGCGGTCTCATAAAGCCGGGCATCCGTCGGATGGGCGATGTTCTTTTCCATCACCGTGGTATCGACGGTGACCCGCCTGAGATCGTTGCCTTTCACCGTTCCCGCGCGCTTGCCAGCCTCGATCGTCTGGGTCAGCAACCATTCGACCCCTTCCTCACCGATCCGTTGGCGCCAGCGCGTCAGGGACGACGGATCAATCGGCAGACGGTGCTGAAAGAAGGTCTCGCCGCAAAAATGCTGCCAGTAGGGATTCTCCGCCCAACGGGCCACCACCGCTTCATCCGAAAGCGCAAAAGCATGCTGGAGGTAGCACAACCCGGCAACCAGGCGCGGCGAGGTGGCGGGCCGGCCGGTGTGGGATGGAAAGAACCCGGCCCATTCCCGTTCAAAGACATCCCAGTCGATCAGGGTGGCCAACTTCACCAGTTCATGCCGCATGTCGATCATTTCAACCAATCGGGCGCGCAGGAGATCGTCTTGCTCTACAGATGGCTTTCTCGGCTTCATATCATGGCTCAAAATTGCAGGGTTCCTGCCCCCATAATATCAAACCCTGCATTTACGGCCCAACAAAATCGGCCTGTTTATCAACAAAATCAGTTACCTGACAGTTGATCAGGGCGGACTAATTTGGGTTGCCAGGGCGAGTGAGGTGGCGCCCGCTTATGGCATCCGCTGGAAGATGCGGCTAGCGACACATTCAGTAGGTCACTGCGGCCTGATTATCAGACAAGTGAATTGTTGAACCAGGCTGGGTACGGCGATCAGGATATCTTCACGCTATCAGGTCCCGTACTCCGTTCGCGCGATTCTTCTGCCTCCAGGCATCGGGGGGATCGCCCTCACGGGTTCGGAACACCTTCCCGAAATGCGACGCATCGCAAAACCCAGTCGCAGCGGCGACATGGGTGACGGAATGATCGCTGCTGGTCAGCAAGTGGCGTGCGACGGCCAGTCGAACCGATAGACCGACCTCCGCGGGCGACAGTTGCAGCGACTCGCCAAAATGACGTTCAAGTCTCCGTCGACTGACTTTCAAGCGATCTGACAACTGGCTCACGGTCAACGGTGTCGCTACATTCTGCCGGATCAGATGCAAGGCCTTTCTGACCAACTTGTCCGAAGTCGCAAATTCAATCGGCAGGCCGGGCTGCGGGTTTTCCGGCGTCTGCGCTTCGTCAATGATCATGATGTTCAGGCTTTTGCGCGCGGCTGCCTGCCCGATATGTCGGTCCACCAGATAGGCGGCCAGGTGTGCCGAACTTGCCCCGCCTGAACAGGTCAGACGATTGCGGTCCACAACGAATATCTGGTCGGAGATCGGAATCAGCCCTTCGAACTGTTCCAGGAAATCATTGTGATGGAACCAGCTGACACAACAGCGATAACCATCCATCAACCCCGCCTTGTGAAGGATAAACGCGCCTGTGCAGACGCCGACGATCGGGACATTGGCCAGCGCCGCGCGCTTGAGATAGGCGATATAGTCCGGATTGAGATCTTGGATTGCCGGAATCAGCCCTCCAACCACGACCATGTAATCGAACTCGCGCGGGTTGCCCAGACGTTCATCGGGTTGCACCGGGATGCCGCAGCTGGAGACCACCGGATTCATCGTCGCAGAGACAATGCGCCAGGAACACCGGATCGGGCGCGAACGATCGCCTTCGTCTGCCGCGAGCCGCAGAACATCCACGAAATTCGCGAAGGCCGACAAGGTGAACTGCCGCGCCAGAATGAAGCCGATTTTCAAGGCAGGTTTGGGGTTCATCTCGGGCATCCTGGAATAGGTGTCGGCGCAAATATACTGCGATTCTGGCGCAATAATACAATGTTTCTTCCGAAGGGTATGAGAAAGAAGATCAGACCGCTTCCTTACAAATTCGAGGCTTCCCTAATGACCCATTTTTCCGGCTTTTCGCTGCTCAAGAACGCGCTGAGCGGCCACAAGCACTGGCCCGAGCAATGGCCCGACAAACAGCCCAAAGGCGAGTATGATGTGATCATCGTCGGCGCGGGTGGGCATGGTCTGGGCGCTGCATATTACCTTGCCAAGGAACATGGCATCACCAATGTCGCAGTGATCGAAAAGGGATGGCTTGGCGGTGGCAACACAGGGCGCAATACGACGATCATCCGCTCGAACTACCTCTATGACGAAAGCGCGAAGCTCTACGATCACGCGCTCGATCTGTGGGAGAACCTGTCGACCGAACTGAACTACAACGTGATGTATTCCAAGCGCGGCGTGATGATGCTGGCGCATAACGTGCATGACGTGCAGTCCTTCCAGCGCCACATCCACGCCAACAGGCTGAACGGCGTCGACAACCAGTGGCTGACACCCAAGCAAGCCAAGGAATTCTGCCCTCCGCTCAACATCTCGCCCGATGCGCGCTATCCTGTCATGGGTGCCGCATTGCAAAAACGCGCTGGGACCGCGCGGCATGATGCTGTCGCCTGGGGCTATGCACGGGCCGCGGCAAAGCGCGGTGTGGACATCATTCAGAACTGCCCTGTCATCGCGATCCGGCGCGGAGCCGATGGGGCGGTCGAGGGCGTCGATACCGCCAAGGGTTTCATCAAGGCCAAGAAGGTCGCCGTGTCCGCCGCCGGTCACACCAGCGTCGTGATGGACAGTGCGGGCGTGCGGATGCCGTTGGAAAGCTACCCGCTTCAGGCGCTTGTGTCGGAACCGATCAAGCCGGTTTTCCCATGTGTCGTGATGTCGAACACCGTGCACGCATATATCAGCCAGTCCGACAAGGGCGAACTTGTGATCGGATCCGGCACCGACCAGTATACCAGCTATTCGCAGCGCGGCGGCCTGCCGTTAATCGAACACACTGTCGCGGCGATCTGCGAGGTCTTCCCGATCTTCAACCGGATGCGGATGCTGCGCAAATGGGGCGGTATCGTCGACGTGACGCCGGACCGTTCCGCCATCCTCGGCAAGACCCCGGTCAAGGGACTCTACGTCAATTGCGGCTGGGGCACCGGCGGGTTCAAGGCCACACCGGGGGCGGCGCATACGCTGGCCTGGACGGTTGCCAAGGATGAACCGCACCCGATCAACGCACCCTTCACGCTCGAACGCTTCACCACCGGCCGTCTGATCGACGAAGCCGCAGCCGCTGCCGTTGCGCACTGAGGAGACACGAAAATGCTTCTGATTCATTGCCCCTACTGCGACGATACGCTTCCCGAACTGGAATTCGCCTATGCAGGCGAGGCTCATATTGCACGCCCGGCGGATCCGTCGACGCTCAGCGATGAGGAATGGCGCGATTTCCTGTTCATCCGCTCCAACGTCAAGGGTGTGCACGCCGAACGCTGGCGGCACATCAACGGTTGCGGGCGCTTCTTCAATGCGTTGCGCGATACGGTCAGCGACCGGTTCCTGACGACGTACAAGGCCGGTGAGGCCCGTCCCGAAATCACCGAACTGGAGGCCGCAGAATGACCGAATATCGCGTAAATGGCCGAGGACGCGTTAACCGCGACAAGCCAATAAAGTTCACTTTCGACGATCAAAGCTACCAGGGTTTCGAAGGAGACACAGTCGCCTCCGCCTTGCTAGCTAATGGTGTCCATCTGATGGGGCGCAGCTTCAAGTATCACCGCCCGCGCGGCGTGGTCACCGCCGGGTCGGACGAGCCCAACGCCCTGATCGGCACGACCCGCGGCAAGGGCCGGTTCGAACCTAACACTCGCGCCACGATCCAGGAGATCTATCCCGGCCTGAAGACCGAGAGCCAGAACAAGTGGCCAAGTCTCAAGTTCGATCTGGGCGCGATCAACGACCGGCTCTACATGCTGTTTTCCGCCGGGTTCTACTACAAGACCTTCATGTGGCCGCGCAGCTTCTGGGACAGTGTTTATGAGCCGCTGATCCGCAAGGCCGCCGGTCTGGGCAAGGCCCCGTCCGAGGTCGACCCCGACACCTATGCCAGTCGCTACATGCATTGCGACGTGCTGGTGATCGGTTCCGGCCCCTCGGGCATCGCGGCGGCGCTGACCGCCGGGCGTGCGGGATCCAAAGTGGTTCTGGTGGACGAGGCCCCCGAAATGGGCGGCACGCTGTTGTCCGAGCCCTCGGTCTCAATCGACGGACAACCCGCTTGGGACTGGCTTGCCGCGGCGATGGAAGAACTTGACGGCATGTCCAACGTGCGCCGCATGACGCGTACCACCGCCATCGGCTATTACCATCAGAACATGATCGGCATGGTGCAGAAGCTGACCGATCACATGGGCGACGTGCCCGAAGGGGCGCCCCGCGAACGCATGTGGCGGGTGCGCGCGAAAGAGGTCGTTCTGGCCCAGGGCGCCATCGAACGACCGATGGTCTTTGACGGCAACGACACCCCCGGCGTGATGATGGCCGGGGCGGCGCAGACCTTCCTCAACCGGTTCGGCGTGTTGGTCGGCAAGTCGCCGGTCGTTCTGACCAGCCACGACAGCGCCTGGTACACCGCCTTTGACATGGCCGATGCGGGCGCGAACGTGGTGGCGATTGTCGACACCCGCGATTCCGTGCCGCAGGCCTTGCAGGACGAAGCCCGCGCGCGCGGCATCCCGACCCACCCGAGCCATACCGCCACGGCGACCAAGGGCCGGCTGCGTGTCAGCGGGCTGCGCGTCAATCCCGTTAAGAACGGCAAGGTCGGCGCGGAAAAGATGCTGTCCTGCGACGCGGTGCTGGTCTGCGGCGGCTGGACGCCTTCGCTGCACCTCTTCTCGCACACCAAGGGATCGCTGGCCTGGGACGCCGAGGCCAAGGCCTATCTGCCCGGCAACAAGACCGAAGACGTGCATATCGCAGGCGCAGGCCGCGGGCTCTGGGGCATTGCTTCCGCGCTTGAGGATGGCACGAAAGCGGGCGCCGATGCGGTCAAGTCGCTGGGCGGCTCTGCTGGCGCGTCGACATTCGATGTCGCCGACGACCGCAAAGGCACCGGCATCACGCAAAAGGAACTGCCCACCGACCGCAGCCCCGGCAGGGCCAAGGCTTTCGTCGATTTTCAGAACGACGTGACCGCTAAGGACATCCGCCTGGCCGTGCGCGAGGGCATGAAGTCCATCGAACACGTCAAGCGCTATACCACCAACGGTATGGCGACCGATCAGGGTAAGCTGTCCAACATGAACGGGCTGACCATCGCGGCCGACGCGCTTGGCAAGGAAGCCCCGCAGGTGGGTCTCACAACCTTCCGCCCGCCCTACACGCCGACCACCTTCGGGGCCTTCGCAGGCTACCACAAGGGCACGCATTTCGAAGTCACCCGCAAGACGCCGATTGATGCCTGGGCCGAGGAGAACGGCGCGGAATTCGAGCCGGTCGCGCTCTGGCGCCGGGCCTGGTACTTCCCCAAGGCGGGTGAGGACATGCATAAGGCCGTGGCGCGCGAATGCAAGTCGACCCGCGAAAGCGTCGGGATTTTCGACGCCTCCACGCTGGGCAAGATCGAGGTGTCAGGGCCGGACGCCACCGAGTTCTTGAACCGCATGTACACCAACCCCTGGACCAAGCTGGGCGTGGGCCGTGCCCGCTATGGCCTTCTGCTGGGTGAAGACGGGTTCATCCGCGACGATGGTGTCATCGGCCGGATGCGCGACGATCTCTTTCACGTCACCACCACCACCGGCGGTGCCGCGCGCGTGCTGAACATGATGGAGGATTACCTTCAGACCGAATGGCCTGAGCTCAAGGTCTGGCTGACCTCCACGACCGAGGAATGGGCGACCATCGCCCTGAACGGCCCCAACGCGCGCAAGCTGCTGGCCTCCTTCGTCGAAGGTGCGGATATTTCCGCCGAGGCATTCCCGCATATGTCGGTTGTGGAATGCACCGTCGGGGGCTTCCCCTCGCGGCTCTTCCGGATCAGCTTTACCGGCGAGTTGGGTTTTGAGATCAACGTGCCCGCCCGTCACGGCAAGGCGCTGTGGGAAAAGCTCTGGGAAGCTGGTCAGCAATACGACATCTGCCCCTATGGCACCGAAACCATGCACGTCCTGCGCGCGGAGAAGGGCTTTATCATCATCGGCCAGGACACCGACGGCACCGTCACGCCACAGGATGCCGGGATCGGATGGGCTATCGGCAAGATGAAGCCTGATTTCGTGGGCAAACGCTCGCTGGATCGGCCTGACATCGTGGCACCGGGGCGCAAGCAGCTGGTCGGTCTTCTCACGGAAGATCCCAAGACCGTGCTGACCGAAGGCGCCCAGATTGTCGATGACCCCAAGCAGGCCAAGCCGATGAAGATGATCGGACACGTTACATCGTCCTATTGGTCCGAGGCGCTCGGCCGGTCCATCGCCATGGCAGTGGTCGAGGGTGGGTTCGACCGGATGGAACAGACGCTGCATGTGCCTGACGAGAATGGGCATCCAGTCCCGGCAAAAGTCACAGGAACCGTGTTTTATGATCCGGCGGGCGACCGCCTGAAGGTCGAATGAGGAGGGTGAGTTCATGAATGCTCCCGTAAATTCTCTTGATACTGTCACCGTAACGATTTTGCCCCCGGTGGCCCGCTTCAACCTGCGCATCGCGCCTGCTGATCTGTCGGTAGCCTCAAAGGCCTTTGGCTTGACCCTGCCGACGAAGATCGGGAAGGGCGCGCAGAACGCCGATCGAGCCGCCTATTGCATCGGGCCGGATGAATGGTTGCTGCATGCGGCCGAAGCCGACCAGCAAGCGATTGCTGCGGCCTTTGACAAGGTCCGCGCGAAGACGCCCCATAGCCTCGTGGTGATCTCTGATCGCGAGAAAACGATTGGCATCACCGGGCCTGCTGCGGCTGAACTGCTGTCGGTCGCGTGTCCGCTGGACCTTTCGCGCATTCCCATCGGCGGGGCCAAGCGCACCGTCTTCGACTATGCGCAGGTCGTGCTGATCCGCGATAGCGAAGACGCGTTCCGCCTCGAAGTCTGGCGGTCCTTCGTCCCGCATGTCCAGGGCCTGCTGCAAATCGCCACGCGTGAGCTCGCCATAGGCCTTTGACGGCCCTCTCAGCTTTCTTTTCAACGCGCCTCGTTTCGGGGTGCGATCCCCTCGCCACGCCTGAAAGGTCCCTTTCCATGCTCGACACAGCCAAAACCACCCGCATCTCAGACGAAGCTATCGCCGATGCCGTCAGCCTTGAGCTTGACCGCCAGCAGAACCAGATCGAACTGATCGCGTCTGAAAACATCGTCAGCCTTGATGTCCTGCGTGCCCAAGGCTCGGTCCTGACCAACAAATACGCCGAGGGCTATCCGGGGCGTCGGTACTACGGCGGCTGCGAGCATGTTGATACCGTCGAACAGATCGCCATTGATCGGCTGCGCGAGTTGTTTGGCGCAGGGTTTGCGAACGTGCAGCCGCATTCCGGCGCGCAGGCCAACCAAGCCGTGTTCCTTGCCCTGCTCCAGCCTGGCGACCCCATCATGGGTTTGAATCTCGCGCATGGTGGCCATCTGACACACGGCTCGCCCGTCACGATGTCGGGCAAGTGGTTCGACGTGGTCAGCTATGAGGTGTCCAAGGACGATCTGCTGATCGATATGGACAATGTACGCAAGGTTGCGCTTGAGACGGAGCCGAAGCTGATCATCGCCGGCGCTTCTGCGTATCCGCGCAAAATGGATTTCGCAGCCTTCCGCGCCATTGCCGACGAAGTGGGCGCCTATCTGATGGTCGACATGGCGCATTACGCGGGTCTGATCGCGGCCGGTGAATACCCCGATCCGGTGCCCCATGCCCATGTCGTGACATCGACCACGCACAAGACCCTGCGCGGCCCGCGCGGTGGCATCATTCTGACGAATGACGAAGCCCTGGCCAAGAAGTTCAACTCCGCCGTTTTCCCTGGCAACCAGGGCGGGCCTCTGATGCATGTCATCGCGGCCAAAGCCGTGGCCTTTGGTGAGGCGCTGGAGCCTTCGTTCAAGCAGTATGCAAAGAACGTCATCGCCAATGCACGTGCGTTGGCCGATGTGCTGGTTGCGGGCGGTCTGGGCGTGGTTTCGGGCGGCACCGATTGCCACATGGTGCTGGTCGACCTGCGCCCCAAGGGCGTGACCGGCAAGGCGGCGGAAAACGCGCTGGAACGGGCGGGGCTGACCTGCAACAAGAACGCGATCCCGTTTGATCCCGAAAAGCCCTTCGTCACCTCCGGCGTGCGACTTGGCTCGTCCGCTGGCACGACGCGCGGTTTTGGCGAGGCAGAATTCCGCAAGGTGGGGGATCTGGTTCTCAAGGTGATCGACGCGCTCGCGGCGAACCCCGAGGGTGATGCAGCTGTCGAGGCAGCGGTGCTGGAGGAGGTGCGGGCCCTTTGCAAGGCCCACCCGATCTACGCCAACGGCGTGTAAGCCTTGTTTCTGTCGGTTTTCGATATCTTCAAGATCGGTGTCGGCCCCTCTTCATCGCACACGATGGGGCCGATGACCGCTGCCGCGCGGTTCCTCGACGATCTGCGCGGCGGGGTCGAGAAAATTCCAGGGGCGGGCACGCTTGCCCGACTCGGGGCCTCTCTACACGGGTCTCTCGCCTTCACCGGCAAGGGCCATGCAACCGACCGCGCGGTGATCCTGGGGCTGATCGGGTATCTGCCTGCCACGCTGGATCCTGACGCGGCAGAGGCGTTGGAAGCCGAAGTGAGAAAGACCAAACGCATCAGCCCGCCGGGGCTTGGCACGCTCGACTTCGACCCCGAAACCGACCTTGTCTTCGATTACGGCCCGCCGCTGCCCGGCCATGCCAACGGCCTCGTGCTGCGCGCCTTTGACGAGCGCGGCAATCCCTACCTGACGCAGACTTATTATTCGGTCGGCGGTGGGTTTGTCGTGACCGAGGCCGAGCTTGAGGTTGAAAAGGCCGCCAGGACCCAGACGCTGCACTCCGAGAAAAAGGCGATGGGCTATCCCTACCCCTTCGGGTCGGCAGCAGAGATGCTGGAGATGGGCCGAGCGTCAAGAAAGAGCATTGCCGAAATGAAGCGGGCCAATGAATGCGCGCATCAAAACATCCAGCCGCGCGAGCTGTCGAGTCAGATCACCCGTATTTGTGATGTGATGAATACCTGTATCAACCGCGGTTTGCGGATGGATGGCATTCTGCCCGGTGGCCTCACCGTCAAGCGACGGGCAAAGGCGATCCACGAACAGCTTTTGGCCGAACGCGGGAACAACCGCAGCCAACCGCATGTCGCCAATGATTGGCTCAGCGTCTATGCGATGGCGGTGAACGAGGAAAACGCCGCCGGAGGACGGGTCGTGACCTCGCCCACCAACGGCGCGGCGGGGGTGGTGCCTTCGGTCGTGCGCTATTATCGCGACCACTGCATCGAGGCCACCGAGGCCGGCGTGGAAACCATGATGCTGACGGCGTCAGCCATTGGCGGATTGATCAAGCACCGTGCCTCGATCTCAGGTGCGGAATGCGGCTGTCAGGCGGAGGTTGGCAGCGCCTCGGCCATGGCGGCGGCAGGACTCTGCGCAGCACTTGGCGGCACGAACGAGCAGATCGAAAATGCGGCCGAGATTGCGCTCGAGCATCACCTTGGCATGACTTGCGATCCAGCCGCCGGGCTGGTGCAGGTGCCTTGCATCGAACGCAACGGCCTGGGTGCCATCAAGGCCGTCAGCGCCGCGAGCCTTGCTCTGCGCGGTGATGGCACGCATTTCATGCCGCTTGACAATTGTATCGAGACTATGCGCCAGACCGGCGAAGACATGAGCACCAAATACAAGGAGACGAGCCTTGGGGGCCTTGCTGTCAACCTGCCGGAATGCTGATGTCACTGGGGAGTGGAAAAAGCCTGGGGATCAAGCTGCTTTGAGATTTCCTGCCGAAAGCCTTCCATCGAGGACGGCAGCTCTCACCGTTGCCACACGGTGCGCCCCGCGCGGGGACCATCGCATCCTCTGCCTTTTGCCCTTGCGGGTGTTGGCAATATCATTCACGAGGCCCTCGGCTCGAGAAGTCGATACCGCCTGCCCCTGCAGTCGCCGCCGTGCATAGTTGATGACGGCGGACCTGTTGTAGTTGAGGTAAGTGCTCAGCTCCATGGCCCGCGAAAAAACCGACATTGCCGCGTCGCGGCGGTTGCCGATGGAAGTCTTTCGGATATGCATACCAAGCTTGAACAAGGCTTCGAGCGCCTCTAAAGCCCGATCGGTTTGTCCGTGCCAAACGCGCCATCGAAGGTTCTGCGCCTTCGCCCAAACTTCGTGGGCTTCTGAGCTTTCGAGGCGTGGCAATAGAGTTTGACAGGTAGATTCGACATGCCGGATGCGGATCAAAATGTGCCACCAATCAAGAATGTGATTTACCTCCGCGCCGGTCGCGTTACGCACGATACGCGGCAATGCGGGGTCACCATCGGAAAGGACGGTTACTTGCTTGCCCTCCTGCCACCCGGCGGCTGTCAGATTGGTTCTGATGCGGTCCAGCGCCCAAGGGTTCGTTTGTCGTAGCAAAGCCGGTCTCGAACATCGAAATCAGCTTCCGTGCGGCACAGGCCGTCGAGACAATGGCCGAATAGCGAGGTGGTTCCAGAGGCCGCGTGTTGCTCCTGATGGTAAGGTCCGTAAGGTGGCAGGGTCGGTCGATCGCATTCCAGCGCCGTTCTTCGTAGTCTAGTCACAGGATGACCAACCGGTCCGTGCGTGAATCGAGACCAGAAAGCGCAATACGAAATGGCACGCGGAAGATAAGAGGAACGCATGAAACTCGCAGTAGTCGGAAACGGCGCGATATCGTCATATGTGCAACGCAGTCTTGCAGAACAGGGACAAACGATTGCGGCGATGATCCTGCGGCCTCAGCGGATCGCATCCATGAAGGTATCGCAAACGATCGGTATCCCGCTGGCGGCCTCGATCTCGGAGTTGCCCGGAGGCGTTACGCATGTGATCGACTGCTCCGGGCACCGGGGATTGGCTGAACACGGGCCAGCTGCATTGCGCGCGGGATATGATGTCATCACGGTTTCAATCGGAGCCCTGGCCGACCCGGATGTGATGGCAGAACTGGAGGCGGCGGCAGTTGAGGGCAATTCTCACCTGCACCTGGCCAGCGGCGCGATCGGATCTCTTGATACGTTGCAGGCCGCCCGTTGCGGGCGTCTGGACTCTGTCCGGTATCAGGGCCGCAAACCGCCTGCAGGGTGGATCGGGTCTCCGGCGGATCAGCGATTGGATCTTACGAGGCCGATGGATGGGCCGCAGACCCATTTTTCCGGAACCGCCCGCGAAGCTGCGTTGCTGTATCCCAAGAATGCGAATGTCGCCGCAGCAGTCGCACTGGCCGGGATCGGCTTTGACTCGACCCAAGTCGAGTTGATCGCCGATCCGGATGTTTCGGCAAACATCCATGAGATCCATGCAAGTGGCGAATTCGGCACGTTCAGCTTTACCATCGCCGGCAAGGGTCTACCCGACAATCCGCGCACCTCTGCGTTGGCGGCGATGAGCATCGTCAGCGCGATTGCCAAGGTACAACACCCAGTTCAAATCTGAACGCCATTGGCCGATGTTCCTGCCGTTGCCTAACGAACAGCTGCAGCGGCCTTTGATTGCGGAACACTCAGCAGGTTCAGCCGATGCTCGCGCTCTACTCATAGGCTGCATCCGCGATGATTGGGGCATTGGGTTCCGACCGTGCATGTTGGCTCTCGCCACAACCACGTGCTGGCGCGTGACCTTTTGCCCACGACGCGCAGCTATGCTGGCCCATTGCGACCTCGTCCGCTCACCTCTTGGGCACCTCGTCGAACGAGCCAGCGTCTGGACGACCCAAATCCTATCGCCATCAAGATTTGGCCGAACGCTGCTCGAAGGATCTCTCCGTCGGCGCGTGAAGTGCCTACTTCCGCGGGTTCGCATTGCCCGAGCGGAATATTCCTGCAACCAG
>JBFKFZ010000081.1:0-12043 GCA_041633555.1 Paracoccaceae bacterium | reverse complement strand
GGCGGCGCGGGCGACGTGCATGTGACCGGGCTGACCGAGACCGGAACCTCGAAGACCCTGACAACCTACGGCGAGGTGGTCGAAGTCTCGGCGATCATCGGTACGGGCCAGCGTGGCGGCGTCGACATGGTGTGGGGCACGCAGCCGCTCTATGGCCATTTCGGTCTCGATCCGACCGGCGCCAATGGCGGGCTGGTGCGGATCGACGACTTCGTCATCGAGGACATTACGAGCGCCTTTCACCGCGACATGATGGACTGGGTCGATGTCCGCGACTACGGCGCGATCGGCGACGGAGTAACCGATGACCGCCCCGCTTTCGAGGCGGCGGATATGGCGGCTGCCGGGCGTGACGTGCTGGGGCCCGCCGGAACCAGCTATTTGGGCGACCACGTCTCCCTGCTGAACCGGGTGCGGTTCGAGGGCACGGTGGTTTGCCTGATAGCAAGCGGCTGATCCTGCGTGGTTCATTCAAGCTGCCGGACTACAGTGATGCCTTCTGCGGCGAGGCCCTGGGGTTCAAGAAGGCCATTCAGGCGCTCCTGGACTATTCGGACCACGAGTCGCTTGATATGTGCGGTCGCCGGATCGAGCTGGATGCACCGATGGATCTTCGCGCGGCCGAAAGGTCGAAAGACACGTTCGAAGTTCGCAGGGTGCTCCGCAATGGCCAGTTCAACCCGGTCGCGGGGCCGAACTGGGATCCGAGCGTGGCGGTCTCGACGGCCAGTTATTCGGCCTCGAACCCCAAGACCCTGACCGGTGTCGCAAATGTCGCCAATATCGAGTTCGGGTCGCCGGTCACCGGCAATGGCGCGGGCCGCGAGGTCCATGTGAGCGCGAAGAATGACGGCGCCGGAACGGTGACGCTGAGCCAGCCCCTGTACGGTGCGGCAGCAACGCAGAACTACACTTTCACCCGGTTCAAGTACATTCCTGATCTTTCTGGATTTTCCAGGGTCTCGAACTTCACGATCACGGATGTTGAGTTCATGTGCGCGGGCAATGCCAGCGGCGACCTGCTGGCGCCGTCGGGGCAGACCTTCCACCTCAAGGACTGTTTCATGACCAAGCCGCGCGACAGGGGCGTGACCAGCCATGGCGACGATTGCCAAGGTCTGCAGATCGACCGTTGTCATTTCGTTTCGAATGAGCAGTCAGTCAAGGCGACGGATCGCACAACGCTCGCGTTCAACGTCAATGCCAATGCCAATGCCAATGACGCCAAGATACGCGACAACCGGTTCGAGCGGTTCCGTCATACTGGCGTGCTCTTTGGCAATGGTCATCTGATCGTCGGCAACCACTGGTTCCAGAGCGACGATCAGACCGACAGTCCGCGGCTGGGTGGCATGATCTTCACCTATCCGAACGTGAAGTCGTTGATCACCGGGAACCATGTCGACAACTGCTCGATCGAATGGCCCAACGCGCATGATGCCGCGCCGGATTTCGGGGTTGAGTTCTCGTTCGGCGGGCTGACGGTGACCGGCAACATCTTCACCTGTTCGGACGTCGCCGATTGGTTCAACTGGATCGTGATCAAGCCCTGCGGGGTTGGGCATTTCATCCAGGGGTTGAGCGTTCAGGGCAACACGTTCAAGTCGATCAGCGGCAATATCGACCGCATCGATTCGGTCGACAACTCGATCACCGGGCTCGATTTCAGCCGCAGCCGCAACGTGGTTTTCGAGGGCAACACCGTCAGCGGGATAACCCAATTGGCAATCAACCCGGTGACGCGGGAATTCGTGCAGAACACTGTGGCCGTGACCTGGGTGCTGAATGGCCGCGGCTATTTGCCCTTCGGTGCCTGGTGCAGATTGGTGCCGAGCGTGCAGCCGGAAACGGCAATCACCAATGGCGCTGGCGCCGCGGTCTTTTCGCTGCCCTCTGTCACACCCAACTCTGGCGCATCATCGAAGCTGATCCAACTGACCTGGCCCGAGGCCGTCAAGGGGGCGGGTGGTCGTCACGACCCGAATGGACAATCCGTTCTGAAAGGTTGGGGGCAAGGGACCGGGCCGGGGTGCGGAAGCACCCCGGCCTTTTTCACTCCAGATCGTCGGGACCAAGCTCGTAGGCCTTGCCGAAGCCGCCGTTCAGCGCCGCAGTCAAAGCGCGGAAGCAAACGAAACTGAAATCGGCGAAATCTATGTAGAGTTTGGCCTTGGGTTGCGTAACCAGGTAATGCCTGCGAAGCTTCTCGTGTTCTTCGCCCCCGCGTTCGATGAAGCTGGCGGTGGCAGTCAAGGTCAGCCGCGGAAAGGCCAGCGGGTCGCCCTTGGCCGGCGGTTCACCGATAAGGAGCGATGCCATGGGGCTGGCCCTGAGCGCGCGGGTATGCAGCGCCAAGCTGGAGATCAGCGTCAGCGGTGCCCCGTCGGGGCTTTGACCAAGTGCCACGCGGGTAACGAACGGCAGACCTGTATCCGGATGCAGAACCCCGAGTGCCGCGTGACGCGCTGCTGCGATCAAACTCCGCGCAAGATCACGCGCTTCGTCATCGGTGGGTCGGATCGGAGAGATAGCCATGGCGTAAGACTAGCCCCGACCAGGCATGCAGCCAATCCATGAAACGCAACAAGACTCACGGTGACCACATTGGTCAATCTGTGAAGCATGTCGTATTCTTGATGGAAGCCGAGGAACGCTGGATGAACGGTGACGAACTTCCTCTGGAAAGCCGAAAAGGCCTGCCTGCGTCGCTGAAAGTACTGCTCAGAGATTATCCGCGGGAGGCCCGGGAGGCGCATCCCGGCTTTGGCGGGCTGATACGTTATTGGCTTGGGCGGCATCTCGGCGATGTGAGGGTGGGGGCAGATTTTGCCGGTGATCCTGAACGATCCCGAAGTCCGCCTCGGCTGAGCGCGAAGAGTTGGACGGCGCGCCGAGACAGCGCTAGGTTGTAAGCTGATCGTTGCTGACGCCGGAGATTTGCTATGCCCACGATTTCAAAGACCGCTGAACTGCAGACCGTCATAACCACGTTCGAGGTTACGCCCGGTACCTGTCAGGATCTGCTGGACGAACTGACCGGGGCCTATGACGCCTTCATCCGTAATCAGCCCGGCTTTCTTAGCGTCGGCATCCATGTCAACGACGCGCAGACCCGGATTGCCAGCTATTCGCAATGGCAGCGGCGCGAGGATTTCATGGCGATGCTGCGGACTGCCGAGATGCGCGAGCGCAATCGCAGGATCAGCGCGCTCAGCAAGGCCTTCGAGCCGGTCATGTACGACGTGGTCGAAAGCATCGGCTGACCCGCAATTCGCGGCCCTGATCTACTGCCAAATCGCTTGGGGCTGCCGGTTTCGTTGGTCGCCCAGAGTTGACCCATCTCAAATCGCCGGAACGATTGTCGTGGCAGAGTGGGTCCCGAAAGGGAGGATCCAAGATGTATAAATCCATACTGGTGCCGATCGCCACCGACCATAGTCCGCACGCCAAGGCGACGCTAGAGGTTGCGCGAAAGCTGTGCTCGAAGGGCGGCAAGATCGTTGCTTTGCATGTGATAGAGCCGATGCCGAACTATGTTGCCCAGTATCTGCCCGAGGGTCAGGCCGAGGCCAGCCGGAAGGCCGCCGAAGAAATGCTGGAGCAGGAAACGGAGGGCGCCAAGGACATCGAACTGGCGCTGGTCAGCGGTGCGGCGGGCCGGGCGATCACCGAATACGCCGACAATCACAAGATGGACCTGATCGTGATTGCCTCGCACAAGCCCGGCTTGCAGGATTATTTCCTGGGATCGACGGCCGCGCGCGTCGTGCGGCACGCCCAATGCGCGGTGCATGTGATCCGCTAGTTCTCTGGAGGCTACTTCTGGGCTCACCGCAACGGCCTTGGCCGGCGGCGCGGCGGTTTCCGGCTCGAGTTTGGCGGGGTGGTTGATGGATAGGGGGAGGCGCCCCATATGCGGTTGCAAAGCCAAACCGACGAGGAGCCTGCCCGATGAAATGCCCGATTGATGCCACCGAGCTCGTGATGACCGAGCGCCACGGGGTCGAGGTCGATTATTGCCCGAAATGCCGCGGGGTATGGCTCGACCGGGGCGAGCTGGACAAGATCATCGACAAGTCGGTGCCGCCGGTGGTTCAGGAAGAACCGCGGCGCGAGGCTCCTCCGGTGCAGGAATATCGCGAGCCCTACCGGGACGAACGGCCGCGCGAGCATCGCGAGCCTTTTCGGGAAGATCGATATGACGATGATCGGGGCTACCGCGATGACCGGAACTATCGCGGCAAACGGCGGCGGAAATCGATCCTGAGCGAGATCTTCGACTTCGATTGAGGGGCTGCGGTCCTAGAACCACATATCCGCCACGCAGCGGCCGTCGGCGGGCAGGGCCTGGAAGGACTTGAGCCCCTCGAAATGCCGGATCGGCAGATGGGCGACGGTATCGGGTTCGGCGAGCCGGACATTGACGGCGATGCGGCAGCGGCCGTCCTCGGCTAGCCGCACGCCGCGCCAGCAGGCGACGCAGCCGCAGGTCGGGCAGAAATGGAAGCCGATGCTCTTCTCGCCCCAGAGATACTGGCTTGTCGGGCCGGTCAGGGTGATCTTCTCGCCCTCGTAGTCATAGATCCAGAGGACGCCGTAGCGGCGGCAGATCGTGCAGCTGCAGGCGGTGGCGGTGCCAGGATCGCCGTCGAAAGTCCAGCAGACTTGGCCGCAATGGCAGGAGCCGGTGAGCATGGCGGGCCTTTCCTTGGGGGTGTTTTTCCGCGCGCGGAAAAATAGTCAAGTTCTTGATATAATTCAATAAGTGAAGTGGATGTTGACCCTTATTTTACCACGATTCCACGCTTTTCAGTGGCTTTGCGGGGCGCATCGGCGCGTTACCGGGTCGAGGCGATGGCGGTGATCTCGCTTGTGACGGGCGGGTTGGCGAAGGTTGGTCCGACGCTGGCCCTGTAGGCCGCGAAGGCCGCCGATTGCAGGAACTTCTGTTTGGTGGCGTCGCTGTCGAATTCGATTAGGCCGACGAACTCGGTCGCCTTGTCGGTGCTGAAGCAGGAATAGATCAGCCCGGCGATGTTCTCGGCCCTGAGACCCGCGACGAGGGTCTGCATCGCCTTGACCTGATGATCGTGGTCGGTGTCGGATTTGAGCGTGTAGCGGACGAGGAGGCTCATGGTCTTGTCCTTTCTGGCTGTCGGAGGCGTGACAGGGGAGACCGGGCAAGGATAGCGGATTTGCGGGCAATTGTCGTGCCAGGGATTGAAGCTGCGGGCCGGTTGCGGAATTCGGGATGGATTGTTCAAGACCCGAATATTGACTTCTGACCGGAGGGCGACCCAATTCGCCGCATGATCATGACGATGTTTCGCATGCTTGTCTGGCTGGCGCTCTGCGCGATGGTCTATGTCGCCTGCCCGGCGCTGGGCCCGACCTGGATTCTTGTCGGTGTTGCGGTTGCGGGGCTACTGGGCCTTTACTGGCTCACACCGAAGCCGACCGTTGCGAACTGGGTCGTGATCGACGGATCGAATGTCATGCACTGGTTCGATGAGACGCCGTCGGTGAACACGGTGTCGCTGGTTGCTTACCAGCTGATCGAGCAGGGATATCGGCCGATTGTCTGGTTCGATGCCAATGTCGGCTACAAGGTCGGCAGCCGCTTCATGAACGAACGGGCGCTGGCGGGTCACCTGCCGGTGGACGCCCGTGCAATCCGCGTCGCTCCGAAAGGCAGTCCCGCCGATCCGCTGCTGATCGAGCAAGCCGTGCGCCGGCGGGTTGAGGGAAGGTTTGGCAGCACCATAAAGGGCCATGATCCGGCGTCGGAAGCGCCAGACCACGGTCCGCCGCGCGCCCTCTTTGGTGGGGTCAGGTACGCGATCTCGCGCGGCCTCAATACGGGCCGGGGAGTGGTGGGTACTACCCAGACTACGCTCGCCTCTCGGTGCGCGAGAGAGGGTGCGCGTGGTACTACCCAAGAACACGAGGAACGGTGGAGCACCTACCCAACGCTTGCTAACTGGGTTCAATGAGGCGGTCGTCAATAACGATTGCGCCAACCCACTGATAAAATTCAGTTGGACAGTTGGGATAAATGTAGTCGACAATTCCATCTTCACGACCAAGAGCCTTAACATCTTCCCCCAACCTCATAGGATAATCGGGAAAAATGATGTCTTTTCTGGTGAGATCGTTGATTGCAGTGGCTAGAGTGGGACGTTTCGCTAGCGAGTTCATGGTGATTTCCTGTGTTCCTTCTGCGGCCAACATATCAGCTTGACTGATCACGGTGCGGCGGATTTTACCGCCGTCGCTTCCCGCCCCGCATCCCGCCTCGCCCACCCGTACTCCGCCCGCCCGGCTTTCCCGCACCCGCATTCGCTGCCTCGACGGCCGCCTGGCGCGCCAGCGGGTCGTCGGCGACGGCAAGCTCCACCGCCTCCAGCCGTTTGACCTCGTCCCTGAGCCGGGCGGCTTCCGCGAATTCGAGGTTCTCGGCGGCCTTGCGCATCCGAGTCCGCAGATGCTCCAGATGCGCGGCCAGATCGGCGCCGACCAGCGGTTTCTCGACCTTGGCGGTGACGCGGGCCATGTCGGTGTCGCCCTTGTAGAGGCCCTGCAGGATGTCCTCGACGTTCTTCCTGATCGTGGCGGGGGTGATGCCGTGGGCCTCGTCATAGGCGACCTGTTTCTCGCGGGACAGGCGTAGGGCGGGAGTCACCCCGCCGCCGTTGGGGCGGGAGAATGGCGGTTTGAAATGTGCCCTACCGCGCTGCCCCATCCGCGCCAGCCGTCATTCGTCGTCCTGTCCCGCGCAGTCATAGCGCTCTCCGCCCGGCAAGATGCACAGGTCCTCGAAGAAATTGGGATCTACGCTGTTGTAGCGTGGGATCAGGTGCTCGCGCTCCTGTTGGTCGAGGTAGTCGAGACAAGCGGCCTGGTAGTAGATTTCGCGCCGGTCTTCCCGAGCATACCATGCGTCGAAGGCCACTAGCGCTGCGCGCTGGACGTCCTGGGTGGTGTCCAGTTCGGCAGCGAAGGCCGCGGTGATGTCGTCTTGCATCGGCCACGTGGCGAGCGCTTGCCACATGGCGTCGTTGCCCGCTGATCGCAGCATGTCGGCGACAACGAGTGCGGCAACCGATGCGTCAGCCTCCATGGCGAGTATCGCGGCGGCGTGCTCTTGCATGGACAGGTCGGGGGTGGGACAGACCCCGCTTTCGAATTGCAGCGCGTGCCGGAGTTCATGGAAGAACACCGCCTGCACCATGCCGTCGGATAGATCGGAGGCAAGGACGATACGCCGGGCGTCGGGCTCGAAATAGCCGCGCGCGTCCAATGGCGGCCTCCCAAGGCAGACTTCCGCCACGGAACGGGTGAGGGCGTCGCGCAGCGACAAAAGGCTGGTATCCAGAAGATCCAGTGCGGCGACCACCGGGGCCAGTTTCGGCGCCCTTTCGATGTCGGTCACGCAGTCCATCGGCTGCGCCGCGAGCGAGGCCGGAAAAGCCAGCGCCAGCAAGAGCGCGCGCATCACCGTCCTCGCCTTTTGACGTTGCCACCCCGTTGCCCGGGCCGCCCTGCCGTGGACCGGCCCTTGGCCTCTATTGCCGCCTCCGAGGCCTTCTCAACGGCCTGCTGACGTGCCAGCGGGTCGTCGGCGACGGCGAGTTCCACCGCCTCCAGCCGTTTGACCTCGTCCCTGAGCCGCGCGGCTTCCTCGAATTCGAGGTTCTCGGCGGCCTTGCGCATTTGCGTCCGCAGATACTCCAGATGCGCGGCGAGGTTGGCGCCGACCAGCGGTTTCTCGACCTTGGCGGTGACGCGAGCCATGTCGGTGTCGCCCTTGTAGAGGCCCTGCAGGATGTCCTCGACATTCTTCTTGATCGTGGCGGGGGTGATGCCGTGGGCCTCGTTATAGGCGACCTGCTTCTCGCGGCGGCGGTTGGTTTCGGCGAGCGCGCGCTCCATCGAGCCGGTGATGCGGTCGGCATACATGATGACGCGGCCTTCGGCGTTGCGCGCGGCGCGACCGATGGTCTGGATCAACGAAGTCTCGGAGCGAAGGAAGCCTTCCTTGTCGGCGTCTAGGATCGCCACGAGGCCGCATTCGGGGATGTCGAGGCCCTCGCGCAGCAGGTTGATGCCCACGAGCACGTCGAAAGCGCCGAGGCGCAGGTCGCGCAGAATCTCGATGCGCTCGATCGTGTCGATGTCGGAATGCATGTAGCGCACGCGGATGCCTTGTTCATGCATGTATTCGGTGAGATCCTCGGCCATGCGTTTCGTCAGGGTGGTGACGAGGGTGCGGAAGCCCTTGGCGGCGACCTTGCGGACCTCGTCGAGAAGGTCGTCGACCTGCATCTCGACGGGGCGGATCTCGACCTCCGGGTCGATCAGGCCGGTGGGGCGGATCACCTGTTCGGTGAAGACGCCCCCCGTTTGCTCAAGTTCCCACGCGGCGGGGGTGGCCGAGACGAAGACCGATTGCGGGCGCATGGCGTCCCATTCCTCGAACTTGAGGGGCCGGTTGTCCATGCAGGAGGGCAGGCGGAAGCCGTGCTCGGCCAAGGTGAACTTGCGCCGGTAGTCGCCCTTGTACATGCCGCCGATCTGGGGGACCGAGACATGGCTTTCGTCGGCGAAGACGATGGCGTGGTCGGGGATGAATTCGAAGAGCGTGGGGGGCGGTTCGCCGGGCGCGCGGCCGGTGAGGTAGCGGGAATAGTTCTCGATGCCGTTGCAGACGCCGGTGGCCTCGAGCATCTCGAGGTCAAAATTGGTGCGCTGTTCGAGGCGCTGGGCCTCCAGCAGCTTGCCCTCGGCGACCAGCTGATCGAGGCGGATGCGGAGTTCCGCCTTGATGCCGTTGATCGCCTGTTTCATCGTCGGGCGCGGGGTGACGTAGTGGGAGTTGGCGTAGATGCGGATCTGCTCGAACGTGTCGGTCTTCGCGCCGGTCAGGGGGTCGAATTCGGTGATCGATTCCAGTTCCTCGCCGAAGAAGGAGAAGCGCCAGGCGCGATCTTCGAGGTGGGCGGGCCAGACTTCAAGGCTGTCGCCGCGGACCCGGAAGCTGCCGCGCTGGAAGGCGGCGTCGTTGCGGCGATAAGCCTGCGCGACGAGATCGGCCATGATCTTGCGCTGGTCGTAGCTTTGGCCCGCTTTCAGGTCCTGGGTCATCGCCGAATAGGTCTCGACCGAGCCGATACCGTAGATGCAGGAGACCGAGGCGACGATGATCACGTCGTCGCGTTCGAGAAGCGCGCGGGTGGCGGAGTGGCGCATCCGGTCGATCTGCTCGTTGATCTGGGATTCCTTCTCGATATAGGTGTCGGAGCGCGGCACGTAGGCTTCGGGCTGGTAGTAGTCGTAATAGCTGACGAAATACTCGACCGAGTTGTCGGGGAAGAAGCTCTTGAACTCGCCGTAAAGTTGTGCAGCCAACGTCTTGTTCGGGGCGAGGATGATGGCGGGGCGTTGGGTTTCCTCGATCACCTTCGCCATGGTGAAGGTCTTGCCGGTGCCGGTGGCGCCCAAGAGGACCTGGTCGCGCTCGCCCGCCGTCACACCTTCCGTCAGTTCGGCGATGGCGCTCGGCTGGTCGCCGGCGGCGGTGAAGTCGGTCTTCATGGTAAAGCGCCGCCCGCCTTCGAGCTTGGGGCGGGTCAGCACTTCGGGGCGGTGCAACGGCATGTTGAGGTTGTTGTGCGGCATCGGCGACTCCTGACAGGGCAGAGTTGATCGCTTTTTGTTCCCGTACAAGGGGGGGGCGACGGAATTGCGGGCGGGATGCTGACACCAAGGTGGCAGGAGCGGCCCGATCGTGGTCGAGACCCAAGAGTTGTGTTCCTGCAACGGTATCCCGCTATATCGAGCATGACGCAACGAAACAGTTTCGGGGTTTCACAACCTAGGGTATAAAAATTCTTGCAAGGCTCGCCGTTCCTCCCTACGGTAGAGTCGCAAGCAGCAGACTTGGCTGCCGATCTCGATACGCTACCCACCCTACTCACTCCCTCGTATCCCTGGTCGGCAGCCGCTCTTCCCCGCCCCGTCCCTTCGTCACCTATCGAGACTTGTCTTGGCGCCGTTTCTTCAGGATAACACTGGGAAACTATCGACAGGAGTGTTCGTCCATGCGCGCCCGTATCTACCAGCCTGCCCGCACCGCGATGTCGTCGGGGACGGCCAGAACAAAATCCTGGATACTGGACTATGCCCCTGCCTCGGCGCGCGAGGTCGATCCGCTGATGGGCTGGACCTCTTCGGATGACACGCAGGCGCAGGTGCGGCTGAAATTCGCCACCAAGGAGGCGGCACTGAACTATGCGCAGGAACACGGCATTGACGCGGTGGTGACCGAACCCCACAAGCGCAAGCCCAATATCCGCCCCGGCGGCTACGGCGATAATTTCGCCACCAACCGGCGGACGGTCTGGACGCATTGAGGGCTTGCATTTCCGCGCCCCGATTTGCAGAACTCCGGCCTAGCGACCCCATAGCTCAACTGGATAGAGCAGCTGACTTCTAATCAGCAGGTTGAGGGTTCGAGTCCTTCTGGGGTCGCCATCAAATAGTCTTAAGACATTGTAAGTAAATACAATAACTGATTCTTTCTACAATCATTCCCCCTGAATTACCCCTCAGCCTCCACGATTATTCGATATTGAGGACCATTGCCCTTAGAGTTTCACGTCAGAAGCGCTCGGTCTTTCGACATGGCAATTCGTGAATTAGGCCCGGTAGGAGGCTTCGCGATTGGCCTCCTTTCTTTGAGCGTCCCGAATTTGTTTCGCAGAGAAGCACTTAGTTTCGTCGACCAAGCTTTTGCGAAGGGGTTTGGGGTCATCGCTCCGAGCTGCTCGACGCGGTCGAGCTCCAACTCAAGCTTATAGGCATACGAGCCGGACCAAACACCTGTTACAAGCCTGTGGCGAATTGGGTCAAGTTCGTCAGGGCTCTGAACATGTTGATCTACGAACGCAGTGGATTCATCCGACCAGGTTGTTTTTCGCTCGCCACCATCGAACATGCGTATCCATTCAAGCACCTCCTGAATTCTGATATCCCTATCTTCTAGCAACCATGGGATCATAATCCGCGTGGGTACCCTATCCAGGACGCCGGGATCAGAAGGATTTCCCATGTCGCTCCCGTGGCCGATTATTGCTCCGCCGCTTGCACGTCCCGTGACCGCCACCGTGTCTTTAGTCTGATTGTGATGCGCTAAGCGAAATAAGTCTGCCTCTGCCGGCATATCCAATTGCCTAGGACGCAGTTACTAATCCGGTTTCAGGGCTAGATAACCCCGAGATCTGAGACTATCTTGTTGGCCGCCAACTTATTGCCGGAAGGGCGAAAAAAGCGTGAATTCTTCTCCTGCAAAGACCCATGTAGAGACCTACGAATTGATCGGCGCAAATACCTCAGCTGGGTCATATGCAATCGCTACAAGGCATTTCCAGGAGGTTGGCCTGACTACAATTACGACGCTGAAGCAGCTGCCATTGATCAAGCAACAACTCAAATGTGCAAACTTTGATTCGCAGGATTTGTTGGCTTGCGCTTGCAGTTCGGACTGCAAGTCCGATCCGTCGAATGCCGCGATACAGTCCTGCAGCGATTCGAATTCATGATTATCGTGCGCCTGTTCTTCCTGCGCCGGTGGTAGCGTGACTTCGCCTACAACTTTTCCAGAAGACAATTCGCTGCGGCAGATCGCCAGGCTGTCTTTTTTTTCTGACGAGTTCAGATTTGAGAACCTGCGACGTGCTGGTGTCGTCCATCAGCGTCATTCTGTATTTCAGAACCAGGTTTTCGGAGCCATCCTAGAGCGCCAGGATTTCGCCCACATCGCCATTCGAAAGCGTCGCGTGCGTGAAATCCGGACGGTGATCGACGGCGAAGCTAAACCCGTCTGTGTATTCGCCCTTGGTCGCCTCAGCTAATCTTGCCTTGATGTCAGAAAACACAGTCATAGAGAAACTCCTGTTAATCCAATGAATTTATATAAAGGGCACAAACAGCGTTAGCATACTTTTGAGGCGTCGGCCTGCAATAAGTGGTTATTTCCATCATC
>JBFKFZ010000080.1:0-12136 GCA_041633555.1 Paracoccaceae bacterium | reverse complement strand
TGGCCTGCATCAAGAAATCTAAGACTTTCCCGACTTTCGCTGCACAAGTCCTGTGAATCGGCGCCGAAGTTTGACCCCGTCAGACAACAGTAAAGTGATTTGATATGTTTGAATTTCGCTTGATCACGCTAGGGTCACTATCGGCGCCGATTGCGACCCCGCCAGAATCGCTTTTTATTCTTTGAAATCATACATCGATTTGAAAAACCCCCGGGGGATCAAACTTCAATGCTGATTGACATTCGGACGAATGGTTGCTGCTGCGGGCGTGAGCTCAGTCTTGGGGTTCTGCACTCACACTCACTGTATGCGCACGGATTCGGACACTCGAATACGGCAAGCCGCTTGGACGTCCCTCTGCAAGACCAATTCCATCAAGCTGGTTCAGAACGGGATCAGGATTGCCCTTGCAGACTCATCCCGATCCGCATATATCCGCCTCATCAGCGGCGCGTTGGCTTCCAAACCCAAGGCTCCACCGGAAAGTGTAACGGGCCGCGCGCCCGTTTTTTTGTGCCCGGATGCCGGGCCGCCTGACAGCAAAAGGTTCAACCAGCGCGTTGATCAGATCCATCAGGGTCCAATGAACGCGCCAAGGAAGAAGTGAAAGACCCTGCATGACCGATCTGGTCGCCAAAGCCGCGATAGACCGCCGCCTCGCCGAAATCATCCAGCCCGTGATCGAGGGCATGGGTTTTGAACTGGTGCGCGTCCGGCTGATGGGCGGCGAGCACAAGACGTTGCAGGTAATGGCCCAGCGGCCAGATACCAGCATCGATGTCGATGAATGTGCGCAGATATCCACGGCCCTTTCGGCGGTGCTCGATGTCGAGGATCCGATCGCCGATGCTTATTCGCTCGAGGTTTCGAGTCCCGGCATCGACCGCCCATTGACACGGTTAAAGGACTTCGACGACTGGCAAGGCTACGAGGCCAAGGTCGAGACGACAGAACTGATTGACGGGCAACGCCGCTTCAAGGGCGAACTGGCCGGGGTTGATGGCGACGAAGTGCTGATCACGATCCCGCAGGGAACGCTCGGCCTGAAATTCGACTGGCTTTCGGATGCAAAGCTGGTGCTGACGGACGAACTGGTCAAGGAGATGCTCAGGCAACGCAAAGCCTCTGGCATCATCGACGAAAAGCAGTTTGATGAGATTGAAACCGATGCCGGGTCCGAGGAGGATTGAGGATGGCAATAACCAGTGCAAACCAGCTTGAATTGCTGCAAACCGCAGAAGCTGTCGCGCGTGAAAAGATGATCGATCCAGGCCTTGTCGTCGAGGCGATGGAAGAGTCGCTCGCCCGCGCCGCCAAGTCGCGTTACGGCTCGGAGATGGACATTCGCGTGTCGATCGACCGCAAGACCGGCCGGGCCACTTTCACCCGCGTGCGCACCGTGGTCGAGGATGAGCTGCTGGAGAACTACCAGGCTGAGATGACAGTCGAGCAGGCCAGGCAATATCTGGATGACCCCAAGGTCGGTGACATCTTCAGCGAAGAAGTGCCGCCGGTCGAAATGGGCCGCATTGCCGCGCAGTCGGCCAAGCAGGTGATCCTGCAGAAGGTCCGCGAGGCCGAGCGTGACCGCCAGTACGAGGAATTCCAGGACCGCGCCGGCACGATCATCAACGGCATGGTCAAGCGTGAGGAATACGGCAATGTGATCGTCGATATTGGCCGGGGCGAAGCGATCCTGCGGCGCAACGAGAAGATCGGGCGGGAAAGCTATCGCCCGAATGACCGGATTCGCTGCTATATCAAGGATGTTCGCCGAGAGCCCCGCGGCCCGCAGATCTTCTTGTCGCGCACTGCGCCAGAGTTCATGGCCGAGCTTTTCAAGATGGAAGTGCCTGAGATCTATGACGGCATCATCGAGATCAAGGCCGTCGCTCGCGATCCCGGCAGCCGCGCGAAGATTGCGGTTATCAGCTATGACAACTCGATCGACCCGGTCGGCGCCTGCGTTGGCATGCGCGGCAGCCGTGTGCAGGCCGTGGTGAACGAATTGCAGGGCGAGAAGATCGATATCATCCCGTGGAACGAGGATCAGGCAACCTTCCTTGTGAACGCGCTGCAGCCGGCAGAGGTGTCCAAGGTCGTGATCGACGAAGAGGCCAACCGGATCGAAGTTGTGGTACCGGACGAGCAGCTGTCGTTGGCGATCGGCCGACGCGGTCAGAACGTGCGTCTGGCGAGCCAGCTGACAGGTCTCGATATCGACATCATGACCGAGGCCGAAGAGAGCGAACGACGCCAGGCCGAATTCGCCGAGCGTACCAAGCTTTTCATGGATACGCTCGATCTCGACGAATTCTTCGCGCAACTTCTGGTATCCGAGGGCTTCACCTCGCTCGAGGAAGTGGCCTATGTCGAACAGGACGAACTGCTGGTCATCGATGGTGTCGACGAAGGCACCGCAGCCGAACTTCAGGCCCGCGCCCGCGACTTTCTGGACGCACTGAACAAGAAAGCGCTCGATCATGCCCGTGAACTGGGGGTCGAGGACAGTCTGGTTGAATTCGAGGGTCTGACACCCCAGATGATCGAGGCGCTGGCCGAAGATGGCGTGAAGACGCTCGAAGATTTCGCCACCTGCGCCGATTGGGAGCTGGCTGGCGGCTGGACCACCGAGAACGGGGAACGTAAGAAGGATGACGGCGTTCTGGAGAAGTTCGATGTCAGCCTCGAAGAAGCGCAGCATCTGGTGATGACGGCGCGGATTCAGCTGGGCTGGGTCGATCCCGCTGATCTCGAGACCGAAGACGAGTCCGAGGAAGCAGCCGAAGTGGAGGCCGAAGCCTGATTTCAGGCTTCGGAGATCCTGAATGTCGCGTGGTGGCAAGGCAAAGGACCGGGACGATCCCGAACGCAAGTGCATTGCCACCGGCGAGGTTCAGCCGAAGACCGGCCTGATCCGATTCGTGGTTGGGCCGGACTCGCAGATCGTGCCTGACGTGCTGGAAAAGCTGCCGGGACGCGGGATCTGGGTTTCAGCGGATCGGGCGGCGTTGGAGAAGGCGGCAACCAAGGGCCTGTTCGCCCGCAGCGCCAAGCAGCCGGTGACGGTGCCCGAGGGTCTGACCGATCAGGTCGAACGCCAGCTGGCGCGGCACCTGGTGGACTTGATCGCTCTGGCCCGCAAAGGCGGACGGGCGGTGGCAGGGTTTGAGAAGGTCAAGGGGTGGCTCGCCGAGGGCAAGGCCAAAGTCCTGTTGCAGGCATCCGATGGATCGGAGCGGGGCAAGGGCAAGTTATGGACCCCAGAAGGGGGCCGCTGGTTCGGGGTTTTGACCTCGTCTGAAATGGGTTTGGCATTCGGGCGGGAAAGTGTGATACATGGCGCGCTCGCGGCTGGCGGACTCAGCATACGTGTTGTAGAGGAAGCCACGCG
This sequence comes from Paracoccaceae bacterium, assembly GCA_041633555.1. Taxonomy (GTDB): domain Bacteria; phylum Pseudomonadota; class Alphaproteobacteria; order Rhodobacterales; family Rhodobacteraceae; genus JAHEAO01. Next base: position 8,742 of record JBFKFZ010000080.1, on the reverse strand, counting down.
GCTCTCGGGCCTTCGCGGAAATGGCGGTGGAAAGTCCACCGGAAAGGGTAAGACGACGTAATGAGCGATAGTGACAGCAAGAAGCCGCTGGGCCTGCGTGGCGGGTCGCGTCCAGGCCAGGTGAAGCAGAGCTTCAGCCATGGTCGGACGAAGAGCGTTGTTGTTGAGACGAAACGCAAGCGCGTTGTCGTACCGAAGCCGGGTGCTACTGGGCCGGCCAAGCCGTCAGGTGCGGCTGCCGCTGCAGTTCAAGCCAGCGATCCGGCCAAGCGCCCGGCGGGCATCAGCGATGCCGAGATGGAGCGCCGCCTCAAAGCACTGCAGGTTGCCAAGGCTCGTGAGGCCGACGATGAAGCCGCGCGTCAGGAAGAAGAACGCCAGCGCGAGGAAGATCGGGAACGCAAGCGCGCCGAGCTGGAAGCCAAAGAACGCGAGGAGCAGGAGCGTGAGGAACGCGCCCGGATCAAGGCCGAAGAGGACGAGCGCAAGCAGCGCGAGGCAGAGGCCCGGTCGAAGAAATCCGCAGAGGCCAAGATTGCCGAAACGGCAGAGCCGCCGGCGCAGCGAGCGACCTCGAAACCGACACCGGGCCCGCGCAAGCCTGACCGTGACCGGGACGACAACCGCGATAGCAAGGGCAAAGGCACCCGCGATGACGGCCGAAAGGCCGGCAAGCTGACGCTGAATCAGGCGTTGGCCGGTGGCGAAGGCGGGCGGCAGCGCTCGCTTGCTGCAATGAAGCGCAAGCAGGAGCGCGCCCGTCAGAAAGCGATGGGCGGGCATGAAACCCGCGAGAAGGTCGTTCGCGACGTGCAGGTCCCCGAGACCATCGTCGTGCAGGAGCTGGCCAACCGAATGGCGGAACGCGTGGCCGATGTTGTCAAAGCTCTAATGCAGAACGGCATGATGGTAACCCAGAACCAGGTCATTGACGTCGATACCGCCGAATTGATCATCGAGGAATTCGGTCACAAGATCGTTCGGGTTTCGGATGCGGACGTAGAGCAGGTGATCGATACCGTCGAGGACAAGGACGAGGATCTGAAACCGCGCCCGCCGGTCATCACCGTCATGGGGCACGTCGATCACGGCAAGACCTCGCTTCTGGATGCGATCCGTCATGCCAAGGTCGTGGCCGGCGAAGCTGGCGGCATTACCCAGCATATCGGCGCCTATCAGGTCAAGACCGACAAGGGCGCGCTGATGACGTTCCTTGATACGCCGGGTCACGCGGCATTCACTTCGATGCGGGCCCGTGGTGCGCAGGTGACAGATATTGTCGTTCTGGTGGTTGCCGCGGATGACGCGGTGATGCCGCAGACGGTCGAGGCGATCAACCACGCCAAGGCGGCCGGTGTGCCGATGATCGTTGCCATCAACAAGATCGACCGGCCTGCCGCGAATCCAGACAAGGTGCGAACCGACCTGTTGCAGCATGAAGTCGTGGTCGAGAAGATGTCCGGTGACGTTCTGGATGTCGAGGTTTCGGCAATCAAGGGCACTGGCCTCGACCAGCTTCTTGAGAATATTGCGTTGCAGGCCGAACTGCTTGACCTGAAATCCAACCCCGACCGGGCCGCGCAAGGTGCGGTCATCGAAGCGCAGCTGGACGTGGGCCGTGGTCCTGTCGCGACGGTGCTGGTTCAGAACGGAACTCTGCGACAAGGGGACATCTTCGTCGTTGGAGAGCAGTGGGGCAAGGTCCGCGCGCTGATCGACGACAAGGGTGAGCGCATCGAAGAGGCTGGGCCCTCGGTGCCCGTTGAGGTTCTGGGCCTGAACGGCACGCCCGAGGCGGGCGACGTGCTGAACGTGGTCGAGACCGAAGCTCAGGCCCGCGAGATCGCGAACTACCGTGAGCAGGCGGCCAAGGATCGCCGTGCGGCAGCTGGTGCCGCGACGACGCTGGAACAGATGATGGCGAAAGCCAAGGCAGACGAAACCGTCGCCGAGGTGCCGATCATCGTGAAGGCCGACGTGCAGGGTTCTGCCGAGGCCATCGTTCAGGCGATGGAGAAGATCGGCAACGAGGAAGTTCGCGTGCGCGTCCTTCATTACGGCGTCGGGGCAATCACCGAATCCGATATCGGGCTGGCCGAGGCTTCGGGTGCGCCTGTCATGGGATTCAATGTCCGTGCGAACGCGACAGCACGCAACGTCGCAAACCAGAAGGGTGTCGAGATCCGTTACTACTCGGTCATCTACGACCTGGTGGATGATGTGAAAGCGGCCGCCTCGGGCCTTCTGTCGGCAGAGGTCCGGGAAACCTTCATCGGCTATGCCAAGATCAAGGAGGTCTTCAAGGTCTCAAATGTCGGCAAGGTCGCGGGCTGTCTGGTCACAGAGGGCGTGGCCCGCAGGTCGGCCGGCGTGCGGCTGTTGCGCGACGATGTCGTGATCCACGAAGGCACGCTGAAAACACTGAAGCGCTTCAAGGATGAGGTTGCGGAGGTGCAGTCGGGTCAGGAATGCGGAATGGCATTCGAGAATTACGACGATATCAGGCCCGATGACGTGATCGAGATCTTCGAGCGCGAGGAAGTAGAGCGCCAGCTGAGCTGACCAGGTTCTGAAATGAATGAAGGGGCGGATGTTTTGACATCCGCCCCTTCATTCATTCTGACACTGCCAATCAGGCGGCGACCGGTTCTGCTACCGGTTTGCCTTGATAGATCCTGTTGCCCACACGAATGACGATCTTGCCGTCCTCTGCGTTGCGGACGAAGACGCCCTGAACCGAGACACAGCTGCCCACTTGAATGGTTTTGATCATGAAACTCATCCCCCTTAAGTTTCCTAACGATAGCTTAAGGGAGTTTACGAAGACTTAAACCACCGTTCGCAGGGATCGGCGTGAATGCGCGAGAAATCGCTTATAGGTTGCATATAGCGGATTCTTGCCACCACAGGCGGAAAGGCGGTTACAGCCAGTCGCGCAGAATGGGTATCAAGGGAAGATCAGCGGGCGGCATGGGATAGTCGCGCAGCCTCGCCGTACGGACCCAGGCCAGGGACTGGCCTTCGCGAGCTGCCGGAATGCCGTTCCACCTGCGGCAGGCGAAAAGCGGCATGATCAGATGAAAATCAGGGTAACCATGGCTGGCGAAGGTCAGCGGCGCGAGGCAACTGGACCAAGTGTCGATCCCCAGTTCCTCGTGCAGTTCTCGAATTAGTGCGTCTTCCGGCGTTTCGTTCTTCTCGACCTTGCCACCGGGAAACTCCCACAGACCGGCCATGGGCTTGCCTTCCGGGCGCTGCGCCAGCAATACCCGCCCGTCCTTGTCGATCAACGCTACGGCGGCGACCAGCAGAAGCTTCATGAACGATAGTCGGCGTTGATCTCGATATACCGGTTTGTCAGATCGCAGGTCCAGACGACCGACGACCCCTTGCCGAGGCCTAGATCGACTTTGATCACCAGATCTTCCTGCTTCATGTAGCCCGCGCCAGCTTCCTCGGTGTAGCTGGGCGATACCCAACCCTTTTCGGCGACGAGGATGTCGCCGAACCGGATCGACAGAAGGTCGCGGTCGGCCTTGGCGCCGGATTTGCCTACCGCCATCACGATCCGACCCCAGTTCGGGTCTTCTCCGGCGATGGCGGTCTTGACGAGCGGGGAGTTGGCAATGGCCATCGCGACCTTGCGCGCGTCATCGTCACCATCTGCCCCGGTCACGTTGACTTCAACGAACTTCGTCGCGCCCTCGCCGTCCCGCACCACCTGATGCGCCAGATCGCGCATGACGCCGTTCAGGGAGTCGTAAAATCTCTTGCCCGAAGCCGATTTCATGCCGCCGATTGCCGCAGCGTCGGATAGTCCTGTCGCGGCGACCAGCAAGCTGTCCGACGTCGATGTATCGCTGTCCACGGTGACGCAGTTGAACGTGGCATCGACCGCCTTGGTGACCATGCTCTGAAGGGTTTTCTGGGATACTTTTGCATCGGTGAAGATGTAGACCAGCATCGTCGCCATGTCCGGCGCGATCATGCCCGATCCCTTGGCGAAGCCGGCGATCCGGATCGTGCCGCCTTCCGATTCGTACTCGATACCCGCCCCTTTAGGAAAAGTATCGGTCGTCATGATTGCGGCGGCAGCGTCAGCAATCGCGTCGGCGGACAGGTTCGTTTTCAGTTCTTCAAGCTTGGCGATAATCCGGTCATGCGGCAAAGGCTGACCGATCACTCCGGTCGATGAGGTGAAGACACGATCTTGATCGATCTCCATGACCTGCGCGACTTCAGAAGAGATGGCCGCGACAGAAGTCTGACCGCTCTGTCCCGTGAAGGCATTGGCATTGCCCGCATTTACCAGGATAGCGGCCCCGCCGCTGGCCGCCTTTCCCAGTTTTTCCTGGCAATCCAGAACAGGTGCGGCCCGGGTCGAGGATCGGGTGAACGCGCCCGCAACCGTCGTGCCTTCGGCCAGGTCAACCAGCATGACGTCGGTTCGGCCCTTGTAGCGCACACCGGCCTGTGCCGTCGCGAAGCGGACGCCCGAGATCACCGGCAGTGAGGGGAAACCGTCCTTGGGGGCAAGCGGCGAGACCAATGCGGCCTTTGCTGCTGGCGAACCGCCGACCGCAACCGACCTCAGCTTCTTTTTCAGCTTTTCGATCTTGCGAAGTGCCTTCCTGAGCTTCTTGTGGGCCATCTGGATCCCCTCCAACCGTCGTTACTGCAGAACCAGATCCAGGTTGCGGATCACGGAGCGGTCGATTTCCGACAAATCAGCTCGGGTGATCTCGGCCTCATCCGTCAGCGTTGTCAGCGTCTCTTCAATGATCTGTTGCTGCACTTCCGAGGCAAGCTCTTCGCGCACTTCGTCCAATGGCGGAGCGTCCTTCATCCGGGTTACGTTCAACCGGATCACATGCCAGCCGAACTGGGTCTGCACCGGGGCAGAGATCGTGCCCGGCTCCATCGTCAACACGACGTCCTCGAATTCCTTGACCATCATGCCCACACCGAACCAGCCAAGCTCACCGCCGTTGGGGCCAGAGGGCCCGGTGGATTTCTCTTTCGCAAGTTCTGCGAACTCGGCACCACCCTCCAGCTCGGTCACAAGTGCCTTTGCCTCGTCCTCGGTTTCGACAAGGATATGCGAGGCGTTGAACTCTCTGGTGGGTTCGGCGGCAGCGAATTTCTCGTCGTATGCGGATTGCAGAGCCTCGTCGGTCAACGCTTCATCCAGCATCGCCTTCATCGCCGTGCCTGCCAGCAATGACCGACGTTCATTCTCTAACCGCAACTCGACGACAGGCCCGGGATTCTGGGCTTTCTGGGCAAGCACTGTCTGCTGCACCAGCTGTTCCAGAATACCGTCAAACAGAACTTCATCTTCCAGCGCCTGATATTGCTCTGGCAAGCCCTCGCGGACAACAATCATGTGCCCGATCGTGATCTCTTCGCCGTTGACAGTGGCCACAACGGTGTCCGGGCCGGTATCCTGCGCGAATGACTGTTGCGAAAGGCCAAAGGCAAGAGCGCAGGCGCCCAAAAGGATGGTGTGTTTGGACATCGGTTGTTCCTTCCAGAAGGGCGCAAGGGCCCGCAACGTTGACACTACAGATGCGGACCCTTACATCGCCAGAAGGTCTTTGAGAGGCCGCGATTTATGCCGTTCTATGGTGCGCCGCACTGACGGGCAAGCACTCCCTCTCACACAAACCTGTCAGAATGCACCAGGCGGAGAAAACATGCTGGGTTTCGGAACAATCGCCAAGAAAGTCTTTGGCACGCCCAATGACCGTAAGGTCAAGGCAACCCTGCCGCTGATCGAGAAGATCAACGCGCTGGAACCCGAGTTCGAAGCGCTAAGTGACGAGGGCATCAAGCAAAGGACCGAGGATCTGGCAAAGCGCGCTATGAACGGTGAGGCGCTGGACGATCTGTTGCCAGAAGCCTTCGCAAATTGTCGGGAGGGTGCCCGCCGGGCGTTGGGGCTGCGGGCATTCGACGTGCAGCTCATGGGCGGCATATTCCTGCATCAGGGCAACATTGCCGAAATGAAGACCGGCGAAGGCAAGACGCTCGTCGCAACCCTGCCGGCCTATCTGAACGCGCTGACCGGCAAGGGCGTTCACATTGTCACGGTCAACGATTACCTGGCGCGCCGCGACGCCGAATGGATGGGCAAGGTCTATTCCGCATTGGGTCTGACCACCGGAGTCGTCTATCCCCAACAGCCGGAAGCCGAGAAGAAGGCCGCCTATGCGGCTGACATTACCTATGCCACGAACAATGAGCTCGGGTTCGACTATTTGCGCGACAACATGAAGTCCGAACTGAAGGACATGAACCAGCGTGGCCACAATTTCGCGATCGTAGACGAGGTGGATTCGATCCTGATCGACGAGGCACGCACGCCGCTGATCATCTCCGGTCCGGCGCAGGATCGGTCAGAACTGTATATCACCATCGACAAGCTGATCCCGGAGCTGACCGAAGAGCATTTCACTCTGGATGAGAAGACCAGGAACGTCACCTATACGGAAGAAGGCAATGAGTTTCTGGAACAGTTGCTACTTACCTCCGGGATTCTGCCCGAAGGGCAGACGCTCTACGACCCCGAATCCACGACGATCGTGCACCATGTCAATCAGGGTCTGAGAGCGCACAAGCTCTTCCAGAAGGACAAGGACTACATCGTTCGCGATGGAGATGTTGTCCTGATTGACGAATTCACGGGCCGGATGATGGCTGGCAGGCGGCTGTCGGATGGACTGCATCAAGCAATTGAAGCCAAGGAAAACGTCAAGATCCAACCCGAGAACGTGACATTGGCCTCTGTCACCTTCCAGAACTACTTCCGCCTATATGGCAAGCTTGCCGGGATGACTGGAACCGCCACCACAGAAGCCGAGGAATTCGCCGAGATTTATGGTCTCGGCGTTGTCGAAGTGCCGACCAATCGCCCAATCGCGCGCCAGGACGAACATGATGCGGTCTACCGCACGACCAAGGAAAAATACGATGCTGTCGCCGAGGAAATCGCCACGGCACACGCAAAGGGCCAGCCTGTTCTGGTCGGCACGACCTCGATCGAGAAATCCGAGTTTCTCTCGAGCCTGCTGACCAAGAACGGCATACCGCACAACGTCCTGAATGCCCGCCAACACGAGAAAGAGGCGCAGATCGTCGCCGATGCCGGCAAATTCGGCGCAGTGACGATTGCCACGAACATGGCCGGGCGCGGCACCGACATCCAGCTTGGCGGCAACGTAGAAATGAAGGTGCTAGAAGCCCTTGCCGAAGATCCGGAGGCGCATCCCGATGAAGTGCGCGCCCGGATCGAAGCCGAACATGCGGATGAGAAGAAGAAGGTGCTGGAGGCCGGCGGCCTGTTCGTACTGGCGACCGAGCGGCATGAAAGCCGCCGTATCGACAACCAGTTGCGCGGCCGGTCCGGTCGTCAGGGCGACCCCGGGAAGTCTTCGTTCTTCCTGTCTCTGGAAGACGACCTGATGCGGATCTTTGGCTCGGAACGGTTGGACCGGGTCTTGTCGACTCTCGGCATGAAAGAGGGTGAAGCGATCGTCCATCCTTGGGTCAACAAGTCGCTTGAAAAGGCGCAGGCGAAGGTCGAGGGACGGAACTTCGACATCCGTAAGCAGCTCTTGAAGTTCGACGATGTCATGAACGAACAGCGAAAGGTGATCTTCAGCCAGCGTCTGGAGATCATGGAAGCTGCCGACATTACCGAAATTGCCGAAGACATGCGACACCAGGTGGTCGACGATCTCGTCGATTCCTTCATTCCGCCGAAAAGCTATGCCGACCAGTGGGACGGCGAGGGCTTGAAGGCCGCAGCCGTGGAAAAGCTCGGCATCGACGTCCCGGTCGCGGACTGGGTCGAGGAAGAAGGGGTCGACGCAGAAGAGATCCGAGAGCGGCTCTATAAGGCCTCTGATGAGATGATGGCCAAGAAGACGGAAGCCTTTGGTCCCGAAACGATGCGGACGATCGAGAAGCAGATCCTGCTGCAAACGATTGACGCCAAATGGCGGGAGCATTTGCTGACGCTGGAACATCTGCGCTCTGTCGTCGGATTCAGGGGCTATGCTCAGCGCGATCCTTTGAACGAGTACAAGAACGAATCTTTCCAGCTGTTCGAGAGCCTCTTGAATGCCCTGCGGGAAGACGTGACCCAGAAACTGGCCCAAGTGCGTCCGTTATCGCCCCAAGAGCAGGAAGCAATGATGAAGCAGCTGGCTCAGCAGCAAGCGGCGGTTCGCCAGGCCGCCCAGCCCGACATGCCGCAGGCTGCCGATTCTGGCCAGGCATTGCCGGGATTTGACGAGAATGATCCGGCCACCTGGGGCGATCCGGGCCGCAACGATCCCTGTCCCTGTGGTTCTGGAAAGAAGTTCAAGCATTGTCACGGACGACTTGCTTGAACCGCCGCCCAAGGGTTCAGGGAGATGGGACACCTTTGTGCCGGACCCTCCTGTGAATTGAGGCGAAATACGGACAAGACCCGCGCCGCTCGTAGAGGCACCGCCCCTATCTAGTTGGTTGCGCGTGAGCGTACGGCTACATCCGCTATGCCGCGCTTCAGCCACGTGCCCATATGTACCCAATGATCGTCACAGCTTGGGCGGATTCCTTGTGCAGACTGCCTGCAAGCATAGGTTTCATCTGGGGAAATTGTACAATGGACAGACGTCGGATCACGAACGTTGCTGTTACTCTGGCGATTGCATTCGGCACAGGCTACGTGATGCAGAACGGAAGCACGATTGG
>JBFKFZ010000079.1:0-12177 GCA_041633555.1 Paracoccaceae bacterium | reverse complement strand
TCCCATTCAGCTCGGTAGCGGGTCACGAGATGCATATACTTTATCTCAAGATCGCTATCATCGACGGCCGCAGGGAGGTCACCAAAATCCCCATCGAACAGTGTGACCTGCCGCGAAAAATAGCGTTTGCGCACAGCCTCGTTACTTGATGCAAAGCGTGCGAGAAATTCCTCGGCATCTGTTCGAGGCACCTTTCTCGGATCGCCTTTGACCTCGGCCTCGACACGACGCAGCAGCGCCTGTCTCAGACCATCACGTTGACCGCTAGGTAATCGCGGCGGTTGGTCTGCGTTTAGAACAGCAATAACCCATGCCGCCGCCGCGCTCATCGCAGGGTTCAGCATTGCCCCCCCTTCTGGAAGTGTCACGGTCTCAGCGGCCGGGCCGAGATGGGAGAGAAGTGTTAAGACAGGGTCACAGCGCCCGCTTGGCGGATCGTAGATATGTGGCGTCACCGTCACCTCTTTGCCTAAGCCCTCAAACCGCGCCAAAAGCCTGTCATAGTCGAAGAATTCGGTCATATCATTGACGGGCCGCTCCTGCGGATACGACAAGAAAGAGTTTGACGAGAGGTCGTTGAAGACACCGTCATACCTACTGTGGCCCGCTCGCAGGGCGGAACTAAAACGGCTGACAGCCAGCCGGTCCTGCCGGCGCAAGAACACCACGACCTCGATCTGCGCGACATATCTCAGGAGTAGGCTGATAAGTCGCATTACCTCGCTCTGTACATGAAGCCGACTCGATATTAGCTCGGACGAGATTACCAGAGTGTCCCAATCCGGCCCCTCGCCCAGCTCGGATTGGAAATCTGCAAGAAAGGAGGCACGATAGTGCGTCGAATCTAGTCCTGTTCGAGCAAGATTATTCGCCTTCACGTTGTCAAAGACGTCGTCGTCGAGGCACGATGCAACTAACCTGGTGTGATTTTTCGGCCCTGCGCTCTTGGGAAATAATACTCCGGCGGCACGAAGCTGGTCGCGACTGCCAGCTAGCGCTTGCTGGATTGATGTCGAACCGGTCTTCTCTACACCTATATGAAGGATAGCCTTACGTTTGTCTCGCATCGCTGTAATTCCTGAATTGCGCCTGGCACAGTTCCTGCTCTTAGAGCCAAAACCCACAAACCGACCATTTTCTACTGGCTCATTGTACTTCCTGCGAGAACGTAAATGTCGTGCTGGACCATGTCGAGTTGAAAGGGCTGGCCTCGCGCGCCCACAATCTGCAACTGACGGTTACGTTCTTGGCAGTCCTGCCGGCGGACTTTCTTGCCCTAAGGTAGCCGGAAACAACCTGATTTACTGGTCGGCCAGCCTCTAGGCGGCGGCTAATTTCTGGGCTGTCAGGGTATACGAATTGAATGTCCTTGGTTGGCATTTTCCATGTAACTTATTGATCCGCTAAGGGGCTGAATTCGCTCTGGTTGGACGACAACAGTAGGGGGTCGGTCTCCAAAACCGAGGGTCGTGGGTTCGAGTCCCCCAACCCCGGCCAGGCCAGGCTTCCGTTACGTCATCTGGTATCTAGGCGGGAAAGCGCCGCTCTCGGGTGCCGCTTGAGCATTTCCATGCCCACATGAATCCGCAAAGACAACACCGCTTCCCCACCCCCCGACCACGATTTAGTCAACATTCAATGGCAGCATGAGTCATCGGTCGCTGTCTTGAACGCGACGCTGCAACGTGGATGACATCGAATGGGATTGGGTGCTGCCATCAAACTGCCATGGCTATTCGGTTGGCCGATTTGCACGACGGTTTCGATCATTTTCGTCCTTATGTCGTCCTCTCAGGTGTCCGCTGGGCCGCGAGACTTCGCCCACCTCACTGCCAAGAAATCGATCGCCGCGCCCGATGGATTCAAGGGGCTTTGTGGTTCTCATGGCTGGGTTTGCGCGCGGAGCGGTGCAAATGCCGTCGGAGGGGCGGGTGTCCTCAAGCTGGCCGACAGGATCAACCGTTCGGTCAACCGCCAGACCCGCCAGATCTCGGATCGTGCGCAATACCGCAAGGATGAAGTCTGGGCGCTTCCCACGAAACGCGGAGGAGATTGCGAAGACCTTGTCCTCTTGAAAAAATTGCGGCTTCTTGAGGCGGGGATACCAGCCAGCGCCCTGTTGATTGCGACTGTTCTGGATCTAAAGGCTGGACGTCATGCGGTGCTGGTCCTGCGGACGACTTCCGGCGACCTTGTCCTCGATAGCCTCGACAACCGCATCAGGCACTGGGTCGATACCAACTACACGTTTCTGAAGCTCCAGAACCCGCGCAATCCCAGCACGTGGGACGCCATCTTTGCGGGAGGACGCATTCCGATTGGATCCGCGCCGGTCGTCGCGATGAGGTAGTGTCGTCGGCCCGCTGGCCCTTGGACTGCTCTCAAGCATCTATTGTTTACGATTCCTGGCGATTTCCCGACGCCAACGAACCAAAAGGCCGACGCCCCTTCTGCGCGCCGGCCTTGTCTCAGATCTCTACCATCGCCCTCATGAGCGCAGGTGCTTGAGCAGACAGAGCGTCAATCGCACTCGATGGAGCGACAATCTTCCTCAGGCGGGTCCTTTGGATCGTCTTCAGGATCATCCTCAGGCTCGTCCTCAGGTTCATCCTCGGGCTCATCTTGCGGATCGTCCTTGGGCTTATCCTTCGGATCCCTCTCGGGAATGCGTTCATTGCCACCCGAGGCTCCTGGACGCTCGTCGGGCTCGTCCCGCGTCGTTGCCGTCGGCGTGTCCACCAGAAGGAGCGCGATCTCCGGGCAATTTTCCAGCGCCTCGTTCAGGATCAAATCGAAGTCCGGTGACTTCCGCAGCCAGGCCAGCTCCGCCGGATCCAACTCCTCGCGGTAGCAGATATTGCGCTGTTCTTCGGTGAGAAGCGCAACACGAGGATCTTCCAGCGAGGAATCCATCAGCCCGGTCGCGCCAGCTTGACCGCCCACCAAGGCCATCGTCGTAATCATCAGGAGTTTGCGAATCATTTTCAATTGCCCCTTTGGAAATTCCAGCACAGGTTTCGAGTCCTCTGACGCATTCGTTCGACGTTCAGTTCGCCGAATCCGAGAATCCTGTCAATTCATTGACGGCACTTTAGCATAAATGCGGCGAACTGGGTCCAAAATGCATCATGATCGGCATGCTTTGGTTGTGGGCGCGCCAATCTTGCATCACCCTGATCGAAATCTCCTCCGTGCCGCGACAACCTCATAAAGGCTGGAAAACGATGAAAGAACGTTTCCTCGACCAGGTCAGATCCACTCTCCTTGAGATTGACGAGGCCGGGATGATGAAGACCGAGCGCCCGATCATCTCGGCGCAAGGCGGCGTGATCGATGTCGAATACAGGAACGAGATCCGCGAAGTCATCAACCTCTGCGCGAACAACTATCTTGGGCTTGCCAATCACCCCCGCCTCGTTGCCGCCGCAAAATCCGCACTCGACGCGCACGGATATGGTATGGCCAGCGTCCGCTTCATCTGTGGCACCCAGGACCTGCACCGGGAACTGGAGCGTGACCTGGCAGCGTTTCTGGGCAAAGAGGACAGTATCCTTTTCGCGGCCTGCTTCGACGCCAATGGCGGCCTCTTCGAGCCGCTCCTGGGTCCCGAGGATGCCATCATTTCCGACAGCCTGAACCACGCCTCGATTATCGACGGGGTGCGGCTGTGCAAGGCAAAGCGCTACCGCTATGCCAATTCCGACATGGACGATCTCGAGGCGCAGCTTAAGGCGGCACACGCCGAGGGCGCCCGCCATATCATGATTGCGACGGATGGCGTCTTCTCGATGGACGGTTATCTGGCGCGACTGCCGGAACTCACAGATCTTGCGGAGCGTTACGACGCCATCGTGATGGTCGATGACTGCCATGCGACCGGTTTCATGGGGCCGAATGGGGCGGGAACGCCGGCGCATTTCGGTGTCGCGGAAAAGGTTGACATCCTGACCGGCACGCTTGGCAAGGCCCTGGGCGGAGCCATGGGCGGTTACATCGCCGGACCTCAGCCGGTGATCGACCTGTTGCGCCAGAGCGCCCGGCCTTACCTGTTCTCGAACGCGCTTGCCCCGTCGATCGTTGCTGCCTCGATCGAAGTGCTGAAGCTGGTCGCCGACAGCGATGATCTGCGTGCGCGCCTGTTCGAAAATGCCGGCTACTGGCGCAAAGGCCTTACCGACCTCGGCTACGACCTGCTGCCCGGTGAGCATCCGATCGTTCCTGTCATGCTGGGCGAGGCGCGACTTGCGCAGGACCTGGCGGCGCGGCTATTTGAGCATGGGGTCTATGTCGCCGGGTTCTTCTTTCCGGTCGTCCCGAGGGGCAAGGCGCGGATCAGAACGCAGATGAACGCCGCCTTGACCCGCGACCAACTTGACCGCGCGCTCGAGGCTTTCGCCAAGGCCGGCCGCGAAACAGGAGTATTGTCATGAGCAATGAGATGAAGGCGCTGGTCAAGGCAAAGCCGGAGCCGGGCCTCTGGATGAATTATGTCCCGGTGCCCGAAATCGGCGAGGATGATGTGCTGATCAAGATCAACAAGACCGGGATATGCGGAACCGATGTACATATCTGGAACTGGGATGACTGGGCGCAGAGAACGGTGCCGGTTCCCTTGGTGACCGGCCACGAATTCGCTGGCGAGATCGTCGATCTCGGCAAGAATGTGAAAGACCTGCAACTTGGCCAAAGGGTCAGCGGCGAAGGGCACCTCATCGGCAAGACCTCGCGGCAATCCCGCGCCGGCAAATTCCACCTCGACCCGGAAACACGCGGCATCGGCGTCAACGAACAGGGCGCCTTCGCGCAATACCTGCGCCTGCCCGCCTTCAATGTCGTGCCGCTTCCCGAAGAGGTGGACGACGAGATCGGTGCAATCCTCGATCCGTTAGGTAACGCCGTCCATACGGCGTTGAGTTTCGATCTGGTGGGCGAGGACGTTCTGATCACGGGGGCGGGTCCGATCGGGATCATGGCCGCGGCCGTCGCCCGCCATGTCGGGGCGCGCAACGTGGTGATCACAGATATCAACCCCGACCGGCTCGCGCTGGCCGAGAAGGTCACCGACCTCGTGCCGGTCAACGTCGCCAAGGAGGAGCTTCAGGATGTGATCAAGCGCCTCAAGATGCGTGAAGGCTTCGATGTGGGGTTGGAGATGTCCGGCAACCAGAGGGCGCTCGACCAGATGGTTGAAGCCCTGGTGATGGGCGGGCGCATCGCGCTGCTCGGCATTCCCCCCGGCAAAAGCCCCGTCGACTGGAGCCGCATCGTCTTCAAGGCGATCACGATCAAGGGCGTCTATGGCCGCGAGATCTTTGAGACCTGGTATAAGATGCTGGCGATGCTGCAGAACGGGCTCGATATCCGCAATGTCATCACGCACCGCCTGAAGGTCGACGATTTCGTCAAGGGCTTCGACGTGATGCGGAGCGGCTCCAGCGGCAAGGTCGTTCTCGACTGGACGTGAGCCTGCGCGGGCTTGAACTGGTAGGGCAAAGCGCGTATCTGCGCCATACTCGACGTTGATCAGGTGAGATGACATGGCAAAGACGATGAACCCGCTTCAGTTCATTCAGCAGGTGCGGGCTGAAGTGGCGAAGGTCGTCTGGCCAACCCGGCGCGAGGTTCTGCTGACCACCGGCATGGTTTTCGTTATGGCCACGCTTACGGCGATATTCTTCTTCTTTGTCGACCTGCTGATCCGCACCGGCCTGCAGGGCCTTCTGGGGCTGTTCGGCTAGAAATCGCAGCCCTCAAGGCTTGAATTCGCCCGGGTTCGCTTGTATGGCGGGCGCAATTCCCCGACATGGCGTGCTTCGATTCGAGTTGCTCGCCACTTTGTGCTGGGGGCTGGGCAGGTCAACTGCTTGGAAGATATGGGAAATAACCGGCATTGACCGGGACAAGGACAAAGGCAAAGGCAAATGGCGAAACGGTGGTATTCGGTGAGTGTTCTCTCGAACTACGAGAAGAAGATCGCCGAGCAGATCAAGCACGATGTCGCCGCCGCGCACCTGGAAGACGAGATCGAGGAAGTGCTTGTTCCGACCGAAGAGGTCATCGAGGTGCGCCGCGGCAAGAAAGTGACCGCAGAGCGCCGCTTCATGCCCGGCTACGTGCTGGTGCGGATGGAGATGAGCGACAAGGGCTACCATCTGATCAACTCGATCAACCGCGTTACCGGGTTCCTCGGCCCGCAGGGCAAGCCGATGCCGATGCGCGACGATGAGGTCAACGCAATCCTGAACCGCGTCGAAGAAGGCCAGGAAACGCCGCGCACCCTGATCCATTTCGAAACCGGCGAGAAAGTGTCGGTCTCTGACGGACCGTTCGAGGGCTTCGATGGCATGGTCGAGGAAGTGGACGAAGACAACCAGCGCCTCAAGGTGACGGTGTCGATCTTTGGCCGGGCGACCCCGGTCGAACTGGAATTCACGCAAGTCGCCAAGCGCGGCTGACGTGATGTGAGTGTGGGAGGTCAGGGCGCGCGCGCCTGCCGGCCGGACCACTAAACCGAAGACCGCCGGCAACGCGATGCTGGCGGAGGTGAAAAAGGAGAGGCCTCATGGCCAAGAAACTCGTGGGCACGCTGAAGCTGCAAGTGAAAGCGGGCCAGGCCAACCCGTCCCCGCCGGTCGGACCCGCCCTGGGTCAGCGCGGGATCAACATCATGGAATTCTGCAAGGCGTTCAATGCCAAGACGCAGGAGCTGGAGCCGGGCGCCCCGTGCCCGACCGTGATCTCGTACTATCAGGACAAGTCCTTCACGATGGATATCAAGACGCCCCCGGCGTCCTACTACCTGAAGAAGGCCGCCAAGCTGAAATCCGGCTCGAAGATCCCCGGTCGTGAAACCGCAGGTTCGGTCTCCGTGGCGCAGGTCAAGGAGATTGCCGAGGCCAAGATGAAGGACCTCAACGCCAACAGCGTCGAGGCGGCAATGCAGATCATCCTGGGCTCCGCACGGTCCATGGGTATCGAGGTGAGGGGATAATCGCTATGGCAAAGTTTGGAAAACGCACCACTGCCGCGCGCGAAGCCTTCGCTGGCAAAGGCAACCTTTCGGTCGAAGAAGCCGTCAAGCTCGTCAAGGGCAATGCCAAGGCGAAATTCGATGAAACCGTCGAGATCGCCATGAATCTCGGCGTCGATCCGCGCCATGCCGACCAGATGGTCCGCGGCGTCGTGGCGCTGCCAAACGGCACTGGCAAGACTGTGCGCGTGGCGGTCTTCGCCCGCGGCGACAAAGCCGAAGAGGCCAAGAAAGCCGGGGCGGATATCGTTGGCGCCGAAGACCTGATGGAAACCATCCAGGGCGGCAAGATCGAGTTCGACCGCTGCATCGCAACGCCGGACATGATGCCGATCGTCGGCCGTCTCGGCAAGGTGCTGGGCCCGCGCAACCTGATGCCAAACCCCAAGGTCGGCACCGTGACGATGGACGTCGCCGCCGCCGTCGCCGCCGCCAAGGGTGGCGAGGTTCAGTTCAAGGCGGAAAAGGCTGGCGTTGTTCATGCCGGCGTCGGCAAGGCGTCGTTCGACGAGAAACAGCTCGTCGAGAATGTCCGTGCCTTTGTCGATGCCGTGCAGAAGGCCAAGCCGACCGGCGCCAAGGGCTCCTACATGAAAAAGGTCTCGCTGTCCTCGACCATGGGGCCGGGCGTGTCGATCGACGTCGTGTCGGCCACCGGCAACTGAGATTCCGATCAATCGGATGGAAAAAGGCGGGCCACATGGCCCGCCTTTTGGTTTTCAGAGGGGAGACAACGCGCCGCCGTCACCCCACGGCTTTGCGCCGACGTTTGCCAAGCAGAAAGATCATGCCGAAAGCCGATGCCAACATCGGAAGCGCCGCCGGCAGTGGCACAACGCTAACGCTGGCCGCCTCATAGTCTATCCGTACGGAGTAGGAGCCGGAATTGTCGCTGAAGATACCGTCATTGTCGCCCAAGAAGAGATAGGCGGTCGTAGCCAGCGGTGCGGTCAGTGATATCGAACTGCCAACAAAAAAGGAGTTCCCTATCGCGGTTATGACATCGCTCGTGCTGCTCCAGACGCCAATCAGGGCAAATCTGGTCAAGCCGTGTAGAATGGGTCGCGAGGGCACCCCGTCCGGGGAGGTCGAAGAAAAATTCGGTCCCCGGTCCACAACTGATCCCGAGGCGGTCACATCAAGAGTTCCCAGACCGCCAAAGTTCACCGCGGTTCCGCCGTCTGACACTGCCGAGGCAGCTGTTCCACCGGTCGTACTACAGCTGCCGCTAGAACTGCTGCAGCTATTAAGATAGATGTTATCAGTGCCGTCAACTGTTGCCGTCACGGTCGCTGCCGATGCCGTCATGGCAAAGCCGCAGAACGCGGCGGCAGCGGCCACAATTGTCATTCCCTTTTTCAAGCCCATCAAACCGTTTCCCTTATGTTACAAAACAAGACTCCCCACGTCATTATAGCTTTGTTTACCTGTTTTACCAACACACTTTTGATTTCAATAACTTGCAAGATAGCGCACGAATTGTACGGCCAAAACCATGTGATCGAAACAATAGGATTTCGTGTGCCTGACTGTTGCTGGTCAACTGGCATTCAGCGGCAAATCGGTCCGGTACTTCTTCTGCCGCAGCACGAAATGGGTGGTCGAAGAACGTACGATTCCCAGATGCAGGATGCGGCGCATGATGAAACGTTCCAGACCCTCTGGATCTTCGGCAACGACCTTGAGCAGGTAATCGTCCGCCCCGGTGATCGAGCAGCATTCCACGACCTGGTCCTGGCCGGCGACGAACTCGTCGAACAGGGCGATCGTCTCTTCCTTGTGATCGGTCAGCGAGACATGCACATAGGCCAGCGTGTTCAGGCCCAGCTTGCGCCGGTCCAGGAGCGCCACGTAGCCTGAAATGATCCCCGCCTCCTCCAGCTTGCGAACCCGCCTCCAGCAGGGAGAGACCGACAGGGCAATCCGGTCCGCCAGATCCTGCATACTGATCTTTCCATCGCTCTGCAGTATCTGAAGGATCTTTCGATCATATTCGTCAAATGGCGGCATGAAATTCCGTATCCTTACAGGTATCGCGCAAAATTCTTCCATGATTGATGTCCCTAGCCGCCGGGATTGCAACAGTTTTCTGTGCGATCCATGCGATAATCCGGTCAAGCCAAATGGAGCGACGCCGATGCCGAAGCAGACCGCCTATCAAGCCAAGTCACCCGATGAGAAGGGCTATATCGCCTATACAGCCGAGGAAGATGACGTCTGGCACGACCTGGTTGGAAAGCAGTATCCGAATGTCCAGAGATACTCCGCGCCCGAATATCTCGCCGGGCTCGAGAAGATGGATCTGCCACGGGATCGCGTGCCGCAATGTCCGGATCTTTCGGCGGTCCTCCGCGATCTGACCGGATGGCAGGTGCAACCCGTCCCCGCCCTGATCGGTTTCGGCAAGTTCTTCGGCATGCTGGCGAACCGGACGTTCCCCGCCGCCTCCTTCATCCGCAGCCGCAAGGATTTTGACTATATCGAAGAGCCGGACATCTTTCATGAACTTTTCGGTCACACGCCGCTTCTGACCGACCCGCGTTTCGCCAATTTCTCGCAAGCCATCGGGCAGGCCGGGCTGCAGGCCGAGGCGAAGGACTATTCCTGGCTGATCCGGCTCTACTGGTTCAGCATCGAATTCGGCCTGACCCGCACGAAAGGCGAGATCAAAGCGCTGGGTTCGGGCCTCGCCTCGTCGCCCACCGAGCTGCCCTATTCGGTCATCAGCGACATAGCCGAGCGGCGCCCCTTCGATGTCATTGATATCCTGCGGACGCCTTACCGGATCGACATTCACCAGCCGGTCTATTTCGTGCTCGACGATATCGACAGCCTCTTTGCCGCCGCCGAGCGTGACCTCCTGGCCGATATCGCCAAGGCCCGGGCGCTTGGATTGCATGCTCCGAAATATGAACCAAAGCAGCTTGCCTCGTAGCGCAAAGCAGGTTTATCATCAGCCTGAACAAAGGATCGTGATCGACGGTGCAGAAATGTGGCGGCGATTTCCCGGCTTTGCCCTTCACATTCCCGTCCAAACCCCCTAATACCGCCCCGTTCAGGAGGCCTCGGATTCGGGGTCTTCTGGATGATTCGTCCAAGATGGTGGGTGGCAACGTGCCGTAATTCCTGCCTGAGACGGGAAATGAACAAAGAATTCCGCGGCTTGAGGCCTCGGGCGAATTTGCGAAGGACCCGTAAGGACCCGACTGTCGGGCACTTTCCCGGCAAAATACGAGCCGGAGGGGTCACCCTCCAAAATTGGAGTGAAACTGTGGATAGAGCACAAAAAGAGAAAGTGGTCGAGGAACTTGGCCAGATCTTTGAAAGCTCTGGCGTCGTAGTGGTAGCACATTACGCGGGTCTCACGGTTGCCGAAATGCAGGATCTGCGCGCGCAAATGCGTGAAGCGGGCGGATCCGTACGCGTTGCCAAGAACAAGCTCGCCAAAATCGCCCTTGAGGGAACGCCGAACGCTTCGATCGCCGATCTTCTCACTGGTATGACCGTACTGGCCTATTCCGAAGACCCCGTGGCAGCTGCCAAGGTCATGGATGGCTACGCCAAGAAGAACGAGAAACTCGTTCTGCTGGGCGGCGCAATGGCTGGCACGGCTCTGGACGTCGACGGTGTCAAAACTGTCGCCAAGATGCCGTCGCGCGAGGAGCTAATCGCTTCCATCGCCGGTTGCATCGCGGCGCCAGCCGCCAACATCGCCGGGGCCATTGGCGCGCCTGCTTCGAACATCGCAAGCATCCTTTCCACGATCGAGGAAAAGGCTGCCGCATAAGCAACCCCGTGACCTGCGTGGCTTGAAGCCATGCACGTTGGAACACATCTAGAAGAACGGAAACAGTAAAATGGCTGATCTTAAGAAACTTGCTGAAGAGATCGTGGGTCTGACCCTTCTCGAAGCCCAGGAACTGAAAACCATCCTGAAAGACGAATACGGCATCGAGCCCGCCGCTGGCGGCGCCGTGATGATGGCCGGCCCCGCTGCAGAAGCTGGTGCTGCCGAAGAAGAAAAGACCGAGTTCGACGTCGTTCTGAAGAACGCCGGCGCTCAGAAGATCAACGTGATCAAGGAAGTCCGCTCGATCACCGGTCTTGGCCTGAAAGAAGCCAAGGACCTGGTCGAAGCCGGCGGCAAGGTCAAGGAAGGCGCGGCGAAAGCCGAGGCCGAAGAGATCAAGGCAAAGCTGGAAGCAGCTGGCGCCGAAGTCGAGCTGGCCTAAGAGCCGGGGCCGCGAGGCCCGAAGAAATCCAAGGCTGGGTCCGATTTGTCGGGCCCAGCCGAACCTGTCTTAGAGAGGGCCCTTCACGTCGAGGGCCTTCTCTAAGGAGAGGTTCCGGATCGGGAGCAGGGCGGTGGGACGCCCCGCAGGAATAGACCGGAAACCCCCGTTTCAAGGGCGCACCGCCCGTGGCCCCGACGGCTGGTGTGCTTGCGAAAACTGAAAGGTGCTTACGAACATGGCTTCCTCTTACATTGGCCAGAAACGACTCCGCAAATATTTCGGCAAGATCCGCGAAGTTCTGGAAATGCCGAACCTCATCGAGGTCCAGAAATCCAGCTATGACCTGTTCCTGAATTCCGGCGACCAGCCGGAACCGATGGACGGCGAAGGCATCAAGGGTGTCTTCCAGTCGGTCTTCCCGATCAAGGATTTCAACGAGACCGCGGTGCTCGAATTCGTCAAGTACGAGCTTGAGAAACCCAAATACGACGTCGAGGAATGCCAGCAGCGCGACATGACCTATGCCGCCCCGCTGAAGGTGACGCTCCGTCTGATCGTGTTCGATGTGGATGAGGATACCGGTGCGAAGTCGGTCAAGGACATCAAGGAGCAGGATGTCTTTATGGGCGACATGCCTTTGATGACCCCGAATGGCACGTTCATCGTGAACGGCACCGAGCGCGTGATCGTTTCCCAGATGCACCGCTCGCCCGGCGTGTTCTTCGACCACGACAAGGGCAAGACCCACTCCTCGGGCAAGCTCCTGTTCGCCTGCCGCATCATTCCCTATCGCGGCTCGTGGCTGGATTTCGAGTTCGACGCCAAGGACATCGTCTATGCCCGGATCGACCGGCGCCGGAAACTTCCGGTAACGACGCTGCTCTATGCCCTCGGCATGGACCAGGAAGGCAT
>JBFKFZ010000078.1:0-12481 GCA_041633555.1 Paracoccaceae bacterium | reverse complement strand
GGGCGGTCGTCCTCGCATTCGCGGGGGCCTTCCAGTTCACCGATCTTAAGCACCGTTGCCTCGATAAGTGCCGCATGCCGCTCGGATTCGTGGTAGAGCACTGGCGCGGCCGCGCTGACCGCGGCAACGCATTTCGCCTAGGGTGGCGCCACGGGCTTTTCTGCGTCGGCTGCTGCTGGGCGCTGATGTTGCTGATGTTTGTTGTCGGTACTGGTAATGTTGGCTGGATGCTGCTGCTCGGCGCGGTGATGGCGGTGGAAAAGAACTTCGCGTGGGGTCGCCGGATCAGTACACCGCTTGGCCTGGTCCTTCTCGGCTGGAGCGGCGTGATAATGCTGTCGAATGGCCTGATCGCGTGACCCACGTCAAACGGGGAGCGACCGTCCCCTCGGCCGAGCCGATCAGGCGCTGACAGTTTTACGGAGGAATCGATGACGGCATATCAACTGGAGGACACCGAAAGGCTGGAAGACACCGAGTTCGTGAAGTTCTGGAACAAGGTTCTCGAACCCAAGTTCACCAAATACCGGCACATCCTGCAGGGTGGCTTATCGCGCCACTCAGCGGCGATCGTGCCGGAACTGCCGCTGACAAAGGGCATGTCGGTGCTCGACGTGGGCTGCGGCTGGGGCGATATGTCGATCCAGGTGGCCGAGATCGTGGGACCCAAGGGACGTGTCGTCGGCATCGACTGCGTCGAGGCGTTCCTCGAGGAAGCGCGAAGCGATGCGGCCGCAAAGGGGTTCAGAAACGTCGAATTCCATCGCGGTGACGCAGAAATCGCGCTGCCCGAGAACGAGTTCGACTACGTGGTGGCCCGCTTCGGAACCATGTTCTTCACAAATCCCGTCGTAGCGCTTCGTCACATGAGGCTCGCGTTGAAACCGGGTGGAAGGATGACGCATATCGTCTGGCGTCGCCGCGAGGACAATCCTGCATGGCAGGCCGCCAACGAAATCGCACTGCAGCATTTGCCACCACCCGGAGAGGACGCGGACACATGCGGCCCCGGACCGTTTTCGATGGGAAACCAAGAGACCGTGACGTTGATGATGAAGAGTGCGGGTTACGACAATATCCGCTTCAACCGCGTGGATGAGAAGATCATGGTCGGCACGACGCCCGAGGAGTGCATCGCTTTCGCCTTGGCCATAGGGCCGGCGGGGGAAGTCTTTCGCGAGGCCGGAGCTCTGGCGGAAGCGAAGCGCCTGGAAATCGAGGCCGACATGCGACGCTTCTTCGAAAGCCAGGAAATCGATGAGCAGGGAATCTGGGTCTTGACCTCCTCTTGGGTAATATCAGCCCGTAACCCCCGGTAGCAATGTAGTAGGGGATGCAATTGGCTAATCCCGGTTGAGCGGGATCCAAGAGAATCGAAGGGCAGATTTGTCCGTAACCCGAACCTCGGTGCGTCGGTCCGCCCTCAGCCCATAGGAGACCAAAAGTTTCCTGGCTTCGCCGTTGAGGAAATTACCTTGCCATAAAGCGGCGAAGTTCGGCTCTACAGTGCAGCGGCGACAGCGGTCATTCAGGTAATCTGCGGCGAACCCAGAGCGGCGCAGCGCCCGGGTTGCTGATAAAGCATCACTCCCAACCGATTTCGACCATCGATCATGCCGCCGGTGGCGCGGAGCAGGGCGCCGCGGGCAACCCGGCTTCTGCGGAATTCCAGGATCACGTTGAAGTGAACGCCGGCGACTTCCGCGGCAAACACTTGCTATTGCGACCTTTCCCAAACCCGCGGCGGCACTATCAAGGCCTGCCGGGACTCGGGTATTTGTGGTATTGTTCGCACATCGAGCAGTGAAAGTGCGCGCGAATAGCGCGCTAAGCTGCTGAGAAGGATACCGACATGATACTTGCACGACTCTGCGCCGCCGGCGCCCTCTTCTCGATTCCGTTTGCCGCCTTTGCAGGCTCAATGGCCGGGGAGCAGACCGTTCCGATGCACGCCTTTGCCGATGGCTCGGTCATCGAATCCACCGAGGCTAAGCTGCACCGGATGCCGGAAGGGACCTACGTGACCGCTAAAACGCATGGGCTGGAGCCGGGGCATGCGGTGACCATGTGGTGGGTAGTTTTCAATGAGCCGTCACTGTGCTCGGGCGGTGAGTGCGGCGAGGACGATGTGTTCAACCTTGACGAAAAGGGCGGCTTCATACTGAACGCCGACGGCTCGCCGCCGATGAACCACGAGATGATCGAGAAGGTCGGGATTTCGGCGCTGCGCGCCGACGGCCGGGTGATCGGAGCCGCCGGAACCGCGACGTATAAGGGTTTCCTGCCCGTGGGCGATGACAGCGACGCCGCCTTTGGCGGCGGGATGCAGGATCCGATGAAAGCCGAGGTGCACTTAGTCCTGCGTGACCACATGGTACCATCGGCCGACAAGCTCTCAGATGCGCTTAACACGATCCACGGGGGCTGCGACGCAACGTGGCCGAACGCCCCGTGCGAAGACGTGCAATTCGCCGTCTTTGCGCCGGTGGTGCCCACAAACTGACGCCGGCGCGCCGAAAGGCGCCTAACGCGAAGAAAGCGCCGCCCCGCCGCGCGAGGGGGCGGCGCCCTCTTCTCGAAGGCCACCCGAATCCATTTCGGCAAAGCCAGGAAAGCGCCTTTTCTTGCTGCCCACGGTCAATCACTCCGCGGCCAAACCATTTTGCGCGACTCACTCCCAGCCTGATTCAATGGGCATTCGAACAAGGTGTGGCCATGCAAATCAATGACAAGACAGGTGCCAGTGTCGGGGCACGATAAGAGCTTGGCGGAACTGTCCGGATGACGCGACCTATAAGATGGAAGATCCCGATGAAACCCTTCGCAACTTCAATCATCCCCGTCCTCGCAGTCGGCGCAGCGTTGGGGCTCTTCGGGGCAGAGTTGCATTCCCCCGCCGGGGCCGCGGAGTTCCAGGTCGCCGCGCGCAGCATCGGCGAAATCGCAGACGGCGCGATGCCCACTGTCACCGACGTTTCCGCCACCAACGCGGTGATCCTGTTCAGTTCATCCATACCACTCGCCTGTTCGGTCGTGTTCGGCGAAACACGCGCTTTCGGACAGATCGCGCTCGACAGTGACATGGATGGCGGCGCGCACAGAGATCACCATCCTCTGCTCGACGGCCTGAAGCCGACGACCGAGTACTTCTACCGTGTGCAGGGCACCGCTCCCGACGGAACTTTGTACGTGGGCAAGGTGCGGAGCTTTGTCACTTCGGCCTTGCCGGCTGGCGCATCGACCGATCTGGCGACCAAGGTTGCCGGCGCCCGCGTGGTGGCAGTCAGCTCCAACTACGGCGGCGTTGAGAACCACCAACCGTGGGGAGCCGATGCGGCGATCGACGGCAGCCCGGCAAAAGCGTGGTCTTCCGCAGGCGATGGCGACGACGCCTTTATCGAGATCGAACTGACGGGAGCGACCGATATCGGCGAAATTTCGGTCTGGAGCCGCAGCATGAGCGACGGCACCGCCCGTATACTGACTTTCCAGCTGACGATCGACGGCGAAACGGTACTAGGCCCCTTCGAGCTGCCGGATGTCGAGCGTCCCCATCACTTCACATTGGACATTCTGGCCCGAAGAATTCGGTTGGACGTGGTAGAAAGCACCGGGGGCAACGTTGGACTGATCGAATTCGAAGCCTTCCGGCGCTGAGAGCGCCCGGCGGTGAGATCTACCTGACGTCAAACCTGCCACCGCCTCGCTTTGCCGCATCTCCAAACGACGGCAAAATACGTCCGCAGCTAGTTTGCCAAACCTGAGCTCAGCGAAGGATCGGCTTGGATTCTGTCAAGACCCGCGCGGGTGAATGTCCGGAAGCGGAAAACCTTCTGCGGCACCGCGGATGCGACGCTGCGACTGCACGGTGTTTCTGCATTTCTAAGATGTGCTAATCCAGATGTCCGGATCGTCCCGCGATCTGTGAATCCGCCTCGCATGGATCGCTGCACGGGACATAAATGACTGCTTTTCTGGCCGCGCCGCAGCGCCGAAATCCACGCCCCTGCAGAAAAATCTGCGCTGCGAGCGCACGCAGCGACAAAATCGAATTAACGGTGAGGGCTCTCTAAAGGCATTCGCCGCGAGCAGCACGAAGGGCCGGTTCAGGATAAACCGGCGTTCGCTGCGCCGTACATGAACTCACACAACGCGGGACCTTTCGGCCATTCGTGACTCAATCTCTCAGGTCAGGTTCAGACGCATTCCGGTCGAACCACGATCGAAGAAACATAGCGTCGTCGCGCAGCGATGCAACGGATCTTGGTTCAACGCGGCGATGTGGGGTAAAGGTGAACCAAGTGTATCGCGGCGTTGGGCTCTAGTCGCCGGTGACCGGCATTCGGGCACATCCGTGCAGCGCCGCAGCGTCCGCTGTGATGGCGAAGACCGGTGTGATTTCGTGGGTCTTGATCTTGAAAGGGCGCGCGATGACATGCTGAAACCGGGCGCGGCATGGCCGGGACAATATCGACCGGGCCACGCTTCCGGCGAAATAGACGCCCGACGTGGGCAGAAATGCCAGCATCAACTCGCGGTGCAGCCAGCCGACCAACTCGGCATAGAACTCAACAGCACTTGTGATCTCGGCGTTGCCGTTGTCGTACAAATTCATGAATTGCTCCGGCACGTCATCGGTGCGGCCCGTCAAATGCTGACACAGCTGGGCAAACCCACGCCCGGAAAAACAGTGCTCGATCGTCGGGAAACTTCGCGCGAGGCCGGCCCGGCGCGACTCCAACGCCTGGGCGACGCCTGCGGGAAGGCCGGTGTGGCCGAATTCGGACTGGAGGCAGACGACCGATCCGCCGTGTTGTACCACCGGGCTGACATTGAACCCGGTTCCGATCCCGACGACGAGGGATTGGCGAGGTGTTCCGGCCTCGGGCGCCCCGCCTACGATCGTGTCAAGCTCTTCGGGTCCGAGCCCCGGAACCGAATAGCCGAGGGCGACCAGATCGTTGATGATCCGGCCCTGCCCGCTGCCCAGGCGAGCGGTCAATTCGTCGGCGGAAATCTCCCATCCGCGATTGGTCAGGCGGGCGGTATCTCCGTCAACCGGGCCGGCAACGGCCAGGGCGATCTCATCGGGCGCCGTGTGTCCGATATGGCCATGGTACGCATCGACCACGGCGTCGAAGGACCCGAAATCGGCGTTTCGGAAGCTGCGCGTGGACCCGGGCCGCAATCGGCCCGCGTCCGCCAGCGCAAGGCGGCTGTTGGTTCCGCCGATATCCGCGACTAGCCGCATGCGCTCAGTTTAGACGTTGGCCGGTATCTGGGGCAAAATACGAGACCTTGCCCAGATCGAAGGCCAGCCGCTGCGTCTTGCCCGCCTCGGCCGAG
Source organism: Paracoccaceae bacterium (assembly GCA_041633555.1). GTDB lineage: Bacteria > Pseudomonadota > Alphaproteobacteria > Rhodobacterales > Rhodobacteraceae > JAHEAO01. The sequence goes on along the minus strand of JBFKFZ010000078.1, from coordinate 7,135 downwards.
GTTTCGGCATGCAGCCGCGCGGTGACGTGCTTCCCGCCCATCTGCATTACGACAAAGGTGTCGGCCCCGGCGGGTTCGACGATGTCGACCATGCACTCGGCCTCTTGCGCCACCTGTCCGGCACGGTGACCGGGCTCAGCGATATCTTCGGGCCGTACGCCGATGATGACGTCTTCGGGCAGGTTGCGGTTCTTGGTATCGGTCAGGACGATCGGCGCCCCGTCGCGCCGCTCGATCTCGATCCGGGACCCTTCGCCGTTGGCCAGTGCCTTGGCCGGGATCAGGTTCATCGCCGGATTTCCCATGAAGTCGGCCACGAACAGGTTGGCCGGGCGATTGTAGATTTCCGCCGGGCTGCCGATCTGCTGGATCACGCCGCCCTTCATGACGACGATCTTGGTGGCCAGCGTCATCGCCTCGATCTGGTCGTGCGTGACATAGACCATCGAGGCGCCGAGCCTTTGGTGCAGTTCCTTGATCTCGGTGCGCATCTCAACCCTGAGCTTGGCGTCGAGGTTCGACAAGGGCTCGTCGAACAGGAACAGCTTGGGATCGCGCACGAGTGCCCGGCCCATGGCCACCCGCTGGCGCTGGCCGCCGGACAGCTGGCCCGGACGGCGCTTCAGCAACTGCTCGATCTGCAATTGCTGGGCGACCTGTTGCAGCTTCATTTCCTGGGTGGCAGGATCGACGCCGCGCACCTTCATGCCGAAGGTGATGTTCTTGGCAACGCTCATCGTCGGGTAAAGCGCATAGGACTGGAACACCATGGCGATGTCGCGGTCCTTGGGGCTGACGTCGGTCATGTTCTGACCGCCGATGTGCAGTTCACCGCCTGAGATCGGTTCCAGCCCGGCGATGCAGTTCAGCAGCGTGGACTTGCCGCAGCCGGAAGGGCCGACCAGCACCAGGAAGTCACCGGGGTCGATCGAGACGTTGATGTCTTTCAGGATCTCGACCGAGCCGTAGTTCTTGTAGAGGTTCTTGATATCCAGGATCGGAGCCATGGGAATTATCCTTTCACGGATCCCGCGGTCAAACCGCGGATGAAGTATTTGCCGGCGACGACGTAGACGAGGAGGGTTGGCAAGGCCGCGATGATGGCGGCGGCCATGTCCACGTTGTATTCCTTCACGCCGGTGGTGGAGTTGACGATGTTGTTCAGCGCAACGGTGATCGGCTGTGTGCCGGCCTGGCTGAACGAGACCCCGAACAGGAAGTCGTTCCAGATTTGGGTAAATTGCCAGATGACAGAGACGACGATGATCGGCAGGCTCAGCGGCAGGAAGATCGACCAGAAGACCCGGAAGAAACCGGCGCCGTCGACCTTGGCTGCCTTCGTCAGCTCGGCCGGGACCGTCACGTAGTAGTTGCGGAAAAACAGCGTCGTGAAGCCGAGCCCGTAGATCACGTGGACGAAGATCAGCCCCGGGATGGTCCCGGCGATGCCCATGATCCCCAGCATCCGCGCCATCGGCAGCAGCACCACCTGGAACGGGATGAAGCAGCCGAACAGCATCAGTGCAAAGATCATGTTTGCGCCGCGAAAGCGCCAGTGCGCCACGACATAACCGTTCATCGCGCCCAAGAGCGTCGAAATGGCCACAGCGGGCACCGCGATCAGGACCGAGTTCAGAAAGAACGGCTTCACGCCTTCGCACTGGATGCCGGTGCAGGCGCTCGACCACGCGGTGGCCCAAGCGTCGAAGGTAACCTGACGGGGCAGCGCCACCAGATCGCCGGTGCGGATCTCTTCCAGGCTTTTCAGCGAGGTCGTGACCATCACGAAGAGCGGCAGAAGGTAGTAGAGCGCGAAGAGCCCGAGGATGACGTAGAGGAGCCAGCGCAATCCGATCTTGGTCGTACGGCTTTGGCTGCGTGCGGGTGTGATTGCGAAATCAGTCATTTTTCACCCTCAGTTCAGAGTAGAGGTAAGGAACGACGATAGTGAAGACGACCGCCATCATGATCATCGCCGAGCTTGCCGCCTGGCCGATGTCGCCGCGCGAAAACGCCATTGCGTACATGTATGTGGCTGGCAGATCGGTGGCGAAGCCGGGGCCGCCGCCGGTCAGCGCGATGACGAGGTCAAAGCTCTTGATGGCGAGGTGGGCCAGCACGATGAAGGCCGACAGGAAGATCGGTGCCATCGATGGGATGATGATCGCCGTGTAGACGCGCCAGGTCGGGATGCCGTCGACCTGCGCTGCACGGATGATCTCTGTATCGACAGAGCGCAGACCGGCCAGGAACAGCGCCATGACGAAGCCCGAGCTTTGCCAAATCGCGGCGATGACGATGGTGTAGATCGCCATGTCCGGGTTCACCAGCCAGTCGAAGGTGAAGTTCTCGAACCCCCATCCCCTGACCATGGCCTCGACGCCGAGGCCCGGGTTCAGGATCCATTTCCAAGCCGTACCGGTGACGATCATCGACAGTGCCATGGGGTAAAGATAGATCGTGCGGATCGCACCCTCGGTGCGGATGTTCTGGTCGAGCAGGATGGCCAGCATCAGCCCCAAGAGCATCGAGATGACGATGAAAAGCGTGCCGAAGATGAACAGATTGTTCATGGCCACGTCCCAGCGAGGTGCGGCGAACAGGCGGTCGTACTGGATGAAGCCGTCGATTTCGTACTTCGGCAGTAGGCGCGACCGCGTGAGCGACACCAAGGCTGTCCAAATGATGAAACCGTAAACGAATATCAGAACCGCGATGAACGATGGTGCAAGCACCACCTTCGGCAAGTGATCTTCAAGCCACTTGGTCATGCGACATCCTCCCTTGAGAGCGCCCGCCCCGCACGACGCGGAGCGGGCAGCAGGTTTCAAGCGATTACATGCTGTTCGCGATGGCGGCGGCCAGCTGCTTGACCGCCTCTTCCGACGACATGTCGGAGTTGAAGTGCGAGGTCACCACATCGGTGATCGCGCCCGACTGTGCGCCGCGCAGGGCCATGCCGTGGGCGTAGCTGGGCAGCAGCGAGCCACCTTCCGCGCTGGCGTTCATATCGGCGGAGGAAAGATGCGCGCAGCTGTCGAACTCGTCGAGAGCGACATCGGTGCGAGCCGGGATCGAGCCCTTGTTGAGGTTGAACACCTTCTGGAAGCTCGGGCCGACTATCAGCTTGGCCAGCAGTTCCTGGCCGTCGCGCTTGTCGTCGCCGCTAACGTCGAACATCGCGAAGCTGTCGACGTTGTAGAGGAAGCCTTCGCCCGGAACCGATGCGCAGAGGAAGTCCTCGCCCGGCACCTTGCCGGCGGCTAGGAATTCGCCCTTGGCCCAGTCGCCCATGATCTGGAACGCGGCTTCGCCGTTCATCACCATCGCGGTGGCGAGGTTCCAGTCGCGACCGGGGAAGTTGGCGTCGACATAGCCGCGCATCGTGCGCATCTGGTCGAAGACGGCGATCATCTCGTCCGAGGTCAGCGTCGCTTCGTCTAGCTCGACGAAGGCCTTGCGGAAGCCGTCCGGGCCAAGAATGCCAAGCGCGACGGCTTCGAATACGGTCGCGTCTTGCCAGGCCTGGCCGCCATGGGCCAGCGGGATCACGCCCGCTGCCTGTAGCTTTTCAGCCGCCGCATTGAATTCGTCCCAAGTGGTCGGCATCTCGATGCCGTTGGCTTCGAGTACGTCGGCATTGGCCCAGATCCAGTCGACCCGGTGCACGTTCACGGGTGCGGCGCACCAGGTGCCTTCGCACTTCATGTGATCGGCGATCGAAGCCGGCAGCACGTCGGCCCAGCCTTCGGCCTCGGCCACGGTCGAGATGTCGGACAACACGCCCTCTTCATACCATTCTTGGATTGCGGGGCCTTTCAGCTGAACCGCGGCCGGGGCGTTGCCCGACAGAACGCGGGCCCGCAGCGCGGACATTGCCGCGTCGCCGCCGCCGCCGGCGACCGGCATGTCGGTCCAGGTGCCGCCATTGTCCGCGAATTCCTTCTGCAGCACTGCGACGGATTTGGCTTCACCGCCCGACGTCCACCAGTGCAGGACTTCAGCCTTAGGCTCGGCCACGGCCACGCCGGCCGACAAAATGGCGACTGTGGATACAGCGCTGAGTACGGTGTTCTTCATCTTGGGTTCCTCCCGAAACATTTTCAGACCGGGCCAATCGCTGGCCATTCGGTTTGCGTGGCTGTTAATGAACCGACCGGCTTTAGTCATGCAATTGGCGCAAACCGCCTTTTCAGGGCCTTGAAACAGAAATTCCCGTGATCTGTTACCGCCTGTTACGTGATCGTTGATTCCGTTGCATTCTGTTACATAAGGACGTGCGGCCAATGTGCGAAACAGTGCATATCGCAAAGGAGATGGAGTGGCGATTCCACGATTACTTGTTGTCGATGACGACGCCGAACTGCGGCAGATGCTGACCCAATTTCTGCAACAGAATGGGTGTATCGCTTTGCCCGCCGCCAGCGAGGCCGACATCCGCCGGCACCTGGACACCGGCCGGATCGACCTGATCCTTCTCGATGTGATGTTGGGCGACGAAAACGGGATTGAGATCTGCGCGCGCCTGCGAAAAGAGCAAGACGTGCCGATCATCATGATCTCGACACTTTCGGCCGATCACCAACGGATGTCTGGCTACGAGGTCGGCGCCGACGACTATGTCGCCAAGCCGTTCAATCCCCAGCTTCTGCTTGCAAGGATCAAGGCGGTTCTGGCCCGCGCGCGCCGGTCGTCGTCTCTCGCACATCGCCGCCAGACCAAGACATTCCGATTCGATGGCTGGTGCTATGACGCCAAGCGCGACGAAGTGCGCTCGCCCGAGGGGTTTCAGGTTGCCCTTTCGCGTCGGGAAACCGCGCTGCTGCTGGTCTTCCTGGCCAACTCGCGCATTCCGCTGACCCGCGAAGAGATCGCCGCCGCCCTTGATGTAACAGGGGACCCTTCGGAAACAACATCCGATGCCAGTGGCCGGGCAATCGACGTTCTGGTCGGGCGGCTGCGATCAAAAATCGAAAGGACCCCAAAGGATCCGCGTCTGTTACGGACCGAGCGCGGCGTCGGCTACGTTTTGGCCGTCGATGTCATTGCCGAGGACGCATGAAGGAAACGCTGTACTCTCTGCGCGTTTTCGGCACCGGTCTTGTCATTGCGGCTTTCGTCGTCGGGCTGTTCAGCAGCTGGCTGTGGATGCGGTCCGCCGCGGCATGGCACGAACATCTGGTCCGCGCGCAATTCACCGGAACCTCACTGTACGCGTCGCTGAGCGTCGGCGCCCCGGTTCCCGCCGGCGTGGAAATCACGCCACTATCGCGGGCTGCCAACCAGCTTGCCGAACGCGGCGCATTCGAACGAATCCGCGGCGTCCCTCGCCCGGCAATAGTCACCAATGTCTCGATCCACGAAACACCTTCGCCGGGAGTTTCCGGTCATGAACTTGTGCTTGCTGTGGTCGCGGCCGAACTCCGCTATCCGCTGTCGGGCATCTCCGGTAGAGGCGTACTAGGCGCGGCCGAAACGCTTGGTGCACTGACGCGCGTCCTGGCAAGCTATTGCAGCGATCCCGTGATCCTTGCGCGCATGGATAACGCCGACTGGCAACGGATCGACGGAGCAAACGTCTGGGGCTGCGCGGCGGCGCCGACTGATCTGCGCCTGGTCGCGGTGCTTTTGTCACTTATCGGGCTTGGGATCATCGCCACGGTGTTCCTCAACATGACCGGTCAATTCGACCGGTTTGCCGAGCTTCTGCGCAGCCGCCGCCGCCTGGGTGGCCCCGACAGCTATGAATCCGCCGGCCCGCAAGAATTGCGCGAAATCGTGGCAGCCGTGAACAGCTATCTTGAGGCCGAACGCGACCAGCTCGAAAAACGGGCCATCGTACTCTCCGGTGTCAGTCACGACCTGGGCACGCCCGCCACTCGGCTAAGGCTGCGCGCGGCGCTGATCGACGACCCCGACCTGCGCCAGCGGCTGGAGGGCGACATCGACCAGATGACCGGCATTATCGAGAGCGTGCTGACCTACACGCAGGCCGAGATCAACGCCGAAAAGCCACGGCATATATCGCTCAGCTCGCTGGTCGAGGCCCTGGTCGCCGACTACAGCGATACCGGTCAGCCCGTCGAATTCCGAATGTCGAAAGGCGCGACCGTGCCGGGCGGTCGTTCGGTATTCATGTCGCGGCAGGGTCATGGGGCGCTCCCGGACGAGCGCCGGGTCGTCGTGACCGCGCGCCCCGTGTCGCTTCAGCGTGCGCTCTCAAACCTGATCGACAATGCCTTGAAATACGGTCGCCGGGCGACGGTCGCGCTGGAAACCGACGCCGATACTGCCACCATCATCGTCGAGGACGAGGGGGCGGATTATTCTCCAAGCGACCTCGAAGCCTTGATTGCACCTTTCCGCCGAGGCGAGAATACTGGGATTGTACAGGGTTTTGGCCTGGGCTTGACGATCGTTGCGAGCATCGCCAGCATGCACGGTGGTGCGCTTAGCTACGAGGCCGGCGCAGGCGGACTCCGCGCCCGTCTAAGCATTCAGCGAAACTAGATCGCGCAAGGACCTTCAACGGAACGGACTGAGTTATTTCTATTGACCGACCTGTCATTTCGACAATCCGGCCTCGGAAACGTTGGCCGGCCGCATCATGGCCGGTGCAATTCGGGGCGTCCGATCTATCTTCGAGACCACTGGGATTGGAGCGCTGAACAGGCAATTCACCAGCGACCAATGCAAATTGCGGTCCGCGGTTCGGAACAGAGGTTATCGCGCTGGTGCTAGGGTCCGCATTTGGCGGAACTTCCGACATCCGCGCTCCGTGCAGAAATCGGCGTCTTTGGGCTCAAAGCTGCCAGCTGCAACGCGGCGAGGCTCAGGTGAAACCGCACCCCTGAACCGGCCATTTGCGAAGACCGGCGGTGTCTGTCTTTAAACCGTTTCTTTGTAGGCTGCCGTCAGAAGGTTCGGCCGGCTGTACTAGCCATTCGATTGTCGGGACCGGTCACACGCCACACGACGGTTCTAAGACGGGTCCGAGCCCAAACTGCCAAACGCTGCACTCGTCTCGAAAGTCGAAGAGGCGTTGGAAGCGGACATCTGCCGAAGGCGAGGCATCTTCAATGCCATGGGCAAAAAAATGCTCGAAGGGATAGCTCTGAAAGCTCATTGGTAGTTG
>JBFKFZ010000077.1:0-13132 GCA_041633555.1 Paracoccaceae bacterium | reverse complement strand
GCCCGACCAAAACCCAGAAGCTCAGCCAGCTGTTCGGTCACGCCGGGACCAGTCCGACGATCGAGGGCCGCGCCTCGGCGCCGATCTCTTCGAAGGACAGCACCGGGTTCGGCACGCCCTTGGCGGTCAGCACGGTCTTGAGGAACCTCCGCCGGCGGGTGCTGGTGACGACCGCCGGGTAGATGCCGGACTCGCTCGCCTTGGCGATACGTTCGGCCATCGCATTGGCAAGCCGGTTGAATTCCTCTGGCGGCAGCGCGATGTCGCGGCCGGCGCCATCGCCGCCAAGTTGGTACTTGCTGAACTGCTGTTCCCATTCCGGTGCGAGCTGGACGAGAGGCAGGGTGCCGTCATTGCGGCGCAGTTCCGCGACCAGTTGGAATCCCAGCCTTTGACGCACATGTTCGCAGACTGCGTCGGGGGCGGCGGTCACCGGGCGGATCTCGGCGATCGCCTCGAGGATAAGAGGCAGGTTGCGGATCGACACGCGCTCTTCCAGCAGCAGCCGCAAGGTCGTCAGGAGCAGGTCGATCGGAACACGGTCCGGGATCAACTCGTCGATGATCCGGCGATTGGCCTCGGACCGCGCCGGATCGCTGAGGCTGGTCATCTCGTCGAGCAGTTTGCGCAATGCCTTCAGGCCAAGGAGTCGCGCGAAGTTGCGCTTGAGGATTTCGAGCAGATGCGTCGCGAGCACCTCGGTCGGGTTGACCAGAGTGATGCCCGACAGCGCCATCTCGTGTTCGTCAGCGGACCCGATCCAACGAGCCGGTGCGCCGTAGACGGGTTCTTTCACATCTTCGCCGGCCGGGATCGTTCCGCCATCGTCCGTCAGCAGCGCAAGAACCTTGTCGGCATAAAGACGGTCGCGCGCCTGTTCGACGCCTTGGATCCGGACGACATAGGTGCCCGACGGCAGCGAGGCGCTGTCGGTCAGCCGGATTTCCGGAAGGATCAGCCCGAACACGGTCGCAACATGGCGGCGCATGTTCTCGATACGCGGCTCCAGGCCGATCTTCGGATCCAGCACCATCGCGACAAGATCCGGGGCGAACTCGACATGGATATCGTCCAGGTCAAGGACATCCCCGATCGAGGCCTTCTTGGGTATGGAAATGGGCGTTTGACTGATCTTCTCGGCCAGCGCCTTCTTTTCGTTGGCACGGTAGACGACCCAGGCGGCAGTCGCCAGCCCCGAAGCCCCCAGCACGAAGGGCATGAACGGCAGGCCCGGCACAAGGGCGAAGGCCGCCATCAACGCGGCCACGGTCGCGAGCGCCGGCGGGTAGCGGCCAAGTTGCGTGAACAGGGCCACATCGACCGACCCGGTCGCGCCGCCGCGGGCGAGCAGCAGCGCCGAGGCGATCGAGATGATGACCGCAGGGATCTGCGATACCAGGCCGTCACCGACCGTCAGAATGGCGTAGGTCTCGAAAGCCCGGCTCAACGGCATGCCGTGCAGAATCGTGCCGATCGCCAGCCCCATAACGAAGTTGAGAAGCGTGATCAGCAGCCCGGCAATTGCGTCGCCCTTGACGAATTTGGACGCACCGTCGAGCGAACCGAAAAAGGTCGTCTCGGCCTGCTCGCGTTCTCGGCGCGCCTTGGCCTCGGCGTGATCGATTGCCCCTGCCGACATGTCGCTGTCGATGGCAAGCTGCTTGCCGGGCATCGCATCGAGCGCGAACCGCGCGCCGACTTCCGCCATGCGCGCAGCACCTTTGGTGATCACGATGAAGTTCACGATCAGCAGAACGCCGAAGACCACGAGGCCGAGGAACACGCTGCCACTCATCACGAAATTGGCAAAGCCCTCGATGACGTCGCCAGCGGCGTTGGTGCCGGTATGGCCCTCGCCGATGATCAGCTTCGTCGAAGAGACGTTCAGCGACAATCGCAGCATCAGCGACGCGAGCAGGACGGTCGGAAAAGCCGAAAAATCCAGCGGCCGCTCGATGAACAACGTCACCGTGAACATTAGGATCGCGAGCGCGAAGGAGGCCGCCAAGCCGACATCGAGGACCCAGGCAGGCATCGGCAGGATCATCATCGCGATCACGGCCATTAGGGCGAGAGCCAGAAGGACCGTCGGGCGGAACATTATCGACATGGCCATTTCGGATCAGTTCCCGCCGACATCAATCAGGCGCAGGCCTCCGGCGCCTGCCGATATGGGCACCAGTGAACCTAGCCGTGTTCCCTGGTTGCTCGCCGCCAGCAGCAGCGGAAAGCGGTTGACCCGCGGCTCGTCGGGTCGGGCCGACGTGTCGGGAAGTGGCGGAACTGGAAGCTGCCGGGTCTCACCGCCATCAAGGGAAGCCAGCGCCGTCCTGAACGATTGAAACCGCTTCCTGTAGCGGTCGGCGTATTTCTTCGTCCGGGAATGGTAGGCGCCTGCAGCCTCCTCCCAACTGCCTTTCTCGTAAAAGAGATCGCGCAGAAAGCGGGCGGCGTAATTGGCGTTGATCTGGGGGTCGAACATCTCGTCGATCGACCGGAAGGCCTCGCCGTGCCATTTGTAGTTCACTTGAAAGCAACCGACATCGAAGCTGCGCGCCCCCCGCTGAAAATGCTTGTAGGCATAGTCGCGGGCCTCGTTCGGTGTGTCGAACCAGACCCCCTTGCCCTCCATGTTGACGGTCCAGGGCCAGGGCCGGAACTGCCCGCCGGATTTGCGCCCGGTTTCGGTTCTCGTGATCGCCATCAGGACCGACAATGGAACCCCGGTCTTGCTGGCCGCGCGTTGGGCTGCCAAATCGCAGATCTCGGCCGACGAATTCGCGGCAAACGCCTGCCCCGCAGAAACCATTGCCACGCAAAGCGTTAAGGCGCTCGTCCGAAGGGTGTCTCGCAATCTGCCGAGACTGCCGGCAATGCGGATTCCGGGCGTTTGGTTCGGCTTTCTGTCCATCGGATTCGCAATTCTTGCTGGTACCTGGCCTGATGCTAGCGACCGGTCCTTTATGAAGGGTAACCAAGATCCCACAGTCAGGCGGGATCAGCCGTTTCCTTCGAGAAGCCCCGCAATGGCATCCCGGGCTGACTGGCTCCGTTCCAGCAACGCTCTTCCGTTCTGGAGCGTTACGGTGGCGACCGAAGCTGCGTCCGAAATTTCACCTTCGGCAGGCAGGGTGTCTGCGGCCGCCTTCTCCTCTGCCGGGTCAGCCAATGGCGGGGCTGCGAAAAGGTCGGCTGCCGATCGCTGCCGATCTGTGCCAAGAGCGGCAATCATTTCCCAGTCCCCGCTTTTCCATGCGGCTCGGGCGGCGTCGGTCGATTGCCCGCCGTCCTCGTAAAGTTCGGCAGCTTCCGCCGGGTGATCGGCCATTTCAAGCGCCCGGGCCCGCAAGCCCTTGACCGAGTCGTCCGACAGGCCCACCAGATAGGACAGAGCGATATCCGCCTTTTTCTCCAACAGGGCAGCGCGCGCCAAGAGACCCTTGTCCTCATTGTCCGGAGGCTGCTGGCCCGAAGCCAGCATTGCTCGGACATGGCCACTGAATCCCAGGTCCAGCAGCCGCGTTGCAGCGGCCAATCTGGCGGGTCTGATCTCGGGGCTGTCCTGAGGGTTGCCGAAACGCTGAAGCAGCCGCAGGAATTCGACATTTGTCGAGTCCTTGGCATTCGAAAGATGCGCCTTGCCCAGCAATTCGGCCGCCTCTTCAGGCGTCAGCTCCTTATCCTTTTCAGCGTCAGAGATCGCTTCAAAAGCCGCCTCCAGCCGCAGGCTTGCGATCATCCCGCGAATGGCTGTCAACGTCAGCCTTCGCCCTATTTCCGTGCCCCGGCTCTCATAGGCAAAGGCCTCGGCCAATTGCGATGTCAGAGGGTCGACTGTCTGACCTGCATCGAATTTCGCATCTATCAGTTCGACCAGTGCTTCGGCCGCGTCCGGCCCGCCTTCCGAAACCACCTTTCTCAGCTGTTCGAGCGATGCCTCGGCTTTGCCAAGTTCGGCATCGATCCGCGCCTGCAAAAGGCCCGCCCCAGCTGCTGGAACAGCCGAATTTCGCGTGATCATGTTTCGAATCGATGTTGCCGTGGCTGGGTCGCCCGCTTCCAAAAACCGCTCGGCAAGTTCTGGTCCAAGATGCTGGCGGAGGTGGATCGGAAAGCCAGAGAAGTTCTGCAGAACGGCTGCCGCCGCCACCGGTTCACCACGCTGCAGCGCAGGCAGTGACAGAACCGCCCAAAGCGCGGCCGTGGTGTCGCAACTGATCTGTGTGCGCAGCGCCACGGCCCGGCCGCTTCCCGGGTCATCAACGATGTCCGCTAGTTGCCACAGGATGTCAGCCCGGTCGATCTTGGCCGTGAATGCCGATAAGAGAGCCTTCGCCTCAACGCCGAAACCAAGGTGGACGTAATGACGCACGGCGGCCTCGACCTCGGCTTCCAGGGGGACGTCGAATTCACCTAATACCGACCGATCCATCGCAATGGATAGGCCATAGCCCCTGTCCTTCGGCCCCCAAGCCGCAACGTCGAAATGTGTGTCCGACAGGCATTCACCACCTTCGAAATTGGTCATCGATTCGCGGCTTTTTGGCGGAGCGGCGCGATCCTGTGCTGTTTCGATTCGAAAATGCTGTGACGGTGTGTCGATCACCTCCGGCGGCTGATCGCTCGCGTCCGCGGGAGCGCGGGCGGAAGCAGTGTCTGCCGCGGGAGAGCGCCTTGGGATGGCGGTACCGGGCGCGACCTGTATAAGACCTTGTGCCGATGCGCGGCCGAGTTGAAGAATCAGCGCCTCTTCCAAGAGGTCGAGCCTGGCGTCGGCGCCTGGCTCCAACCCACCGAGCGGCGACGATCCGAAGCCGAACAGGGGAAGCACCTGGCTGTCGAGGGATATCGGAACTGTCTTGCTGACATTTCTGTCGGCAGAGGCAGCAGGCGCAGGCAGCTCCACCTCGATCGGCACGAATTCATCCGGGGCAGGCCTGGTGACCGGGGGCTTGCTGTCGCGCAGGCGGGGTTCGGGCATCGACGGGGGCAATAGCGGTTCCATGGCGACGATTTCGGCTTCCACAGCAGCAGCCGGATCTTTCAGCGGCTGCTCGAACACCGATCCGGGACTCGGCGGGCCGTCCTTGATATCAAGGACGATCCGGCCATTTCGGATTTCGAATGCATCTGCGTGACAGTTGCAGTCGACCGCCAGACGCACCCGATCGCCCGCGGAACTGGTGACTGCGGCAATTCGGGTTTTTGGGATCTTCTGGAAGATCTGCGAGAAGTCAAACCGGTTTTCAGCCGATTGCAGCCGTAGCTCGTAGCCCTCAGCGACCTTGCCGAATGACCAGTCACCGGCCTTCGGCAGTTGCAGGACGAGGCGAGAGAAATCGGCATGCTCTCCGGCTTCGACAACAATCTCGGCGGCTTTGACCGCCGAACCGAGCAGCAACACGAAGAAAGCAACCAAACGGAACATCAGGCAGCATCCTGTTTGACGTCTTTCAATGCTTCCTCCAGATCCGAAAACGAAGGCCGGCAATGGCTCGGCGTGTTCTGGCGTCCGACCTCGATGCAGATGTTGGTCGCGTGATTGTAGAGGTTGGCAACCAGAACCTCGCGAATGAGCTGGTAGAAATGACTGTCTTCCTCGATCACCGTCTTCACCTTTGCCGCGAACGGGCCTACCAGCCCGTAGGCTAGGAACACTCCCAGAAAGGTCCCCACCAGAGCGCCGCCGATGAGCTTGCCGAGGATCTCCGGCGGCTGGTCGATCGAGCCCATGGTCTTGATCACACCCAGCACGGCCGCGACGATGCCCAGCGCCGGCAGGCCATCGGCAACGGTCTGCAGCGCGTGGCTGGAATGGAGTGAATGATGCAGGTTCGCCTCCATGCGTTTCTCGAGCACTTCTTCGACTTGGTGCGGATCGTCGTAATTCATCGAGGCGGAGCGAAGCGTGTCGCAGATCAGATTGACCGCCTCCTTGTCTGTCAGGATCTTCGGGTATTTCGAAAAGATGGATGAACTCTCGGGGGCCTCGATATGCTCCTCCAGGGCGACCGGGTTCTGACGAGCGAGGCGAATGAGTTCGAAGAGCAGGCACAAGAGGTCGCGGTAATCCACGGGCAGCCATTTCGCGCCCTTGAAGACCTTTCCGATGTCCTTCAACGTATGTTTGATTCCGGCCATATCATTGCTGATAATGAAAGCCCCGGCCGCCGCCCCACCAATCATGGTGATCTCGTAGGGAAGGGATTTGAGAATGATCCCCATCTTGCCACCAGCAGCCAGATAACCGCCAAAGACCATGATGAAGATCAGGGCAATTCCGACAATTCCAATCAAAGCGGCCTCCAGAATCGCAATGGCTTCGGTGGATCGACACTTTCAGCTTAAGGTTAAAATTCCCGAAATCCGGGCCCTTACTGCTTGGGCGTCTTCGCGTTTCTGCCGGCTAGGACAACGCTGATCGAGTAGGCAGCGGCCGGCGTGAGACCCGCCATAAGCTGCGCCGCAGCATCCGGCCGCATGCGTCCGATGAACCCGGCCGCGAAGTCCGGCGACATCTCCTGAAACAGAACTGCGGCATCCTTGGGCTTCATGCTTTCGTAGACGCTGGTCAGGCGCGCGAGATCATCCTCTGACGCGGTCTCGGCCTGCGAGATGGTGCGCGCCAGCCGCTCTTCGGCCGCCTCGAGTTCCAGCAGATTGCGGCGAATCTCCTGCTCGGCCAGTTCGACGGTTCGCATTCGGGAGGCCAGGTCCTGCTCTTGTTCTGCGACGCTGCGTTCCCGCAGCAGCACGGAATCCAGGATCCCCGACAACTCGTCCGGCGTCGTGCATGAGGGGTGCGGACCATCGGCCGCCGTCTGATCCTTGAAGTTGGCAAGCTCTTTCGCAAGGGCGTGGCCGGGGCCGGCGCCAAACCGGATCATCGCGGAAATGGCCATCAGTGCCGCAATGGTCCAGAGCGCCCCTCTGCCCAAGGCAAACTGCCGCCGAAGTGACCGCAAGATGCTCATTCCGCAGCCTCTTGCGTGCGGCTCCGCTTGCTGAGGAACAGAGTTTCCTCCTTTTTGACCTCGGAAAGTTGGGCCTTCGGTTCGGCCACCTGTGGCTCCGCAGCTTTCGGTTTGGCCGCGGGGGCGGCCCGACCCACCGCCTCGGGCAGGTCATGCATCGAGGCCACCAGCAGCTCCAGTCGGCGCGCTACTCCTTCGGCGCGGCCTGAGAGTTGCTCCAGCGAATCGGCAGACCCTTTTGCCGAGCCCTGCGCCCGCTCTAACGTGCGGGTCATGTCGTCAACCTGGGCAGACAGAACCGCGATCGCCCCGCCCACGCCATTTTCAAGGTCCGTGAATCGCTTTAGCCGACGCGAAAGCACGATGCAGTAGATTGCAGCGGCAAGTGACGCACTGATCAGAAATATGTCCGCGACCGTTTCCATGACCAACCCCTAGTTCAGTACGAATTCCATGATCAGCAGATCACGCACCCGCCCTTCGCCAGTCACAACCTGGATGCGACGCAGCATTTGTGCCCGCAGCCGGACCAGAGCGGCCGGATTCTCAAGTTCCGAGATATCGACCGCGCGCAAGTAACCGTTCAACACGTCCACGACGCGCGGCAGCATCCGGGTGACATCGTCCATCGCGCCGCTGTTGACCTCCAGCTGTGCCTGAAACCGCAGGTGGCGATTCTCGCCATGGCCACCGAGGTTGATCACGAGCGGCTGGACCGGCAGGAACGTCACGTCGGGCAAATCCCCCTGCACAACAGGGACGGAAGCACTCTCAAACGCGGGCTCTTCGCCGAGGATCAGCCCCGACCAGACCCCGTAGAAAGCCCCGCCGCCAAGCAGGACTGCCAGAAGCAGCCCGACGATCAGGCCCTTGCCGGATCGCTTCGGGGCGGCTTCCTCAATGTCGGTCGTTTCAGCACTCATATGGCGGCCTGTTTCTTGCTTCGATCTCCTTTTAGGATGGTTTGGCTAACCGATTGTTAAGACGGATCGATTCATTGTGGAGGCAAGGCCGGGCAGAAGCCCGATCAATTCCAGGAGGTTCGCCTTGCAGCCGTTCCTAAATCTTTGGGCCTCGATGGACCCTCGCAGACGGATGATGGCGGTGGCGACAACCGCCGTCGTCGTATTGTCGATCCTGGGCCTGGTGCGGGTGGCCACGACATCTTCCATGACGCTCCTCTATTCAGGGCTGGAACCGAGCGCCGCCGGAGAAGTCGTGCAGGCCCTCGAACAACGCGGCGTCGCATTCGATATTCGGTCAGGATCGATTTTTGTCGAGGCGGCCCGGCGCGACGAATTGCGCATGACTTTGGCGGCCGAGGGACTGCCTGCCAACAACGGCCAGGGCTACGAACTGCTGGACAGCCTGTCGGGATTCGGGACCACGGCACAGATGTTCGATGCCGCTTACTGGCGCGCGAAAGAGGGAGAGCTTGCCCGGACTATCTTATCCAATACGAATATTGCCTCGGCGCGGGTTCATATCGCCAATACGACCTCCCAACCGTTCCGCAACAGTGTCAAGCCGACGGCCTCGGTCACGATAACCCCTGCGGGCGGCCCGCTGTCAGCGTCGCACACCCGCGCATTGGTCTACCTGGTCGCATCCGCCGTTGCGGGGCTGTCTCCCGAGGACGTGTCGGTCATCGACAGCCGCAATGGCCTGCTGATGTCGGGCGACGAGGCGGCGACCACGTCATCTGCCGGAGAGGATCGCGCCGACGTGTTGCGCCAGAACCTGTTGCGGCTGCTCGAGGCCCGCGTTGGGGCGGGGAAGGCGGTCGTCGAGGTCAGCATCGAGTCGGTGACCGAGAGCGAGGCCATCAAGGAGCGCAATATCGATCCCGAAAGCCGGGTCGCCATCAGTCTGGATGTCGAGGAGCGTTCTGGAAACTCAAAGGACGCTGCAGGCCGTTCAGTCACAGTGGCCAGCAACCTGCCGGAAGGCGACGGCGCCGGCGGCGGCAATTCGTCGAGCACAAACAGCGAAACCCGCGAGCGGACGAATTACGAAGTTTCCGAAATCACCCGCGAGGTAGTTCGCGCGCCCGGTGCGATCAAACGGATGTCGGTCGCCGTTCTGCTCGACGCGGTTCCGCAAACCGACCCGACGACCGGCGAGCAGACTTGGATTGCGCGCGGCGAAGAGGAGCTGGCCTCGCTGAAGGAACTGGTGGCCTCTGCGTCGGGCTTCAACGCCGAACGTGGTGACTCCATCACCGTGAAATCCATGCAGTTCGAGACGCTGCCAGAACTCGGCACCGAGGCGCAATCCTCGATGCTTCAATCCTTCAATCTGGACGTGATGTCGCTCATTCAGCTTGCGGTCCTGTCTGTGGTCAGCCTTGTTCTCGGCCTCTTCGTGCTGCGGCCGATCTTCGCTCAGGCTCCCGCGGCACGCCACGCAGAACTCGCACCGCCACTGGCACAGGCCGCTGCTACGGCCAACCTGCCGGCACCGGCGGCCACCGCCGCTGCAGCCAGGACTTCAGCGTCTTCTCCGCCAGCCGCCTTGACCGGCGAGATTGACGACAGCGACATCTCTTCGGCCCGAACCGCAGGCGCCACGACCTCGTCCGGCGCGGCGCGCAATGATCCCGCCACGCGCCTGCGCAAGATGATCTCTGACCGTCGCCCGGAAACGGTCGAGATCCTCAAATCGTGGATTGAAGATGCAGAGGAGACAGCTTGATGACACATGCGCTTGCACTGGAAGACTTCAGCAAGGCGGCCACCGCTACCGCGCCGGCGGGGTTCGATGCGCATGCTCTGACGCCTCCTGAACCGAGCGTCGACAACCTGGAAACGGCAGCGGAGTACGAGAAGGGCTATATCGCGGGCTACGAGGACGCGATGCAATCGGCGATGCGCGAACAATCCCGGATCAAGACGGAACTGGCCCATAACCTCCAGGATATCGGCTTTACCTTCCACGAGGCGCGGGCCCATGTCATGCGGTCGCTCGAGCCGCTGCTGCAGGAGATTGCCGACAAGTTCCTTCCCGAACTGGTCAGGGAAACTCTCGCCCAACATGTGATCGAGGCCGCCTTGCCGCTGGCGCGGGACGCCGCGGATGCGCCGATCGAGGTCGTGACGGCGCCGGCTAATCGCGCGGCGCTCGAGCCGGTCCTGACTTCCATCGCGCATATGAATTTCGTCATGAAGGAAGAGCCGTCGCTCGGTGAGGGCCAGGTCTATCTGCAATCCAGAAGATCGGAACTCTCGGTCAGTTTTTCAGACGTCATCGACAATGTTCGTGCTGCGCTTGCGGCCCTCAACGACATCAACAAGGAGGCCGTAAGGCATGGATGATTCCGCCGGAACAGCTGTTCCCGCCAGCGACAAGTCGGGCAATCCTTTCGCCCGGATCCCAATTGAGATCACCGTCTCCGTCGGCAAGTCCCGGCCGCTCGTGCGCGACCTTCTCGGCTTCAAGCGAGACTCCGTTCTGCCGCTCGACAAGCGGGTGGAAGATCCGGTCGAGCTTTATGTCGGCGACAAGCTGATCGCGCGCGGCGAGTTGCAGGAACTGGAAGGAGACGCGGCGGGACAGCTCGCCGTTCGCCTGACCGAAATCGCCGATCTGAAGAACGGTCTTTGATGGCGCAGCCCCTGCCCGTTCGGTCAGGCATCGCCGCCTGCCTGGCCTTTGCGGCTCTTGCGGGCCCGGCCATGGGGCAGGACCTGTCCCTTTCACTCGACGGTATCGATTCGTTGTCGCTGCGCAGCATCCAGCTACTGGCGCTGATCACGATCCTCAGTCTGGCACCCGGCCTTGCGATCATGGTCACCTGTTTTCCGTTCATCGTGACGGTTCTGTCGATCCTCCGGCAGGCGATCGGCCTGCAGCAGGCACCACCGAACATGCTGGTCATAAGCCTGGCGTTGTTCTTGACCTATTTCGTGATGGAACCGGTCTTCGTCGAGGCCTGGCAAAACGGCGTGAACCCCATGGTCGCGGGCCAGCTTTCTCCTGAAGCGGGCTTCACAAGAACGCTGGAGCCGTTTCGCGGCTTCATGGCGGCTCGCACAGATGCCGACACGTTCTTCAGCCTTGCCGAACTGCGCGAAGGCACGGGATTTGCCGGTTTGCTTGAGCCCGAGGCGCCGCTCTCGCTGCTCGTCCCGTCATTCCTGCTGAGCGAGATCGAACGGGCCTTTCAGGTCGGCTTTCTGATCTTCCTGCCATTCCTGATCATCGATCTGGTCGTCGCCGCGATTCTGATGTCGATGGGCATGATGATGGTGCCGCCGGCAATCGTCTCGCTGCCCTTCAAGCTGGCCTTCTTCGTCGTCGCCGATGGCTGGACCCTCATTTCAGGCGCCCTAGTCCGTAGTTACTTCTGACGAGGTGCGGCTTGCCACATTGTGGCGATTGGCCCGATTTCGTTCGATCCAGGAGTGGTCACCTTCAGTCGACCATGCCAATCTCTAGCGATTTTTAGCTCTTTTTTTGCGCCAAACACAGGCGGATATGCTGGGGCTATCGGTCATCGCCCCGAAGCGGGCGCAAAAGCACAGAAACGAGAAACGGTCGAAGCCGGCAGGGAGCCTTCTAGCGTACGACGAACTCTGCATGCAGGGCACCGGCAGCCTTGATGCTTTTCAGGATGTCAATCATGTCGCGCGGTGACACGCCAAGGGCATTCAGCCCGGTGATCACCTCGGAAAGGCTCGTCCCTTCAGAGACTTCGGCAAGGCCACGGCCCGGTTCCTCCTCGATCGAAGCCGAGGTTCTCGGCACGACGACGACCTCCCCTTCGGTGAACGGGTTCGGCTGGACCACCAGCGGCTGTTCCTGGATCCGCAGCGTGAGATTGCCTTGTGCGACCGCTACACGGGAAATCCTGACATCTTCGCCCATGACAATCGTTCCCGAGCGCTGATCGACCACCACCCGCGCCTTCCGCTCGGGTTCGACCTCGATATTCTCGATCCTCCCCAGGGCATGGGCCGGCGAGATTTCACGGGTGGCGCCGATATCTAGCAGCACCGTCCCTGAATCGAGCATCCGCGAAACCGTTCTGCCATAGGTCTGGTTGATCGCGACCTCGATACGCTCGGCGGTCGTGAAGTCGGCTGTGCGCAAGGCCAGACGGATCGAGTTGAGCTGCGTGAAATCGAACTCGATCTCGCGCTCTACCCTGGCGCCCGAAGGGATGACGCCAGAGGTCGGGACACCCTGAACCTCGGTCGCACCTGCCCCGGTAGCGGCGACGCCGCCCGAAATGACGGTTCCCTGCCCCACTGCGTAGATCTGACCGTCCGCCGCATTCAGGGGCGTCATGATCAGCGTGCCGCCGAGAAGGCTCTTTGCATCTCCGATCGCCGAAACCGTGGCATCAATCTGACTTCCGGCCCGCGCGAAGGGCGGCAAGGTTGCGGTCACGAAGACCGCCGCGACGTTCTTGGGCCGGAACTGCTCCCCCGTGATGTTGACACCCAGCCGTTCAAGGATGTTCGACATCATTTCTTCGGTGAAAGGTGCGTTACGGATCCCGTCGCCTGTTCCGTTCAGGCCGACGACCAGCCCGTAGCCGACAAGATCGTTGCCGCGCACACCGTCGAATTCCACCAGATCCTTGATCCGGATCTGGCTGGCCTCGGCCGAAAGGGCGCCAAACGCGAGAATGAATAACGTGGCCAGTAGGACTCTCATCGCAGGAAATCCGCCAGGGACAGTCGTGAGAGGCGCGCAGTAATCGTGTAGAGCGTTTCCAACTGGGTGCGCACCGCCTCCAGCTCTGTCGCAGTCTTGTAGGGGTCGATCTCGGTGATCTCTGAACGCGCGATTTCGAGCGAGGTCGTCTCCGAAGCATTGCGGGCCATGACCGTGTCGATCCGCGCCTGGGCTGACCCGATGCCCGAGCGCACGACCGCCAGTTCGGATTCTGAACCCAGCAGGCTTTCGCCCGCCATCCGCGCAAGATCAAGGCGCTCGGTTGCACTCAACCCGGACCGCCCGTCACCCGTCATGACCGCCATTGCGAAACCCTTGAGCACACCCCGGATTGCCGGGTCGGCAGCGGTCAGGGCAACCGTCTCGGTGTCATTATCGGAAAGCCTGAAACTCCCGATGGGCTGGGCCGATCCTAGGTAGCCAATGGTTTCGAACCCGCCGCCAGGCGCAAAGAACCAGTCGTCGATTGCGGCCTC
>JBFKFZ010000076.1:0-13450 GCA_041633555.1 Paracoccaceae bacterium | reverse complement strand
TGGCCGTAACATCCTCGTTGCGCTCGCTGCCTCGACAACGGTCGCCTGATCGTGATGCGGCGATCCCTGCTATTCGGCTTAGGGTTGGGGCAAAGCGAAAGGATGATCCGATGCGGAGCCTGGCCCTTCTTCTATTGATGGCGTCTTCGGCCTTGGCGCAAGGCGTGCGGTCCTCTGATACCATGCTGGACGCCGCCGCCCTGCGCGATGCGCTGACGGGACAGGTGATCGAGTACTACGACGGTTCGAAATCCTACTATTACGCCGACGGCAGCTATATCTACACTTATGTCGATGGCGGCGAGGAGTGGGACGGTACCTATGTGCTGGGCCCGAACGGGTCGGTTTGCGTTGATTTCGTCGTCAGTGGGTCGCGCTGCGATACGTTCGTGAGGGACGGCGAAGGTCTGGTGCTGATCATTGCCGACGGCACGAGATTTCCGGTCTTCAATCGGCTTGCCATGGAATAGGTGACCAGCCCCGGCTTTGGTCCGGGGCCGGGAGGGATTCGCTAGAGCCTTGCCAGCAGTTCTGCCGTCGGCCAGGCATCGGCGGGCAGGCCGAGGCGGATCTGCTCTTTCTGTACCGCGTCGCGGGTCAGCGCGCCGAGGATGCCGTCAATCGCGCCAACATCATGGCCTCGGGCGGCCAACTTCTGCTGCAGGCTTTTCATCTGCCCGTCAGAAAGCGCCGGGTCAGGATTGCCGGCGCTGAAGACCTGCGCGCCTTCCAACCGGGTGGCGAAATAAGCAGCGGTCGTGACATAGACGAAGCTCTTGTTCCATTCAAAATAGACGCTGAAGTTCGGATAGGCGAGGAAGGCGGGGCCCTTGCGCCCCATCGGCAGCAGGATCGAGGACCGAAGGTTATTTGGCCCGAGCGATCCGGCGCGCGGCTTGACGCCAAGTTTGGCCCACTGGCTGACCGTCTTGCTGCTGGTCAGTCCGGTTTCGGACCAGTCGAGATTGGCAGGCACCACGACCTCTTGCAGCCACGGTTCATTCGGCCGCCAGCCGAGCCCGCGCAGCATCTTGCCGCCCGACATCAGCGCATCGGCGGGTGAGGTCTTCAGGCTGACCTTGCCGTCACCGTCGCCATCGACGCCGTTCACCAGGATGTCCTCGGGCAGCATCTGGACCATGCCGATTTCTCCGGCCCAGGCACCCTTGGTGTTGACCGGGTCGAATTCGCCGCGCTCGTAGAGTTTCAGCGCGGCGAAGACTTGCGGCTGGAAGAGCTGTGGGCGGCGGCAGTCATGCGACAGTGTCAGGAGCGCGTTCAGCGTGTTGAAGTCACCCTGCACCTGGCCGTAATCGGTTTCCAGCGCCCAGAAGGCCAGAAGCACGCCGCGCGAAACGCCGTAGCTGCGTTCGACGGCATCGAAGATCGCGTCGTATTTCTGCGCGTTGCGACGGCCGTTATCGATGCGGCTCTGGCTGATGATCCGGCGCGAGAAGTCGATGAAACTCATCTGGAAAATGCCCTGCGCGCGGTCGGCGCGGATGACCTTGGGGTCATGCCGGGCGCTGGCGAAGAAGCTGTCTACGGCAGCGGCGGAATGGCCGTTGGCGCGGGCCGCCTGCTTGAGATTGCCGACGAAGCTGGAGAACGAGCCGCCGCAGGGAACGTTGGCGAAAGCGGGGGCGGCGGCCAGTAGGGCTGCGGCAAGGGTCAGGGGGAAACGCATGGAACCTCCGGTTGCATTTCGCGGCAGGTTAGCAGGATGCCGGGGTCACGCAACCGCGAGTAGCGCAGCGCATGCGAGGGTTATTGCCCATGTGCGCCAAAGGGCATTGGCGGCGGCATCGATGTCGTCGGCGGTCAGGGCGCGCCGGCCGGTTGGATTGACGAATGGGAAGTCCCGCTGCTGGCCGTCATAGCTGCGCGGGCCGGCGAGGGCGATGTTCATGCTGGCTGCCATGGCCGCCTCGGGCCAGCCGGCATTCGGGGATTTGTGGAGCACTGCATCGCGGGCGATCTGCGGCCATATGTCAAATCGCAGGTGGCTGAACGCGATCAGCGCGGCGGTCAAGCGGGCGGGGATCCAGTTCAGCACGTCGTCAAGTCGTGCGGCGGCCCAGCCGAAGGCCTCGTGCCGCGATGTGCGGTAGCCGATCATGCTGTCGGCAGTATTGACGAGTTTGTAGACCAGAAGCCCGGGCAGGCCGAGAAGCAGGAACCAGATAGCCGGCGCGATGACCCCGTCCGAGAGGTTCTCGGCGGCGCTTTCGATGGCGGAGCGGGCGATAGCGGGTTCATCCATCGCGGCGGTGTCGCGGCTGACAATGCGGGCCACTGCCTGCCGGCCTTTGGACGGCGACAAGCGCAGCGCCGAAGCGACGTCACGGACATGGGAAACGAGGCTGCGCTGGGCCAGCAGGATCGCGGCGACGAGCGTTTCGGCGACCGGGCCGAGGGCTGCGATTGCCGCGCCGAGGCCCGCTGCGGCCAGCGTCAGCCCGGCGAGGCTGGCGATGCCCTTGGCCTTTTGACTGTCGCCCTTGTTAAAGCGCCGGTCGACCCAGTCTACGGCGCGGCCCATCAGCACGGCAGGGTGCGGCAGGCGTTTCCAGAGCCAGTCGGGTTCGCCGAATATCGCGTCGAGGATCAGCGCAAAGAACAGCGGCGCGGCATGGCTCACAGCGCGGCTTCCAGTTGCGACCAGCGGTCGGGCGCGGGCAGGCCGAGGCGCAGCCAGGTATCCGAATAGGGGAAGATGCGGGACCAGACACGGTTTTGGGCCAGGCGGTCCTGCGAGGCGGCGGCGTCGTCGACTTCGTAAAGCCTGAAGAGCGTCGTGCCGCCGACAAGGCTTGCACGCGGCGCCATCAGCGCATCGAGCCGGGCGGCGTCCGCGGCGAGGCGCCCCCGGGTCGTTTCGGCCCAGGCATCGTCGGTCAACGCGCGGGCGCCGATTTCCAGTGCCGGTCCGGACACCGCCCAAGGCCCCAGTAACTCGGCGAGGTCGATCGGATCGTCTGCGCCGTGGCCAGGCCGTGAGAGTGCGTGCGCGGTGCCGATGGCGAAACCCAGCCGCAATCCGGCGAGCCCCCAGAATTTGCCAAAGCTCTTGAGCACAACGATCCCCGGCTCCTCTGTAAGACCGACATGGCTCTGGTCGGGGCAGGTGTCGCAGAAGCTCTCATCGACGATGGTCAGTTCCCGATGCTGGTTCCAGATCACGGAACGGCCCCACATTTGCCCGTCTGGGTTATTTGGATGCACGAAGACCCGCACCGGCGCGTCCGGTTCGTCCTCGTAGAGCTGGCCCGCCAGCCGGTAGGCCGCGGCATATTCGTTATAGGTGGGGCCGGGTATGTGCACGCGACCCGCCCAGCTGAGCTCTGGCAGCCGGTTGATCACCGCCGAAAGCCCCGGTGCCGCCACGATCGACGCGTTAAGGGGCACGTTCCAGAATGTGCGCGCTGCCGCGAGCAGCCGGTCCATCGCGCCCCGGTCCGGCAGCACGGCCCAGGATTCGGGCGCAATGGTGTCAACTGGGTAGGGGACAGGGTTAATGCCGGTCGAGAGGTCAAGCCAGTCGGCGCGGCTGCCGCCATAGCGGGCGATCGCCGCGTCCAGCCCGCCGCCATGGTCGCGGGCCGCTGTCATTCCTCTGGCGGCAGCGGCGGGTGGCGGGTCACGAAATGACCCTTGATCGCCGCGGGCCATTGCCGGTAAGGCACCTGCCCGGTTTCGGTTTGGGCGTGCAGTTCGGCATAGGTCAGGATCGCCTCTGCCGATTCCCGGTCCGGCAGGAAATTCCCCATTGTATAGCTCAGCTTGCCCGCAGCCTGGATTGCGACGTTGCAGCCATGCGCGCAGCCCATCAGGCACGAGACGCGGCGGGTGCGGACTTGCGCGCCGGCGGCGGCCTGCTCTATCAAGGCGGCCAGAGCCTCGCCGTCGGTCACGTTTGTCTGACCCGCTGCCCAGTCTTCGCGCTTGCAGGTGTCGCAAATGGTGATCCAGGTGGTCATGGCAAACCCTCTTGTCGTCGCCCGAGTCATTGACCGGATTCGAGCCAGAGACGCAACAGCATTGCCAAAGTTAACAAAGGTGACGTCCAGGTTAACCGGTTGTTAAGGAATTGGGCGCACCTTGGGCATTAGGGAATGGTTAGCGAATAGGCCCAAAGGGCATTTGAGGTTAAGATGAGAGTCTTGATTGTGGAAAGCAACCCGGACCTTGGGTGGGTCTGGCGCCGCCACCTTGAGCGGCGCGGAAGCGAGGTGTCGCTGGCGCGCACCCAAAGCGAGGCGGTCGAAATCCTGCGGAACGAGCGGATCGACATCATCGTGCTGAACCTGATTCTGGAAGATGGCAGTGCCTTCGCGATCGCAGATTTTGCCAGCTATCGCCGGCCCGAGACCAAGGTCATCTTCACGACCGACAGCAGCTTTTTCTCGGATGGGTCGATCTTCCAGCACATCCCGAACGCCTGCGCGATGATGCCATCGGAAATGACGCCGGACGATCTGACCGCACTGGTTGAGCATTACGGCACGCATTAGGGTGCTGCCGGTCGTCTAAGCGCACGGTTCAGACAATCGCAGCTTGGTATCTTCCGGTCCCGTCTAAGCAGACGGGAGCGCGCTGCGGCTGTGCGGCTCGGTCCAGTCGATCACCGGGTTGATCGGGATGATCCGGCTGGGATTGATCGATGTTAGGCTGCGGTAATAGTGCTGCAGGATATGGTCGAAACGGACCGTCTTTGCGATGCCGGGCCTCTGATAGAGGTCGCGGGCATAGTCCCAGAGATGCGGGTAGTCGACCAGTCTTCGGCGGTTGCATTTGAAGAGCAGGTGATAGACCGCATCAAAGCGCACGAGCGTCGTGAACAATCGCCAGTCGGCTTCGGTCAGCCGCCCTCCGACCAGGTATCGCTGGTTCGACAGCAGGTCTTCCAGCCAGTCGAGGCTGTCAATGAGCGCCCGCACGGCGTCATCATAGGCCGCCTGGGTCTTGGCGAATCCGGCGCGGTAGACGCCGTTATTGACCGTGGCATAGACTCGCTCATTGACCATCTCGATCTCGGCGCGCAGATCCTCGGGCCAATAATCCTCGGTGTTGCCGGTCACCCCGTCGAAGGCGGAACCGAACATCCGGATGATCTCGGCGCTTTCATTCGAAACGATGGTGTGGAGCTTGGAATCCCACAGCACCGGCACCGTGACCCGGCCGGAATAGATCGGACTGGCATTGACGTAGATCTCTCGGAGAAAGCCACAACCAAGAAGCCTGTCGCCGGTCGCGCCCGGGAAATCGCTGCTGAAGGTCCATCCATCCTGCAGCATTTCCGGATGCAAGACCGATATGGCGACATGATCGGCCAGCCCCTTGATTTGCCGGAAGATCAACGTGCGATGGGCCCATGGACAGGCGTAGGACACATAGAGGTGATAACGTCCGGATTGTGCCGCAAATCCGCCCGTGCCGCTGGACCCGGCGCTGCCATTGCGGGTAATCCAGCTGCGAAAGCTGGTTTCGGTCCGTTCGAACTGTCCGCTGGTCTTCTTGGCATTGGTTGAATCGGAGACCCACGCGCCTTCAATCAGTTTGCCCATGTCAGGTTTCCCTTGCCGTTCGCTTTCTGATCTAGGTCGCGGATACATCCAGGGAAATCCGGAACGCAGATCAAGCAATCCTGCATAGGCGCATGACCCCTGGTCGTATTCGATCCCTTCCGCGCCGCTTATCGCGTTGCGCTCGCGCCTTGGCCTGCCTATACGCGGGGAATGACGAAGCCCCGGCGGGGCCAGAGAGGTTGGCTGAGAAGGATCGACCCTGACGGGGATCCGATGCAGCATCGTCCAAGGATACGGCTTTGCCTCTTTGCCCGGATCGGCGTGGATGAAAGGACGTATGATGAGAACTCTCCCGCTCTTTGCATTTCCCCTTGTGGCCGGAGCCGCACAGGCGCATCCGGGGCATCTTGTCGACGCGGCGGGTCACGATCATTGGATGGCAGGGGCGGCGATCGGTGCGGCGATCGCGGTCGGCATCTGGGGCGCGCTGAAGGGCCGGAGCAAGGGTGCGGACAAGGTCGAGCCGACCGAAGATCGGCAAGAGGCCTGAGCCATGGCCAAGATAGGAGTGATGATCTGTGGCCACGGCTCTCGCAGCCAGGCAGCGGTTGACGAATTCGCGGTTCTGACCGAGAAACTGCCGCCTCTGTTGCCCGGGGATTGGGAGACCGATTACGGCTATCTCGAGTTTGCCAATCCGGTGATCCGCGACGGGCTGGACCGGCTGCGCGACAAGGGATGCGAGCGGATCCTGGCGGTGCCGGGAATGCTGTTCGCGGCGATGCATGCCAAGAACGACATCCCGACGGTGTTGAACACCTATGCTAAGGTGAACGGGATCGAGGTCAGCTATGGCCGCGAACTGGGTGTCGACCCCAAGATGATCGCCGCCGCCGGGGCGCGGGTGCAGGAAGCCGTGGATCGCGCAAATGCCGAGCTTGGTGAATTGCCGATGGCCGAGACCTGTCTGGTTGTCATCGGGCGCGGGGCGTCGGACCCGGATGCCAATGCCAATGTCGCGAAGATCGCGCGGATGCTATGGGAGGGGATGGGCTTTGGCTGGTGCGAGGTCGGCTATTCTGGAGTCACCTTTCCGCTGGTCGAGCCCTGCCTAACCCATGTGAGCCGGCTTGGCTACAATCGCGTGATCGTGTTCCCCTATTTCCTGTTCACCGGCATCCTGATCGACCGGATCTATGGCTTCACCGATCGGGTCGCGGCCGAGCATCCCGACATCCAGTTCGTCAAGGCGGGGTATCTCAACGACCACCCCAAGGTGCTCGAGACCTTCGCAGAGCGGATCACCGAACAGGTCGGCGAGGTGCCGCCGCCGAACTGCGCGATGTGCAAGTACCGGGTGCAGGTTCTGGGGTTTGAGGCCGAGGTAGGTGCGGTGCAGGAAAGCCATCATCACCATGTCGAGGGGCAGGGCGCCTCGGCGCCGGGATCAAATGTGGCGGATTGCGATCTGTGCGAGACCTTCTGCACCGGGGAATGCCGGTTGAAAACGGGCCACGATCACGGCCATCACCACCTTCATCACCATGGGAAAGGCGATGGGCATCACGACCAACACCACCACGATCACGGGCATGGGCATCACGACCACCATCACGCGGAATATCCACACGCCCATCACCCTCACGGGCCGGAAAGCGCGCGGAAGGCGAAGGCGTGAACGATCTTGCTGCGAATGATCGTGCCTCCGGCAGGAGTATTTCTGCGAAGAAAAAGGCCAACTCATGCGCCCCTACCTGAAGGATCCCGCCGCGATCTACGCAGAAAGTTTCGCGACTGTGCGGCGCGAGGCGCGTCTGGACCGGTTCGGGCCGGGGATGGAGGCGCTGGCGATCCGCGTCATCCATGCCTGCGGCATGGTCGAGGTGGCCGACCGTCTGGCGTTTTCCGATGGCGCCTTCGAGGTCGGGCGGGCAGCACTCGCAGCCGGCGCACCGGTTCTTTGCGATTGCGAGATGGTGGCGGCGGGGGTGATCCGGCGATATCTGCGCGCTGGAAACGAGGTATTCGTGACGCTGAATCATGTGCGCGTGCCGGGGCTGGCCGCGGATCTGGGAACCACCCGGTCGGCAGCGGCGGTGGAGTTGTGGCGCGAACGGATCGGCGGCGCTGTAGTGGCGGTGGGGAATGCCCCGACGGCCCTGTTCCATCTGTTGCAGCGTCTCGACGAAGGCTGGCCGAAACCGGCGCTGATCCTTGGCTTTCCGGTCGGCTTCGTCGGGGCTGCAGAAAGCAAGGCGGAACTGGCTGGCAATCCCCGGGGGTGCGCCTTTGTTGCGCTGCGCGGGCGGCGTGGCGGTTCGGCCATCGCCTCGGCGGCGGTCAATGCGCTGGCGGCGGGACTGCCGGGAGAGGATGGATGAGCGCGTGGCTACATATCGTCGGCATCGGCGAGGATGGGCTTGATGGGCTGACGCCGGCAACGCGGGCAGTTGTCGAGGCGGCCGAAGTGATCATCGGCGGCGACAGGCATCACGCCCTGTCCTGCAGCGTGACGGCCGAACGGCTGGCCTGGCCGCATCCGTTCGACGCCCTGATCGATGTCCTGAAGGGCCTGAGGGGCAAGCGGGTCGTGGTGCTGGCGACCGGCGATCCCTTGTGGTTCTCGGTCGGTGCGCGAATCGGCCGCGCAATCCCGTCTGCCGAGATCATCTATCACCCGCAGCTTTCCGCGTTTCAACTGGCGGCTGTTCGGATGGGCTGGTCGATGGCCGATGTCGAGACATTGACCGTGCATGGCCGCCCTGTCGAGCAGATGATCGCCTTCATCCAGCCTGAGCAACGGCTTCTGATCCTGACGACGGGCGCCGACACGCCCGCCCAGATCGCGCGCTTCCTGACCGAGCGCGGCTATGGCCGTAGCCCGATGACGGTGCTGGCCGCGATGGGCGGCAGGGACGAGGCTCGCTTCGAGGGGATCGCTCACAACTGGGATCATGTCGTGCCCGCGTTCAATACGCTGGCCGTGGAGTGCGTGGCTGCCCCAGATGCCGCGCTTCTGCCGCGGGTACCGGGGCTTGCGGATGAGCTGTTTCGGCACGATGGTACCATGACCAAGCAGGAGGTCCGAGCGGTCACGGTCGCCAAGCTCATGCCGATGCGCGCAGCACTTCTTTGGGATATCGGCACCGGCTGCGGTTCTGTCGCGATAGAATGGATGCGCGCGGCGCGATACGCGAGGGCAGTGGGTATCGATCCACGTGCCGATCGCCGCGCGATGGCGGCAGCGAACGCCCTGGCGCTCGGCACGCCGAAGCTGGAGATCATCGACGGTGAGGCACCCGAGGCCCTCGCCGGGCTGGAAGCGCCGGATGCGGTTTTCATCGGCGGCGGGCTGTCGGAGGCGGTTTTCGATGCAGCCTTCGCGGCGCTGAAGCCTTTGGGGCGATTGGT
Source organism: Paracoccaceae bacterium (assembly GCA_041633555.1). Lineage (GTDB taxonomy): Bacteria > Pseudomonadota > Alphaproteobacteria > Rhodobacterales > Rhodobacteraceae > JAHEAO01. Next base: position 4,511 of record JBFKFZ010000076.1, on the reverse strand, counting down.
GGCGAATGCGGTGACTTTGGAAAGCGAAACGGTGTTGATGGCGCTGCATGCGCGCCATGGCGGGCAGTTGGTGAAGCTGTCGGTGAACCGGGTCGAGCCGGTCGGGTCCTATCGCGGCTGGCGGGCGCTGATGCCGGTGACCCAGTGGAGCCTGATCAGGCGATGAGCGGAAGGCTTTACGGGATCGGGCTGGGACCGGGCGATCCGGAACTGCTGACGCTGAAGGCGGCGCGGCTGATAGGTGCTGCGAAGGTCGTGGCCTATCCGGCGCTGGAAGGGGCCGCGAGTTTCGCGCGTTCGATTGCCGCTGGGCTGATCCCGGACGGCGTGCGCGAGATCGTGATCGAGGTGCCGATGACAACGGCGCGGGAGCCGGCGCAAGCCGCCTATGACGGCGCGGCGGCCCGGATCGCCGCGGAACTGGAAGAGGGGCATGACGTGGCCTGCCTCTGCGAAGGCGACCCGTTCTTTTACGGCTCGTTCATGTATCTGTTTGCGCGGCTCTCGGATCGCTTCGAGATTGAGGTGGTGCCGGGTGTCACCAGCATCACCGCCTGCGCCGCGCGGGCCGGGATGCCGCTGGCGGCGCGGAACGAGCGGCTGACGGTTCTGCCTGGGCCCTTGCCCGAACCCGAATTGCGGGCCCGGATTGAAGGGGCGGAGAGCGTCGCGATCCTCAAGGTCGGACGGCATCTGCCGAAGATCCGCGCGGTGATCGACGGGCTGGGGCTGACCGCCCGCGCGGCCTATGTTGAGCGCGCCACACTGCCCGATGAAGTGGTCTGTCCGCTCGCTGAAGCGCCGGAGGCGGCGCCGTATTTCTCGATGATCCTGTTGACGAAAGGGGCCGATCCTTGGCTGTGAAACCGGTTGTGGTGGCGCTGTCGCGCTCTGGCGAGACCGTGGCGCACAAGGTGGCGTCGGCACTCGGAGCGCTGGTGCATGGGCGCAAGGGTCGGGTCGATCGGGCGGATGCGTTCTTTCCCGACGCCCTGGAGCATGTCCGGGGATTGTTCGCGGCGGGCGTTCCGGTGGTCGGTGTCTGCGCCTCGGGCATCCTGATCCGGGCGGTCGCGCCGCTCCTCTCCGATAAGCGGGCGGAGCCGCCGGCTATCTCGGTCTCGGATGATGGTGCCGTGGTGGTACCGCTTCTCGGCGGGCATCGCGGCGCGAACCGGCTGGCAAGGGAAATAGCCGAAGCATTGGGCGGCAAGGCGGCGGTAACGACGGCGGGTGATGTGGCGCTTGGCGTGGCGCTGGATGAACCGCCCCCGGGATGGCGATTGCAGAACCCCGGCGATGCCAAGCCTGCGATGGCCGCGCTTCTGGCGGGCAAGGGCGCGCGCGTTTCCGGCGAGAATGCCTTGGGCCTGAACAGCGATCCCTCGGGCGCGGTAGAGATACTCGCCACGGAATCGGACATTCCCGGACGGCCGCATCGGCTGGTTTATAATCCGCAGCGGCTGGTGCTGGGGCTGGGGTGCGCGCGCGGCGCGAATTCGGAGGCGATGTGGGACTTGTTCATTCAATCGGGGGTGACGCCGGGATGCATTGCCGCTGTCGCCTCGATCGACCTGAAGGCGGACGAACCGGCGGTGGTGGAGACCGCGCGGCGTCTTGGCGTGCCGCTTCGTCTTTTCACTGCGACGGAGCTGGAGGCGGAGGCCGGACGGCTGGCCAACCCATCAAAGGTCGTATTCGCCGAGGTCGGCTGCCACGGAGTTGCGGAGGGTGCTGCTTTGGCCTGTGGCGGTCCACAGGCCGAGCTGACGGTGCCGAAGCTCAAGACAGAGACCTGTACGCTTGCGGTGGCGCGCTGCGAACAAGTCATCACAGAACCGCGTGGACGGGCCCGCGGGCGGCTGTCGGTCGTCGGGATCGGGCCGGGGCAGGCGGCGTGGCGGACCCCGGAAGTCTCGCGGTTGGTCGCGGAGGCCGAGGAGCTTGTCGGATACGGCTTGTATATCGATCTGCTCGGTCCGCTGGCGGCTGGCAAGCAGCGGTCGGATTTTCCCTTGGGCGGAGAGGAAGAGCGATGCCGCTACGCGTTGGAACGCGCCGGCGAGGGGCGCAACGTGGCGTTGGCCTGCTCGGGCGACGCCGGGATCTATGCGATGGCGACATTGGTCTTCGAATTGCTGGACCGGCCGCCTGAAGCGCAAGGCGTGTCCGCAGATGCACGGCGGGTCGAGGTTATCTGTTCACCGGGCGTGTCGGCACTGCAGGCGGCGGCCGCACGGGCCGGGGCGCCGCTGGGCCACGATTTCTGCGCGATATCGCTGTCGGACCTGCTGACGCCGCGCGAGGACATAGTAAAGCGCCTGCGGGCAGCGGCCGAGGGCGATTTCGTGATCGCCTTTTACAATCCGGTGTCGCTGCGCCGGCGGACCTTGCTGGCAGAGGCGCGCGAGATCCTATTGCATCACCGGCCCGCAGACACGCCGGTGATGCTGGCCTCGTCCCTGGGACGGCCAGAGGAGCACGTGCGCTATCGGCGTCTGGATGAATTGCAGGTCGATGAGGTGGACATGCTGACCGTCGTGCTTGTCGGCTCGTCAAATTCGCGGCTGGCAATGTTGGGCGAGGGGCCGCGAATGTATACGCCGCGCGGCTATGCCCGGAAGATCGATGGTGATCTCGCGGTACCAAGGGTATCGAAGGGCGGATCGCGATGACGGTCTACTTCATCGGTGCGGGGCCGGGCGATCCGGAACTGCTGACCAAGAAAGCGGAACGGGTGATCGGGCAATGCCCGGTTTGTCTTTATGCCGGGTCGCTGGTGCCGCCCGAGGTCGTGGCCTGTGCACCGGCCGGGGCATTGGTGCGGGATACGGCGGTAATGACGCTCGATGAAACCCATGCCGAGATCAGGGCGGCGCATTTGCGCGGGCAGGATGTGGCGCGGGTCCATTCCGGCGATCCGTCGCTTTACGGCGCGATTGCTGAGCAGATCAGGCGGCTCAGAGCGGACGGAATCGGCTACCAGATCATCCCCGGCGTTCCGGCCTATGCGGCGGCGGCGGCTGCCTTGGGGCAGGAACTAACGATCCCCGAGATTGCCCAGTCAATCGTGCTCACGCGGGTCTCGATGAAGTCGACGGCGATGCCGGAAGACGAGACGCTGGAGAACTTCGCCCGGACCGGCGCGACGCTGGCAATCCATCTCGGCGTGCGGAACCTGCGCGAGATCGAACGGCGTCTGTCGCCGCATTATGGAAGCGATTGCCCGGTGGTGGTGGCCTACCGCGTCGGCTGGCCGGACCAGTTGCTGATCCGGGGCACCTTGGCCGACATCCATGCCAAGGTGCGGGCCGAGAAGATCACCCGCACCGCCTTGATTCTGGTCGGCCCGGCGCTGCGCGAAGCGCAGGACTTCCGTGATTCGGCGCTCTACGATCCGGCGATACCGCATGTATTGCGGCCGCGCGTCGCAACAAAATAGGGCTTTTCGCGCTGTTAACTGTCCGGAGGTAAATGTCACTTAACCATTACTTGACCTGTGTAGAATCCAAGGCATCCTAGGAAACCGGGTGTAAGGGGGAGTAGTGATGACGGATTTTCTGCCCAAGGAGGTGCGCGAGGGGCTGGAACAGGCCCGTAAGCGCGCACTGAAGACGAAAAGCCGGTTGCGCGTTCATACCGACGACGAAGTCTACCCAGTGCTGCGGTTCTGGGAGGACGGCTTTGCCCTGGATGCCGAGGATTCGCCGCATCTGCGCGGGCTGGTCGATCTCTATGACGGGGAACGCCACCTCTATCAGTGCCTGATCGTCGCGTCTGAAGAAAAGGACGGCGAGATGGTCTACGAATTCAAGTGGCATACCGAGGCGCTGGACAAGGCGCCGCTGGATTTCTACCGCGACGAGAACGCGCCGGTGGCATTGCTGCGCTAGGACGGGTCTTTCGGCTGCCAGAGCTGGATCGGGTTGCCCTCGGGGTCGGCGAGACGGGCGAACCGGCCGTTCGGAAAATCGCCCTCGCTTTCGACCGCGATGCCGGCCGCTTCGAGTTGCGCCACCAAGGCATCGAGGTTGCCGACGCGGAAGTTGATCATCCAAGCCTGCTCCGGCCGCCCGAAATAGTCTGTATCGGCGGCGAATGGGGCGAAAACTGTAGGCCCCGCTTTTTGCTGCCAGGGTTGGGTTTCGTAGTCGCGGGGACTAACGGAGACGCCAAGGCGGTCCTCGTACCATTTGGCGAGTGCTTCCGGGTCCTTTGCGCGAAAGAAGAAACCGCCGATCGCCTGAACCTTTTCCATGCCTTCTATGCCTATTGCATGTCGCTGAGCCTATTGCATGTCGCTGAAGGCGCTTTCGAGCCGCTCGATTGCCTCGATTAGCCGGGGCCGCGGCAGGGCCAGATTGAACCGGCGATGCAGGGCGCCGCCAGTGCCGAAGGCTTTTCCAGGGCTGGTGGCGATCCGGGCGGTGGTGGCGACGCGCTCCGTGATTCCGTCTTCGTCGAGCCCGGTATCGGTGAAATCGACCCAGCTGAGATAGGTCGCCTGCATG
>JBFKFZ010000075.1:0-13513 GCA_041633555.1 Paracoccaceae bacterium | reverse complement strand
TCCCGAACGCGGGACAGTGGTTGGGAGCTTCATCCCGCCGGATGTGAGGTTTGCAGACAGAGTCTGCCGAAAGAGAGTCCGCCTCGGGCACCTAAGAGCAAATTGGGCATTGACGGAGGGATCATCATGTGAGGCCGGACAAATGACCACAACCTGCTTCGATACACGTCGCTCAAGAAATCCCTTGCAAAAAAGGAGCCGTCCACAAATGACAAGACCGCTCGCGATGGTACGCGCGCTCCTGCGGCACAGAGAGCATGCTATAGGCGAAGGACGGGTGGAGCCGCGTCTTTGCAGTCACTATCATGTGACAAACACGATCTACTTGGGCAAGACCGGCTGAATATAGAGTTGGCTCGCTCCGCAAGGCACTGCCACTGAGGGGCCAATCCAATGCTCAAGGACACCAACTCTACAAGGCAGCCGAGTCCGGTCATCACCGGGCGACGCGTGATCTCTCCAGATGCGATGAGGCCCGAGGAGCGCGAGAAACTGTGCCGTGAGCTATACGAAGTGCACAGCCGGATTTTCGCCGGCGTCACGCTCGACCGCTTTCGCCTTCACGTGATCGAGCCGGACGCCGCCGGCACGCTGATCCAGCTAATCCTAGGGCAGGGCGCCGCGGTCGTGGGGTACGTGGCGTTCCACCGATTCTACCGCACGATCCAGGGACGCCGCACAGTGGTGATCCGAGCCGAGGCCGGGCTTGAACCCTCCTATCGCGGAAGGGGAGTGACCATGTGGTTCGGCATGGTGGGAGCATTGAAGGAAAAACTTCGCCATCCCACTTTGCCGGTTTATTACCTGGGCACGTTGGTACACCCTTCTAGCTATCATCTTTTCTACAAGTACTTCCCGCGCCTCTACCCCTCGCCAAGACGCGGAATGCCGGACCACATTCTGCATATAGCTAGCGAAATTGTGGACACCTTCGATTCCTCCCCTGTCGACCCTACCGACCCAATGATCCGCGACGTGGGTTGGATTACCATCGAAAGTTCACAGGAAACGTCACTGCGGCAGCGACGCGATCCCGATATCGTCTTTTTCCAATCCCGCAACCCGGGCTACAAAGATGGTCACGGGCTCTTGACGCTAATCCCGGTGACCCTGCCGAATGTGCTGGGAGCTATCGCGATGCGGCTTTTCGAATGTGCAAGGATCGCGCTGGGACTGCACCGCCCGCATCTTTGATTCTGCGGCGCGGAAGGTAGCTTCGAGCCCAGACCTACCACGCTTGCGAACAAGGCAATCTGCGTATGCAGCATGTCGACGAAATCGCGACCGGCCCATTGCAGCCGCTCGCAGCGAGCGAAAAGACGAGCGAGACACGACGCATTTCAGGTTTCTTTCAGCACACCGCACCCGATCACCGATACCTGCGGCAAAGCCACGTATAGCGGTCGGATTCCGGTCGTTGTCTGCAACAGCTTGTCTCGTGCAAATTGGACTAGGTTGCATTCCTTGGTTTTGCCCCTCCGGGTTCACACGCTACACTTCAACCATGTCGGGACTTGGGCGTCGTATCCCGCTCGAACTTCGCGTGTAATACAAGGTCTTAATTTGGGGGAAATGGCTATGCGGGCAATATCGGTCGTCGGACCGTCCCAATCAGGCAAAACCGCCTTGGTCGCGGCACTGGCGGGGCTGGAGGGGTTCGCCTCTCAGCCCAAGATTCTAACCTGCGGAACCGCTCTTACAACTTTTGCTTTCATGGGCGACGCCTGGTTTGCGTTGGATATACCCGGCGGGCAGGACAATCTCGCGCAAGTTGGCCCGGCTCTGGCGTCATCCGATGCCGCAGTGCTTTGCGTTGCCGCAGATTCCAACGCCGCGGTGTTATCGTCGCCCTATCTGCGAATGCTGGAAGCGTCGGGAATTCCGACATTTCTTTTCATCAACAAGGTGGACGCAGTAGCGGATCGGATTGCGGATATCGTTGCTAGCATCCAACCCTATTGCCGCCACGCCATCGTGTTGCGGCAAGTTCCCATCCGCGAGGATGGCACCATCGTTGGAGCCATCGACTTGATCTCCGAAAGAGCATGGGAATTCCACGAAGGTGCACGATCATCCCTCGTAGAACTTCCCGCAGCCATGCGAAACCGAGAACATGAAGCTCGCGCAGACCTCTTGGAAGCCTTGGCAGATTTCGACGATGGGCTGCTTGAGCAGATTATCGAGGATCATACAATCCTGACCGAGGAGGTCTATGGTGTCGCGACCCGCGCGCTACAGCATCATGACCTAGTTCCGGCCCTGCTCGGCTCTGCTAGCCACGGCAACGGAATACTTCGCCTCATGAAGTCTCTCAGGCACGAGGTTCCCCAGGTTGGGGCGCTTCGCGAACGGCTTTCCCTGAGCGACGACGACGTGGCGATCAGTTGTCTCGCCGATCAGGTGAAGCACGTCGGAAAAACCGTGTTGATTAGAGCTCTCCAGGACAGCTTGAGCGCAGGTGATCAATTGGGCGGTTCGGCGATCAGCAGCCTGAACGGAGCCGATATGAAGAAGAGCATCCGGTCCGTGAACGCGGGCGAGTTCGCCTTCACAATAAGGAGCGACGGCATCTCACCCGCGCGGTTCTTGACAGCAAATTCCGCACGCGAGTTGCCGGATTGGGCCGACTCGCATGCTCCGTTGTTCCACCGGCTTATCCATCCCGTCCATGACCAGGACGACACCAAGCTCTCGGCAGCAATGGCACGCCTTTCTGAGATCGACCCGGGGCTTGTAGTGTCTCAGGACGAGTCCACCGGGGCGCTGGAAGTTGGCGTTCAAGGGCAGCAGCATCTGCAACGCGCAGTGGACACGCTTTCGGCGATCCTCGGAATCGAGGTCGAATGCTCCGAGGTGCCTTCGGTGCTTCGAGAGACCATCCGCAGGAAGGTTGAAAAACGCCACCGCCACCGCAAGCAATCGGGTGGTGCCGGCCAGTTTGCCGATGTGCTGGTAGATGTCTTCCCACGAGACTCCGGGGCCGGCTTCGAGTTCACCGAGACCGTCAAGGGCGGAGCGGTGCCGCGAAACTACTTCCCATCGGTGGAAGCGGGTGCGCACGACGCGCTGGCAGCCGGACCGGCCGGACACCCGGTGGTCGATGTCGGTGTAACACTCAGGGACGGAAAGACACACTCGGTCGACAGCTCCGATTATGCGTTCCGGATGGCAGGTCAACATGCGGTGAAAGAAGCGCTTGCCGAAGCGGGCACGATCGTTTTGCAGCCGATAATGACCGTCGAGATACATGTGCCGTCAGTCTTTTCTGGCAGCCTCGTTCAACTGGTCAGCAGTTTAAAAGGAAATATTCTGGGATTCGACGCCCACCCAACCGCCCACGGTTGGGACATTTTCCGGGCGCATCTTCCCATGGCCTCGCAAGAAGAACTGGCACGTAACCTTGGTGGCGCAACTCGGGGCACTGCCTGGTTTTCCAGCGAACTTGATCACTACGAGGAATTGCGTACACGTACAAATGCGAAGTCCTAAGCGCCAGTATTAGCTGCATCCTGATCAAATGCCTGATCTGGCTTAGCACGGACATTGGCTGAGCTCTGCATCACGATCTGGAACGCGGATGGTTTCCTCCGTTCGCAGCGCGCTCCAAGGGAAACCCACGGCCCGCATCAGAAGACCTTCACCAAACCTGCCGTTGCTGATGCACTGGGACGCAGCAATGCGGCCTCAGCATTACCGACGTTGTTCAGTTCGCAGCATTTCGAACAAGCCGAGGGCTGGAAATGGACAATTCCGCCGTTCTGCCGTCAATTGGAATCGCAGATGCGGGCCGAGTTACTACTCAGCGTCGGCTTAATGATAGTCATCTCGAAATGCTCTCGATCCGCGTCTGTACTTCCTAGACTTCAGACAAGATCGCGTACGAAATCCTCACTCCAGTCGCGCCGGAAGAGTTCGGCACCCCCATCCCGCGCGACGATGCGGGCGGTGATGCGCCAGACCCGCGAAAGCGACTCGACGGTGACTGTCGCGTCCACTTCCGCGGCCCATTCGCCGCGCGCGTAGGACTTGTGCCAGGTGCAGGTGCCGCGGGCAGAGTGGGGATCGTCGGGATGGATCTCGAACCGATCCTCGTCGGTGTAGCGCACGGTCAGCCCGGTATGGGCATGTCGAACCTCTCCTGTGTCGCCTGCGCGCAGATAGGTTTCCTTGCCGGTGACAAGATCTTCGGTCACCGATCGCTCCGAATTTCCGGGGCTCAGTTGCTCGACCTGCAGCGGTTCCGCACCCTCGGATGGCAGGAAAGGTGCGAGGCGCTCATCCTGCGGCTGCGCAGGACGCAGTGGCAGGGTCAGTTGCCCGGTGCCGGGGCTGAGCGTCAGTGTGACCGGTTCGGGCGCGGGCCAGACCATCGGCCAGTAACTTGTCGAGAGCGCAAGCCGGATACGCTGACCTTTGGCAAAGCGCTGGCCGATGGCGTTGAGTTGAACCGAGATCTTCTCGGGGGTGCCGGGCGTCATTGGCTCTGGATCGGAATGCGAATTTCGATGGGTCAGGTTCAGGACACCGAAACTGACCAGTGTGGACTTGCCGTCCGGGTCGGAGGCCGACAGGACGGCAATCAGATTGCCGCCGGGTTGGTCAGAGGCAATCTCACCTGCAAATATCGGGAAACCAAGGATTTCGACATCCTCGTCAAGCGGGTCCGACAAGAACACTGTCATCGCACCGTCCTCGCGGGACTGATCCAGCGCCTGATCGGGTGCGGAGCCGTACGAACACCACGCTTGCGCGAAACGCCCTGCGGTCTGCGGCGTTCTGATCACGATCGGATCGCCCGAGGCCGCACCGTTCAGACGACCGGGCGACAGGGTGAGCGTCCGTTCAGGGCCAGCCCCAGACTTCCAGCCGTCCTCGGCAACCCAGCGCCCAGTCCGCTCGGCGTGATACGGCGCGGGCGGGGCGGGGTCCTGTATCCAGGCGCGGATCATCGGCTCATTCATGATGCCGGTATCGATCTCCTTCAGGTGTTGATCCCACCAGCGCAGACATTCCTGCAGGAAGCCGATGCGCGGCCCAGGTTCAGCGAAATGCGGATACTTGTGCGCCCAGGGACCGATCAGCGCCTTTCGTGGCCCCGGAAGATTTTCCATCATCCGGAAGATCGGGTTGGTGTAGCCGTCGACCCAGCCGCCGACCGCATAGACCGGGATCTGCACATCGGCATAGTTCTCGCATATTGAACCTTGGCGGTAAAACTCATCCCGCCTTTGGTGGCGGAACCAATCGAGCATCCATAGCCCGTTGCCTTTCAGGCGTTCCAGCCACATCTCGCGCCACCGATCCCCGACGATAGCGGGGTCGGGCGGAGTATGGGCGATGGCGAAGGCGGTAGCGCCCCAGGCGAGCTTGTCGGTCAGACAGGCGCCACCCATGAAATGGATGTCATCGGCGTAGCGGTCATCGGTCGAACAAAGCGTAATGACGGCCTTCAGCGCCTTGGGTTTAAGCGCGGCGATCTGCAGCCCGTTGAAGCCGCCCCAGGAAATGCCGATCATGCCGACCGTGCCGGAGCACCAGGGCTGTTTTGCCAGCCATTCGATTACCGCGACACCGTCATCAAGCTCTTGTTTCAGATATTCGCCCTTGCACACACCCTCGCTGTCGCCGGTGCCGCGCAGGTCGACCCGCACCCCGGCATAGCCGTGGCCGGCGAAATATGGGTGCGTCAGGTGATCCCGCTCGACCGTTCCATCGCGCTTGCGGTAAGGCAGGTATTCGAGGATCGCAGGCACCGGTTCGGCCTGGGCATCGTCAGGCAGCCAGATGCGGGCGGCGATCTTGACGCCGTCGGGCATTTCGATCCAGGTATTCTCGATCTCGCGGACCTTGCGGGGAAAGTCGGTGCGAATGGGGATAGCGGGCATGGCGCAGTCCTTCGTTACATTCCGTTGCGGGGGATTTCGTGGTGCCAGTCGACGCGGTGGAAGGGCTTGTCTCCGTCCCAGCATTCGCAGCGGGCCGTCAGGATGAAGGCGTCCTTGGTGCAGGTCATTTCCGAAAAGGTTTCCATCCGCACCTTCCAGTCGCCGCATTCCAGCGTGCGGCTTTGGGTCATTTCGGCGCGTGCAGAAAGCGGGTCAGCCGGATGAATTTCGTAAATCCGTTCCGAGACATCGTGGAACTCGGTCCCGATCTCGTCAAAACGGACCTTGCCGGTCGGGCCGAAGACCCCGCCGTCGATGAACACCCGGTGGCGGGTCTTTCCGGTGACAAGATCGGTGGTGATACCGCGTTCCATCGAGCCCGCGCCAAGCGCGGTGACCCGGCGCGGCGCGGGCGTCGGTGGGGCGGCCAGATTGCGCGGAGCGGAACGGTCGGTTGCCCGAAGAACCGGGATTTCCAGCGTTGAATGGCCGGGTACCAGGCTTAGCGTCACCGGTTCCGGCGCGGGCCAGAGAACCGGCCAGTAGGTCGAGGCGACATGCAGGACCAGCCGGTGGCCCGCGGGCACCTGCCAGCCGATGCCGTGCAGCGTAACGGTCACCTCCATCTCATCCCCCGGCACGATGGGCACAACCCTTTCGTCGCTTTCCCGGTGTGTCAGATTGAAGAAACCGCGGGTGATCAGGCTTTGGGCTCCGTCCGGCGCCTCGTCGGCGAGGATCGCGGCGACGAAGCCCTGCGGTCTGTCCGCGGCTACCTTCAGGCGAAGTTTCGGTTGCCCCAGAATGTCCATTGCCGACGCGACCGGGGCCGAGCGGAAGATCAGCGCTCCGCCCGCGTCAATGCGGCAGTCGCCCGGCATGTCGCCCGGTGTCGCGAACGAGGTCATATCGCCGGCCACCGCGCCGTAGGTCTGCGGCGAGCATATCGTCATGGTTTCGCCGCCCGCGTCGGCTGCCTCGCGAAGCGTGCCGGGGTTCAGCCACAGCAGCCGCGCGCCGACCTTGGATGATGGCCAGTCCGCCACTTCGACCCAGCGCCCGTCGCGATGGGTGATCGTGGGGTTCGGGGCCACGCTGTCCTGCAGGTAGAAGCGCAGGCGCGGCTCATCCATGATGCCGTTCTCCACCCCCTTCAGCCAGCGGTCCCACCAGCGGATCGCCTCGTCGACGAAATCGATCTGGGGGCTGGGAATGCCATCATGCGGATAAAGATGCGCCCAGGGGCCCATCAGAACCTTGCAGGGAACCTTGAGATGTTCTGCGATGCGGAACGGCGTGTCGCGGTAAAGATCCGACCAGCCGCCGAAGAAATAAACCGGCACCTGAATGTCGCCGTAGTTCTGGCTGATCGAGCCGTGCTTCCACATCGCGTCATTGATCTGATGCTCGGTCCAGAGATTGGTCCAGAGCGTCATTGCCTCCAGCCGCTCTTTCCACATCTCGCGCCAGCGATTCCCGACCACATCGGGATTGGGGGGCGCGGTGTTAAGAAGCTGCATGATCGAGCCCCACCAGAAATTGTCGGTGGCCATCACGCCGTTTCGAAAGTGGATATCTTCTTTCCACCGATCATCGGTGCCCATGACCGGGATGATAGCCTTCAGGGCAGGTGGCCGCATCGCCGCAACCTGAAACGAGTTATAGGCGCCCCAGGACTTGCCCATCATCCCGACATTGCCGTCGCACCATGGCTGTGCCGCGATCCAGGCGATGACGTCGCAGCCGTCGTCCAGCTCTTGCTGAAGATATTCGTCATGCATCAGCCCGTCGCTGTCGCCAGCGCCGCGCGTGTCGACGCGGACGGCGGCGTAACCGGCCCGCGCAAAACGCGGATGAGTGTTGTCGTCGCGCACCCGGGTGAAATCGCGGCGGCGATAGGGGATGTATTCGAGGATCGCGGGGACCGGCGTCTTGTCCGCGCCGTCCGGCATCCAGACCCGCGCCGCGAGCCTTGCGCCGTCGGGCATCGGAATCCAGACAGTTTCTTGTACGGTGATATGCGGTTCCTTGGTCATGAACCGATCCTTTCAGGCGGCCGTTCGCCGGGCGCGAGCGGGAAGTGGCAGGTCAGCACCCTTCCCAGTTTTTCGGAAGGCGGCGGCGGAGTGGAACGGCACATCGCGCGCGCCCAGGGGCAACGGGTGTGAAACTCGCAACCCGATGGCCGCGCCAGCAGCGACGGCACTTCGGCGGGCAGGGCAATCCGGTCTCGTGCCTTGTCGGGGTCGGGTTCGGGGTTGGCCGAGAGCAGGGCTGCGGTATAGGGATGGCTCGGTGCCGCGAAAATCGCCTCGGTCTGGCCATTTTCGACGAAGCGACCAAGATACATGACCGCCATCCGGTCGGCGACGTGCCGAACGACATGCAGATTGTGGGTAATGATCACCATCGCAAGACCCAGTCGTTCGCGAAGGTCGTTAAGAAGGTTCAGCACCTCGCCCTGAACGGACACGTCAAGCCCCGCCGTCGGTTCGTCGGCAATGATCAGCACGGGGTTGAAGGCAATGGCTCGGGCGACCCCGACGCGCCGCGCCTGGCCGCCGGAAAGCTGATGCGGATAGCGGTCGGCGAAATCATGGGGCAGTCCGACAAGCGACAGAAGCCGCGCGGTCTCCGCGCGCATGTCTCTGCCTTCAGTGCCGTGGATCCGGAATGCCTCGGTGACCAGCGCGCCCACGGTCTGCCGCGGCGAAAGCGATCCGACAGGATCCTGAAACATCATCGCCATCCGGCGTCGATGGGGTTTCATCTCCGCCCGCCCAAGACCATCGATACGCTGGCCCTCAAAGGTTACGGAACCGGCCGATACCGGCTGAAGTCCGTTGATCGCGCGGGCAAGCGTCGTTTTGCCCGATCCGCTTTCCCCGACAAGGGCGAAGGTTTCGCCGCGCCCGACCTCAAAGGACACACCGGCGACGCCCTTGATCGAATTCGGTCGCCCGAACGGGCGCAGCAACGGGCGGCCCATCGGAAACGTCACTTCCACCCCGTCCACCGCCAAAACCGGATCGCCGCTCATGCGGTCACCTTCACGGTTTCAGGAATGTCCGCCAGCCAGCAGAGCGCAGCATGGCCGCCCCCGACTTCGGTTGCCGAAGGCGTGCGCGAGCAGGCGTCGTGAACCCTGTGGCAACGCGCGGCGAAGATGCAGCCTTCAGGCCGCTGCCTGAGATCAGGGATTTCGCCGGGGATTGTCGGCAGGTGGCGCACACGCCGATGCTGCCGCGCCGGGTCGCAATCCAGAAGGCGGAACGTATAAGGGTGGCGCGGATCGTTGAACACCTGACGCGTCGTGCCACGCTCGACCACTTCACCGGCATACATCACGATCACATCGTCGCAAAGCTCGGCAATCACCCCAAGATGGTGTGAGATGAACAGAACCGAACAGCCGATATCCTTCTGAAGCTCCTTGAGCAGCTCGATCGTCGCAACTTCCAGCGTCGCGTCCAGCGCCGTTGTCGGTTCATCCGCAATCAACAAGGCCGGTTCCATCATCAGAGCCATGGCGATGGCGATCCGCTGCTTCATGCCGCCCGAAAAATGGTGCGGATACCGCGACAGGGCCGTGTCGGCATCAGGGATGCGCACCTTGCGCAGCATCTCGACCGCGCGGGCGGTCTTTTCCGCCTTCGACCGTCCGGATCGATACTGCACGTTGATCATTTGATGCCCGACGGAAAGGACTGGGTTCAGCGCCCCCATCGGATCCTGAAAAACCGTAGAGATGCGCTGGCCGCGAAGGGCGCGCATGTCATTGTCGCCCAGGCGTGTCAGTTCCCTGTCGCCTTCGAACAGGACGCTGCCAGCGTCGATCCGGCCATTGTCGGCTAACAGACCCAGAATGGCGTTGATCAAAGTCGATTTTCCGCAGCCGCTTTCGCCGACGACGCCGACGATCCGTTGATCGGGAATGTCGAACGACACATCCCGCAATGCCGTCAATGTGCCGCCATCGGTTGTGAAGGATACGGTCAGGCCATTTACGGACAATACCGACATCACCGCCCCTTCAGTCTGGGATCGAAGACATCGCGCAGGGTTTCGCCCAGAAAGGTAAAACCGAGCGTCGTCAGGATGATCGGCATCCCGCCGGCCACAACGATCCAGTAGCTTTCGCGGATATTGGCGAAGCCGTCATTCAGGATGGCCCCCCAGCTTGGCGTCGGCGGGCGTACGCCAAGACCGAGAAAGCTCATACCCGCCTCGATGGCGATGACCACCGGAATGTCCATTGAGGCAAGTATCAGAAGCGGCCCGATCACGTTCGGCAGGATATGCACCCTGAGAACGCGGGCGGTGCTTGCGCCCATGCTTTGAGCCGCCGTGACGAACTCTGCGGATTTGAGCGCGATGGTCTGGGTGCGGATGATACGCGCATAGCCAGGCACATTGACCAGAATGACGACGACGACCACGGCTGTGAGCGATGGACCAAACAGCGTGACCAACGCGAGGGCCAGCATGACGGTGGGAAAGCTCTTCATCGCGTCAAAAACGAGGATCAGCAGATTATCAAGCCAACGCGGCCCATACCCCGCGATCAGCCCCAGCACCATCCCGATCGCCAGCGAAACCGCTGTCGAGCCAAGCGCCACGGCCAGTGCGATCCGTCCCCCGTGGAGCACCCGTGAAAAAAGATCGCGCCCCAGCTGGTCGGTTCCGGCAAGATGTTCGAAACCGGGACCGGAAAACCGGTCACGGGGCGAAATCCTGGTGGGATCGGCACTGGCAAGCAAATCCGCAAACACCGCGCCGAATACCACGAGGAGTACAAGGCTAATGCCCAGGACGCCCAGCGGTTCGCGCAGCATCTTGCGCACCGCTTTGGCGAATGACCCGCTGCCTCGCTGCGGGGCTGGATTAACCGAAGCCGCTTCTGACACGGGGGTCCAGAGCTCCTATCATAAGATCGGCGATGACATTGACGAACACGAAGAACGCAGTCGTGACCAACACCGAGCCAGTCACAATAGGATAGTTCCGCGTGAGGATGGAATCGTAGACCAGCTTGCCGATGCCGGGGCGCGCAAACACGATCTCGGCAAAGACCGCCGAAGACAGCATCTGCCCGACACCCACACCAAGCAACGTGACGGTCGGCAGGATCGCGATGCGCAACGCATAACTGTAGGTGATCTGATTTTCCGGCAGACCAAAGGCGCGCGCGGTTCGGATATGGCTGGCTTCCAGCACTTCCAGCATCGAGGCGCGCACCATGCGTGCGATATATCCAACCCAGCCAAGACCCACGGCGAGCGAGGGCAGGATCAGATGTACAAGCTGGTCACCAAGATCGCCCGGCTCGCCGGCTCCGATAGCGGGAAGCCAGCGTAGCGACACCGCAAAAATCAGCAGCGCATAGATCGCGATGACGAATGACGGAACCGCGATCA
The DNA here is from genome assembly GCA_041633555.1 of Paracoccaceae bacterium. GTDB lineage: Bacteria > Pseudomonadota > Alphaproteobacteria > Rhodobacterales > Rhodobacteraceae > JAHEAO01. The sequence goes on along the minus strand of JBFKFZ010000075.1, from coordinate 2,211 downwards.
CCGCGACCGAGATGATGCCGACGACCCGGTCCACCCAGCCGCCGCGCTTGATCGCCGCAATGCAGCCCAGCGGGATGCCAAGCGCCACGGACCAGGTTATTCCGCCTGCGATCAATGCCAGTGTGTAGGGCAACTGCTCCATCACCACGGTTAGCACCGGGCGGCCGGACAGGACCTCGATCCCCAGATCGCCGCGCCAGACGCCGCTGTAGAAACGCCAGAACTGGACCCATATCGGCTGGTCCAGCCCCATGCGGGCCCGCAGGGACTCTACCATTTCGGGTGTGGCGCGCGGCCCCAGCGCGACCTTGGCCGGATCGCCCGGAATAAGGTAGATCATCGCGAACAGCAGCGTCATCGCCACCGAGATGATGACAATGGCCAGGACCAGACGCTTAAGCGCGTAAGCCAGAATCGGGCAATCCCCCATGGGCCGGGGCAGCGCGTTGCCGCCCCGGCTGTTCAGCCTCAGGCCGGTTTGAAATCGCCCAGAAGCGGCTCACCGTTCGGCTTGAGTGCTGGCGCGACCGTATCGCGGTGCAGAATGCCTGTGACTTCATGGGTCAGGAACACGTAGCAGCCGCTTTCCTCCATGATGTCCTGCATGCGCTTGTAGATCACATCGCGCTTGGCGGGATCGGTCTCGATCATACCCTCGGCATGCAGATCGGCGAATTCCTGGCTGTCGAACCGCTCCCAGTTCCACACACCGATCTGCTCGGGCGTGAACCAAGCGGTCGCCCAACTCGGGTCAGGTTCCATCGAGAACCGGCCGATGATCAGCTGCAGCTTGTTCCAGTAGTCTCCGTCCTTTGATCCGAGCGTCCAGAACGTCCCGCTGTCGTTCTGCTTGATCTCACAATTGATACCGACATCCGCCAGATTGGCCTGAACAACCTGCGCCGCAGTCAGCCGTTCGGACTGGTTCAGGATGTCGAGCGTGACGCTGAGATCGGTCGCGCCCTCCGCCGCCAGCAATTCGCGGGCCTTGTCTGGATCGTAGCCGTAAAGCACCTTGTCGCGGTGCCCCGGAAGACCCGGTGCGATGATCCCTGTCGATGTAGCGGCCGCGCCGAAATAGGCGGCCTCGACGACGGATTCAGTGTCGATCGCATGCTGCACCGCGCGGCGGATATTCGGGTTAACGAAAGGCGCGACATCCTTGTTTATCCCCAGCCACACATAGGCGAGCGAGGGTTTTTCCAGCACGATCCCACCCGCAGGCGGGTTTTCCTTCAGGCGAGAGATCGAGGAAACCGCCGTCCATGTGTAATCAAGGTCGCCGGCTTCGAACCCGAGTTCGGCGGTCGCGGGATCTTCGATCGGGAAAATCTGGATCTCGTCATATCCGCCCGGCTCGTAAGCCCAGTCCGGGTTGCGCCTTAGGATTGTGCGCTGTTTCGGCGTCCATTCTGTCAGGATGTACTGCCCAGACTGCGCCACCGGCTCGGCGCCGATCTTGCCACCCGCCGCTTCGACGGCTGCCTTCGACAGGATCGAGCAGGTCGTCGTCGGCAAGGTCGAGGTCCAAAGCGGTGCGAATGCATTCTTGAGGTGAATAAGGCCGGACAGGGTATCCTTCACCTCGACCTCCTTCAAGGCTGACCAGTCGCCCGCGTAAGGGCTCTCATTGGCCGGGTCGGCGATACGCTCGATGGAAAACTTCACGTCCTCGGCGGTCATCTGGCCGAAACCGTCGGTGAATCCGATCCTGTCGCGCAGCTTGAACGCGACGGTAAGTTCGTCCAGCTGTTCAAGACTTTCGACGGCGACCGCTTTCCAGTTCCATTCGTCGCCCGGAACGTTCGTGGCAAGCCCCGCGTAGATGGCGCGCATGATATCGCCTTCAGGGGCCGACAACCGGAAGGCCGGATCAAGTATTTGCAGGTCGCTATAAGAGCGGACCTTGAGGATCTTTCCGTCCTGCGACCATCCGATCTTTGGCGCAAAAAGGCCCGCAGAACCAAGAGCGCCTGCGGATAAAAGCAGGTTACGCCGAGAAAGTTGCAGTTGTTTATTGCCACCCATCTTGTGATCTCCCTGATTGATCAACATCGACATTCGCGCCAGCAGCAGCGCGATTCTAAAAGCGATCATCGGCCAATGTTGCGAAATGCAGACCCACATGTCCAATCAAAGTTACCTAGGGGCACCGTGGCTGGCGCGATGACGGATCAGCTGCCCACAGAGCGGGATGATAGGTAGCCTCGG
>JBFKFZ010000074.1:0-13671 GCA_041633555.1 Paracoccaceae bacterium | reverse complement strand
GCGCCGGGCGACGCCACAACGATCATCGATTCAGACGGTCGGGAAATCGTGCGGGACGGCGCAATACTAACGACGGAAACTCCGCCTCCGGCTCCGTCATCCGACGATACAGCGACGGCGCAATCGCCGTCCGGCGATACCGTCGTTCTTCCGCCCCCACCGCTAGTTGATATAGGCAGCAGCAGACCGTCGCCTGAAGGTACCGTTGAATTGCCGCGGCCACCGACCGGCGCCGGAGGAGACGAAGCAACGACCCGCATCCTTCCAGACGGATCCCAGATTGAGCCCGGTGAGGGATTGATCACCGCCGATGCGGCGCAGCAGTCGCAGCGTCAATCGGCTGAAGGCACCGACGCCGCAGCGGGTTCAAATACTGCCGACCAGGAACAGCAACTTGCTAGCCTTGACGATTTGGACCCTCCCGCTAGCGAGGCGGACGAACTCCTACCCGACAAGCTAGAAAGCTTTGACGGGGCAGAGATCGAAGCGGATGAATTGCTGCCAGAGGATCTTGGCAAGTTTGCAGATACTCCCCCGAATTCCGAAGTCGTCTCGCAACCCACTGCCGCCTGGAGGACAGGTGGACGATACAGAGATTACGCAACGGATATGACGCAGCATGGGATCGATTTTGATGCAAGCAATCCTGTCACGATCTACGGGGTAAATGATTTGGAAAGGTTCCGCGTTACCGCCGACGAAAATGGTCGGATCGTATACGCCATGTCTGGTGAGGCCCTTCACTCCCCAGGTTTCGACAATGCTATTTTCGTGATGGACATTCATGGGAATATCTTCGCGTATTCTCCTCCAATCCCGTCGAATATCCGCCATTCAAGTCTTGCAGCCGGGCAACGGCCAGCGGCAGCTGGCTCAATGTCCGTGTCCGAAGGAGTGCTTCAGAATTTAGATAACGCCAGCGGTCATTACGGCGCAAATCTGGATGGAAGAAGCGGTGAGCTGACCCTTTCTGAAATGCGGGGCCAAGGCATCGTTGTGCCCGACAATATCGTGCCATTCGATGTACAGGATTAGGGTCAGGACTTCGGTAACGGGGCCGTCTTGGTCAAGCGGTTTCGGCAGCACGAGATTGTCCGCCGGACTGCGGCGATAGGTTTCCATCGTCTCGATCCGCTCTGCCGGCGCCGTTTTCTCTTGCGCGAGAGCACCCGGGTTCATGCTTCGGTTCGTGGTCAGCGCGAGGGCTGCCATCAAGATGCTGGTTCGATCCAATTCCGATGATGTTGTATCGATCCAAGGTAGCGGGATCGGCGAGCCGGGCTTTTGCGACTGGTAGACAGCAGAAAGGTCCGAATACAGCGCCCGGATTCCTTCTATGCGTAACATGAGAGACAGCCGCTCGGGGTCCGACGGCTTCGCGGCCTCAGTTGGGATCGACCAAGATGACCAGAATGCGTTGGTCGCGTATATCCGCCAGGCGGCAGTCCAAAGACTTCCTGAAGGATCTGGAGATCGTGTGGGATCGCAAAGCTGTCGCGGCTATCAACGTGGCTGAAGAGATAGAAGAAGTTATCAATGCCCGCCCAGGTGATGGTCGACAGGCACAGCGAACATGGTTCGTGGGTCGAGAGGAAGATCAGCTCTAGCGGCGACGGCCGGTCATCGTGCATGAGTTCGTAGAAGCGCTAGAGGCAGTGCATTTCGCGGTGCCAGAGCGGGCTGTCGGCCTGATTGTTGGTTTCGGCCATCACCACTGACAGATCAGATTTACGGAGCAATGCAGCACCGAAGACCTTATTGCCTCTGGCGACCCCTCTCCGGGTCATTGGCACGATGTCTTGCTCAATGACATCGAGCATTCGATTGAGGAGGGCCGCGTCACATGGCGGCGTATTGGTGATAACCATGCGCGAAAAACCTTCATCAAGGGCCACCATCAATTAGTAAGGCCGGCATAGCGCGAGTTAGTTAGTGACACAGATTGGTCGGCAAGGTCTGAAAGGGGCTGATTGGGAGGAAGGAAGATTCGAACTCGGAGAACGGACTCGATCAAGGATCCAAGACAGCGGACTTTCTGTGTGCCAACGCGAAAGCGGCTTCGTCCAAGTCCCGCTGAGCAGCCCTTCATGTTACCCGCAGCGAAGGTCCGCAATCCTGAAGGACTGTCCCGAAACAGGACCGACGCCGGTTCGTTGTGTCGAAGGTCCGCTTTGGCGGTTTCTGAAAATCCTTGCTGCAAAGCGGCGAATTCACACTTTCCGCCCCCCTTGTGTTGAAAAACTCGAAAAACCCGCACTCTCATTTTTCTGCCAAAATCCGATGCATAGGAACAGCTGGCCAAATTTGCGCGGAGGGGGCCGTTAGAGTTGCACACATCGCCAAAGCATTGATTTGGCCGACTCCCCGGCCAGAATTTCCAACTGGCACTCTGTGACGAAGTTTTTCTCCGTTTGTACGTGAAAACCGAGTTTTTCAACACAATCCGCCGCTAGTGTCGGATGCTGCAATCGGCACCAAGGTCCGATCTGGGTGTGCAAAGCCGTCATCGGACGCTTTCGCTGAACTTATGTGTCCTAGGCCTAAAGATGCGAAAGCTCCGTCAAAGCCGTTCTGACCGCGTCTTCCATCAGTTCCTGAACAGACGCCTGATCGTCTTCTCTGGCAAGAAGCGCCGCGAAAGATGCGGGGATAGCCAGCAAACGCGTCTGTATCGCCTGCCGCATTGCGATCCACTGGCCTTGGACCTCATCCGCCGCGACCAGTTCGCCACGAGGAGGCTAAGGAAAAAGGGAGCCAGGATCCATCGGCTCGCAAAGATCAATGTTTCCATTGCCGTCCCAATGTCGACATCACGTGCTCCACAATAAGCTGACATTTTCAGGAAGCGCGCCGGTGACGCTAAGATCTGCGGTAATCCATAACTGGGCCAAGCAGTTCGCTTCATGTGCATTGAAGCCTTGCTGCAATCAAGTCGAGAGCTCGGGCAGCAAGGGGTGCAGTCTGTATCGCAATCAGTTGATTGCTTAACCTGATCTGCCGACCAGGAGCTTGTCGATCCGCCGCCCATCCAGATCGACCACCTCGACCGTCCAGCCCTGCAGCTCCAGCCGCTGTCCGACCTCTGGCAGATGTCCCATTACGTCGAGAACCAGACCCGCGACAGTCTCATAGTCGCGGTCCGCGTCGATCTCCAGCGAGAACAGGTCGGCAAACTCGTCTACCGGCATCCAGCCTGCAATCAGGTAGGATCCATCCGCCCGCGTCACGACCTTTGGCTCGTCCGTAGCGCTGTCCGGAAACTCGCCCGCGATCGCTTCGAGCACGTCCATCGGTGTGATGATCCCCTCGAAATGCCCATACTCGTCATATACCAGCACCATGTGTGACGGTGCCGTGCGAAGGCGATCCACTACCTCAAGCGCGCTTTGTCCGTCCCTGACCGTCGGCGCTTCGCGCAGCAGAGCGCGCAAATCGAACGGATCGTTCATGAGCGCGGGCGCGAAGATGTCGCGGATGGTGAGGACTCCGATGATGTTGTCGACGTCACCCTCCCAGACCGGCAATCGGGACCGGCTGAGATCATGAAGGTGCTGCAGGAGTTCCGCCTTGTTGCTACTTGCATCGAGCGTTTCCACCTCGTGCCGGGCTGTCATCAGGCCGCGCGCGGTCCGGTCCGCGACCCGCATAACGCCGGAAATCATCTGGCTCTCGGCGCGGTCTATTGCACCTGAGCTTTCTGCCTCGGCAATGATCAGGCGCACCTCCTCGTCGCTGACCTTGCGGGAGTTGGATCCCGATTGGCCGAGCAATGCCAGCACCAGCTTTCCCGACCGGTCGAGCACCCAGATCAGCGGAGCTGCGACGCGGGCTATCGTCCGCATCATCGGCGACATGCGCGCGGCGACCTGTTCGGGCGCGCGAAGTGCGATCTGCTTGGGGACGAGTTCGCCCACGATCAACGACAGGTAGGTGATCGCCACGACCACCGATCCAACGCCAACAGGCTGGGCAAAGGCAGACGGAATGCCAGCGTCGATCAGGCTTGCCGCGAGACGCGTACCCAGCGTCGCGCCGGAAAAAGCGCCCGCGAGGATGCCGACGAGCGTAATGCCGATCTGCACACTGGACAGGAACCGGCCGGGATCCTCGGCCAGCCGCATGGCTGTTGCGGCACCTTTGCTGCCCTTGTCGGCCATCAGCTTCAGCCGCGCGGGTCGAGCGGAGACGATAGCCAGTTCGGACATCGCCAGAAGGCCGTTGATCAGCGTCAGCAGAATGACGATCGCGATCTCGAGGTACATTTTCTCCAACTCTTGCCGGACGTTCCGGCCATTGATTTTGATGATGGTGTATCCTGTTGCGCGTCAGACGGTCACGGGCCGCGCGTGGCGCCGTCGGTCAGTTCCTGAAGATGCGGACTGCGCTCGCGACGGCGTCCCACAGATCAAGAATACGGGCATGAAAATGCTCGTGCGCAACAAAGGGCCTTTCTCCGCGCCCCAGGAGTTCCACCTCGAGCGAGTCCAGAAGGCGTTCGAGGCGGCGGCGATGGATGCCTAGACGGCTTTGAACCGGATCGGCAAGAACTCCCGCGAAGGCGGCGAACACCGAGCCGAGTATGACCAGCCCCGCCATTGTCGTCCCCATCAGCCATGGTGAGGCATCCGCCGCGAACACGCCGTACCACATTCCGCCGAGAGTCTGGCCCAGCGGGAAGCTTGCGATCCCGTTGGCGCGGGCCATGGCATCCGCTACGTCCGGCGCCATCGAGATCATGCCCGGCGTCAGCGTCTGAAAGGCCAACGCACCAACGACAAGGACGCACAGTGTCGTCGTCATCTCCGCGACGGCGGATCGGGTGCCGGCATACTCGCCAAGGGCTCCGGCAATCCGCTCGCCAAGGGCTTCGGCCTCGGCGGGGTTCGGGCGCATTCGGATCATCTCGCGAAACTGGGGCGCGGCCAGGACGGCGCGCGCTAGGGCGAATGGGTCACGTGCGCTAGCCCCCTCGTCGAGGGGCATGTCCAGAAGATGGGTCACGATCAGGACCTCGACCCGGCGCGCGACGGAGGTGCGCAAGAGAATCCGCCGTCGGACCAGCCAATCCGCAGATCCTCGCCAGCCCGCGCGGCGGCAAAGATACGCAGCGATGCGGGTCAGCACGAGGATCGGCGACAGGGCGACGTTGAGAGGCGCCCGGAGAATGTCCCATCCAAGCGCCGCGTCATGAAGGCGAAGAGTGCCGGGCCAGGTGAAATGCCGCGCGACGAAGCCGTCGATCATCGCACGGCAGTTATGGAAGTAGTCAATGCCGACTGGACTGCCGCTTCCATTGGCGGTTAGTGCGCGGTTCGATGATGAGTCCATGGCGGTGACCCACCATCTCCTTTCAGCAAGCTATTCAAGCAGGGTACGTTTCGCCAATCAAATAATGCGCAATCGCATTTCGTAGCCCACACCGAAATCTCGTATGGAGATAGCCGGACGGCAAGAGCTCCGGCGATATTTATTTTCTATCGATCGACGTCGCAAGCGGCTTTAGTTTCAACGGCATCTTGCAGCCGACCTATTCAATACGCATTTCTTCGCTGAAGGCGGATCAACTGCCTGCGACGGGCGGTTGCCGTGGATTATCTCTTTCTTCTTGCCGGGTTGGTGGGGCTGTTCTTCGGCGGCGAGGCACTGGTGCGCGGCAGCGTCGGCATCGCCCGGCGCATGGCAATCCCTCCGCTGCTGATCGGTCTGACGGTGGTCGGCTTCGGCACGTCGACACCCGAGCTTCTGGTCTCGATCGATGCCGCATGGCGCGGCGCGCCCGACATCGCTCTCGGCAACATCGTGGGCTCAAACATCGCAAACATTCTTTTGATCATTGGCCTGTCGGCGCTGGTCTGGCCGATCAAGATCAATGGAGCATCCCTGCGCCGCGACACTGCCGTGATGATGGCGGCAGCGCTGGTATTGGTACCCATATTCGCAATGGCGCAGATGGGGCGTGTCTCGGGAATGGTGTTGGTCGCAGGTCTGGTCGGCTACCTGATCTGGGCCTACCGCCAGCCTGGCGAGGCGGTTTCGGATGATGCCGATCTTCCTGCGCCCGCGTCGACTGTCGTATCGGTTCTCTGGGTCATCGGCGGTCTGGTCGCCCTCATGGCCGGCGCCCGGTTCCTGGTGGACGGCGCGGTCAATATCGCCCGTGGCTACGGCATATCCGAGGCCTTCATCGGCCTAACCATCGTTGCGGTCGGCACATCGCTGCCTGAGCTGGCGACATCGCTGATCGCCGCGTTCCGCCGCCAGTCCGAAATCGCAATCGGCAACATCGTGGGATCGAACATCTTCAACGTGTTTGGAATTCTGGGCGTGACCGCGCTGATCGCGCCGATCCCGGTCGCCCCGCGGTTCCTGACCTTCGATCTGCCCGTTATGATTGCCGTTTCGCTTGTCTTGACCGCACTGTTGCTGACCCGTCCCGTGATCGGGCGCGGGGTCGGTGTGGCGATGCTGGTTGGCTATGTGGCCTATGTGTGGGCGGCCCAGGGATGATACGAGCTTTCTGCGGACACGGTCGAATAGAACACCTTGCAGCGTGGGGCCCGGCAACTTTTGTCCGGCTTCTCGTCGTGCTGGTGCTCGTTCTGTTCGGAGCGCCGCAGAGCCACATCGGCGCGCCGGTGGACCATGCCGGTCCTGGCGCCGAAAGCCAGGTCCGACAGGCCAAAGGCGTCCTGACGGTTCAGCGGCATCTGCTGCGCGGGCAGATATCTCATGATGACGCGGCAGACACAGTGGCAACAGGCGCTGGCGTGCAGGTCTTTCATCCCCGACCTGCCGGGACAGTCTCGCGCGCGCCGCACCAAACCCTCTTTCCTCTAGCACTTCGTATCCTGCCTCCGGTCCGGGGGCCGCCAGCGGCCTGACGCTTAACAGTCAGACCACATCCCCAGGCACCCAAAGGACACCACCATGCGCCGACCAAAATGGGTTATCATGACCTATGTCGTCCTCCTGCTTTTGGCAGTCACGACGGCAATTCCGAACTTCTTACCCACAACCTCCCGAAACTCGCTGCCCGATTGGGCGACCGGTCAGACCGTTTCGCTGGGGCTTGACCTCCAAGGCGGCGCGCATCTTCTCCTCGCCGTGGACCGCGAGGATCTTGCGCAATCCCGCTTGCAGGAAATGCGCGAAACCCTCGCCGCCGAAATGCGGGCCCTGAACATGAACCCCGGTACGATCCGCGCCGAAGGACTGTCCCTGTCCGCCCCCGCGGATGACGCCTTGCTGGCGACCCTGCGAAGCGCAGCGGCCGCCACCGCGCAACCGGGCAGCCCGCCCGACTTTTCCGTGGACATGACCGACGGCACCCTGCGGCTGACGTTGACCGAGGCCGGTATTGATCGCGCTGCGACCATCGCCGCCGACAGCAGCCTCGAAGTGATCCGCCATCGCGTCGATCAGGTCGGCGTGTCCGAGCCGATCATCAACCGGGTGGGCGAAGACCGTATCCTCGTGCAGATGCCCGGCGTGGAAAACCCCGCCCAGCTTCGCACGCTTGTGGGGTCGACCGCCAGGATGAGCTTCCAGATGGTTGCAGCCGGTCCCGGAGCCGGCGTGTCCATGCTGGAGATGCGCGATGGCAGCGGCAGGGTCCCTGTGGAAGGTCGCGTGGTGCTTTCGGGCGACCGACTGGACCGTGCCGCCTCTGCCTTTGACCCGGATACAGGGCGTCCGATGGTCACCTTCGCCTTTGACCGGAAAGGCGCGGTTGTCTTTGCGGACATCACCGCGGCCAACATCGGTCAGCGCTTTGCCGTCGTCCTCGATGGCGCGGTGCTGACCGCGCCGGTGATCCAGTCCGCCATTCCCGGCGGACAGGGACAGATCACCGGTGACTTCACCGTGGAAGAGGCACAGACACTGGCGGTGCTACTGACCTCGGGTGCGTTGCCCGCCTCTTTGGAAGTCATCGAGGAGCGCAGCGTTGGGGCCGCCCTTGGCGCGGATTCCATCATGGCGGGGCTGATCACCGGCGCCATGGGTCTTGCGCTGGTCGTGGCCATGATGGTCGGGCTTTATGGCGGTTGGGGCCTGCTGGCCAGCGCGGTCCTCGGGCTGAACGTCATGCTGACGCTGACGGCCCTTGGGTTGCTGGGTGCCACGCTGACGCTGCCAGGGATCGCGGGCATGATCCTGTGCCTCGGAATCGCTGTCGACAGCAACATCCTGATCTTCAGCCGCATCCGCGAAGAAACCGCCAAGGGTGCAACCGCGATCAAGGCGTTGACGCAGGGCTACGGGCGCGCCTGGGCGACAATCCTGGACGCCAACATCACGACCCTTCTGGCGATGGTGCTGCTGTTCATGTTCGGCGCGGGCGCAATCCGCGGTTTCGCTATCACCATGAGCCTCGGCATCCTGATCTCCATGTTCACCGCGGTGGTGCTGACGCGGATGATCATGGAGGCGCTGGTACGCTGGCGCAAACCGGCGCGGTTGGCCATTGCGCCGCTGATCGGCGGCGTGCCTGCGCCGGGTGCGTTCTCTTTCATGCGGCGGGGTCGACTGGCGCTGGCGGTGTCAGCGGCGCTGTCGCTTGGGGCGGTGGGCGCGCTGGCCGTGCCGGGGCCGAACTTCGGCATCGACTTCACCGGTGGGGTGCAGATGGTGCTGCGCTCGGACGCGGCGGTGCCGATGGCCGACCTGCGCGAGGCCATCGCGGCCAATGTGCCGGGGGATGCCAGCCTTCAGGCCTTCGGCGACCCGAACGAGGCCCTGATCCGGGTGCAGGGCGAAGCCGGGCAGTCCACGGTCACCGCGGTGGAAGCGGCGGCGGCGCAGGTTGTGCCGGGCGCGGTCTTCGACCAGATCGACCTCGTTGGCCCCACCGTCAGCGGCGAGCTTGCCACGACGGGCCTGATCGCCCTGTCGCTCGCGGTGCTGGCGATGCTGGCCTACATCTGGGTCCGGTTCGAGTGGCATTTCGCGGCCGGGGCCATCCTCGTGCTGTTCCTCGACATTACCAAGACCTTCGGCGTCATCGCAGTGACGGGGTGGGAGGTGAACCTGACCACCATCGTCGCCCTGCTGACGCTGATCGGCTACTCGGTGAACGACAAGGTGGTGGTCTATGACCGCATACGCGAGCACCTGCGCGGCGGCACCGATGAACCGCTGGCGGATGTGATCGACCGCAGCCTCAATCAGGTGCTGGCGCGTTGCATCTTTACCTCAAGCACGACCATGGCTGCGCTGTTGCCAATGGCGATCTGGGGTGGACCTGCGGTCGCAGGCTTCGCCTGGCCGATGATCGCGGGCGTGGTGATTGCGACAGGATCATCCCTGTTCGTGTCCGGGCCCGTGCTGGCATGGCTCGCAGCGCGCAGTCCGGCCGCGTTGAGCGGCCAGCCACTACAGCAGGCAGCCTAGCGAAGGCGTGCGCCGGGAGAAGAAACACTCCCGGCGCATTTCATCTGACGGCGCCCAGAAAACCTTCTCCAATGAGACTGATCATGCCCACGCAAACGAAGGCCCCCGATCCCCTTCCGGACCAAAGCCCAACCGATCCTGACGGCGTTCGCACACCGCGACGACTGTCCGACATACTCAAAGCGATTGCAGATGCCCCAGCCACACCCGACGAGCGCATGTCTCTTGGGTACTTGATCGATGGGTTTGGAAACCGGGCCTTCGGAGCGCTGCTCTTCATCTTCGCAGTACCCGTCGCTTTGCCCATCGCGATCCCCGGCATTTCGGCTGTGCTCGGCGCACCGCTGCTTCTTCTCTCCTGGCAACTGATGCGTGGGCGTGAAGAGCCTTGGCTGCCTGAGGTGATGCGCAGCCGTTCCTTCCGGCGCGTTGACTTTGCCAGGATGCTTCAACGTATCTTGCCCTGGATGCGAGGTCTTGAACGTCTGGTCGGACCACGGCTGACCTTGCTGGTCAGCGGACGCGGCGAGTGGGGCATAGGTTTTCTGGCATTCGTACTCGCCTTGATCCTCATCCTGCCAATTCCGTTCGGAAACACCATTCCTGGCCTCGCCATCGCAATGCTGGCGCTGGCGATTCTGGAGCGTGACGGAGCTGCGGCGATTGCCGGAACACTCGTTGGCCTCGCCGGAATTGGAGTCGTGTCGGGTATTTCTTTCGCCATGATCAAGGCCGCTGTTTTTCTTCTCCAATCCGTGTTCCTGTCATAAGCGCGTCGCGCAAAGCCGCATGCGCCAAAGGCGTGCAGGGTGCTTTGTATGCCAGCACGTGGAATGAGACACCGACATGCCTTTCGAAATGATATTCTTGGACCCCTATGCTGCGATCTTGCTGCTTCTTGCGGTCTTCATCGCATTCGCGCTGGAAATCCAGCCGCCTGAGATCGTTGCGTTCTGCGGAGCCGTAGCGGCACTCGCGATCGGACTTGTGGAGCCTGATGACATTCTCGCATCGCTGGCCAACCCGGCACCCGCGACGATCGGCGCGATGTTCGTCCTCAGTGCAGCGTTGGTGAGGACAGGCGTCCTCGAAGCCGTCAGCGGCATTCTGGGTCGGTATTCGTCCACCCATCCGAGGCTGACCATCGGACTGTTCTTCGCGTCCGCGGCGGTGGCTTCTACCTTCATGAACAACACGCCGGTCGTCATGGTGCTGATCCCGGTCGTCATGACGCTGGCGCGCGAAATGAAAGTCGCTGCATCCCACCTGCTGATCCCCTTATCCTACATGGTCATACTCGGCGGAACCTGTTCTCTCATCGGTACATCGACAAATCTTCTTGTCGACGGGGTCGCCCGGGATCTTGGAATGACGCCGTTCGGCATCTTCGAGATCGCTCCTTTGGGGATCGTCGTAGCGGTTGCGGGCGCAGCCTTTCTTGCCCTTTCTGCGCCGCGCATGCTGCCGGTCCGCCAGACCGTGGGATCCAGCCTGTCCGACCGGGATCAGCGCCGGTGGCTGGTCGAGATGTTCATTCCGGCCGGATCGCCGCTGATCGGCACGCCGCCCTCTAGAATCGCGGCCTTCCGCAACGGTGGCAGCCGTGTTGTCGATCTGGTGCGCGGAGACGTCTCATATCGGCAGGCGCTGGACGACACCGCCCTTGAGGTGGGCGACATCGTCGTACTAGCCACCCGCGAGGCGGAGCTGATGGGGTTCCGCGATGGCGCGGTGGCGGGCAAGGCGATCTCGGGCACGGAGCCGTCGACGGCCCGGCGCACCTCTGTGGTCGAGGTGATGGTCGGGCCGAACACGCGGGCGCTCCACAGAATGATCGGTCGCCTGCACTGGCGGCGGCGCTTCGGTGTCTATCCGATGGCGTTGCACCGCCACGGCACGGCCCAGGACATGCGCCTTGCGGTGATGCGCCTCGCTGTCGGCGACACCCTTCTGCTCGAGGGTAACACCGACGACATCACCCGCCTGATCGACGAGGAGCGCCTGATCATGCTGTCGCCGGTCACCTCGCGCGCCTTCCGCCGGTCGAAGGCGCCTGTCGCCATCGCAACCATGGCGGCCGTGGTCGTGCTGGCCGCGCTGAACCTCGCACCGATACTGTCGCTCGCCCTGATCGGGGCTGCGATCGTTTTTTTGACAAAGTGCATCGACGCGGACGAGGGGATTGGCTCCATCGACGGTCGGCTGCTGCTGCTGATCGTCTCCATGCTGACATTGGGGAGCGCGCTGGAGCAGTCCGGGGCACTGGCCCTGATCGTCGACGCTGTCTCGCCGCTGCTCGCGACCGCACGACCGATCGTGGCGCTCGTCCTCGTCTATGCCCTGACCTCGATCCTGACGGAACTGGTGACCAACAATGCGGTCGCGGTGCTCATGGCGCCAATCGCTGCGGGCGTAGCCCTGCAATTGGGCCTTGACCCGCGTCCCTTCGTCGTCGCTGTGATGTTCGGCGCAAGCGCGAGCTTCGCGACGCCAATCGGGTACCAGACCAACACGCTGGTCTACAGCGCCGGGGGTTATCGGTTCCTCGATTTCGTCAGGATCGGTGTGCCGATGAACATCATCATCGGTGCAGTGACCGTGCTCGTTATCCCGCTGATCTGGCCGCTTGCAGGGTAGCAGGAACATTCAAGGAGAAACGGGCAATCGGTCCGGCAATGTCGGTTCCATACAGTGCCGATCACGCCTGAATATTTTTTTCAAGCAGACCTTGCAAAGCTGCTTCTTCACCATAATTTCTTCCAAGCGGGCCGGGCCCCTCTGACGACGGATGACCGCCGTGATGTCGGACCGCATCGAGTGCGCTCGATGGCTTGCCCGGACCCGGACTGAGTCCCCGTGACCTCGACGCGATCATGCAAGCGAGGTCCTGCAATTGGAAATCCTGTTCTTCCTGTTTCTTGGCAAGCCGCTGTGGATGTGGCTTGTCTTCCTGACGCTCGTCGTCAGTCTTCTGGTCTTCGACCTGGGCGTCCTGCACAAGGACGATCACGAGATCGGGGTCGCCGAGAGCCTGAAGCTTTCGGCCATGTACATCACCCTGGGCTTGTCCTTCGCCGGTTTCATCTGGTGGCAGATGGACGCCACAGCCACCGCGCAGTACCTGACGGCGTTCGTGGTGGAAAAGACGCTTGCGATGGACAACATCTTTGTTATCGCCCTGATCTTCGGCTTCTTCGCGATCCCCCGGCAGTATCAGCACCGCGTTCTGTTCTGGGGCATCCTCGGGGTCATCGTGCTGCGTGGGATCATGATCGGTCTCGGCGCGACGATCGTGGACCAGTATCACTGGGTTCTCTACTTCTTTGCCGCATTCCTGATCTTCACCGGCATCAAGATGCTGTTCGTGAAAGAAGCCGACCATGATCTCAGCAACAACAAGTTGCTGAAGTTCCTGAAGCAGCGCTTCCACGTCACCGACGAGATCGATGGCCACGCCTTCTTCGTGCGGCAGGCCGATCCGAAGACTGGAACACTCGTCCGCTTTGCAACGCCGCTCTTCCTGGCGCTGGTCTTGATCGAGGTGGCGGACCTGGTCTTTGCGGTGGATTCGGTGCCTGCCGTCTTCACGATCACCACTGACCCCTACATCGTCTATACCTCGAACATCTTCGCGATCCTCGGCCTGCGAGCGCTTTACTTCGCTCTGGCCGCCGTGCTGCACCGCTTCGCCTACTTGAAATACGCGCTATCGGTGCTGCTCGTGTTTATCGGCTCGAAGATTTTCGTGGCTGACGCGATGGGTTGGGAGAAATTCCCGCCTGAATGGTCCCTTGGCATCACCTTCGCGATACTTGGCGCGGGCATTGCATTCTCTCTGTGGAAGACGGGCCCGGCTATTGCGCGCGTTCAGGGCGACGTACAACTGCCTCCAGCCGCGTGACCATCGAAGCCAATACGATGTGAATAACGGAAAGGTTCGGGCGAAACTTCGCCCGGACCGTCGAATGGGCACCAGGTAACCAAAGCAGAGATGAAGAATGGCTGTACTTGCTTCCGGTGTCGCAAGTCCCGGATCTGTATCAAAGCGGGTGCAACGCTTCATTGGGGATCAACTTTCTCCGCACTGCGACGGCGATGCGCCGGGTGCAAGCGCTGTTATTGAACTAAGAAGTATCAGGTATTTACAGTGGAGAAGGTTGGACGACAGGCCCGTCCCCTTCGCCATTATCCCCATTGCGAACCAGCGACAGCGCCCTGACGGGCACGAAATTTGCCGTGTTATCAAAGGGGTTTGCGGGAACCGCGCTGGCTCCGGTTCGG
>JBFKFZ010000073.1:0-14137 GCA_041633555.1 Paracoccaceae bacterium | reverse complement strand
GAAGGGTGCAACCAATTCCCATTCCGCATCTGTGCTGTCGCTTGCATAACGTTGACCCCGTCGGTCATAGTTCGGGCGAGTGATTTCTGTCCAAGGCATGATCTTCTCCAGGTTTCGCAACCACAGAGAATCACAACTTGCTGAAATCACTCAACTTAGTTTTCGGTTGGGCTCTAAGACATTGAGAAGGTTGGTGCACCCGAGAGGATTCGAACCTCTGGCCTCTGCCTTCGGAGGGCAGCGCTCTATCCAGCTGAGCTACGGGTGCCTGCCGGGCGGTATAGCGGGGGTGTCGGGGCCCTGCAATCCGGAAATTCAGCCGAAAAGATCGTGGCAGAGCTCGAGCGCCTCGACCAGTGCGTCGACCTCAGCTTCGGTATTGTAAAGGCCGAACGAGGCGCGGCAGGTGGCCGAGACGCCCAGATGCTGCATCAGCGGTTGGGCGCAGTGATGTCCCGCACGAACCGCGATGCCGCGCTTGTCGAGCACGGTGGAGATGTCGTGAGCATGCGCGGGACCCTCCATGGTGAATGAAAATATCGCTGCCTTGTCAGGGGCCTGCCCCTGGATTTTTATCCAGTTCAGGCCTTTCAGCCGGGTCTCGGTATAGGAACGAAGACGTGCCTCCTGCGCCGCGACATTCTGCATCCCGAGATCCATCAGGTAATCCAGCGCGACGCCGAGGCCGATGGTTTGCACGATGCCCGGCGTGCCCGCCTCGAACTTCATCGGCGGGTCGTTATAGGTTATTGCTTCCCTTGTCACTTCGCGGATCATGTCGCCGCCGCCCATGAAGGGGCGCATCTCGGACAGTCTTTCTCGCTTGCAATAGATCGCGCCCGACCCTGACGGCCCGTAGAGTTTGTGGCCAGTAATGGCGTAGAAATCGCAGCCGATATCGCGCACATCTACCGGCATGTGCACTGCCGCCTGCGAGCCGTCTACGAGTACCGGTATGCCGCGGGCATGCGCAGCCGTGGTTATTGACTTTACATCAACCGGCGTTCCTAACACGTTGGATAGATGGGTGATTGCGACAAGCTTTGTCTCATTGGTCATCCCGTCAATCACCTTTTGGCTATCAAGCGCGCCGTTTGCATCCGGTTCTACCCACCGCAGCACCACGCCCTGCCGTTCCCGCAGGAAATTCCACGGCACGATATTGGCGTGATGCTCCATGACCGAAAGCAGGATCTCGTCGCCCGCATTCAGCCGCGGCATGGCCCAACCATAGGCAACCATATTGATGCCCTCTGTGGTTCCCGAATTCATCACGATCTCATTTTCGGAGCCCGCATTCAGAAACCGCGCGATCTTGACCCGCACCGCCTCATACTGCTCGGTCATTAGATTAGAAAGGTGGTGCAAGCCCCTGTGAACATTTGAGTATTCGTATGAATAGGCCCGCGTCACGGCATCAATGACAACTTTCGGCTTTTGCGCCGAAGCGCCGTTGTCGAGATAGACCAGCGGCTTGCCGTTGATATCGCGGCTCAGGATCGGGAAATCGGTTCGGATCTTATTTACGTCAAACATCGTTGACCCCCGGGACAATGACACCGGATAGACCAATCAGGATCGAGAGCAGCACAGCCAAAGCGAACAGGCTAAGGAATACAGCCAGAAAGACCGTCAGTGCCGATTTGAAGCCGTGCAACTCCATGATGAACTGGGTCAGCATCCAGAAGAACAGCACCAGCCCGGCGAGCCCGATCAGAAGCGCGAGGGCCGGGGCGACGAGAACCAGCAGGAGCTGCGCGATCTGCAGGCAGATCATGATGAATTGCAGCCATGCGACGATCACGATGGCGCCGTCAAGATCACCGGATCCGCCCATCCTGCGGCCGAGATAATGTACCGCGAAGACGGCAAACAGCATCAGCGCCAGTTGCACCAGCCCCAGAGAGAAGGGCGAGGCTGCGAACAGCCCGGCCTCGGCATCTGTTGCCGCGGAAAGGAATACGGAGAACTTGGCGAGGATGGCGCTGAAGACCACCGTCAAAAGCAGCAGATCCCAGCGCTCGCGGCGCGTGAGGTTAAGCGCCAGAACCATGCGGGCGCCTTCCCTGGGATCCTTCAGCGTTCGCAGCGCCGCCCCGAGCAGGCCGTTCAGTGTCAGCTCCATCATGTCAGAGAACCTCTTTCGGCCTCGTAGAGCGAAGATATCCAGACCGCCAGGAAGCCGGCCAGTGCGAGGGCGCCGGTGACCGTCTTGGCCGCGCCGGCACCGGCCAGTCCCGCGGCCAGCCCGTCAAGCAGCCAGAAGGGCGCGGCGACAAGCAGCGACCAAAAAAGCGCCAGCCGCGCCGAATACCAGCTTCCCTGTCCGCCGACGAGACGCGCGACCAGACGTGACAGCGCGGCGATGGCGTAAAGCGCCAGTGGCGCAAGAAAAAGCCAGCCCAGTAGCGCGCCGCCAATACGGACTTCGAACGGCATCGATGGGTCCAGTTCCGCGGCCAGCGAGAGCCTGGGCCACTGGGCCACAAAGATCAAGAGACAGGCGACGATCAGGAAGACCAGCGCCCGATCTTCTCGCGGGCCAAAGCCCAACTGCCGGCGCATCACCCGCCGGGGATGCCGCCAGGCCCTGATTATGTCGCCCGTCACGCCCATCAGCTATGGTGCCGACGCAACCAGCCATCGAGTTGCGACAGGATGTCGGCGGCGATTGCCGGATCGTCGATCTCTTCAATGGCTTCGGCGAGAAAGGCCAGAACCAGCAGGTCTTGCGCCTGTTCTTCTGGCACGCCGCGGGAACGCAGATAGAAGAGCGCATCCTCGTCTATCGCGCCCGAAGTCGAGCCATGCGAACAGGCGACATCGTCGGCGTAGATCTCCAGTTCGGGCTTGGCAAGGAACTGCGCATCATCGTCAAGCAGCAGCGACTGGCTGATCTGGTAGCCATCGGTCTTCTGCGCGCCGGGCTTGACCAGGATCTTGCCTTGAAAGACGCCGGTTGCACCGTTCCGCAGCACTTTCTTGAAAACCTGCCGGCTTTCACAGCCGACCGCATCATGGGTGACGAAGACCGTGTCGTCATGGTGAAAATCACCGTCGCCCACGGCTGCCCCGGCGACATGGGCAACCGCGTTGTCACCGATCAGTTCGATCACGACCTCGTTGCGGGTCAGGACGCCATTCGCGGTAACAGTGAAGCTCTTGAAGGTCGCGTTGGCGCCGAGCCGGGCAAAGACATGCGTTACCGCCCGGCGTTCGTGGTCGCGGCCCTGCGCGCGGACATGGTGAAAGGCGGCGCCGTCGGCGACATCCACCTCAATGACCTTGTTGAAACGCGCGGCAGCCGGCCCGGCCTCGAGCACGGTGAGGTCAGCTCCTTCTTCCACACGGATCACGTGATGCAGGATCGCGTCGGAGGTTTCACTGCGGTGAAGGTATTCGATGCCAACGGGGCGCGCCGCCTTGCCGGTGGCCAGGATCACCAGGCCGTCGCTGGCGCAAGCAGAATTGAGCGCCGCCAACGGGCGCGCAACGGGCACCTGCCCGCGGGTTTCAAGAACACCGTAGAGGTCCTTCGCCCAGTGGATGTCGGTGCCGCCCGCTTCGGCCAGACGCTCGATGGAAATGCCTGCAAGGTCCAGATCATCCGAGGCATCGGCATCAAATACGCCATCGACGAAGACGATCTTCAGCCGGTCGATATCGTCGAATGCCGGCGCTTCGTGCGCGTCGAACAGGCTGGCCCTTGGCGGCTCTGCCTGAACCAGCGTCGCCGGGTTTGTGTATTTCCAGTATTCATCGCGCCCCGTCGGCAGACCCATGGCCTGCAGCCGATTTACCGCATCCCGACGCGCCGCCTCGATCCAGACGGCGCCGTCGGGAAGGCGCAAGGCCTCCAGCCGCGTCTCGGTGGCTTCCCGTCTTGCCGCTGCCAGCGCCATCAGGCCATCTCCTCGACGATGCCGACATAGCCGTTTTCCTCGACTTCAAGCGCCAGTTCCGGCCCGCCGGTTTTGACGATCCGGCCATCGGACATGATATGCACGACATCGGGTTGAATATGGTCCAGAAGCCGCTGGTAATGGGTGATCACCAGGAAGGACCGGTCCGCGCTCCTCAGCGCGTTGACGCCCTCCGCCACCAACTTCATGGCATCGACATCGAGGCCGGAATCGGTCTCGTCGAGAATGCACATCTTGGGTTCGAGCATCGCCATCTGCAGGATCTCGTTGCGTTTCTTCTCGCCTCCCGAAAAGCCCACATTAACGGGACGTTTCAGCATGTCGGCGTCGATCTTCAGCGATTTCGCCTTGGCGCGGATCTCTTTCAGGAAGTCGGTGGCCGACATTTCCTCTTCGCCGCGCGCCTTGCGCTGCGAGTTCACGGCCGTTCGCAGGAAAGTCATGTTCCCGACGCCGGGGATCTCGACCGGATACTGGAACGCCAGGAACAGGCCGGCGGCGGCGCGCTCCTCTGGGTCTAGGTCGAGAAGGTCGATGCCATCCAACTCAGCACTGCCTTCGATCACCTCGTAGCCGTCGCGGCCCGAAATGACATAAGACAAGGTCGATTTGCCCGACCCGTTCGGCCCCATGATCGCATGAACCTGGCCATCCTCGACCGTCAGATCGACGCCCTTGAGGATACGCTTGTCCTCTTCTTCAAGTTTGACGTGCAAATCTTTGATCTTCAGCATTTTTTCTTCCTTTATTCCTGTCTGCAGCGGCTGCACGGTGTAGGATTCACCGGCGTGGCTGCCGGATATCCGTGGCATTCAAGGTCAAAACCCGCCGCCAGCTATTAGCGGCAGGGTTCTTGCCCCGTGTCATAGTGGTGTTGAGGTCGTCCGGCCGTCCCGTCTCGGTCAGTCGACACGAAAAACGGTCGGCGCTTTCGTCTTCTGATCCGCGCCCTCGCCCACGACAAAGGAGACGCCGCGAAACAGGATCGAATTTGGCTCGGTCGTCTCGATGACTTCCGTCACCCATTCCGGCGAAAAGGCGATCTCGAATGCGCCCGGCCAAGTATGCACCAAGTTGTGCATGACGCAGATCATCGCGAAGATGCCAAAAGTTTTCGAGGTTTCGTGAACCTTGCCGGACAGCCGGAATATCTGCTTCAGCACGAATCCGATCGCCAGCGCCAGCCCGGCGTCGATTGCCATGGTGATATCCGCGTCCTCGCCAGTAATCGAGGAACCCGCCATCGAGAATCTGACATAGCGCGTGATCAGCACCGCCAGCATACCCAGCAGAAAGGCCGCGACGATCGAAGCCGGAAAGCCAACCGTCTGGCGCAGCGACGGCAGCCCTGCGGCAGCTCGCCCGCTTTTCTTCTTGCGCGCGGCGATTTCGTCGACCGGGCCGACATAGATCTGGCCCATGGTGTTTTCGCCCCCGGCAGAGATCCGCCGAAGCCGTTCGTTGAATTCTTTCTTCTGTCGCTCTGGGTCGATCATCCTCTGCACCCACCGCTTTGGTCAGCGGAAGATCTTTCAGGGAAATCGGGCAGCATTGGGACGGAGTTGGTTCGATTTCGGGTTTCCCAATGTTTGACAATCCCCTCAATCCAAGTGGGATCGGGGCATGCCTTAGCACAACCTGCATCTGGACGAGAGCTGTTGTCATTCAGCCGACCGAGCCTTCCAGCGAGATCGCGACAAGCTGCTGAGCTTCCATCGCGAATTCCATCGGCAGCGCCTGCAGCACTTCCTTGCAGAAGCCGTTGACCACGAGCGCCACGGCCTCTTCCTCGTCCATGCCGCGCTGGCGGCAATAGAAGAGCTGATCGTCATCGACCTTACTCGTCGTCGCCTCGTGCTCGACCCGGCTCGAATTGTTCTTGACCTCGATGTAAGGCACCGTGTGCGCACCACAATTCCCGCCGATCAACAGGCTGTCGCATTGCGTATAGTTGCGGCTGTTCTTGGCCTTCGGATGCATCGAGACCAGACCGCGATAGGTGTTCTGCGCGCGACCGGCACTGATCCCTTTCGAGACGATCCGGCTCTTGGTGTTCTTGCCCAGATGCACCATCTTGGTGCCGGTATCGGCCTGCTGGTAATTGTTGGCGATGGCGATCGAATAGAACTCGCCTTGGCTCTCATCCCCGCGCAGGATGCAGGAGGGATATTTCCAGGTGATCGCGGACCCGGTCTCTACTTGCGTCCACATCACCTTGGCCCTCGCTTCACGGCAGTCAGCGCGCTTGGTGACGAAGTTGTAGATCCCGCCCTTGCCGTTCTCATCGCCCGGATACCAGTTCTGCACGGTGGAATACTTCACCTCGGCATCTTCCAGCGCCACGATCTCGACGACAGCGGCATGCAGCTGCATCGTGTCGCGCTTGGGCGCGGTGCAGCCTTCCAGATAGGACACATAGCTGCCCTTGTCGGCGATGATCAGCGTCCGCTCGAACTGGCCGGTATTCTCGGCATTGATCCGGAAATAGGTTGACAGCTCCATCGGGCAGCGTACGCCGGGCGGGACATAGACGAAGGACCCGTCCGAGAAGACCGCCGAATTCAGCGTCGCGAAGAAATTGTCAGAGGCCGGCACGACCGAGCCGAGATACTTCTTGACCAGTTCCGGATGGTCGCGGATCGCCTCCGAAATCGGGCAGAAGATCACGCCGGCTTTCTTCAGTTCCGCCTGGAAGGTCGTGCCCACCGAGACCGAGTCGAAGACCGCGTCGACGGCTACCTTGCGGCCCTCGGCAGGCGCCGCTTCTGCGCCCTCGACTCCGGCTAGAATCAACTGCTCTTTCAGCGGAATGCCCAGCTTTTCATAGGTCGCCAGAAGCTTCGGATCGACTTCGTCCAGCGATTTCGGCCTAACCTGCATGCTCTTCGGGCGGGCGTAGTAATACTGGTCCTGATAGTCGATCTTGGGGTAATTCACCATCGCCCAGGTCGGCTCTTGCATCTTCGTCCAGCGCTCGAACGCGCCCAGCCGCCATTCGGTCATCCAGTCCGGCTCGCCGTTCTTGTCGGAAATCAGACGCACGATATCGGGCGAGACCCCCTTCGGGGCATATTCCATCTCGATATCGGTTTCCCAGCCGTATTTGTACTTGCCCGACAAGGACTTGACGGCGTCGACTGTTTCCTGATCGACGCCTTCCTTCACTTCGAGCTGGTCCAAAGCACTCATCCCAGTCACCTTTCCTCACGCGGCTTTCGCGCGAAATCTCCTGTGTGCCGAGGTCCATGCATCGACAAAATGCAGCACCTCGTCCTTCGTCACTTCCGGCCCAAGCGAAACCCGGATCGCAGAGGCACTTGTCCTGTCATCAAATCCCATCGCCTGCAACACTCGGCTTGGCTTGACCTTGCCGGAAGAGCAGGCGGAGCCCGCCGAAACCGCGAATCCGGCCAGATCCATCTGCATCACCTGCGTCTCGGACTTCCAGCCCGGGGTGACGATAGAGCTCGTATTGGGCAAACGTCGCGCGCCATGCCCTGCAAAGATAGTGTCTGGCGCGGCATCCGCAACCGCCGCCTCCAGCAGATCGCGCAACTCCGCCACCCGCTCCCAGATGCCGTCGGCCAGATCCCGGGCCGCGGCCTTCGCCGACGCGCCGAAACCGGCGATCCCGACCAGGTTCTCTGTGCCGGACCGCCGGCCCATTTCCTGCCCGCCGCCGCGAATACGGGCCTCGATTTCCAGCCCCTGCTTCAGGACCAGTGCGCCCACGCCCATCGGCCCGCCGAGCTTATGGGCCGAGATCATCGCCACATCCGCGCCGAGCCAGTTGAACGCCACCGGCACCTTACCAAAGGCCTGCGTTGCATCGGTAGCGGCCAACCCCTCGGGCAAATCCTGCAGCACGCCGGTCTCGGGATTGGCCAGTTGCAGCGCAGACCTCGCGGGATTAGCAATCGACACGATGCCGTACCGATCGACCGGCAAATCGGCGGTACACCAACTCGTCACCGCGTCATGTTCGACTCTGGCGCAGAACAAACCACGATCCGTCAGCGCCAGGGCAGCGGCCTCCGTCGCGCCCGAGGTGAACACGATATCTGCCCCATTCGCGCCAAAAGCCTCGGCTACTTCTGCCCGCGCCGCCTCGATGACCGCCTTGGCCGCACGACCCTCGGCATGGACGCTCGAGGGATTGCCAATGACATCCATTGCCGCCGCCATCGATGCCCGCGCTTCCGGGCGCAGAGGAACCGTCGCATTCCAATCAAGATAGACCCGCGCACTCATCCGTCATCCACCACGGTAAAGAGCACCGGCACCGCCGGACAGGGCGTCAGATCGTTGCCGACCACGTCCGACAGTCGGGTCTGGTGCAGGAAGACGTATACATGCGCCGACAGGCCTTCCCACAGGCGGTTGGTCAACGACTGCGCCCGGGTGCCCGACACCGCCCCCGAGGCCCCGGCCCCGGTATGCATCGCACTCACCGTTTCATCGACTGCCGCCAGAATGTCCGAGATCCTGATATCAGAGGCCGGCTGCGCCAGCTTGTAGCCGCCGCCCGGCCCACGGACAGAGGCAACCAGCCCGGCCCGGCGCAGCTTGACGAAGAGTTGCTCCAGGTAGGGCAGCGAGATGTCCTGCCGCTTCGATATGTCGGCGAGCGAACTCAGGCTGCCGGCACGCTGCGTCGCCAGATCGGCCAACGCCACCATCGCATACCGGCCCTTGGTGCTCAGTTTCATACTCAAAGACCCGCAAATTCATTGACGCCAGACAATTGCATCATTACCTGACTAGCAGCCCAGACCCGCCTCGACGCGGGCGATTTAGAATTGTTCTAAGGTGTCCGAGCAAATTCGTCAAGAATTCGGCCGACACTTTTGGCCAAAATGAAAGAGACCCATGCCCGAAGTGATTTTTCCCGGTCCCGAAGGTCGCCTGGAAGGCCGCTACCATCCGCAAAAGGAAAAGGACGCTCCGATCGCGATCATCCTGCATCCGCATCCGCAATTCGGCGGCACGATGAACAACCGGGTGGTCTACAACCTACATTATGCCTTCCTGAACATGGGCTTCACGGTTCTGCGCTTCAATTTCCGCGGTGTCGGGCGCAGCCAGGGCGAATATGACCAGGGCATCGGCGAGCTTTCCGACGCCGCCAGCGCGCTCGACTACCTGCAGTCGATGAACCAGAACTCCAAGCATTGCTGGGTTGCGGGCTTTTCCTTCGGCGCCTGGATCGGCATGCAGCTTCTGATGCGGCGGCCAGAGATTACCGGTTTCATCAGTGTCTCGCCACCCGCCAACATGTATGATTTCTCGTTTCTGGCCCCCTGCCCCTCGTCGGGCCTAGTCATCAATGGCACGTCGGACCGCGTGGCCCCGCCGCGCGACACGCATCTGCTGGTCGAAAAGCTGCATGAGCAGAAGGGCATCACGATCACTCATTCAGAGATCGAGGGCGCAGGCCATTTCTTCGAAGATCCGCATATGGACACGATGATCGGCACCGTGGACGATTATGTCCGCCGCCGCCTGACCGAAACCAGCCGCTGACCGCGGCCCCTTCGATAATTACAACCAAGGGGAATACCAGCCGATGGCTCTGACCGACGACCTTGCCGAGAAACTTGCAAAAGACGTGCTGGACTACGAAAAGACAAGCGGCAACAGCACGGTCGCCAGCGAGGTTTCCAAGATCGTGGGGGCCTCCTCGACGACGCTGCAGGACGCCTATCTGACGGCAATCCGCAACCTCCGTGCCGACCGGCAGGCGCGGCAGTTTCTGAACGATCTCGCCTCCAAGGGCACATCCGATCTCAACATCGTCGGCGACGACGGCGAATAGTCACGGTGCCGGTGCCGGCCAGAGCAGCCCCGCGCGACAGAGGGAGCCGTCCATGGCAGCAGCAATTCCCGGCCTTGCAAGAAGCCAGGAATATCTCAAGCAGATCGTCTTCGGCGGCAATGATGGGATCGTCACGACTTTCGCCATCGTCGCCGGATTTCAGGGCGCCAGCGCCGAAGGTGCGGCCGAGGTTGGCGCGCTCGCCGTTCTGGTCTTTGGCTTTGCGAACCTCTTCGCCGATGCTGTCTCGATGGGATTGGGTGAGTTCCTGTCCGGTCGCTCGGAGCGCGATCTATATACCGGGCAGCATAAGGAGGTGCTGCGCCGTATCGCTACCGACCCGAACGGCGAAGTTGCAGCACTTGGCGACCTCTTGCGGCGGCGCGGAATGGCCCCCGCGGACGCGGCGGCGCTTGCCGCGATCTACGCGCGAAATCCGGCGCTCTTTGCGGAAATGGCTCTGACCTATGGCCAGAACATGCCACAGCCCGATCACGGCAATCTGCGCGCCAGGGCGCTGATGACCTTTCTCGCCTTCGTTGCCTTCGGTCTTATCCCGATCCTTCCCTTCGTCTTCCTGCCCGCCACCGGTGCGACATTCGTCATTGCAACGCTTGCCACGGCCGGCGCCCTCGTTTCGCTTGGTGTATTGCGCTGGAACGCCACCGAAGAGGGCCTTTCGCGCTGTGTCGGAGAGACCGTGCTTGTGGGGGGCATCTGCGCCCTTGTCGCTTTCATTGTCGGCGCCGCTGTCGGCGCCGTCGGCTGACGGTATACAGATGCATACGACCTTCCCTAGGGTGCTCCTTTCCGCTATGAGGCACGAAATCCTTGACCAGTTCCAGCAAGAGGCAGCGCAGCATGACGAAGATCAAAGTCGACAACCCGGTCGTCGAGCTTGACGGCGACGAGATGACCCGGATCATCTGGGATTTCATCAAGAAGAAGCTGATCCTGCCCTATCTTGATGTCGACCTGCTCTACTACGATCTTGGCATCGAGGAACGGGACCTCACCGACGACCAGATCACAATCGACGCGGCGGAAAAGATCAAGGAGATCGGCGTCGGCATCAAGTGCGCCACCATCACGCCCGACGAGGCCCGGGTCGAGGAATTCGGGCTCAAGAAGATGTGGCGCTCGCCGAACGGGACGATCCGCAACATCCTTGGCGGCGTGATCTTCCGCGAGCCGATCATCTGCAAGAACGTGCCGCGCCTCGTCCCCGGCTGGACCCAGCCGATCGTTGTCGGCCGTCATGCCTATGGCGACCAGTACCGCGCCACCGACTTCCGCTTTCCCGGCAAGGGCAAGCTGACCATTCGCTTCGTCGGCGAGGATGGCGAAACCATCGAGCGCGAAGTGTTCGACGCCCCCTCCGCAGGTGTCGCCTTGTCGATGTACAACCTCGACGACTCGATCCGCGATTTTGCACGCGCCTCGCTGAATTACGGGCTGAACCGAGGCTTTCCGGTCTACCTGTCCACCAAGAACACCATCCTCAAGGCCTATGACGGCCGCTTCAAGGACATCTTCCAGGAGATTTACGATGCCGAGTTCGCAGAGAAGTTCGAGCTTGCGAAGATCTGGTACGAACACCGGCTGATCGACGACATGGTCGCGGCCTCGATGAAATGGTCGGGCGGCTATGTCTGGGCCTGCAAGAACTACGATGGCGACGTGCAGTCGGACACGGTCGCGCAGGGCTTCGGCTCGCTCGGCCTGATGACCAGCCAGCTGATGACGCCCGACGGCAAGATCGTCGAGGCCGAAGCCGCCCACGGCACCGTCACCCGCCATTACCGCCAGCACCAGAAGGGAGAGGCGACCTCGACCAACTCCATCGCCTCGATCTTCGCCTGGACTGGTGGCCTAAGGCACCGCGCCAAACTTGACGGCAACGCGCAACTCACGAGGTTTGCCGAAACCCTCGAGAAAGTCGTCGTCGAGACCGTGGAAAGCGGTTTCATGACCAAGGATCTGGCCTTGCTCGTCGGCCCCGACCAGCGCTGGCTGACAACCGAGGGCTTCCTCGAGAAAATCGACGAAAACCTGAACAAGGCGCTCGCGGGATAATGGAGTGGCGCTGACCCACTCAGAACCTCGCCCGAGTACTTGAAGTGTTCCCGTGATCACTTTGGGTGGGATTTCTGCCTTCAACGCTCTGATATTGGTCTTCGGGAATCCCTGGACGAAGGGAACGGGACATCATGCCCGCCGAATATCGCGGGTTCGCGTGGCCGACCATCTTTCCCGGCGGCTGGATTAAGCAGCCGCGAGATGCAAAGGTCCCTCCATAGCGGTATGGCTTGGATCAGTGACGATGAGCATTCTGGAGCGTATCGAGGTCGTGCAGGGCGATGTCAGGGACATCCCGGCGGATATCCTGATCCTGAAATATGCCAATGGTCTCTACGGCGCTGACCTCGCCGTGGCCGAACGGATTGGCGACGAATTTCATGTCCCCTCCGGTCTTGTTCGATCGACGCCCGGTCGTGGCGTTGCGGCGGCAAAAGTCGCTTTTGTCGGCGTCGGCGACCTGTTCGAGTTCCGGTATGAAGAGATTCGCAAGTTCGGCGCCTTCACCCTGCAGATGCTGTCCGAACACGCCGATGCGCGTGTTGCCGCGACGACGATCCACGGTCCGGGCTACGGGCTGGACGAGCGTGAGGCCTTTGTCTCGCAGCTGGAAGGCTATCTTGATTTCACGAGCAACTCCAAGATTCCGGTCGACAAGCTGATCATCGTCGAACAGAGCGCCACTCGGGCACGGCGTCTCGGCGCGCAGCTGGCAGAGATGATCGTGCAATCGAAGCCGTTGCCGGACGACCGGCAGAGCGATCTAGAGGTGGAGTTGTCCTCTACCCAAGACCTTCTGAAGGGCAGCTTCGGCGCCGGGACAGGTCGCGACGATAGCAGGGAGCATGACCCGGCACGCCCCGGCGATCAGCGCGGAGACGCCAAGCCCAAGCTCTTTGTCGCCATGCCCTTTGCCGATGAACACCGGGACGAGTACGATATCGCATTCGTCGAGGCCGCGCATGCGAATGGCTATCTATGCGAACGGCTCGATCTGGAAAGTTTCACCGGCGATGTCGTCGCGGAGATTGAGCGTCGCATAAGGGCGGCGGCGGGTGTGATCGCACTGCTGAACGACCACAACCCGAACGTGTTCCTAGAGATCGGCTATGCAATGGCGCTGGACAAGACCATCATCTTCGTTGCTCGCAGGGGCCAGGCCATACCTTTTGACATCCGGAATCAGCGCCGCGTCGAATATAGCCGGATCGCCCCGTTGCGGGACGATCTGCGCACGTTGATTGGCAACCTGAAGACTTCGAATGTACTCTGAGGGCCCACGTAGCTGCCACTGTGCTGTTCACCTTCACCCGCCGATAAGACCCGCTCCGGCGACGAGTCCGATGGCTGATGAAAGGTTCACTCCGCTGCCATTTCTACGTCCGACGGATCAAGAGGCGCAAAGTCCACCTCTTCGACAGTCTCGCGGGTGAAGATCGCGATCCGGTCTGGGATCATCGGGTTCCAGCCCTCTTCGTCCGTTTCCAGCGGTTCGGAGACCACCGTCCAGCCCTTCCGCTTTTCGCAGAACCGGTAGTAGAGCGACGGCGATATCTCGTCCGACGAAGAACGCACCGCGAAGAGCCGTTCGCCATTGGAGAACGCTGCCGACAGCCGCAGGTGCGGCCCGGTTCCGCGTTGACGCGACATTGCCTGCATCTGTCCTGCGGCTCGGGCGAGTGCGCCCACCGGATCGGCATCCAGCCCCTCGGCCAAAGCTAGCAGGAAAAGGGCCTCGCTGTCGGTGGCACCCTTGCGAAAACCGTAAAGCTCGTCGGGGATCAGCATGTCGGCATGTTTGCGGAACTGGTCAAACCCCCCGATCTGGCCGTTATGCATGAAACTCCAGCGCCCCACGGCAAAGGGGTGGCAATTGTTGCGGCTCGTCGCCGATCCCGTCGAGGCCCGGACATGGGCGAGGAAAAGACCTGAACAGACCTGGGCCGCGACCGATCGGAGGTTAGGGTCGGACCAAGCCGGGTAGATATCGCGATAGAGCCCCGGTTCCGGTCGCCGATCATACCAGGCCAGGCCGAATCCGTCGCCGTTGGTGGTCGTCTTGCATTCGGACGCATTGCTGCTTTGAACGATCAGCGAGTGGCCGGGCCGGGCGATGATGTCATCGAGAAAGATTGGTTGACCGATATAGGCTGCCCAACGGCACATTCAGCGGCCCCGGTCGCGGATGCGTCGGATGTGGCTGGTCAATCTGTCCTCCTGTTCTGGTGCTGACGCATCTTAGCAAGCGGCTTGCGGGAAAGCGTCCCGAATCTGGCGCACCGCTCCTCTGCCATGATAATTGAGCCGATAAATCTCAGAG
>JBFKFZ010000072.1:0-14776 GCA_041633555.1 Paracoccaceae bacterium | reverse complement strand
GGGAATTGGCCGATTCTCCAAATCCGTCAGTCGCTGATCGAAGCTAGCGAGCGTCTCACCCAAGGCAGAGACCGACAGCTGTGCGGACTCCTGCGCGGCGCGAAGGGCATCAATATCCGATTGTACGGCGGTGGCCTCTGCGAGCCGGGCCTCCAGCGACGCCATGCCGTCGCTTAGATCTGCCATCTCTCCGGTCAATGCGTCGTAGTCTGGCGTGTCGCTTGCGAACGGCCACGAGCCGCTATTGTACTGCGCGGCACCGAACCCGATTGCGGCGGCACAGACTCCACCAAGGAGCATTGCGGTGATTCCCCCGCCAGAACTCCTCTGGGGTTCAGGTACAACCACCCCCCTTACCTCTGAACGAGACTGGATTTCAGGTTCCTGCGCAGCTGCCTTTTCGGTATTGGCTACGTCTTCCTTTACCTTGGTATCCAGTTGAGGGCTTTCGGTCGTTATTGACTCGGGGTCGATGGCGTCGGCTGTTTCCGCATCGGATTCAGTCGCCTTCTTCCCGGCGTTGTCATCGTCAGACGATTCAGGGACGCCAGCCTGATCGCCTTCCTCCAGGATGACTGCGTCCTGGACAACTTCGCCTAGCGATGTAGCATCCTCTTTCTCTGGCGTGTCTTTCGTGGACTCGCTATCGACCTTGTTCTGGGATTTCTTCGCTCGTGCCACGAATCCAATACCTTTCGAATCTCTCAATCCCGCACGCGCGGGTTCTGCGGGCCGAGCCTATAGGCCGGACCCCTTTCTCTCAAGCGACTCGGCCGATATGACGCTGAATTTCTTCAAGCATCGCCGCTGAGGTGGGTTCTGACAGGGCGATGCGGCGGGTTGGATTTGGTCCGGTCCAAGCTGTAAGTACGGCTGGACTCATGCCAATCAGAACAAGACTTGCCAGCGCTCCTTGGCACATTTGGCCAAGGATGGCTGCCGTGCGCGGCGAAAAGACCGGCAGAATCACCATACCTGGTTTGGCAAGGAGCGCATTTGCTTTTGGGCTTGGCGGGCATTCGATCTGTTCATAGGCAATGACGGAGTCAGTCTCTATTCCGACTTCTTTCAACCGTTCCGCGACGTTGCCGCGGCTATGAACGCCGCGAGGATGCAGCCAGCGCCCGCTGGGTCGCTCGGCCATGATCATGTCGACGAGATCCTCGGCCGATCCTGCCGATGGCTTCAGCCGCAGACCAAACTCGGCCCCGACCTCTGCCGTATGCGCGCCCACTGCGTAGCCGCGCAGGCCCTGAAGGTCAGAGGAGGCTGCAACGGCCCGGACCCCATTCTCCGATGTGAAAATCAACCCGTCATAATCCCGCGGATTGACCGCAATTGGACGGAAGCGAACCTCCAGAACGGGTGAAATGACCACTTCAACTCCAACAAGGCCCCTTGCAAACCGAGCTGATTGCACTTCCGGCCGGGTCAGAAGAACTGTGGGCGCTGTAACGGACAAGGCGGATCCCGGACAGTTGTATGGAGAGCCTCCCGGTGTTACCTGCCGCGGTACATCCGCGCAACAGGCTGATTCATGACAGGAACGCTGACCATTCTAGGGCTGGAAAGCAGCTGCGACGATACGGCTGCTGCCGTTGTGCGCCACAAGCCGGGATGTTCACCGCAGGTCCTGTCAAGCGTCGTCGCCGGACAAACGCAACTTCATGCTGAGTTTGGTGGCGTGGTGCCAGAGATTGCCGCGCGCGCACACACTGAAAAGCTTGATCACTGCGTCGAGGCCGCGCTCGCTCAGGCCGGGACAGGTTTGCCAGAGATCGACGCCATCGCGGTAACCGCCGGTCCGGGCCTGATCGGTGGCGTTCTTGCCGGCGTAATGTGCGCCAAGGGGCTTGCCGCTGCCATGGACATGCCGCTAATCGGTGTCAACCACTTGGCAGGCCACGCGCTGACACCGCGCCTGACCGAGTACCTGGACTTTCCCTATTTGATGTTGCTGATATCCGGCGGGCATTGTCAGTTTCTTGTTGTTCAGGGCCCGGACAGCTTCCGGCGCATCGGAGGGACGATAGACGACGCGCCCGGCGAGGCCTTCGACAAGACCGCGAAGCTGCTGGGCCTGCCGCAGCCGGGGGGACCTTCTGTCGAATCCGAGGCTCGATTCGGCGATGAGGCCCGGTTCGCGTTTCCTCGACCATTGCTGGATCGCAGTGGGTGCGACATGTCCTTCTCTGGTCTGAAGACAGCGGTGCTGCGCGAGCGCGATCGACTTATGGCGGGGCAGGATGGCCTTCGCATCCAGGACCGGGCGGATCTTTGCGCGGGGTTTCAGGCCGCCGTTTCGGATGTCCTGGCAGAGAAATCGCGCCGCGCCCTGACCGAATATCTCGCCCCGTCTCTCGACACTCCGACCTTCGCAGTCGCCGGCGGTGTTGCGGCAAATGCGAAGATAAGGGCCTCATTAGAGACTGTTTCGGCGGATTTCGGCGCCACCTTCCTTGCGCCGCCACTTGCGCTTTGCACTGACAATGCGGCGATCATCGCATGGGCGGGCATCGAGCGGTTTCGACTCGGCCTATTCGATGACATGTCATTGGCCGCCCGCCCCAGGTGGCCGCTTGACAGCAGGAGTCCGGCGCTGTTGGGGTCGGGCAAGAAGGGAGCCAAGGCGTGAGCGACATATCGGTATTCGGGGCAGGCGCCTTCGGAACAGCATTGGCAATCTCCCTTGCCCGCGATGGCCGCGACGTGACCTTGGTCGCGCGCAGCCCCGACCATGCGGCAGAGATGCGCTCAGCCAGAGAGAATCGCGCCCGGCTACCCGGATTTCCATTTCCCGACAGCCTGCACCCAACGTCTTTCCCGGATGATCCGGCGAAGATCTGTCTTATTGCCGTGCCGACCCAGAAGC
The DNA here is from genome assembly GCA_041633555.1 of Paracoccaceae bacterium. Classification (GTDB taxonomy): domain Bacteria; phylum Pseudomonadota; class Alphaproteobacteria; order Rhodobacterales; family Rhodobacteraceae; genus JAHEAO01. Next base: position 11,904 of record JBFKFZ010000072.1, on the reverse strand, counting down.
TCGGCGGGTTCATGGCAGACCATGCTGCGTACCTTTCCCGGCGCAGCCTTGTCGCCTGCTGCAAGGGCGTCGAGATCGCGACCGGTCGCGGACCGACCTGTATCATGGCCGATGCCGTGCCGGATGCGACGACCGCGATTCTTTCCGGTCCGAGTTTTGCAAGCGATATTGCCGCTGGTCTACCAACCGGCCTGACCATCGCGGCGCAGGACGGTGCGGACGCCGAATCCCTACAATTCGCGCTTTCGACCGCGAATCTTCGGCTTTACCGCACCACCGACGTCATCGGGGTCGAACTTGGCGGTGCTCTAAAAAACATCGTGGCCATCGCTGCCGGGGTCGCGATCGGTGCTGGCCTTGGCGAGAGCGCCCGGGCGGCGGTTATCACCCGCGGCTTTGCAGAGATGCGCCGCTTCGCCGGCTCACTCAGGGCTTCGGCCGATACGCTTCAGGGACTTTCCGGGTTCGGCGACCTGGTGCTGACCTGCACTTCTGAGAAGTCACGCAACTATGCGTTCGGACTGGCCATGGGACGCGGACAGACCCGTACCACCAGCGTTACAGTGGAAGGTGCTTCGACCGCCAAGGCCGTCTCTGAATTGGCGAGGTCGAGCCAGGCCGACATGCCGCTGACAAGCACCGTTTCTGCATTGATCGAGGAACGGCTCTCGGTCAGTGATGCCATCGACCTTCTGCTCTCGCGCCCCCTGAAGGAGGAATAGGAATGCGGTATTGGCTGTTCAAATCGGAAGCCTCGGCATGGAGCTGGGATCAACAGGTCGCCAAGGGCGATGCCGGGCAGGAGTGGGACGGGGTTCGCAATTATCAAGCGCGCAACAACATGCGTGAGATGGAGGTTGGGGACCTCGGGTTCTTTTATCACTCGCAAGCCGAGAAAGCTGTTGTCGGCATCGTCGAGGTTTCGGCGGAGTCGCATCCCGACAGCACGACCGACGATGATCGCTGGGACTGCGTCGATATCCGGGCCGTAAAGCCGCTGCCAAGGCCCGTCACTTTGGCGATGTGCAGGACTGATGCTCGGCTTGCTGACATGGTCTTGGTCAACAACACGCGGCTGTCTGTGCAGCCCGTGACCGAGGCCGAGTGGCAGGTTGTCTGTGACCTGGGCGGGCTTTGAAAGGATTTTGAATTTCTGTCGTTTTCCAACATACTCGACAGGAGAATTCAAACCGTGGGAGACGGGAATATGCAATTCGTTGCAGTGTTGGTGGCCGCAGCCGGCGCCTATGCGTTCGGTGCTGTCTGGTACATGATGAATGCGAACGCTTGGATGGCCGCCTCCGGCATCAAGGTGGATGAACACGGCAAGCCGGCAAATGCGTCTGACCCAATGCCCTATGTCATCAGCGCCATTTCCGCGATCGTGGTTGCAGGGATGATGCGGCACATGTTCGGAATGGCCGGTATCGATACTTTCGGCAAGGGGCTGGTATCCGGCCTGGGGCTGGGCCTTTTCGTTGCAGCACCGTGGATGATCAACAATCACGCCTACGAAGGTCGTCCCCTAGCCCTGACATTGATCAACAGCGGTTATGTCGTCGGTGGATGCGCGATCATTGGCGCGATACTTGGGCTCTTCTGAAAGAAAAGGAGGGTCCCGACCCCTCGGAACCCTCCACCACCCCACGTGCTCCCTCAGGCACCCACGTGTTCGAATTAGGTTCCGACCCTACTGGTCCGACAAGAGGGACCCTAGGCGAATTGTTGCGCCAAGGCAAATGGCAAGTGCCTAGAATTCGGCGCGTTTTCTTAAGGTTGGGATAGGTCGTCTTAACGAAAGCGCCCGCCGGAGCCGGCGGGCGACACGATCGTCTGAACGCGGCTTAGCCGTAAACCGATTCCTTGCCGAAATGTTTGGTCAGCATGTAATAGACAACCGCGCGATACTTGTTGCGCTCGGACCTGCCATAGTTGTCGATTACGGAGTTGATCGCCGCCATGAGATCGGGACCGTCGTTCAGGCCGAGTTTCTTGATCAGGAAGTTGTCCTTGACCGTCTCCAACTCGCTGGCCTGCGTACCCGCAACCGTTGCGGCGTCGGCATTGTAAATCGCCGGCCCGCAGCCAATTGTGACCTTGGTCAGAAGGTCCATGTCGGGGTTCACCCCACATTTGGTTCTCAAGTCCTCGGCATATGCCGCAATAAGATCGTCGCGTTTTCCCATCAATAAGCTCCCACCTGTTACCGGGTACAGTCCCGCTTCATGACCCGTATTTCGGGCCACCACGAAACCTAAGGGCGCAGCCGCCGGACACAAAGTGAAAAATCCCCAAAACTTCCCATGTGCAACGGTTCGCCGCAGCTTGGCGGCGAACCAGCAGGAGTTCATGAAACCATGGCTTGAAAGGCCGGGTGGCTAGTATCGGTAATGTTCGGGTTTGAACGGTCCGTCGATGGTCACGCCGATATAGTCCGCCTGATCTTTCCGGAGTTCCGTCAGTTTCACCCCAATTCGTCCGAGATGCAGCCTCGCTACCTTCTCGTCGAGGGCTTTGGGGAGAATGTATACGCCCGGCTGATAGACCTTGTGCCGTGTCCAAAGCTCGATCTGCGCCAAAACTTGGTTGGTGAAGCTGGCAGACATGACGAAGCTCGGATGGCCCGTGGCATTGCCAAGATTCAACAAGCGGCCTTCGCTGAGCAGGATGATCCGGCTGCCCGAAGGCATTTCGATCATGTCAACCTGCTCCTTGATGTTGGTCCACTTGTGGTTCTTCAGAGCGGCGACCTGTATCTCGTTATCGAAATGGCCGATATTGCCCACGATCGCCATGTCCTTCATTTCGCGCATATGCTCGATGCGGATCACGTCCTTGTTTCCGGTCGTGGTGATGAAGATATCGGCGCTTCCAACGACGTCCTCGAGCACAACAACTTCATAACCATCCATGGCCGCCTGAAGTGCACAAATAGGGTCTATCTCGGTGATTTTGACGCGTGCCCCTGCTCCGCGCAGCGACGCTGCAGACCCCTTGCCGACATCGCCATAGCCGCAGACGACAGCGACCTTGCCGGCCATCATCGTGTCTGTGGCTCGCCGAATACCGTCGACCAGGGATTCCTTGCAACCATACTTGTTGTCGAACTTCGACTTGGTGACGGAATCGTTCACGTTTATTGCCGGGAACGGCAGCAGACCCTTCTTGTGCAGGTCGTAGAGCCGATGCACGCCAGTTGTGGTTTCCTCGGACACGCCCCGGATCGCATCACGTTGTTCGGTGAACCAGCCCGGGCTCTCAGCAAGCCGCTTCTTGATCTGATTGAACAGGCAGACCTCTTCTTCGCTGGTCGGCACTTCGATCAGGGCGGTCTCGCCAGCCTCGACGCGGGAGCCCAGCAGCACATACATCGTCGCATCCCCGCCATCATCGAGGATCATGTTGCAGATGCCTTCCGGGAACTGGAAAATCCTGTCGGTATAGGACCAGTAATCCTCAAGCGTCTCGCCCTTGATCGCGAAGACCGGCGTCCCGCCCTCGGCGATGGCCGCCGCGGCGTGGTCCTGTGTCGAAAAGATGTTGCAGGAGGCCCAGCGGACATCGGCACCTAAAGACGTTAGCGTCTCGATAAGCACAGCAGTCTGTATCGTCAAGTGCAAGGAACCGGCGATACGCGCGCCCTTCAGCGGTTTGGCAACGCCATATTCCTCTCGCAGGGCCATGAGTCCCGGCATCTCGGTCTCGGCGATATCAAGCTCTTTGCGGCCATAGGATGCCAAACCGATATCCTTGATGATGTAATCCTTCGGCATGTCGCCGCGCTCCTTCACTCCGGTTCCGGGGTCAGATAGCATCCGATTGCCACCTCGACAATGCTGGTGACGGATGGCTAATGTCCGGGCGCTTGGAGGAGGTTACTGATGAAACAACCCCGTGCCTGGCAACGGATGCTGTCTGGCCGCCGGCTGGATCTGCTCGACCCGACGCCCGTCGATATCGAGATCGAGGATATTGCACATGGTTTGGCATTCGTTGCGCGCTGGAACGGCCAGACCCGCGGAGACTATGCCTATTCCGTGGCAGAGCACTCGCTGCTGGTCGAACAGATCTTCGAGGCCATGAATCCCGGCGCGGCGGCCAAATGGCGTCTGGCAGCCCTGCTTCACGACGCACCGGAATACGTGATCGGTGACATGATCAGCCCGGTAAAGGCTGCGGTCGGCTCCGGCTACGGCGCGCTTGATGACCGGCTGACGGCGGCGATCCATATACGTTTCGGTCTGCCGGCGCAGATTCCGGCCGCCATCAAGAAGCAGATCAAGAAAGCAGACAGGATCAGCGCCTGGCTGGAGGCGACGCAAATTGCAGGTTTTTCCAAGGCCGAGGCCGACAGGTTCTTTGGGGTTCCAAACCATAGTCTGATCAAGGGATTTTCGATCAAACTGCGGCCGCCGGTCGAGGTACGGGAGGAATTCACGGCCCGCCATCACGGCTTGCTTGCCGAAATCTAAGGTCTACCCATGATTACCACACGCAATGCCCTACCCGCTGATACAGCCGCAATGACCGACCTGCTGAACGAGATCATTCGGATCGGCGGAACAACCGCGCATCAACGGCCCTTCGTCGAGAACCGGATGCTGCACCACTATGTTGCACCAGAGGGGCTGATTTCCTGCACAATTGCCGAGATGAAAAACAACCTCGCCGGGTTTCAATGTTTGCTATGGCCGAATGACCATGAAGACCCGCTCCCCGCGGGGTGGGCGATCATTGCCACATTCGCCAAGCCGGGCCTGACCGGAAAGGGCATCGGAACAGAGCTATTCAATGCAACCATGGATGCCGCCAGGAATGCCGGTGTCCGCACCATTGATGCCACTATCCGCGCCGACAACGAGGGTGGCTTGCGGTATTATGCCAAGATGGGTTTCAGGGATTACGACCGGCTGGTCGGGATCCCCTTGCGCGACGGCAAAAAAGTGGATCGGGTTCGCAAGCGCTTCGACATACTTTAGACGCCTAGCGCGGGCTTCTCTTCGCCAGAATGCGCTGCAGCGTCCGGCGATGCATGTTCAGCCGTCTGGCGGTTTCACTGACATTGCGGTCGCAAAGCTCGTAGACCCGCTGGATATGTTCCCATTTCACCCGATCTGCCGACATCGGATTTTCTGGCGGCGGCGGCAGTTCCGCGGCATTTGCCAGAAGAGCACTGGTGATGTCGTTCGCATCGGCGGGCTTCGACAGATAGTCCGTTGCCCCGATCTTCACGGCCGCCACGGCGGTCGCGATCGCGCCATAACCGGTCAGAACGACGATCCGGCTGTCCGGTCGCTTTTTACGAATGGTTTCGACAACATCCAGCCCGTTGCCGTCCTCCAGCCGAAGATCAACCACGGCATAGGCCGGTGGCCGCGCCGTCGCAAAGGCCTTGCCCGCCGCCACCGACCCGGCCATCTCGGGCACGAAGCCCCGCTTTTCCATTGCCCTTGCAAGCCGTCGCAGGAAGGCTTCATCGTCATCGACCAAGAGCAGGGTTCTGTCGTCGCCAAGATCAGGCTTGTCAGGTTCAGACATCCGAGCTCCTCTGCAACGGCCCCGCAACATTATTGCGGTGGTAAGCCGAGGTCAATTTCCGTAGCCTGCGACATCGAGATAGCAGGCCATCTTGTTCGCCAGACCCTCTGCCGACTCGTCTCGCTTGAAGAATTCCACGAAACCCTTTTCGGGCAGGACGAGGTAGGAAAAGGTCGAGTGGTCGACGAGGTAATAGTCAGGGTCGCCGTCATGTTTGCGGTAATAGGTCTTGTAGGCTTGCGATGCGGCCTTGACCTGCTCGACCGACCCGGTCAGGCCCAGCATGTCTTCGTGCAGATAGTCGGTGAATTCTGCGACAACTTCCGGCGTGTCACGATCCGGGTCAACCGAGATGAACACGGGTTGCACGTCATAGCCCAGCGCTGCAGCCGCGTCGACGGCCTCGGCATTCCGGGCCGTGTCTGCCGGGCAGACATCTGGGCAAAACGCATAGCCGAAATAGACCAGAGAGGGTTTGGTGAACACGTCCTCGTCCGTCACAGTCTTTCCGGTCTCGTCGACCAGCGTGAACGGACCTCCGATACTGCCCGCTCCGCCGGCGATGGCCGATTCGCGGCAATCTGCGAAAGCGTCGTCGGAACCGGCGCGGCTGGCATAGTACATCGTAGCGCCCAAGAGACCGACAACCGCAACTGCCGCGACAACCGCATAGGTCTGGGTCTGGACCATAGCTGCACTCCTGTCTGTTTTCGTCGCATTGATCCCAGCATCGGCCGCCACTATCAAGGGGATAGCGTGACGCAACCTAGCCCGGACCTTTAAATGGCAACTTCGAATGCCGCACTGTTCAACGAAGTTCGGCGCAGCAACTGGGTTCGGCTGCGGACCCTGATCGTCCTGCGCTGGATCGCGATTACCGGGCAGCTTTCGGCGATACTGGTTGCAAGACAGTGGTTCGATCTCGATCTCGATCTGGGACCTTGCTTCATGGCGGTCGGGGCCTCGGTGATCGCCAATCTTGTCGCGATCTTCATCTATCCCGAAAACAAGCGGCTCTCCGAGACCGAAGTGATGTGGATGCTGGTCTTCGACATCACTCAGCTCGCCGCACTTCTCTACTTAACGGGAGGGCTGAACAATCCGTTCGCCCTGCTCATTCTCGCCCCGGTCACCATCTCTGCCAGCACGCTTCGTACCGGTCCGACGCTGATTGTCGGAAGCCTCGCGATCGTGCTGACCACCCTGGTCATGTGGTTCCACATCAAGTTGCGCACCGATATGGGATTCGTCATGCGGCTGCCCACCGATTTCGTCTTCGGGTTCTGGCTCGCGATCGTCATCGGCGTGGTGTTTCTCGGGGCCTATGCACGGCGCATCACATTCGAACTCAACTCGATGTCAGAGGCTCTTCTGGCGACCCAGGTCGCTCTCGCCCGTGAACAGAAGCTGACTGATCTGGCCGGGGTCGTTGCCGCCACGGCGCATGAGCTTGGGACGCCGCTTGCAACGATCAAGCTGGCCAGCAGCGAGTTGACCGAGGAGCTTTCGGACAGCCCCGAGTTGCAGGAGGACGCCCGGCTGATCGGCGATCAGGCGGACCGATGCCGCGACATCCTGCGGTCGATGGGACATGCGGGCAAAGACGATGCCCAGATCCATACCGTACCGCTGGCCGAGATCATCCGCGAGGCGGCAGAACCGCACTCGGACCGTGGCAAGAAGATCGAGGTTTCGGCTCACCGGGGGCCCGGTGGCAGCGATAGGCAGCCCGTCGTTCAACGACGTCCCGAGATCATTCACGGCCTGCGCAACCTGATCCAGAATGCCGTCGATTTTTCCGAGACCCGCATCTGGATCGACGTGCGGTGGTCAGACAGCGATATCCTCGTGCGTATTGTTGACGATGGTCAGGGGTTTCCACCCCAGTTGCTGGGGAAGATCGGCGACCCATTCGTGCGCAAGCGGCGCAACCCGTCACAGCAAAAGGAACGGCCCGGTTATCGCGGCATGGGATTGGGCCTCTTCATTGCCAAGACCTTGCTGGAACGTTCGGGGGCGGAGGTGAATTTCTCGAACGGAAGCGATCGTGTCACGGGCCGGCCGGTCGCTGGCGCGCGAACCGGAGCGATCGTCGAAGTGACCTGGCCGCTGCACCAGATCCTCGCCCAGCCAAAGGAAGAAGGACGCGGATTGGGTGAGAATGTCCCAATCACCGGCTGAAGGAAGGTTAACGGGCAATTAACCATCCTCGGGCAATGTCGGGCAGCAATTCCGACACGGGGACGGTGCAGAATGAACTATTCCTTCCTGGCGCAGCTTGGCGCTTTGCTCGGCTTTTCCTTTATCGTAGCGGTCGCTGCCATTTGGCTCATGGCTCTGATCGAGGCCCGCAGCCGCCGCCGGGCGACGGGATTCATGATGGACCCGGACCAGTCAGTCGCCTATCTCTTCGACGACGAGCGGTTGGTGAATGCAACCGAAGCGGCAAAGCAAATCCTGTCAGGGGCGCCCAGGGGGCGGTCGGATTGGGTGAGACTTACCTCTCTGCTACAACCCCGATTCCCGGACATCCTGCAGGATCTAGAGGAACTGGCCGAGAGCGGTCATGCCCGACTGACCTCGCGCGACGGCAATTCTCAGATCCATGCGGAATGGCGCGATGGGCTGGCGCGTCTTTGCCTCGTGGAAAGCGAAACAGCCGACATGCGCGTCGATCTGGAGCGCCACAGATTGGCCGCGATGGAACGGGAGTTGGAGACACTCCGCAACACCGCAGATCGCGCGCCGTTCCTGATGTGGCGGCAGCGTCCCGACGGCGCAATCACCTGGGCAAATTCAACATACCTGAACCTGTCGGCATCCAGCCGGCCCGACGCACTGGCCCCAAGCTGGCCGCCTGCCCCCTTGTTTGACCTCGCGCAATTCAGCAAGGCAGCCGATTCGGTCGTGACCTTCCGGCTGTCCGCAAAGTTGCCGAAGGAACCGGAACCTCGCTGGTACGACTGCTGCCGCACGTTCGCGGGTGAAGAAAGCCTGTTCATGGCGGTGTCCGCCGACAAGACCTTGAAAGCAGAAACTTCCTTGCGCGAATTCGTTCAGACGCTGACCAAGACCTTCTCGGACCTGACCGTCGGTCTGGCGATCTTCGACAAGTCCCGCAAGTTGACCCTGTTCAATCCGGCACTGGCCGATCTTACCCGCCTTCCGCCCGAGTTTCTGATTGCCCGGCCGAGCTTGCAGTCCGTTCTTGACCGGCTGCGTGAGAAGAAGATCCTGCCGGAACCGAAGGACTACAAGTCGTGGCGCCAGCGTATGTACGAACTCGAAGCCGCTGCATCGAGTGGCACTTACGAGGAAACCTGGTCACTGGCATCGGGACAGACCTACCGGGTTACAGGGCGACCGCATCCAGATGGAGCGGTCGCATTCCTGTTCGAGGATATCAGCGCCGAAGTCTCGTTGACACGTCGCTTCCGGGCTGAAATGGAAACGGTTCAGGCCGTGCTCGACAGCCTTGAAGAAGCCATCGCCGTTTTCTCCGCAAATGGTTCGCTGACCTTGTCAAACTCGGCCTATGCTCGGCTATGGGGGGCGGACCCTTCGACCACCATCGACAATTTCGGTATTGCCGACGCGACGCGGGATTGGAACGAAAAATGTGCGCCGACCCCGGTCTGGGGAGACCTGCGCGAATTCGTCACGAGTTTCGGCGACAGGGCCGAATGGTCCGCCGACATCCGGCTGCGGGATGGCCGGCTGCTGGAATGCCGCTTTGCCCCGCTTTCGGGTGGCGCAACACTGGTCGGATTCAAGGCACCGGGCCAGCAAAGCCGCAGCGCTACCACGCGAATGCAGCGTTACCCCCGCCGCCGGGCCGAGACGGTTTCCGCCTGAAGGAACTTGCGATGGCCGCGGGCGGCTGTACAACACGCTCATGTCCGCCCGATCGTCAGTAACCCTCGAGCTTTTGTCGGAACAGGAAACCGCCGCCTTCGCCCGGGCGCTGGCGCCACTGCTGCAGCCGGGCGACACGCTGTTGCTCGCAGGACAGATTGGAGCGGGGAAAACCCATTTTGCCCGCGCCGTCATCCGGACCCGCCTTGCCGCCGCCGGTTTGGAAGAAGATGTGCCCTCGCCGACCTTCACGCTCATCCAGACCTATGACGATGGCCTTACAGAGCTTTGGCACGCCGATCTTTATCGCCTTTCGACGCCCGACGAAGTTCATGAACTGGGGCTTGAAGAGGCGTTCGAAACTGCGGTCTGCCTCGTCGAGTGGCCTGACCGTTTGGGCGATCAGGCGCCAAAAAACGCGCTCTGGATAGATATCCAACACGGCTCGTCGGATACTGCCCGGATACTGACAATCGAGGCGCAGCGCGGGGAATGGCACGAGCGGCTCAGGGCCCTGCTGGGGCAAGTTGAGGACTGTTCCTGACATGGCGGATCGGAAAGCCCCGATCGATGCGTTCCTGAAGCATGCCGGTTGGTCTGGCGCGCAAAGGCAGCCGTTGGCCGGCGATGCTTCCGGGCGGATATACGAACGCGTCCGCGACAAGAAGGGCAAGCGCGCTGTCTTGATGGATATCGGTCCCACCAGCAGCCAGGACCTGAGACCCTTCGTCATGATCGCCTCTCACCTCAATGACATCGGCCTCAGCGCTCCGGAGGTCTTCGCGTCCGATTACCAGAACGGGCTGCTTTTGCTGGAGGATTTCGGCGACAGGGTATTTGCCCGCCAGATGGCCGAGGATTCGGCCTTGGAACGAACACTTTATGACGCCGCAATCGATACGCTCAGTCACCTGCACCGGGCGCCTCTTCCCGACGCCTTGTCGAGGTTCTCTGCGGCGGAGTTGGTTGAGTTCGCGAGCCTCGTTTACGAATGGTATCTGCCTCAGGGCGCGCGCACGCGTGATACAGCGTACAGCCTCAAGGCCGAGTTGACTCGACTTCTGGCTTCTCTCGCCGATCACCAGCCGGTTCTCGCACTTCGCGATTTCCATTCCGAGAACATGATCTGGCTGCCCGATCGAGAAGGTGCCCGACGCGTGGGGTTGCTCGACTTCCAGGACGCATTTCTCTGCCATCCGGCCTATGATCTCGTGTCGATGTTGCGTGACGCACGCCGCGATCTGTCGCCAGGTTTGGACCAGCATCTGCTCGATCGCTATATCCGGTGCAGCGATTGCGACGCTGATGCTTTGGGGCTGGCCGTCGCGGTATACGGAGCACAGCGGAACCTGCGCATCCTTGGCGTGTTTGCAAGGCTGTCGTTGAATGCCGGAAAGACCCACTATGTCGATCTGATCCCGCGGGTCTGGCAGCATCTGATGACCGACCTCGACCATCCTGCGCTGAAAACTCTGCGCCGCATCGTGCTGCGCGATCTGCCGGAACCAGACACCAACCATCTGAACCTGCTGAAGGTCCCATGTCCGATCAACCGCAAGCCTTGATGCTGTTTGCCGCCGGCAAGGGTACCCGCATGGGTGTCTTGACCAAAGAGCGCCCAAAACCGCTCATTCCGGTGGCCGGCCGGCCGCTGATTGACCATGCCCTAAATCTGGCCAAGGCAGCGGGCGTTCCCCACATCGTGGCAAATGTTCATTATTTTGCGCCGATGATAACGGCACATCTCGAAGGCAGCGGCGTGGCGATTTCTGACGAAACCGGCGCCCTGCTGGAGACCGGCGGAGGATTACGTCTGGCGCTGCCCAAACTAGGGGATCAGCCGGTATTCACGCTGAATGCTGACGCCGTATGGACCGGACACAATCCAATTGCGCAGTTGCGAGCCGCATGGGATCCGGGCCAGATGGATGCGTTGCTTCTGCTGGTTCCTACTGCCGCAGCGACCGGGCATCACGGCGCAGGCGATTTTACTCAGACCGAGGACGGCAAACTGCGTCGAGGCTCTGATCTGGTCTATACCGGCGCGCAGATTCTGGCGACCGAACTGCTGGCGGAGATCCCTGAACAAGCATTTTCCCTGAACGCCGTATGGAACCTGATGATCGGGCGCCAGCGCCTTTACGGGGTTGTGCATCGGGGCGGCTGGTGCGACGTGGGCAGTCGGGCGGGCATTGATGCGGCCGAGGCGATGCTGAAGGCGGCAGGCGATGTTTGAGTCATCGGCATTGCCCCGGGTCTTCGCCTGCCCGCCGGGCGCGGACTTTCCCCGGCACCTGGTAAGCGGACTGGTCGAACGGTTGTCCGGTCACCCGCCAGAAGCGCTCGCCCGCGTGGAGATCTATGTAAACACGCGCCGGATGCAGCGCCGCAGGGTGGAGCTTTTTGACGAGGGGCCTTCGCTCCTGCTGCCGCGCATCCGACTTGTCACCGATCTGGTGCTGGACCCCGTCGGCTCCGATCTGCCGCCGCCGGTTTCGGACCTGCAGCGGC